>URDG01000013.1 GCA_900546515.1 uncultured Eubacteriales bacterium | reverse complement strand
GGCAACCTGCGTACCGTTATCTGGCGCGCATGGGACGTCTGCATGAAGATCTGATCTGACTGCAGAACGATCAAATAAACCAAATAAAAACGAGAGTGCATCTGCACTCTCGTTTTTTGCTGTAAGAGCCGCCCGCCTTGACAGAGACCGGCCCGGTGTATAAAATAATGCTGATTTTACGGAGAAAAATGCATTCCGCAACCGGCGGTTGACAGATTTGACGGCCGTCTTTCTGGTATGCAACCGCTGTAGATGGTATGATCCGGCCATCAAAAGCAAACGGAGGACGCAAAAATGATATTGGCAGACAAAATAATCATGCTTAGAAAAAAGGCGGGCTGGTCGCAGGAGGAACTCGCGGCGCAGCTGGGCGTATCGCGGCAGTCTGTGTCCAAGTGGGAGGGCGCGCAGTCCGTCCCGGATATAGACCGCATACTTCAGATGAGCAGGCTCTTCGGAATTTCAACAGATTATCTTCTGAAGGATGAGCTCGGCGAACCGGAATATCCTGTCCCGGAGGTGCAGACCGAGACGGAGCCGCCGCTGCGGCGCGTGACGATGGAGGAGGCTTCAAGCTTTATCGCAAAGAGAAAGAACGACGCGCCGAAGCTTGCGCTTGCAGTGTTCATGTGCGTTATCTCGCCGGCCGTGCTGCTGATGCTGACGGCGATGAGCGAGGTATCCCGCTTCGGCATCAGCGAAGAGGCTGCCGTAGGGATAGGCGTGTCCGTGATACTCGTGCTCGTAGCTGCCGCCGTGGCGATATTTATCACCTGCGGCGCGCATGTGAAGGAGTTTGAATTTCTGGAGGACGAGGCCTTTGAAACGGAGTACGGGGTCAGCGGAATGGTGCGCGAGCGCAGAAACGAGTATAATGATACATATACCCGCATGAATATCATTGCGACGGTGCTGTGCATCCTCTCCGCCGTGCCTATCATCGCCGCCGGCGGCATGGGCGCACCGGATATAATGTGCGTCGCGGCGGTGTGCGTGCTGCTGTTTCTTGTGGGTATAGCCGCGGGCATGTTCGTTTTCGTCGGGACATATAAGAACGCGCTGAACAAGCTCCTTGAAGAGGGCGACTATACGCGCAGCGAGAAATCGAAAAGGGGCGTACGCAGCGCGGTGACGCTCATATACTGGCTCACCGTGACGGCAATATTCCTGTTCTACACCTTCGGCCCGATGGGCAACATGCAGGCGCAGTACAGCTGGTTTATCTGGGCGATCGGCGGCGTGCTGTACGCGGCGGTGATGGCAGCCGTGAGTCTTATACAGAAAAGAAAATAGACCGGTCAGAAAGGGAGAATGTATGGCAACTTCAAAAGAATACGCGGATTTCGTCTGCGAGCATATGGAGCCGTTCGGCACGGTGAGCAGCCGGAAGATGTTCGGAGAGTATATGGTGTATATCGACGGTAAAGCCGTGCTGAGCGTGTGCGACAACACCGCCTTTGTAAAGGAGCTGCCGGAGCTCGCAGAATTGATGAGCGATGCGCCGCGCGGATTCCCGTATGATGGCGCAAAGGAGCACTATATGCTGGATGTGGAGAACACAGAACTGCTGGAAAAGCTCATGCCGCGGCTTATGGAACTTACCCCAATGCCGAAGCCGAAAAAGAGGAAAGCATGACCGCAATACGAAAAGCGCCGGAGAGACATACCTCCGGCGCTTTTTCAGAATATCTTCGATTTATAAGGACGCTCATACGGACACGGTTTTGTCCTGCGGCGGGAGCGGAACGGCCCAAGCTTCTTCTGATGCTATTTGCTTCCACTCGCCGTATAGCCGGTCGAGCGGCCATGCGGCGTTGGCGGGGCTTGTCGACGGGAGCCTGACCGCGCTGAGCCCGCATACGGGCGCAAGATATTTCATGAAAAGGCGGTATGCCGTGCCGCCGTTGCAGTAGATGCGGCGTATGCCGGAGGAGCGCAGCACGGCCATGATGTCGACGGGAACGGCGTTCCTGATGCTGCTGTCGCTCGAACCGATGATGTCGCAGGAATCGAGCACGTCCCATAGCGCGACATGGTGAGAAAGCAGCAGAGCCTTCTTTTCCTCGATGCTCTGCGGAATGGGACTGTCCAGCACCTTTGCCAAAAGCGGCCAGAAACGGTTCTGCGGATGCCCGTAAAAGAAGCCGGCCTCCCGGGATTTGACGGACGGAAAGCTGCCGAGAATGAGAATTTCGGAGTCCGGGTCCCAGACCGGGCCGAACTCGCGCTGTATATGCCGGTATTCCGCCATTATTTTACCTCCCGAAGCCTTTTCGAGCATTGTAATCCATTGCCGGCGGAAAAGCAAGCGGCCGGAAACAATAAAAACGAAGCGCCGGCAGACGCTTCGTTCTTATATGGAAAGAGGACAAAATGAAAAAGTTCAACTCTTGCTTGCGGGTATAGAATAACAGAAAGATGTTTCGGATTTAAGCAAAGATATGTTGCAGAAATGTAAAATGCTTTGTTTTATTTATACAAATTGTGAACGTTTACCCCGCTTTTGTACTCGTTTGCATGTAAACCGGGAACGGCGCAAAAAAGATCACAGCCCGCGGAGGCGGGCTGTGGTCTTTTTTAAGGAGAATGTCAGGCTTGGGCGGCCTGACGGCGTCCTGTAGAGAGAGGTCGGACGCCTTATGGAATTCAAAAAAACATGAAAGCTGTCCTTTGCTTTCGCCGCAAGTATAATACTTAAACTTATGCTTGTAAAACTGTTATTATCAATATATAATACAGCTAAAAACTGTAACTGGAGACAAGCACACATGAACATGCAGTCAACGGAGTATTTCATCGTACTCGCAAGAGAGCGCAGCTTCACCCGCGCGGCGGAGGCGCTGCACATAACTCAGCAGTCGCTGAGCGCGCATATTGCCGCACTGGAGGAGGAGTTCGGAACGCAGCTTGTGGTGCGCCGCGTCCCGCTGGAGCTGACTTATGCGGGGCGCGTGTTCCTGCGCCGCTCCGAGAAGATACAGAAGGAGTACAGCGAGCTGCGGCAGGAGATGTGGGGCATAGCTGATGAAGCGCGCGGAGAGATCCGTGTCGGCATCGCCGTGGGGCGCAGCCGCGTGCTGATGCCGGACGTTATAACCGCCTTTCAGCGGGAGTATCCGAATGTCTCCATAATGCTCATTGAGGAGTCGAACGACAAGCTCCACCGCGCCGCGCTTTACGGAGAGATAGATATTGCCATATCAAACTTCCCGGCCTCCGTTCCGATGCTTGAGCTGAGGGATTTTTACATCGAGGGCGTCGCGCTGGTCATTCCGCGGGTGCTGCTGGATCAGTGCGGTATTGACGCGGAGAGCTGCCGGGAGGAGATAAGAAAGGGGAATCTCGCCATCCTGCGCGACTGTCCGTTCGTCATGGACGATTCGAGCAGTATTGCGGGGCGCGTCGCAATGGAGGCGCTGCGCCGCGCCGGGCTCTCGGTGCGCGTCAGAGCGTATTCGAGCAGTCTGGACACGCTGCTCGCGCTGTGCGAGCGCAGCGTCGGCGCGTGCTTCTGCTCCGACATGCTGCTGCACGCGCTGCGGACGGACCGGCAGCTTGAAAATATGCTGGTGCTGAAATTCCCGAACCTCACCGACCAGCAGATACGCTTTGCGTATATGAAGAAAAACTATCAGCTCAATATGCTCTCGGAATTCATGCGCATAGCCCGCGAGACGGTGAAGCCGCTCGTCTGAGCGCTGCGCGCCATTTCCGTCCCCGCCGGGGAGAGAATATGCTTTTTCGCAGTGAAAAAGCTCCCGCAGCCGTTGGGCTGCGGGAGCGGAGCATGTCAAAGAACCCGTATGCAGCAGAAGCTGCGGGAAGGAAGATACGGTGAAAAAAACCCAGGAGGGGTGTCTTTCACGTCCAATAAGAAAAAATCTGAACTTTTTTGAAAGTTCAGATTTTTATGCGGACAGTCGGTCAGCCGCCCTGAGCCTTGATCTTCTCCTTCCAGCACTTGTGGCACATCGCCACATAGCTGTCGTTCCCGCCGAGGAACACCTGGCTGCCCTGCGTGAGAATACGGCCGGAGGCGTCGAGCCTTGCGTTTACCGTGGCCTTGCGGCCGCAGGCGCACACCGTCTTGATCTCTGTAAGAGAGTCGGCCAGCTCCATGAGCCGCTGAGAGCCGGGAAAGAGATGCGTCAGAAAATCCGTGCGCAGGCCGAAGCACAGCACGGGAAGATCCTCCTCATCCACAAGCGCGCGCAGCTGGCCGATCTGCTCGGGCGTGAAAAACTGCGCCTCGTCGGCGATTATGACGTCGTGCTTCCCGGCGCTGTGGTACTCGTCCACGATGTTCTGCTCGGGCGTGATTATCTGTGCGCGGCACTGCAGGCCGATGCGGCTTTTTACGATGTCCGCGCCGTCGCGGGTGTCGATGCTGGGCTTTATGAGCCAGACGGTCATGCCCAGCTCCTCATAGTTGAATTTGGTTATCAGCGCCTGCGCGGACTTGGATGAGCCCATTGCGCCGTATTTGAAGTACAGTTTTGCCATAAAGTCTCCTTATCTGTCCGATATACCGCGCGCGCCGGCGCCGGCCGCGCGGAACGAATCACCGCTCCAGATGCGCGCGCACGCGCTCCATCACCATCTCGAGCGCGACCTGATTGTGCCCGCCCTCCGGGATTATTATGTCCGCGCGCCGCTTCGACGGCTCGACGAACTGCTCATGCATGGGCTTGACGGTGGTGAGATACTGGTCTATCACGCTGTCAAGGCTGCGGCCGCGGTCGCGCACGTCGCGGATGATGCGGCGGAGTATGCGCACGTCGGCGTCAGTGTCGACATATATCTTGATGTCCATCTGATCGCAGAGCTCGGGACTCTGGAAAATAAGTATGCCCTCGACGATGATGACCTTTGCCGGCTGTACGGTGATGGTCCTGTCGGTGCGGTCGTGGATGGAGTAGTCGTACACCGGGCATTTTACGGCATGGCCCTTCTTCAGCTCCCGCAGAGCCTCGACCAGCATGTCCGTGTCGAAAGCGTCCGGGTGGTCGTAGTTGAGCCGGGTGCGCTGCTCATACGGCATGTCGTGGTGAGCCTTGTAATAGTTGTCGTGGTTTATAACGGAGACGTTCCCCGCAAAGCGCTGCATCAGCTTTCTTGTGATGGTGGTTTTGCCGCTGCCGGTGCCTCCGGCGATACCGACGATCATAACGTCGCTCATAAGCTCAGGCCCTCCCGTATTCGAGTATTCGATCCTATCCGACTAATAATAACACATATCGCGCTGCGTTTCAATTTGACTTTTTAGGTTTTTTCCGATATAATCTGAGCAAATAAAAAACAGATGAACGGAGGAAAAACACATGTCTATTCCAACCCCTCATATAAACGCAAAAAAGGGCGAGATCGCAAAGACGGTGCTTATGCCCGGCGACCCGCTGCGTGCAAAATTCATTGCCGAGGATTTTCTGACGGATCCGGTGCTCGTCAATAACGTGCGCGGCGTGCAGGGACATACCGGCACATGGAAGGGCGTCCCCGTGACCGTTATGGCCTCCGGCATGGGCATGCCGGCTATCGGTATTTACAGCTGGGAGCTTTTCAGCGAGTATGATGTGGACAATATCATCCGCATCGGCTCCGCCGGCGCGCTGCAGGATGAGCTGAAGCTCATGGACATCGTAGCCGGTCAGGGCGCGTGCACCACGTCCTCTTATATAAGCAACTTTGATCTCGGCGGCACCTTTGCCCCGATAGCGGATTTCACGCTTCTGTCGAAAAGCGTCGAGGCCGCAAAGGAGCACGGCGTTGACCTCAAGGTCGGCAACATCCTCTCGTCGGATAATTTCTATTCTCCGGCAGGATGCGACAGGAACGGCAAATGGCGCGACATGGGCGTGCTCGCGGTTGAAATGGAGGCCGCATCGCTGTATGCCAACGCCGCATATCTCGGCAAGCGCGCGCTGTGCATCTGCACTATATCCGATCATCTCTACCGCAGCGACTCTCTCACCGCCGAGGAGCGTCAGACCTCCTTCCGCCAGATGATGGAGATCGCGCTCGACACCGCGGTCAAGATGGCGGAGCTGTAACAGTTGCCGGCACATTTTGAGGATCTGCCCGGGACGCATGACGTCCCGGGCTCTTTTGTTTGCGCTTGTGTGCGAACAGGGTGCACATCCGGGCGCCGGACTGTGAAAAAGTTTTGAATTTTTGCCTGTATGAAGCAGATTTCCCTTGCTTTGACAGGTAGCATCTGCTATAATCTGAGCAGTACGGGCTCTGCCCATACATAAGACAAACGTCTAAAAATTTAATGGAGGAAAAATCATGAAAAAGATTCTCGCACTTGTTCTCGCACTGTGCATGGTCTTTGCGCTGTGCGCCTGCGGCCAGTCCGCTGCTCCCGTAGCGACCGAGGCTCCCGCTGCCGATGCAGCAGCTGAGGCTCCCGCAGAAGAGGCTACCGAAGCCCCCGCTACTGAGGCTCCCGCTGCCCTTTCCGCTGACGATATCGACGACAACATGACTTCCGAAGACGGTAAGTATGAGCTCGCTTTCGTCACCGACGTCGGCCAGTTGAAGGACAAGTCCTTCAACCAGGGCACTTTCGACGGCGTTAAGCTCTACGCTGCCGAGAACGGCCTGAGCTACAAGTACTATCAGCCCGCAAACGGCGATCAGGCAACTGATGACGACCGTTACGATGCAATGAAGGCAGCTGTTGACGGCGGCGCAAAGGTCGTTGTCTGCGCAGGCTTCATGCAGGGCAACGCTCTTGCAAAGGCTGCTGCTGAGTTCACCGATGTTGACTTCATCTTCATCGACGGCTGGGCATTTGACGGTCTTGACAACATCGCAGGCATCGCCTTCAAGGAAGAGCAGTGCGGCTACTTCGCCGGTTACGCTGTTGTTAAGGAAGGCTACACCAAGCTCGGCTTCACCGGCGGCGGTGGCGGCACCAACCCGGCATGCTGCCGTTACGGCTACGGCTTCGTCGAGGGCGCAAATGCAGCAGCTGCTGAGATGGGCGTCAATGTCGAAGTCAACTACTCTTGGGAGTACGGCGCATCTTTCTCTGCTTCTCAGGAACTCCAGGCAATGGCTTCCGGCTGGTATGAGACCGGCACCGAGATCATCTTCGCCTGCGGCGGTTCCATGTTCCAGTCCGTTGCAGCAGCCGCTTCCGCTAACGATGCAGCTGTTGTCGGTGTTGACGTTGACCAGTCCTTTGAGTCTGACACTGTTGTCACCTCCGCTATGAAGGGTCTTGCAGACGCTACCAAGTGGGCTATCGCAAAGGTCTATGACGGCACTTGGTCCGAGATCGGCGGCAAGGCCACCTCTCTGGGCGTCAATGAGAACGCAGTCGGTCTGCCCACCGCAACTTGGAGTATGACCAACTACACTGTTGAAGAGTACGAAGACCTGTTCCAGAAGGTCGCTTCCGGCGAGCTCACCATTGATGCTGACTATGAGGCAAACCTCGAGCAGGATTGGAGCAACCTCACTCTCAACATCATCTGATTACATACTAAGCACTAAAGAAGAGGGCATATGCCCTCTTCTTTTTTGCACTTTTTGGGGTAATTTCTTGCAATTTGCTCTTATTGACGTTATAATATAAAATAGACGTTTTTTATACGGACACGATGATAACAGGAAAGCAGGTGGCAGAATGGAAAAATCCCCGGAATATGTAATAGAAATGTTGCATATTACCAAGGAATTCCCCGGTATAAAAGCCAATGACGACATTACCCTACAGCTCAAAAAGGGTGAGATTCACGCGTTGCTCGGTGAAAACGGCGCAGGCAAGTCCACTCTCATGAGCGTTCTCTTCGGTCTGTACCAGCCGGAGGCGGGCGAGATACGCAAGAACGGCGTGAAGGTCGAGATAAACGACCCCAACGACGCGACCGCGCTTAAGATCGGCATGGTACACCAGCACTTCAAGCTAGTCGAGGTATTCACAGTCCTTGATAACATCATCCTCGGCGCGGAGACGACGAAACTCGGCTTCATCCAGAAGAAGGAAGCACGCGCCAAGGTACAGGCGCTGAGCGAGAAATATGGTCTGCATGTCGACCTCGACGCAAAGGTCGAGGACATCACTGTCGGCATGCAGCAGCGTGTTGAGATCCTCAAAATGCTCTACCGCGATAACGAGATACTGATTTTTGACGAGCCTACCGCCGTCCTCACCCCGCAGGAGATAGACGAGCTTATGGCCACCATGCGCGAGTTTGCTAAGGAGGGCAAGAGCATCCTCTTCATCTCCCACAAGCTCAATGAGATTATGGAGGTCTCCGACCGCGTCACCGTCCTGCGCAAAGGCAAGTATGTCGGCACCGTCAACACCAGCGAGACCAACAAGCAGGAGCTGTCGAACATGATGGTCGGCCGTCCCGTCCAGCTCGAGGTCGTGAAAGACGAGGCAAAGCCCACGGACGAAGTCCTCCTTGTCGAGCATTTCAGCGTGCCCTCCCGCATTCACAAGCGCAACGCTGTGGACGATGTCAGCTTCTCCGTGCGCAAGGGCGAGATCGTCTGCGTCGCCGGTATCGACGGCAACGGCCAGTCCGAGCTTATATACGGCCTTACCGGGCTTGATAAGTCCTCCGGCGGCAAGGTCACGCTCTGTGGCGAGGACATCACCCATACTTCCATCGCCCACCGAGGCAAAAACATGTCGCACATCCCTGAGGATCGCCATAAATACGGCCTCGTGCTCGACTTTACGCTGGAGCAGAACATGGTCCTCCAGCGCTTTCAGGAGCCGCAGTTTGAAAAGGCCGGCTTCATAAACAACGCCGCCGTGCGCGAGTACGCTGATGAGCTTATCGATAAGTTCGACGTCCGCTCCGGTCAGGGCGCGGTCACCGTCGCGCGCAGCATGTCCGGCGGCAACCAGCAAAAAGCCATCATCGCCCGCGAGATCGACCGCGACAAGCCCCTTATCGTCGCCGTCCAGCCGACCCGCGGCCTTGACGTCGGCGCAATCGAGTACATACACAGCCAGCTTGTCTCCGAGCGCGACAAGGGCAAGGCCATCCTGCTTGTCAGCCTTGAGCTGGATGAGGTTATGAGCCTGTCCGACCGCATCCTTGTTATGTACGAGGGCAAGATCGTCGGAGAATTTGACCCGAAGAAAATCACAGTGCAGGAGCTCGGCCTTTACATGGCCGGTGCCAAGCGCGCGGACGAGGAGGGTGAAGCGGTATGAAAGAAAAGCTGTCCGCGTTCTACGCGAAGGATTCCACGCAGAAGGTCGTCGCGTCGCTGCTGTCCATTCTTATCGGTCTGGTCGTCGGCAGCCTTGTCATCCTCATCGTCGGCCTAACGAGCAAGAGCATTTCCACCAAGGGCGCTTGGGAGGGCATCCGCCTTATCTTCGCCGGTATATTCAGCACCGGCCGTGACGCCTCCGGCGTGCTGAGCTGGGGCTTCAATCCCACGAGCGTCGGCAATATGCTCTTCCGCGCGACCCCGCTCATCATGACCGGTCTTTCCATCGCCGTCGCATACAAGACGGGTCTGTTCAATATCGGCGCTCCCGGTCAGTACCTCATGGGCACGATGGTATCCCTGATGCTCGCTCTCAGTCTCCCGACCGAGACTATGGGCGCGTTCCTCGTCTGGCTCATCGCTTTCCTCGGCGGCATGCTCGCCGGTGCGCTCTGGGGCGCAATCCCGGGTCTGCTCAAAGCATTCCTTAATATAAACGAGGTTCTCGCCTGCATCATGACAAACTGGGTCGCGGCAAACCTCGTCACATGGCTCTTCGATATCAGCAATTTCAAGAACATGGTCGAGGGCACGAAGTCCGGCTATATCTATAAGACGACCTATAACGGCGTCGCCACGGCGAAGCTCGGCCTCGACAAGCTCTTCCCCGGCTCTCAGGTAAACGCCGGTATCCTTGTCGCGATCCTCTTCGCGATAGTCATGTACATCCTCATCAACAAGACCACCCTCGGCTACCAGCTCAAGGCCTGCGGCTCCAACCGCCACGCCGCGCGCTACGCCGGTATCAAAGACAAGCGCAATATCGTTCTCTCTATGGCAATTGCCGGCAGCATGGCCGGCGGCGGCGCTGCGCTCTACTATCTCTCCGGCAACACGGAGTTTTTCTGGAGTACCTATCAGTCCCTGCCCGCGACGGGCTTCAACGGCATCCCCGTTGCGCTGCTCGCGGTCAACAACCCCATCGCCGTCATCTTCACCGCGATTTTCATGTCGATGCTCGATATCATCGGTCTTCAGCTCACGAATCTCACCGCGTATAACGAGTACATAACCGATGTTATCATCGCCGCGATCGTTTACCTCAGCGCGTTCGCTCTCGTTATTCGCATGATAATCGCTCCGAAAAAGAAGCGCTCCGCCGAGGCAGAAACGGAAGGTGCAGCCACTGCCGAACAGACGGACAGCGCAGACACTGAGAAAGGAGGCGACGAAGCATGACATTCCTTATCCAACAGACCATGCTTTTCGCGGTTCCCCTGATGATTGTCGCGCTCGCCGGTGTGTTCTCCGAGCGAAGCGGTATCATCAACCTCGCCCTTGAAGGTATAATGATTTTCGGCGCGTTCATCGGCGTTCTGGCAGTCCGCCTTCTCCAGTCGAGCGAGGCCGTTCTTGCCGCCAAGGCCGCGAAGAACTGGGCAGCCATGCAGGGCTATGAATTTCTCGCGATGCTCGCCGCCGCCGTCATGGGCGCGGTGTTCTCGCTGCTGCTGTCTTTCGCGTCCATCAACCTCCGCGCCGACCAGACCATCGGCGGCACGGCGCTGAACCTGCTCGCTCCGGCACTCGTCCTGTTCTTCGTGCGCATCATCGCAAACCAGAACACCCTCCAGATGCAGGAGGGTGACGCCGCAAGCTGGTTTATGATAAAAAAAACCACACTCGGCTTTGAAAAGAACGCCGACCTCGGTTTCCTCGGCAACACCCTGCTGCACAAGGTCTACCTTGCGACTTATGTATGCATCATCCTGTTCATAGTCCTGTCAATCATTCTTTATAAGACGAAGTTCGGTCTGCGTCTGCGTGCCTGCGGCGAAAATCCCCAGGCGGCCGACTCTCTCGGCATCAACGTCTATAAGATGCGCTATGCCGGCGTGACGATCGGCGGCGCGCTCGCCGGTATGGGC
The DNA here is from genome assembly GCA_900546515.1 of uncultured Eubacteriales bacterium. Taxonomy (GTDB): domain Bacteria; phylum Bacillota; class Clostridia; order Oscillospirales; family Oscillospiraceae; genus Limivicinus. Next base: position 49,561 of record URDG01000013.1, on the reverse strand, counting down.
GGCTTTGTGTATGCACTCACCACTGCAAACTGCACAGCGAACGGCGATGTGGCCGGCTTCGGCTTCCTCGCTCTGGCTGTTATGATTTTCGGCAACTGGAAGCCCCTCAACATCGCAGGCGCGTCCATCCTCTTCGGCCTGTTCAAGTGCATCGCAGCCTCCTACGCGAGCCTTGATATCAACGGCGACGGGGTCTATGCCCTTGCAAATATCGGCATCAGCCCGCACTTCTACCGCATGCTGCCCTATCTCATCACCATCATCGTCCTTGCTTTCACCTCCAAATCCTCCCGCGCTCCGAAGGCCGAGGGCATCCCCTACGACAAGGGCTCAAGATAAACATCCTTATACCCTGCTGCGGCTTGCGCAGCAGGGTATTGCATTATACCTTCTTTTCTGGTATCATAATATTTCACGGCAGCATGAGCGCCGCCCCGGCGCGCCGACTGTGAGCCGTAGCATCGCTTTTACGGCAGCATGTACGCTTTTTGATAAAAATATCGGTAAAGGAGCAAACACATGAACAAGTATCTTGACATTTCCCCCGAAGTAAAGAAGGCTCTTGACGAGGGCCGCCCGGTCGTCGCGCTGGAGAGCACCATCATCTCCCACGGCATGCCCTACCCCAAGAACGTTGAGACCGCACTTCTCGTCGAGCAGACCATACGCGACAACGGCGCAGTTCCCGCGACCATTGCCATCATCGGCGGCCGTCTCAAGGCGGGCCTGAGCCATGAAGAGATAGAGTACCTCGGCAAGACCGGACGCGGCGTCGCCAAGGCAAGCCGCCGCGATCTCCCCGCACTTGTCGCACGCGGAGCGGACGGCGCGACTACCGTCACCACCACTATGATAATCGCCCACATGGCCGGAATAAAAATATTTGCCACCGGCGGCATCGGCGGCGTGCACCGCGGAGCGACCGAGACCATGGACATATCCGCAGACCTTGAGGAGCTGGCGCAGACCCCCGTCATGGTCGTGTGCGCAGGCGCAAAGTCCATTCTTGACCTTGGCCTCACGCTTGAATATCTTGAGACCCACGGTGTGCCCGTGATCGGCTACGGCACCGACGAGCTGCCCGCCTTCTACACCAGAAAGAGCGGCTTCGGCGTTGATTACCGTGTGGATTCCCCGAAGGAGCTGGCAGACATGTTCCGCGCCCAGCGCGGCCTTGAATTCAAGGGCGGCATGCTCGTCACCAACCCCATCCCCGAGGAGTACTCCATGGACAAGGCCGTTATCGACAAGGCCATAGACGAGGCGCTTGCACAGGCAAAGGCGCAGGGCATCCACGGAAAGGAGACCACGCCGTTCCTGCTGGCAAAGGTTGTGGAGCTCACCGGCGGCGACAGCCTCGAGAGCAACATCCAGCTCGTGCTGAACAATGCCCGCGTTGCGGCAAGGACGGCCGCAGAGCTGGCAAAGTAAGAAAACAGAGTAAACGCGTTAGCCGGACGGCCGTGATAAGGCTGCCCGGCTATCTTTTATGTTGAAAAGCTGCGCGCTTCGGGGTATAATAACATGATTTACTATACAGTAATAACAAGAGGAGCCGGAATATGGGCGAAAAATGCAAGGTATCAGTGCTGTGCACGGCGTACAACCATGAAAAATACATCCGCGACGCGCTTGAAGGCTTCGTCAGTCAGAAAACGGACTTCCCTTTCGAGGTGCTTGTAAATGACGACTGCTCTTCCGACGGCACGGCGGACATCATCCGTGAATACGCCGGAAAGTATCCCGATATTATCCGTCCCTTTTATCAGGAGAAGAATCTCTATTCCCAGGGCGGCATGACGCATCTTTTCGCATCGGTGTTCTATCCCAATGCGCGCGGCGAATATATGGCGCTGTGCGAGGGGGACGACTACTGGTCGGACCCGGAGAAGCTGCAGCGGCAGGTGAGCTTTCTTGACGCGCACCCGGATTATACGGCCTGCGTGCACAACACCGTGCTGCACTACTGCGACGGCTCGGCGCCCGACGCGGCGCTGCGTCCGGAGGGGCAGGGGGACAGGGACGTGGATTTCAACACGGTCGTCAACGGCCCGTCCGGCTCGTTCCACACAAGCTCCATCCTTGCCCGCCGCGAGTACATCGTCGACCCGCCCGATTTTCACTATACCGCCGCCGCTCACGGCTTCACCGATTACGCTATCGGCCTGTGGCTCGCGCTCAACGGGAAGATCCGCTTTATCGACCGGTCCATGTCGGTCTACCGTATAGCGAGCAATCCCGCCGCGTGGAGCGCAAAGCTCGGCGCGCATTACGCAAGGCTCAAGGAATTCATCGTGGGAGAGCTTGCAATGATGGAAAAGCTGCTGCCGCACCTGAATGAGGAGCAGGCCGCCGTGACGAAGAAGGTCATGCTCGAACGCCGCTATGAGCTTTTATACATCGAGGGCAAGGTGGACGAGCTCGTAAAACCGCCGTTCGACGAAATTTTCCGCGCAAAACCGCTCAAATACCGTATGACGGTCACGGTAAAGCGCATGTTTCCCGCGCTCCACCGCCTGTACAGAAAGCGCAGGGGCTACGAGGATTACTGACCGTATATCGGAGAAGCTATGGATAATAAACAGAAGGTAGTTTCCAATCTCATATGGCGCTTTATGGAGCGCTTCGGCTCACAGCTCGTGGCGATGGTCGTGCAGATCATTCTTGCGCGCATGCTCGATCCTGCGGTGTTCGGCACCGTGGCCAAGGTCACGATAATCACGACGATCCTGCTGGTGTTCGTCGACAGCGGCATGGCAAACTCGCTCATCCAGAAAAAAGACCCGGACGATCTCGACTTCTCGTCGGTGTTCTATTTCAATATGGCGTTCTGTCTTGTGCTGTATGCGGGACTCTTCGCCGCCGCGCCGGCGATAGCGCGGTTTTATGACGACGCGCAGCTCACAGCGATAGTCCGCGTCCTCGGCCTGACCGTGGTAGTTGCGGGCGTGAAAAACGTGCAGCAGGCCTATGTTTCCAAAACTCTGCAATTCAAGCGCTTTTTCTTTGCGACCCTGGGCGGCACGCTGCTGAGCGCCGCGGTAGGGATCGTCATGGTGTTCTGCGGCTTCGGCGTGTGGGCTATCGTTGCCCAGCAGCTCACGAATGTCACCGTAAACACCGCGATACTCTGGCTGACGGTCGGCTGGCGGCCGAAGCGGATGTTCTCGTTTGAGCGGCTCAAGGGGCTGCTTGGCTACGGCTGGAAGCTGCTTGTCTCCGGCCTTCTGGACACGGTGTACAACAAACTCCGCGAAATAATGATAGCGGTGTTCTATACCGACGCGGATCTTGCCTACTATAACCGGGGAATGACCTACCCCAATCTCCTTGTGGAGAATATAAACGCCTCGATCGACAGCGTGCTGCTGCCGGTGCTCTCGGCGGAGCAGGATCATAAGGAGCAGGTGCGGAACATGACCCGCCGCGCGATACGCATAAGCACCTATGTGATGATGCCGATGATGATGGGCCTGGCGGTCTGCGCCGAGCCGCTCATACGCCTGCTGCTGACGGAGAAATGGCTGCCCTGCGTGCCGTATCTGCGCATATTCTGCTTCAGCTATGCGTTCTATCCGCTGCACACGGCCAATCTCAACGCGATAAAGGCCATGGGCAGAAGCGACCTGTTTTTGAAGCTTGAGATCATAAAGAAGGTTTTCGGCGTTATCATCCTGCTTGTAACGCTGCAATACGGCGTGTACGTCATGGCGCTGAGCCTGCTGTTCACGAGCGTTATGTCGCAGCTTATAAATTCCTGGCCCAACGCGAAGCTGCTGGACTATGCCTACGGCCATCAGCTGATGGACATGCTGCCGGCGATACTGCTGTCGCTCGTGATGGGCGCCGCCGTTTATCCGATACAGCTTTTCGGCTGGAGCGATTGGGTGACGCTGCCCGTGCAGGTCATAGCAGGCGCCGCGGTGTATATCCTCGGCTCCGTGATCTTCCGGCTCGACAGCTTCAGTTATCTTCTCGGAATAATGAAAAAACTCATGCACCGCGGCGAAAGCAGCGCGCAGTGACGGAGGTGTTTTAATGGCATATGCCCCGGATGTGAAAAATATACTCGTCTTCCCGGCGGGGACGGAGATCGCGCTGGAGATACACGACGCGCTGAAATTCAGCAAATTCGTAAAGCTTTTCGGCGCGACGAGCGTACCGTGCCATGCGGAGTTCGTGTATGAGCGCTGCGCGGAGAATGTCCCCTATGTGGACGATCCCGCGCTCATCGACAGCCTGAATGCGCTTATAGACGAATGGCAGATAGACTATGTGTATCCCGCGCACGACAGCGCGCTGCTCCGGCTCACGCAGGAGCGGGACAGGCTGCACGCCGCAGTCGTGACCTCGGCGGAGGAGACTGTGGAGATTTGCCGTTCAAAGAACAGGACTTATGAATATCTCGCAGGCGCGCCGTATCTTCCGCAGAGCTATCCGGACGCGGCCGCCGTGCCGTCCTATCCGGTGTTCATAAAGCCGTCGGTCGGGCAGGGCGCGGTCGGCGCGCGGCGTATCGACGACAGGGAGCATCTGGACGAGGCGCTCGCCGACGGCGTGGAGTATGCGATATGCGAATATCTGCCTGGCGACGAGTTCACGGTGGACTGCTTTACCGACAGGCACGGGAAGCTGCTGTTTGCAGGGCCGCGCTCCAGAGCGCGGATCCGCGCGGGCATATCGGTCCGGTCCGAACGCTTCGAGGCGGACGGGGGGATCATGACCATCGCGGAGGACATAAACCGCCGCTTTGACTTCAACGGCGCGTGGTTCTTCCAGCTCAAAAAGAATGCGGCGGGGGAGTACCGGCTCATGGAGATCGCCCCGCGCATTGCCGGTACGATGTGCGTTTCGCGCAATCTCGGCGTTAACATGCCGCTGCTGACGCTGTACAATATGTGGGGCTATGATGTGAGCATCATAAATAACGGCAACGCGGAGCTTCTTGACCGCGCTTTCATCAATCGCTTCCGCACGGATATAAGCTACAGCACCGTGTACGTCGATTTTGACGACACGATCACCGTGCGCGGCAGGGTGAACGCGATACTTATGATGTTTCTCTATCAGGCGCGAGGCGCAGGAAAAGAGATAGTGCTGCTGACAAAGCATGCCGACGACATCGAAGAAAGCCTTGATAAATACGCCGTCTCTCCCCATCTCTTCAACGAAGTGATACACATAAGGCAGGGCGAGGACAAGACGGTATATATAAAGCCCGATTCAATATTCATAGACGACTCTTTTGCCGAGCGCCGGGCGGTACATGACAACTGCGGCATACCGGTTTTTGACCTCGACATGGTGGAGAGCCTGCTGGACTGGCGCGCCTGAGCACTGCGCGCGGAAAGGAGATCATTACATATGAACGAAACGATAAATGTCACGCGTTCCTCAATGCCCGGCTTTGAGGAGTACTGCGAGGAGATAAGAGACATATGGGACAGCCGCTGGCTGACAAATATGGGCGTGAAGCATCAGAAGCTGGAGGCCGAGCTGAAAAAGTATCTGGATATACCGAACGTCACGCTTTTTACCAACGGCCACCTCGCGCTTGAGAATATCATCGAGGCGCTGGAGCTGAAGGGCGAGATCATCACCACGCCTTTCACTTTCGCATCGACAACGCACGCCATAGTCCGCTGCGGCTGCACGCCGGTGTTCTGCGATATAAACCCGGAGGACTATACCATTGACGCCGGGCAGATAGAGAGCCTTATCACGGACAGGACCAGCGCGATCATGCCGGTGCATGTCTACGGCAATCTCTGCGATGTCGAGGCGATAGAAAAGATCGCCGAAAAACACGGCCTCAAGGTCATATATGACGCGGCGCACGCATTCGGCGTGAAGAAAAACGGCGTAGGCGCGGCCAATTTCGGCGATGCGGCGATGTTTTCGTTCCACGCGACCAAGGTGTTCCACACCATAGAGGGCGGCGCGCTGTGCTACAGGGACGCGGCGCTTGAGCAGAGGCTCAAGGATCTCAAGAACTTCGGCATACACGGGCCGGAATCCGTGCCTTTTGTCGGCGGGAACGCAAAGATGAACGAGTTCTGCGCCGCAATGGGCATCTGCAACCTCCGCCATCTTGACGGAGAGATAGCAAAGCGCAGAAAGGTCGTGGAGCGGTATGACACGCTCCTCGGCGGGGTGCCGGGCATAAAGCTCAACGCAAAGCAGCCCGGCGTGGAGTCGAACTACGCATATTATCCCGTGGTTTTCGACGGCTATAAGTACAGCCGCGATGAGGTGCATGCGCGCCTTGCAGAGGAAAATATCATTGCGCGCAAATATTTCTACCCGCTGACCAACTCCTTTGACTGCTACCGCGGCCAGCCCGGCTATGACCCGGACGCGACGCCCGTGGCAAAGCATATGGCTGACCGAGTCCTCACGCTGCCGCTATACGCAGATCTTGCGCTTGAGGACGTCGACCGGATCTGCCGCATCGTCCTCGGCTGAAAAGCCGGAAAAATAAAAAAGGGCTGCTGCACAAGTGCCGTTCATGCACTCATGCAGCAGCCCTGAAATCATTTTCAGACCAGATTTATTTCCATGCAGCTGCCGCTGCCGAAAACCTTCTCCATTTCAAGCCTGTACTCCGGAAAATAATCCTCCGGCATAAGGGCCTGCACACAGCCGGCAAAGCCGCCGCCGTGTACGCGCCACGCGCCCTTGCCGTTCAGCAGCCTTGCGCTCAGCTCAAGACCCTGCTCAAGCTTCGTGTCGCCGCTCGCGCTGGTTGTTATATTGGTCAGAAGCTGCTCGGAGGAGCGGCCCGACTCATTCATCAGACGCATATAGGTCTCGCCGTCGCCGGATTTGAGCGCATCGCGCATCTTCGGCACGCGCTCATTTTCGGCGAAAAAGTGCATCGCGCGGCGGACGGGGCGGTTGGAGGGGTCCCAGCCCTTGCTGTAAAATTCTTTGGGGTCGACGTCCGCGAGAACGCCTTTGTCAAAAAGATTGGCGATATATATCATATCCGCAGGAATACGGGCATATGAGGTGTCGAGACCGGCATGGCTGCCGCCGGTATTCGTCAGGCACAGGGTCAGTCCCATCATGGCAAAGCTGGCCTTTATAGTCTCCAGCTCGCCGGTCTTGAGATCGGCGTAAATGGTCTGCCCGATGGCGCAGGCAAGCTGGCTGGTGAGACCGCAGGGCTTGCCGAAGTAACGGTTTTCGGACTTCTGCCCGGCGCGGGCTATGACGAGAGGATCGACCTCGCCGTTATTGAAAAGCTCGCTGAACATACGGCCGATGAGCACGGAAAAAGCGGCCGACGAGCTCAGCCCGGAGCCGACGGGAAGCGTGCTTCTTATTTTTGCGTCAAAACCGCCGACGTTCAGCCCCAGATCCTTGAAGGAGGCGACCATGCCGCGTACCAGAGACTTGGGCGTGCCGAATTCGCGCGTGCGCACCGAGAGATGCGTGAGCTGCACGTCAAAGGGCTTGAAGCCCTCGGACTGGATATGGATGACGCCCGAGCCGTTCGTCTCGGCGGTGCCGAAAATGCCCAGATGTATTGCGGAGGTGAGCGTTCTACCGTTCTGATGATCCGTGTGGTTGCCGGCAAGCTCAGTCCTTCCGGGCACAAATATCTGTTTTTTCATTCAGTCAACCTTCATGTTTTGATAATACAGGCCAAATTCCTACATATATCAGGATATACCAAAAACGCCGCAAAGTCAACCGTAAAGCGCTTTATACGGCGGTAAAAAACAATGTTTTAACATGTTCCACAAATAGCTTGCGTTTATTTCGTGCAGAAGATATAATAAACCTGTGGTGTAAAGAACACGTAAAACCGGCGCGCAGCGCGCATAATAAACGTACATGCACCGCATCCACGCAAAGCGGAACCACGCAGGGCAAGATCACCCGTCCGGTATGACCCGGATAGATTTTCAATAACTGTTTGTGCGGCAGAGCCGCATGGAGGATTAGTATCATGAAGAGTGCCAACGGTATAAATCTCACAATGCTGTGCGATTTTTATGAGCTGACAATGGGCAACGGCTATTTCGTCAGCGGAAGAGAGAATGAGATCACCTATTTCGATATATTCTATCGCTCCGTGCCTGACGACGGCGGCTTTGCCATTGCGGCCGGACTTGAACAGATCATCGACTATGTGCAGAAGCTGCACTTTGATGAAGAGGACATTGCATATCTCCGCTCCCGCGGGATATTTGACGAGGGCTTCCTTGACTATCTGCGCAATTTCAAATTCACCGGCGACATATGGGCCATCCCCGAGGGTACGCCCATCTTCCCCAGAGAGCCGGTGCTGACGGTCCGCGCGCCCGCGATACAGGCGCAGCTGCTCGAGACCTATATGCTGCTTGAGTTCAACCATCAGAGCCTTATCGCTACAAAAGCGAACCGCGTCTGCCGCGCTGCCGACGGCCGCGCCGTGCTTGAATTCGGCTCAAGGCGCGCACAGGGCATCGCGGGGGCGGTGACGGGCGCCCGCGCCGCGTTCATAGGCGGCTGCGCAGGTACGGCCTGCACGGTGTCCGATCAGCTCTACGGCGTTCCGGCGGCCGGGACCATGGCGCACTCATGGGTGCAGATGTTCCCCAGCGAGTACGAGGCCTTTGTCAGCTACTGCAAGGCGTATCCGACCAATGCCGTGCTGCTTGTCGACACGTACAATACGCTCAAGTCCGGCGTCCCCAATGCGATCCGCGCCTTCAATGAGGTGCTCAAGCCCATGGGCATCACCAAATGCGGCATCCGCCTTGATTCCGGCGACATGGCGTATCTCACGCAGCACGCCCGCCGCATGCTCGACGAGGCCGGATGGACGGACTGCACGATAACCGTGTCAAACTCCCTTGATGAGAGGCTCATTGCCGAGCTTCTGCGTCAGGGTGCGAAGATAGACTCCTTCGGCGTCGGCGAGAGGCTCATTACCTCCGGCAGCAGCCCCGTTTTCGGCGGAGTGTACAAGCTCTGCGCTGTAGAGGGGGATGACGGGGAGATCATACCGAAGATAAAGGTCAGCGAAAATGTCGGCAAGATCACGAACCCCGGCTTCAAGAAGGTCTACAGGCTCTATAACCGCCATACCGGAATGGCTGAGGCGGATTATATCTGCATGCATGACGAGACTGTCGACGACACGCAGCCCATAGAGCTGTGCGATCCCGAGGCGCGCTGGAAGCGCAAGGTCTATACCGATTACCGCGTCGAGGAGCTTCTCAAGCCCATCTTCCGCGGCGGCGAGCTCGTGTATGACATGCCCACGCTCAAGGAGATAAAGACCAACTGCGCTTACTGCGTCAGCACGCTCTGGCCCGAGGTCAAGCGCTTTGACAATCCGCACCGCTACTATGTCGATCTCTCACCGAAGCTTATGGAGCTCAAAGACCGTATGCTGGCCGAGCATTCGCACCTGATATAAGGAATATATTCGGCTGACCGCTGGACAAGCGGCGGATAATGCTGTATTATAGAGTGCAGATCAAATTGGGATGAGGTACACGAATGTTAGACAGTGAAATTTACGGCATGATAGTTGCCTTGGGAATACTTCTGGCCATGTTCCTTGTTGGCGTGTTCTGCGTGACTGTGAACGTGGACAATATAAAGCTTCAGCGCAAGTTTAAAAACGACGACTCCATGCGCGAATTTGTCAGCCGTGAGACTCTGAAGGGGCTGGCGCTGATCCTGCTGGAGATACTTCTGGCCGCCGCGCTGCTACTTGTCAAATCCAAATTCCTCAACTGATAAATGAAAAAAGGCTCCCCCGCAGTTGAAGCTGCGGGGGAGCTTTTTGAGACTGGCGAAAAACCCGTAGGGTTTTTCCGAGCCGTTCCGTTTCTATTCCGTCATTCCCAGCTCACGCATCCTGCGCCAGAGCGTCGTGCGGCTCATCGAGAGTATTTTTGCCGCACCGGCGCGGCTGCCGCCGGCAAGCCGGAGGGCGTTTTCTATCTCGGCTCTTTCCGCGTCGCCGGCACCGGCCTGCACGCCGCGGTCGAAGTTTTCATAGATCAGCGCCTCCTGCACGCTTTTTTCTATATCCTCGCCGGGGACATAGTTGACGCAGAAGCGCTCTATAACGTTCCTGAGCTCACGGATATTTCCGGGCCAATCATAGTCGGCAAAGCGCGGGGAAGTGCATATCTTCTCCGTCTCCTCCCTTGTCAGATCGCTGCGGTTATATTCAAGAAAGTCCTTGATGAGCAGCGGAATGTCGCATTTGCGCTCGCGCAGGCTCGGCAGGTGCAGCTCGAGCACGTTTATCCTGTAATAAAGATCCTCACGGAAGCTGCCCTCGCGCACAAGAAGGCGCAGATCCCTGTTCGTCGCGGCGATTATGCGCATATCCACCGGAACGGGCTTGTCTCCGCCGACGCGGAAGAACTGCTTTTCCTCCATCGCGCTCAGAAGCCTGGCCTGGAGCTTCATCGGAATATCGCCGACCTCGTCGAGAAACAGCGTTCCCTGATGGGCAAGCTCCAGAAAGCCCGGCTTACCGGCGCGCTTCCCGCCGGCAAAGCCCTCTTCATATCCGAAGAGCTCTCCCTCGAGCATTGACGCGGGTATCGCCGCGCAGTTTACGCGTACAAACGGCTCGTTTTTCCTCAGGCTCGCATTGTGCAGGCACTGCGCGAAGGTCTCCTTGCCGCTTCCGGTCTCGCCGAAGACGAGTATGGTCGAGCTGCTTCTGGCGTAGCGCACAGCCCGCTCGCGCACGGCTTCGAGCTGCGGACTGCGGGTCTTGATTTCGTCAAAGGTGGATTTTGCGATATAGCCGCTGAAGTCCTGACTGCGGCGGATGTTCTCCCCGGCCTGCTTTATTGTGCTGGTGCTGAAAAATGTCGCAAGAGAGCCGATGACCTCCTTGTTGCATATGATCGGACTGCGGTTCGTGACTATCTTTACATTGCCGAGATCCTGTATCCGGTTGAACTGCGCGCGCTTTTCGCGCATGACCGTGTGCAGCTGCGTGTTGGGCAGCACCTCCGCGCACTGGCGGCCGATGATGTTTTTCCGGCTGCGGCCCATTATCCGCTCTGCGCTGTTGTTGAACTGCGTGATTATGCCGTTGCGGTCCGTGACTATGATGCCCTCGGCGGAATAATCCATGAGGTAATCCAGCGTGCGCGCCTTTTCCTGCAGGGCCTTTTTCTGGCGCGCCAAGCTTATCGCGGTCTCCAGCGCCGTCCGCACGCCGTCAAGCGACCAGATGAAATGCCCGCGCATGTCGAACATCTTGGCCTGCTCAAGGACGAGCGCAGTCCCGATAACGTCGCGTATTCCTTCGGCGCAGAGAGACTGGAGTATGAGACTCAGCTCCTCCGGCGTCTGATATACGAGCGGACGGAGATCCACATTCAGAGTAGATCTTATCTCGTCGAGCTGCGGAATGGGACTGTGTGTGATAACGGCGATGCTTCTGCTGTAAGCGGAGGCGTTTTTTACGGCGTTGAGTATGTCAAAGCCCGTTACCTTGACCTTTACCAGCGGTATCGTCTTCAGGTAGTGCTGGAGATAATCCGCGTTTCCGCCCGAGGCGACAAAAATGTCGACGCTGTTTTCCGCTTCGATGCGCTTGACGCTGCGTTCAAGCTCGGAAAAGAGATCGTTGAGTATCACAAGCTCCACATCATCCGGCAGCTCCGGCCGGAGTTTCTCTACGAATTGGAAGAAGCTTGCGTAATTTGCCACACCTATTCTGATCCCCAAATGAATTGCCTCCTCTTCTGTTTATGCTGCACAGGCCGGGCGGCCCATGAAAATTCGTGCGCGCGTTCCGGCCCGATAAGACTGATGCTATCTTAGCACATGCGGCAAAAAACGTCTACAGCTCAAAGGCGGAATGCGGCCGCCCTTGAGCTGTGAGTTTATGGCGCTGTTTTCTTTTATGCGCCCTGTGTATATCAGGAAATTACTCCGAGGACGGTGAGAATGGATGCAAATACGATGGAGCACACGGAGAGTACCATGAGGGAGACGAACAGCTTGCTCTTCTTGCTCTCGTCGGTCTCGCCGGCCATGGTCATTGCGCCGCCCGTGGAGAACGGGGACACGCCGGCAAAGTGGCCGCCGACCATAATAGCGGAGATCAGAGCGGTCGCGTGTACGCCGGTCGCGGTGGAAATGCCGGGGATGAAGGGGATGAGCGTCGGGCCGACAACGCCGAGAGTGCTGGAGAAGAAGCTCATTGCGCCTGCGCACAGTGCGATGATAGCCTTTGCGGCGAGCGGGCTGAGGTTTCCGCTGACCCAGTTGGACAGATAGTCGATAGCGCCTGCGCTCTTTGCGACGGACACGAGCATGCCGGTGCCGCAGACGAGGACGATTGTGCCCCAGGGGACGAAGTTGAGAGCCTTCTTTTCGTCTCCGAGCTTCATCAGCAGAGAGATGACGAGCAGCACGCAGAACAGCAGGCTGGGCTCGATGGCGCTCTTGATGGTGCCGAATACGGCCACGCTCGGGAACAGGCTCTTGAGGAACGGGAACACGACGGCTATCACGAGACCGAGCAGGATGACAAGCGCCGTCTGGGTCTGCTTTTTGCTGAGAGCCTCGGGCTTCTTTTCATAAACGGGGCTCTCGACCTTCCATGCGCGGCAGATGATGTAGATGACGATGAAGATCAGCACCTGCGCGAGAATGTTGTTGAAGGCGATCTTCGGCAGCATTGCCGCGGCCTCCGCGTCGGTATATCCGGCGTTTGCAAGGCAGGTCTTGACCGTGGCATAGCACAGGCTTATCGGCGTATAGCCGCCTGCCACGCCGCCGCCGACTATACATACGGCCGAGACGAGCTTGTTGAGCTTTATGCGGTCGGACATGCCGAGGATTATTGCGGGCATGAATGCGAATATGGTCGTGGGGCCGGGGCCGAGGCCGGAAAGGATGAAGCAGGACAGCCACATCATTACCGGGATAAGGTACGGGCGGTTGCGGAACGCATAAATAGCGTGCTCACTGAGCAGGCCGAGCGTTCCGTTCGTGACGGCGATGCCGTAGAAGAACGACGCCATCATTATGAAGAAGAACAGGCTCGTCGGCCAGAGAGCTATTATCTCCTTCGGCTTCATTCCAAGCACGAAGCACCCGAAAATATACGAAAACGCGATCGCTATGAGGCCGACGTTTATCTTTTTCTTATAACCGATAGCAACTGCCACAAATATTGACAGTACGATCAACAGACTTATCATTCGGCGGCCCCTCCTTTACTTTGCGTCGCAGCCGCAGGAGAAGGACTTTTCAAGTGCGCGCAGATCGTGCAGGCCGATCATCTCGTTGAAGGTCGGGAAGTCGACCTCGTACTTCATGCACTCGCGTATATCCTCGGTCTCCTTCAGAACGGCGAGCATTTCGGACACGGCCTTCGTGGCTGCGTACAGCGGGGCGACGGGGTAGATCGCTATCCTGAAGCCCATTTTGTAGAGGTTTTCGGCGGTGTCCAGCGGGGTCTTGCCGTGCTCGACCATGTTGGCGAAGAGCGGCGCCTTTACAAGCTTTTCGGCGTTCTCCACCTGCTCCTGATTCTGCATCGCCTCGACAAAGATGACGTCGGCGCCGGCTTCCTTATATGCGACGGCTCTGTCAATGGCGTCTTCATATCCGTTGACAGCGATGGCGTCTGTGCGGGCGATTATGACCGTGTCGGGGTTCTTGCGCGCGTATACGGCCGCGCGTATCTTTGCGACCATCTCTTCCTTTGCGATGACCTGCTTGCCCTCCATGTGGCCGCAGCGCTTGGGCATTACCTGATCCTCAAGCTGAATACCGGCGACACCGGCCAGCTCGTATTCGGTCACGGTGCGGATGACGTTGAGCGTGTTTCCGTAGCCGTTGTCGGCGTCGGCGATCACGGGGACGTCCGTGCAGTTGCAGATGTTCTTTGCGGCTTCGGCCATTTCCTGCATCGAGATAAGGCCGATGTCGGGTCTGCCGAGGACGCTGGCAGACACGCCGTAGCCGGTCATATATACGACGGGGAAGCCGGCTTTTTCAATAAGTCTTGCCGACCATGCGTCGTATGCGCCCGGCGCCATGATAATTTTGTTCTCCCTGAGCAGCTCTCTGAGCTTTCCTGCCTTGGTCATTGTATTTTCCTCCTGTCAGTTTTTGTTGTGAGGTTATCTTTACGACTATATGCTAACAGGCGCGGCTGCCGTGTGAAAGTGTTTTTGCGGGCAGCGCAAATTTTTTGGGCATATAGCAAAAAAACACGGCCTGTGGTTTTGTGACAGTTCCACAGACCGTGTTTCAGCTGTTGTTTCGAATGTGTTCACGCGAGAAACGCTCTGCCGGGCAGCCCGGCTTCGGCGTTTTTCGCCGGGAAACCCGCAGAAACGCCGTGTTTCAATTTTCTGCCGCATCAGCCGGATGCAGCTCCGGCTCGCGGCGGTAAAGCCTGCATACGGCATATATGAGAGCTGCCGCGGCGGCCAGCATGACAAGCTCCAGCACGATCGTGGGCGCGGCGGCCGACATCAGCACCGCGGCCGCATCCACGGCAAAGTGCACGCCGAAGGAGATGAAGAAGAACCGTTTCTCGCCGTATTTTACCGCGCGGTAGACAAGATACGACATGCCGAGGTGGAGGGCAATGGCGGACAGGCGCTCGACCCCGCTCATCAGGAAGAGATAGGGCTCTGTCGTCCAGAGTGCGGAGACCTGCTGCACCGCCGCCTCTGCTGCGGCGGCGTCCAGCGCGGACAGCGCCGCGGTGAGGCTGCCGGAATTTATCATAAACGAGGCGGCTATATTGGATATGTAGCTCAGCCCCACAATGACGACGGCCTCAATGCCGCCGTGCCCGACGCCGTACATAAGCGCATTTTCACGGGAGAGCGTCTTTTTCATGCCGAGCTTCATTGCGATAAACCGGCCGCCCTCCTCAAAGAGGGCCGCCATTATGCCGCCGTAGAGCGCCAGAAGAACGGTATTGCCCTGTATGGCACCGCCCACGGCGCTGCCGAGAATGAGCCTGTGCGCGCCGGATTCCAATACGAGCGCGAACAGCACGAAGGTCACGGCCCCTATCAGCACGGGGAGAAGCTTTCCATGCAGCTTCTTCCTGAAAAGGACGCACAGAGCGACGGGGAGACCTATCGAAATAATAAGCGTGATGAACATGAATACAATGGATATTACAGGGACAGCCTGCATCATCGGGTTACCTCCTTTTATCATATATCCAGCTCCGGCGGCACGTCGAGCTCCGCAGGACGCGGCGAGCCGTTCTTCCTGCGCTGGCGCACACATTCGGTCAGCAGATACTCGATCTGCCCGTTCACGGAGCGAAAATCATCCTCCGCCCATGCGGCTATCGCGTCGTACAGCTTCGCGGACAGGCGCAGGGGTATCTGTTTTTTCTCGTTGGCGGCCATGATCAGTATATGCTGCCGGAGTTGACCACGGGCTGCGCGTCGCGGTTGCCGCAGAGCACCACGAGAAGATTGGACACCATAGCGGCCTTGCGCTCCTCGTCAAGCTCCACGACCTGCTTTTCGCTGAGGCGCTCGAGCGCAAGCTCTACCATGCCGACGGCGCCGTCGACTATCAGCTTGCGCGCGTCGACTATCGCGCTGGCCTGCTGGCGCTGGAGCATCGCTGCGGCGATCTCGGGCGCGTAGGCAAGATAGGTTATGCGCGCCTCGATTATATCGAGCCCGGCGTCGGCCACCTTCTGCTGGATCTCCTGACGGATACGCTCCGCCACGACCTCGCTGGAGCCGCGCAGGCTGCCTTCGTCGGCGACGCCGTCGCCGGTAGTGTCCACGTTCTCCGCCACGTCGTAAGGATAGATGCGCACGATGTTGCGCAGCGCGCTGTCGCACTGGAGTGAGAGATATTCCTTGTAGTTATCCACATTGAACACCGCCTTCGCAGTGTCCGTGACGCGCCACATGACTGCGATGCCTATCTCGATGGGATTGCCGAGACGGTCGTTTATCTTCTGGCGGGCGTTGTTGAGCGTCATTATCTTGAGCGAGATCTTCTTGCTGGGCTGCTCGGCGGAGCTTACGGGATTTACCCCGGCGCTGAGCAGCTGGAGTGCGGGAGACTGGCCGCCGTCGACGTCGCTGCTCTGGTTGAGCCGCGTCTTTGCCGCGGGATTGACGCCCACGCAGAATGGATTCACATAGTAGAAGCCCGGCTCACGCAGCGTCCCTATATAGTTTCCGAAGAGCGTCAGCACAAGCGCCTCCTGCGGGCGCAGCACCTTCAGGCCGAGGAAGAATATCCAGCCCAGAGAGATATACACAACGCTTATGACGATCAGCGGGATATTCGCGTTAATGCCGCCGATGACGGCAGCGGCGACGGCCGCCGCATAGAGCAGAGTAAATACAAGCAGCATAGCCATGCCGTTTTTGCTTTTGTTCAGGACCTTTTCCTGCATTTTCATATACCCCCTTATGTTGGTAGCTATATGATATCATAATGATATCATAATGTCAAGGGACGCGGAGAATGTTTTAAGGCGGAGAGCATGTTGTATTTTTCCCGCGGCTCTGCTATACTGAAATAAACATTCTTTACCGGAGGCATGGCAATGCGCTTTTCATGGAGACCGGAAAAATTACATATATCACTGCTGGCAGCGCTGCTGTGCCTTGGGCTCGCAGGCTGTGCGGAGCGGGTGGATTTTGACGAAAAGAACGTATCCGCGGAAAAGCAGGAAATATCAATAGTGCTTCAGCCGGGAGAGACGGAGAAGCTGGATCAGATGCCGGAGCTGAAATACGCCGATCTCAGCGGCAGCGAGTGCTATGACGAGATACTTGCGTGGAGCAAGGCGCATCCGGAGGTCGACGTGCTCTATACGGTCGCTTTTCCCGACGGGACGGTTGCGGATAATCACGCGCAGAGCGTGACGCTCGGCAGCATAAGCCCGGACGATGCGGCCCGTACTGCGGAGCTTGCCGGATACCTCCCGGCGCTTGAAACGCTGGATATTACAGCCTCCGGCCTTTCGCCTGAGGCCGCGTCCGTGATAGCTTCGGCGCTGGACGGGGTGGATGTGAAGTACAGCTGCACGATCCTCGGACAGAGTGTCGGCTTTGAGACGACAGAGCTTGACCTGCGCGGAGTGAGCGCGGAGCTGCTGCCGGAGGCGGAGCTGCTGAAGTATTTCCCGGCCGTCAGGAGCGCGGACCTCGGCAGCGAGCAGGAGAACCCGCACGACTGGGAGCTCATTGCGGAGCTTGTCAAAGCCTGCCCGGAGGTCGACTTCAATTATTCGTTTACGCTCTACGGCAAGCCGTTCACGCTTCTTGACACGGAGATGGATCTCAACCATATAAGTATAGACGACGGCGGTGCGCTTGTGTACCGTGTTGCGGCCTGCATGAAGAACCTCACATATCTTGACATGGATTTCTGCGGCGTATCGAACGAGGATATGGCGGTCATACGCGATGCGTATCCGAATGTCAAGGTCGTGTGGCGCGTCTGGTTCGGAGATAACTATACGGCGCGGACCGATGTCGAGAAGATATTGGCCTCGAAGCCCTCCGCGGGCGGCGAGCTCAGGGACCGCGATGCGCAGATACTTAAATACTGCACCGACGTCAAATATCTGGACGTCGGACACAATGTGCTTTTGAGCGACATGTCGTTCGTGGCCTACATGCCGGATCTGGAGGTCGCCATTCTTGCGATGGACGCTTTTACCGACATCACGCCGCTTGAAAACTGCACCAAGCTTGAGTATCTTGAGCTTCAGACGAACGACAATCTTGTTGACATCACGCCGCTGGGCAAGCTTACAAATCTTGAACATCTCAACATAGCCCACTGCCGGAAAATAAGCGACATTTCCCCGCTTTTCAACCTCACAAAGCTCAAACGGCTGTGGCTTGGCAGCACCGGGCCCGTTCCGAAGGAGCAGATCGCGGCGCTTGAGGACGCGCTGCCCGACTGCGAGTTCAACACCACGGTATATGACGATCCGACGAGCGAGGGCTGGCGCATCGACCATGTGGACCCGTGGACGAACCAGGTATATTATAACGAACGCTATGAGCTGCTGTGCAAGCAGTTCGGATATATAGAAGGCGACTACTCCCTGCCCGGAAACGATCCGAAGTACAAAGGATAATAGAGAACATAACTGTAATTTGAGCAGCTATTCTTAATGAATGGCTGCTCTTTTTTTAATAATTTTATAAAACCTGTTGACAAGGCTGTGAATACTGTATATATTATATATACACAGCTGAAAGGGGCGGGGCCGTGAACATATTCATAGACAACAAGAGCGGGCTTCCTATATACGACCAGATATATTCGCAGATAAAAAGCCAGATCATGAGCGGGGCGCTGCACGAGGATGAGGCTCTGCCGTCAATACGCAGCCTTGCGAAGGATCTGCGCATAAGCGTGATAACCACAAAGCGCGCATATGAGGAGCTTGAGAAAGAGGGCTTTATTTACACGCTTCCGGCAAAGGGCTGCTTTGTCGCGCCGAAGAATCTTGAGCTTCTGCGCGAGGAGAACCTGCGCGCGATAGAGGCGCATATTGCCGAAATAGTGCGTCTTGCCGCAGAGAGCGGCCTGAGCACGGACGATATTATTGAGATGCTGCGTTTTGAGACGGAGGAATGAGGATATGAACGCGATAGAAATAAAGGGACTGACGAAAAGCTACGGCGGATTCAGGCTGGACGGGCTGAATCTGACGCTGCCGAGCGGCTGCATAATGGGGCTGATCGGCGAGAACGGCGCCGGAAAAAGCACGGTAATAAAGCTGATACTCAACCTGATAAGCCGCGACGGCGGCACGGTGAACGTGCTTGGCTGCGACAACCGGAAAGATATGAAGCTGACGAAGAACGATATCGGCGTTGTGCTCGACGAGGTGGGCTTCTCCGGCTGCCTGACTGCGCGTCAGGTAGGAAAGATAATGAAGCAGATCTATAAAAACTGGGACGGCACGGCATTTGACGGCTATGTACGCCGCCTCGGCCTGCCGGAGGATAAGCAGTTCAAGGATCTCTCACGCGGCAACAAGATGAAGCTCGGCATTGCGGCGGCGATGTCGCACGGGGCGAAGCTTCTGATCCTGGACGAAGCCACGAGCGGGCTTGACCCGGTCGTGCGCGACGAGGTGATCGACATTCTGTGCGAATTCACGCGCGACGAGGACCATTCCGTGCTCATGAGCTCACATATCGTAAGCGACCTTGAGAAGGCCTGCGATTATATAGCGTTCCTCCACGAGGGAAAGCTGCTGCTGTGCGAGGAGAAGGACCGGCTCTATGAGGAGTACGGCGTTGTGCACTGCACGGCGGCGGAGCTCGCGCAGATCGCGCCGGAGGACGTTATAGGCCGCCGCACGTCGCCATACGGTGTAGAGGCGATAGTACGGCGCGAAGCCGTGCCGTCAGGGCTGGAGCCCAGCCCGATAAATATCGAAGAGCTCTTCATATTCATGGTAAAGGGGGACCGGTGAGATGAAAGGACTTCTGCTCAAGGATTGGTACATGATAGCAAAATATAACCGCATATTCCTGCTCGCGCTGCTGGTCATATCCGCAATGCTTTATTTCGACGGCAACACATGCTTTTTTGTGATTTATCTGTGCGTGCTTACAGGTACGCTGCCTGTGTCTGCGCTGAGCTATGACGATAGGGAAAAATGGTGTGCCTATTGCCAGACGATGCCCGTCACACGGGCGGAGTATGTCGGCGGGAAGTATATTCTCGGGTGTCTGTTCGCCGCGGCCGCCGTTGCACTGAGCGCGCTGCCGCTGCTTGTCCGCGGCGCGGCAGCGTCGGAGCTGGCCGGGCTTCTGCCCATCCTGCCGCTGCTGGCACTTGCCCCGTCCGCCGTATGCCTGCCGCTTTTCTTCCGCTTCGGCGCTGAAAAGGGGAGGATGGCCTATCTGATCGTGATAGTGGTGCTGTGCGTCGGCGGAAACACGGTGAATCAGGCCGGGCTTGATTCTCTCACGGCGTCCGGCGGCTTCGGCCTTGCCGCACTCGCTGCGGCGGCGGTGCTGTACGGGCTGTCGTGGCTGCTGTCCGTAAGGTTTTTTGAGAAAAAAGAGCTCTGAAAAGCCGTTTCAGGGTGCCATATAAAGAGATTCAAAAAAGGAAACCGGTGCAGCGGAGAATATCCCGCGGCACCGGTTGAGCATGTCATCCGGCTTTCATCTCTATACGGCCGTAGACGTTCTTTTCCCAGCAGTTGAAGGCCTCTAGCGTGAAGCTCTCGCCCGGATCGCATTTATAGAGCACGTAGCCGGTCACGTATTCGCCGTTTTCGTCCGGCTCCAGCGCGCCGCTGCCTGAGCTTGACGGCAGCTCCGTTCCGTCGGCGGCGTATATCCTGAAGCTGAGGCCCTCGCTGTCCAGCGCCTCCATGACCGCGGCGCCGCGCGTGCAGCGTATCTCAAGATAGGTCTCGACATCCGTCTGCGTTACGGCAGCGCTGATGACGGCGGCGTTTATGCCGGGTATCGCACCGCTGCCGGAGGGGACATAGCTGCGCTCCTCACTGAGCGCGCCGTTTTTCAGCTTCACATTGAGTTCACGGCGGGCGACGCCGTCCGCACCGCCGCGGTGCGCGGAGAGATCGAGCGTGAAGTCCATATCATCAGCCGCGGTGTTCGTCACCGCGCTTATCATCACGTCTATCACGCCGTCGGACACGAAGCGGTAATCTATCGACTGCGAGTTTATATCCAGCGCGCCGTCGTATTTTATGCCCGCGCCGATCCACATCAGCGTCAGACCCTTTGACTGCGCGTATTCGCCGACGGTAAGACTGCTGTCAAGCCCCAGACCGGCGGCGGGGTCGCTCTCCATCGCATCCTGCGGCAGGAGCAGCAGCCGTTCCTGACTGTCCGCGCTCAGCTCTGCGACAAGACGCACGCTGCGCCCGTCGGTGAGAGCCTCTTTTACGGTGCAGTCAAGCGGAAAGCCGTCATCCGCCTGCGCGGCGGCGAGATCCGTCTCTATAAGTCCGCGCGCCTCGTCCGGCAGTGCGCGGCCCCCGGTCAGAAAATCAAAAAGGCCGAAGTATCGCCCTGCGGCGACGGCCGAGACCGTCAGCAGGCTCAGTATCAGCACTGCGGCCAGCAGCGTGCCCGCAAATCTGCCGTGTGAAACGCGGCGGGTATTTTTTTTGTTGTCCATAAGTTCGATAAGCTCCTCAACGTATCTGCCGCCGGCGCAGCCTATCGCCTCCATAAGCTTCTCTGAATTCACAGCAGGCCCTCCTTTTCAAGGTGCTTTTGCAGCTTTTTGCGCGTTCGGTGCAGCGAGGTCTTGACCTTTGCTTCGCTGCATCCGGTGAGCGCCGCCGTTTTTGCAACGGAAGCCACAAGCCAGTAGCGGCACATGAATATTTTCCGCTCGTCGGGAGAGAGGCCGGAGAGGAAAGCGTCTATAGACGAAGCAAGCTCCCTCAGCTCGACGCGGCGCGCGGGGTCGCTTCCGCTGCCCGCAGTGCACTCGTCCAGCTCGTCAAGCGCCGCGGGGTATTCGCCCCCGCCGCGGCGCTTGAGGCATTTTTCCCTCACGCGCGACACGCTTATATTGCGGACAACGGTGCAGATATATGCCCGGAAGCGCTGCGGCCTGCGCGGCGGGATGGCGTTCCACGCGGCGAGATATGCGTCGCTGATGCACTCCTCCGTGTCCTCCCTGTCGCGCAGTATGCCGGAGGCCACCGTGCGGCAGAGCGCGCCGTATTTTGTGTCCGTCTCGGTTATCGCGCGCTGATCGCGCTGCCAGTACAGCGCGATTATGCTTTCGTCATCCATGACTTTCTCCTTTGGGCGGTGTTGTTTTTGAGAGCTCTCACAGATCATGTCGCGTTTTCCGGCAAAAGGTTACAGAGAATTTGAAAAAAGCGCTGCAAGAGCTTCAGCTTGCAGCGCCCGTTATTCATATTGTCAGTATTTCCTCCGTGCCGCCGGTGTCGTAGCTGACGGTCAGCCCGCTTCCGGTGCTGACGCGGATGTTTTTCGCGTCTCTGTTTTTGAGAAGCTGTGCATACAGCGCTCTGGCCTCGCCGGTATACTGCCCCATGTTGTCTGAGCACAGCAGCATGCCGCCGAAGAGGCTGTTGACCGTGGCAAGCTTGTATTTCTGCTCGGGGGTGAGCTTTATGTTGTCCTCGCGCAGGAAGAATACGTCCGGGTCGCTCAGATAGGCGCGGCCGTTGAGCTGCCGGCGGAATATGCTGTTGAGTATCGCGCGGTAGGTGGACACGGTCTCGCGGTTGGCGTTTCTCACGATGAAGTTGTTGTTCCAGTCAAGCCCGACGTCGCAGCTTATGCGGCAGTAGTCCACAAGCCCGAAGGCCGGCATGACAGGCACGCCGCAGCCGAGTATCAGCTTGTCTCCGCACAGGCGGCGCAGCAGCTCGAGCGCGCGCGTCATACGCCCGGCGCGGCTCTCGCGTTCGTCCCCGTAGGGCGCGGCGGCATATAGAAAGTCGAGCTTCACAAGGTCAAAGCCCCAGTCGTTCAGCACGCGGTCAAACGTTTTTTCAAGATAGGCTTCAAACTCCGGGTTGTCGATGTCCAGCGCGTAGAAGCCTCCCCAGTTGCAGCCGCAGTACCACGGCTTGCCGTTGTGCATGAGCAGCCAGTCCGGGTGCTCGCGCATGATCGCCGAGTCCTTCTGGCACACGAACGGCGCAAGCCACAGTCCGGCAAGAAAGCCGCTGTCATGTATGCTGCCGGCCAGCGGCTTCAGCCCGTCCGGAAACTTTTTCGCGTTGGTCTCCAGCCAGTCGCCCACGAAGGGCTCCCAGCCGTCGTCGATCTGAAACAGGTCGCCGCGGCGCAGGACGGAGGAGCAGCCTTCAAGGTCGGCGCGTATGCTCTCGGCGGAAATGTCCTGATAACGGTTATACCAGCTTGAGTAGCCCGCAAGGCGGCGCAGCGTGCGCGGCGCGATGCGCATCTCGGCAAACCATGCGTCAAATACGGCGTCCTCGCTGCCCTCGGCAAAAAAGAGGTCAAAAACGTGATATGTGCCGCAGCATTTCACGCCCGCGCAGTCGCGGCGGACCGTGAGAGTCCCGGCGTTCGCGTCGACACGGAAAAGAGTGTAGCCGGGGCGCTCGTTGAGCGAGGCAATGAGCCGGAAGCTTTCGCCGCGGCGGAAGTAGCACCAGCTTTCGCCCTGCAGAACGCCGCGCTTTTTCGGATAGTCTATAAAATGATAGTCGCCGTAGCGGTCCATGCCGTAGTGATCGCGGATGACCCGCGGATACGGGCCGACGCCGCGCTGCCGGCTGCGCTTTGTGTATTCCGGGCACGAGGTCCAGGTCTGGTAGCCGTTTATGAATATCCGCTCGTCGTCCGCAAGCTCCAGCGCCATCACGGCCTCGGCAGAAACGATCCTGTCCTCCGGCAGCAGCGGCGCAAGATGCCAGACCTCGCCCGCAACATCCGCGTAGCCCTCGACGGGCGCATGCTTTTCAAACGTGATCTTCCATTTTATCTTATACATCGTCAGCCCTCCGTTCTGACCGTAAACTCGATTTTTACACTTTCAAGCCCCTGTACCCGCAGCGTCAGCGTGCCGGAACCGGCGCGGCCGAGAGAGCGCACATAGGTGCCGCACATGCCGCCCTCGGCGGTCACGGTATGCGGCCCGGCGATTCCTATCACGCCGTCCGTCTCAAGCTCCACGGGGAGCTGGGCGTAGGAGGCGGTATTTCCATACTCGTCGAGCAGGCGGATGCGCACGGCGGCCATGTCGTAGCTCGCCCGCTCCGTGAGCGCAGTGCTGCTCACACGCGCTTCGATATGCAGATGTTTTCCCGGCGCGCGGGTGCAGCTGGCGACGGTCCTGCCGTCCCGGATACCGTCGAAGCGCCAGCGCGTGGCCTCGCCGCCCCAGTTGCCGACATATTTGCCGTACAGCTTCACGCCGTCGGCAAAGGTCAGCTTATACATCGCCATGCACCGCAGCATTTTCAACTTGTCGCCGAGCGGCATGTTTGCAAGACCGTGCTTCCCGGCGGACACGAGGCAGTCGTGCAACAGCTTTTCCTTTGCGCCGGTGAAGCCCTCCTGCTTGTTCAGCAGGCAGCCGATCGTGTCGTCGGCCAGGACGGGGCCGTGCGTAAGTCCGCTCCAGCCGGACGGCCGGAAGCTCGTGACATACCGGTCGTTTTTATACAGCGCTACCTCGTCCGCGTTCGTGAACACGTACACCCTGCCGGTGTTGCCTGCGGCATAGTCGCCTATGTCCATGGGAGAGCCCACCTCGAGCACGGGGGTCTCGCCGCTCTGGCTCGCGTAGAGCGCGGCGGCGGTCTTGGGATTGCGGAATGCATCCATTACGCCGTGATAGCACACGCGGTCGCCGGAGCCGAAGTCCTTGTGCGTGGGATAGTCGAACATGCACCAGCCAAAGCAGCCGGCATGCTCACCGTCCGCGGCCGCATCGTTCAGTACGCGCGCATGGCGCAGCGCCTGCGCCTGCCGCTTCTCCCACGGGTCGAAGGACTTTGTGGGGAACATGTGGCCGTTGTGCTCGGAAACGATCAGCGCCCTGTTCATATCCGGCGTGACCTTCCTCTTGGGCTTTACGCCGGCATTGTCCCCGCAGTGTGAGAAATCGTTGTATGAGTACACGTCCTCGAGCAGGCTGCTCTTTTCAAGATAACGCACGCCGGAGGTTGCGCGGCTCGGATCCAGCTCATGTGCAATGGCGTTTGTGCGCCGGTAGAGATCGTCGTCGTCCACGCTTTCATTTATACGCACGCCCCAGAGCACAATACTCGGATGATTGCGGTACTGCATTATCATCTCGCGCACGTTCTCCACGGCCTGCGCTTTCCACTCCTCGCCGCCGATATGCTGCCAGCCGGGCAGCTCGGTGAATACGAGCAGTCCCTCGCGGTCGCACTCGTCGATGAAATACCGGCTCTGCGGATAGTGTGAGGTGCGAACGGCGTTGCAGCCGAGCTCGTGCTTTAATATGCGCGCATCCTCGCGCTGGAGAGATTCCGGCGCGGCATAGCCTATGTACGGATAGCTCTGGTGCCGGTTCAGCCCGCGCATGAAAACGCGCTCCCCGTTGAGATACAGCCCGTCCGCGCGGAATTCAGCCGTGCGGAAGCCAAAGCTCACGCGCTGCGT
Organism: uncultured Eubacteriales bacterium; assembly: GCA_900546515.1. GTDB lineage: Bacteria > Bacillota > Clostridia > Oscillospirales > Oscillospiraceae > Limivicinus. The sequence goes on along the minus strand of URDG01000013.1, from coordinate 24,458 downwards.
ATCGCCATTGTCCAGCACGGCCTCAAGCGTGTAGAGCTTCGGATGTTCGGGGCTCCACTGCGCGGCGTTTGGGACGGATACGTCAAATTTGCTGCCGTCTCCGCCGCATTCGGCGAGGCAGACCCCACCGTCGAGCACGCGCAGACGCACATGCTGCTGCCCGCCGCTGACGGTGAGCACGGCGCGGACGCGGCCTGCTGCGGGCGTCGTGACAAAAATATCTTCAATATACGCCTGCTCGCGCACATCCAGCCATACCTCGCGGTACAGACCGCCGTAGGTGAGATAGTCAATGACAAAGCCGAAGGGCGGGATCGCGGGGTTCTCGGTGCAGTCGAGCCGCACGGCGACGAGATTGTCCGCGCCGTACCGGACGAGCCCGGTGATCTCCACACGGAAGGCCGTGTAGCCGCAGCGGTGCGTGACCGTCTCCCGGCCGTTTACGAATACCGACGCAATATGCGCGGCTCCGTCAAATTGCAGAAAGAGCCGCTTGCCCTCGTACTCCGCCGGAATATGCAGCACTCTGCGGTAGCCGCAGAGCATTTCATAGTCCTCGGGGCCGGCGTAGTGCAGCGGCAGCTCGCGCACGGTGTGCGGCAGCCGCACATCCTCTGCCTCTCCGGCACCGGAGAGAAATTCTTCAGACCAGCTTTCGGCAAACTGCCAGCCGCTGCATAAACTTATCATCGCGCGTCACGCTCCTTGAATATGAATATATGATATAAGACAGCGCCGCACGATGCGGACGAATGATTTTGTATGCTGCCTTATAATGAAAACCGGCGGGGGACAGGAGTCCCTCGCCGTTATTATAACCTTATTTCTTTACCGCTGCAAGCAGTGCGCAGGTCTTATCCGTATCCTCCCAGCGCACGCCCAGATCCTCGCGGCCCATGTGGCCGTATGCGGCGAGCTTGCGGTAGATGGGCTTTCTCAGATCGAGCTCGCGTATAATGGCGGTCGGGCGCAGGTCGAATACCTCCTGCACGGCGTCAGCCAGTGTGAAGTCGTCCACCTTTCCGGTGCCGAAGGTCTCAACGAGCACGCTCACAGGCTTTGCAACGCCTATCGCATAGGCGAGCTGCACCTGGCAGCGGCTGGCAAGCCCGGCGGCGACAACGTTCTTTGCAATATAGCGCGCGGCATAGGCTGCGGAGCGGTCGACCTTCGTCGGATCCTTGCCGGAGAAAGCGCCGCCGCCGTGGGGCGCGCTGCCGCCGTAGGTGTCGACAATGATCTTGCGGCCGGTCAGGCCGGAGTCGCCCTGCGGTCCGCCTATGACGAAGCGGCCGGTCGGATTGACAAAATATTTTGTGTTTTCGTCGAGCAGCTCTGCGGGAATGATGGGCTTGATGACAAGCTCAATCATGTCGCGGCGGATGGTCTCAAGCTCGGCCTCGGGGGCGTGCTGGGTGGATATGACGACGGTGTCCACGCGCACGGGGCGGCGGTTCTCGTCATATTCGACTGTGACCTGAGTCTTGCCGTCAGGGCGCAGATAGCTGACAAGCCCGGTCTTGCGCACCTCTGCAAGGCGTTTTGCAAGCTTATGCGCCAGAGAGATGGGCAGCGGCATGAGCTCAGGAGTCTCGTCGCAGGCGTAGCCGAACATCATGCCCTGATCGCCCGCACCGTTCTGGAGCTCGGCGTCCTCGCCGGTCTTGGTTTCGAGCGAACGGTCAACGCCCAGCGCAATGTCGCCGGACTGCTCGTCGATGTTGGTGATGATACCGCAGGTATCGCAGTCAAAGCCGTATTTGGAGCGGTCATAGCCGATCTCACGCACGACCTCGCGTGCGATACGGGGAATGTCGATATAGCATTTGGTGCTTATCTCGCCCATGATGTGGATAAGGCCGGTGGATGCGGTCGTCTCGCAGGCGACGCGGCCGTCAGGGTCTTCTGCAAGTATCGCGTCGAGCACGGCGTCGGAGATCTGGTCGCAGATCTTATCGGGATGCCCCTCGGTCACAGACTCGGATGTAAAAAGATAGTGCTTCATATTTTCTGTTTCTCCTTCTTGATGTGTGAAAAACGGCAAACAAAAAACCCCGCCGTCCGACGGGGCACCAAAGTGTGCAGCAAAAGCCTCATCTTTCGTTTCACCGCCGGATTTGGCACCTTGCAGACGCAGGTTGCCGGGCTTCACAGGGCCGTTCCCTCCACCACTCTTGATAAGGTGTTCAATTGTGTCATACATTATAACAGCTTTCACCGGTTTGTCAATCGTCCCGGTAAAGATTTTCTTCATTTTATACCGGAAAAGTGGTATTATGCCAATATACCCGGCCGCTGCCGGGAAAGGCACCATATACCATTCAAATGCGAAAGAAATTAAAGTACAGGAGAAGAGAATGAAGAACAGAAAATTCATCCGGCGCCTCCTGGCGCTGGCAGTCCTGCTGGTGCTCTGCTTCGGCGCACAGACGCTGCTGCCGGAGGATACGGCTCCGGCAGGAGAGGCGCAGCAGACCTCGCAGGCAGCCGTTACGGCGGACTACGGAATACTACAGGACAGCCCGGACGCGGGCGAAGCGGCTGACGCTGCGCCCGGCGGGACGGAGGCGGCAATAGACGAGGACGGCAGCTACGATTCAAAGGATGAGGTCGCGCTGTATATCCACACCTACGGACACCTCCCGTCAAACTATATCACCAAGGCCGAGGCGGAAAAAGCCGGCTGGAACGGCGGCCCGGTGGACAAGTACTGCCCGGGCAAGTGCATCGGCGGCGGACGCTTCGGAAACTACGAGGGGCTTCTGCCGGATGCGGAGGGGCGCGTGTGGACAGAATGCGACATTAACACCCTCGGCGCGTCCTCTCGCGGCCCGGAGCGCATAGTGTTCTCAAATGACGGACTTATATATTATACGCCGGATCATTATGACAGCTTTGAGCTGCTCTACGGCTGAAAAACTCCGCTGAAAACCGAGTTATGTAAAATTTGCTTCCATAAAATTACTATTCGACCTTTATCGACAAGAGACTGTAAAAAATTCACTGGAAAAATGTCGAAAATTATTGCGACATAGAAAAAGATGTTATATTATGTCAACAAGTTATCCGCGGGAATCGACAGTATTCTGTTGTCGTATAAGTGTCAGCTATGGTAAATTTAATGCGACAAGACGGTGAAAACTGCTTTTAAAATACAGCATGCTCCGTGATAGCTAATTGGGAGGAAAGGAATTATGGAAACCAAAACTCGCGTTCTCACAGCAGACGCAAATCTCGACTTTTGCAAAATGCTAGAAAAAATGGCAGCCGCCGAAAACGATATGGAAGTTGTCGGCAAGGCGGCGGACGGAATGGAAGCGCTGGCTAAGATAGCCGAACTGCGGCCGGACATCGTGCTGCTGGATCTGGTGCTGCCCAAGCTGGACGGGCTTGAGGTGCTGCACCGTTTGCCGGAGACCGGATGCAGGCCGCATGTGATCGTGCTTTCCGGCTTTGTGAACAGCGGCGTCGTGTCGGCATGCTCGGCGGCAGGGGCGGATTATTTCATCCCCAAGCCCTGCGATGCACCGATGCTGCTCGGCAGGATCCGGCAGCTTATGAATTCTGACAGGCCATTGGCGCCCGCGAGCGGCTTCGACTGCCGTGCGGTCACCGCCCAGCAGCGAAAGCAGAATGATGCGAATCTTGAGGCGACGGTAACGGACATAATTCACGAGATCGGCGTACCGGCACATATAAAGGGTTATCAGTATCTCCGCGAGGCCATTATTCTCACGATCAACGACATGGATATGATAAACGCGGTGACAAAGGTGCTGTATCCGGAGGTCGCCAGAAAATTCGGCACCACGCCCTCCCGCGTAGAGCGCGCCATCCGCCATGCCATAGAGGTCGCGTGGGACCGCGGCGATATTGAAACGCTCCAGAAGTTTTTCGGCTACACCGTGTCGAATATCAAGGGCAAGCCGACGAACAGCGAGTTCATAGCAATGATCGCCGACTGCCTGAGCCTCCGCCGCAAGCAGCAGGCCATGCAGAGCTGAGAACGGCGCGAACCTGTCTGCCGGGCAAGCCGGACCGGCGTTTGGAAAGCCGTAATATTTAAAAACAAAAACAGGGTGCAGGCTTTTGCCTGCACCCTGAAGTTTTATGCGGTCAGAGTCCGATCAGAAGATCGCAACGACTGCGCCTTCGTAGGTGTCTGCGATGAACTGCTTGACAGCGTCGGTCTGGAGAGCCTTGACAAGAGCAAGAGTCTTCTCGCTGTTCTCATCGCCTGCGCGGACTGCGATGATGTTTGCATAGGTCTGAGCGGCGTCGCCGTCAGCGGACTCGGTGGCGAGTGCGTCTGCGACCTTCAGGCCGGCCTGGATCGCGTAGTTGCCGTTGATGACGGCGATGGTGCCCTCATCGCTGCTTGCCAGCTGGGAGGGAACGGTGTCTGCCTGAACCGGGGTGATGTTGTAGCCGCCGTCGTCGACGATGTCGAGGTGGCTGACGCCCTTCTCAGCGCTTGCATCCTCGGGGAGAGTGATGAGGCCTTCCTGCTGGAGGAGGAGAAGTGCGCGGGTCTCGTTGGAGTCGTCTGCGGGGATGATGATGGTAGCGCCGTCTGCGAGGTCAGCAAGAGAGGTCACGCCGTTGCCGTAGATGCCGAACGGCTCGTAGTGGATCAGAGCTGCGGAGACGAGGTCGGTTCCGTTGGACTCATTGTAGCTCTTGAGGTAGGGGGTGTGCTGGAAGTAGTTTGCGTCGAGCTCGCCGTCGGCAAGAGCCTTGTTGGGCAGGATGTAGTCATCGTAAACGACGACCTGAAGATCGTAGCCCTCTGCGGCGAGAGCTTCCTTGACGGACTCAAGGATCTCGGCGTGAGGAGTTGCGCTTGCGCCGACAACTATGGGAACGAGGTCTGCTGCGGGGGCTTCAGCCGCATCGGCGGCTGCGGGAGCCTCGGTCGCGGCGGGAGCGGTGCTTGCGGTGCTGCCGCAGCCGGTCAGAGCTGCGAGAGCCAGTACGAGTGCGAGGATAAGAGCGAATGTCTTTTTCATTTTTGTTTTCTCCTTTTTATTAAAAATTTGTGGTTGGCATATCAGGCTGACTGAGCCGGAGCATGGAGATCTCAGACCTCCGGCCGGTCACAGCCGTTTGTCGGTCTTGCGGGCAATGAACATTCCCGCCTCCTGAATTATCTGCACGATAATGACCGTCAGGAATACGCATATCCACGTAATGTCGGGGTTGGAACGCTGGTGGCCATATATGATAGCTATCTGGCCGAGGCCGGTGCCGCCTATCGTGGCAGCCATGGCCGAGTAGCCGAGGATAGTAACAACGGAGATAGCGGCGCCGGTGATGAGCGCGGGCTTGGCCTCGGGGATGAGGACCTTTGTGATGATCTCAAAGTTGTTCGCGCCCATGGACTGCGCGGCCTCTATGACGCCGGCGCTGACCTCGGTGAGCGAGCTTTCGCACATGCGCGCCACATACGGAGCCGCGGCTATGATGAGCATCACGATCATGGCCTTGTTGCCGAGTGCGGTGCCGACGACGAACTTTGCTACCGGAAGCATTGCAACCATAAGTATAATGAAAGGTATGCTCCTGAAGAAGTTGACGATAAAGCCGAGGACCTTGTTGAGCACCGGGCGCGGACAAATGCCTTTCTTGTCGGTGACGCAGAGGATGACGCCGAGCGGCAGGCCGATGAGATAGGCAAACGCGGAGGAAATAAAGGTCATATATACGGTTTCCCAAATGCCCATCTGTATGAGACCGTTGTCCCAGAGCTTGTAAAACATTTCGGATAACATCGCTTATATCTCCTCCTTCCATGAAACGCCGCTGCCCTTGAGCCAGGCGACTATTTTTTCCGCTTCCCGTGTGTCGTTGGGGAGCTCTATGACCATGTGCCCGTGGAGTACGCCCTCGAATATCCTTGTGTCTGCAAAAAGTATATTGACGGGAGCGCCGCACTCCAGAACCATCTTGGAGATGAAGGGCTCATTGGTTTTCTCCTGACCGTTGAAGGTGAGACGGATGCGCCGTCCGCCTTCGGTGCTGATGGCGCGGCTGTCCTTGGGGACTATAAGGTCGCGCGCTATCTTGGACTTGGGATTGGTGAACACCTCGGCCACCTTGCCCATCTCGGCGATGTGACTGGAATCTATGACCGCCACGCTGTCGCATATGCGGTCGATAACGCGCATCTCGTGCGTTATCACGACTATCGTCACGCCGAGCTTCTCGTTTATCTCCTTGAGCAGGTCGAGTATCTGGCGGGTAGTGTTGGGGTCGAGCGCGCTTGTGGCCTCGTCGCACAGAAGGTATTTCGGGTTCGTGGCGAGCGCCCTTGCGATAGCGACACGCTGCTTCTGTCCGCCGGAGAGCTGAGAGGGATAGCTCTCGCCCCTGTCTTCAAGGCCGACGAGCTTGAGGAGCTCTTTCGCTCTTGCAGCTGCCGTTTTTCTGTCTACGCCCGCTATCTCAAGCGGGAAGCAGATGTTGCGGATGAGGTTTCTCTGTTCGAGGAGGTTGAAGCCCTGAAAGATCATGCCGATCTGCTGGCGGAGCTTGAGCAGCTCCTTGCGCGGCAGCTTTGTGAGGCTCTGACCGTCGATCACGACCTCGCCACCGGTCGGCTCTTCGAGAAGATTTATACAGCGCACCAGCGTTGATTTGCCGGCACCGCTCAATCCTATGATGCCGAAGATCTCGCCGTCGTGTATCGTGAGATTTATGCCGTCTAGAGCGACGATCTCGCGGCCTGCTGCGTGGTAGGTTTTGCTGAGGTTTTTAAGCTCAATCATTTATTTCTTCCACTCCCAAAAATAAAGGCCTGAAAGCTCGGATGCTTTCAGGCCTGTGAATACTGTAATGTATTAAAGACAGGTTATGAAGCAAGCGGGCATTTCCGGGCGTGCATCATCATGCACATGTACATCATCATGCGCATCATACCCATCATCATGTTGTCGTTGCGGCGAATAAACATGAGCGGCCTGCTCCTTTCCTTTGATGGCCTGATTATATTCCTACCAAACGAGTATGTCAACATGGAAAAATTAACGGTGTTGCACAAAACATAGCCGCTATTATTGTCAGGTTTGAACAATAATAGCGGCTTGAGGCGCCGGAACGGCTAAAAAGTGCACCCGGAACCGTATTGCCGCAAATCTCCGGCCTGCCTGTAAGGCGGGGGCCTTGTCCAGCCGATGCCTTATATGATCGGGGGTGCCTTTACAAAATATAAATAAAAATGAAGTCCGTCTTTCGGCTAATTTGCCGATTGATTCAGAGCGGATTTTGCCGTAAAATATCACAGGTGCCGGGCGATGCCGATAGATTTTCCGCCCGACACTATATTTTGTGTTCAAAGCGGTTACAGGACGATTAAAAATCAATATTTTGTGCCGCAGCTATTGACAAGGACGCAAGGAGAATATATTATATTAAGGCTCTCGCATGTTTGACGTGCGGAGGGAAGGAGGAACGGGTATGCTGATCTCAGGTTTGCAGAAGCTGACCCTGCTCGATTATCCGGGAATGGTGGCGTGCACCGTGTTCACGGGCGGCTGCAATCTCCGCTGCCCCTTCTGCCACAATTCATCTCTCGTTCTGCCGGAGCGGCTGGCTCACGACACGGACGAGGAACAGGTCCTGAGCTTTCTCAGAAAGCGCCGGGGTACGCTGGACGGCGTCGCGGTCACAGGCGGTGAGCCGCTGCTGCATAAGGATATAGACGGCTTCCTCGCCAGGGTGCATGAGATGGGCTATAAGATAAAGCTGGACACGAACGGCTCTTTCCCGGACAGGCTCATGGCCATAGTAAAGGCCGGACTTGTGGACAGAGTCGCCATGGACATAAAAAATTCACCGGAGCTCTACTCTGAAACGGCCGGTATCCCCGGATTTGATCTTGAACCGGTGGAGCGCAGCAAGAATTTCCTGCTGGAAGGGAGCATTGACTATGAGTTCCGCACGACCGTAGTCAAGGGGCTGCATACGGAGGAAAGCATTACGGAGGCGGCGCGGTGGATAGCCGGCGCAAAGGAATACTATTTGCAGCAGTTCAAGGATTCCGGGGACGTGCTGGCGATAGACGGCCTCAGCGCCTACGATGAAAAGGAAATGCACGCTCTTGCCAGGGCGGCGGCGGTTTATGTGCCGGCGGCCGCGGTCAGGGGCGTATGAAGTAAAATATATGGGACAGCGGCCGTAACGTGCGGCGCTGACCCGAATATAAGTGTGGATTTGGGAGGATAAGTTATGTATCAGGTAGTAAAGCGCGACGGCAAGGTAGTGGATTTTGATATCGTAAAGATAGCCGACGCGATCAAGAAGGCATTCAATGCCACAAAGACAGAGTATAACGACAGTGTTATCGACTTTCTGGCGCTCAAGGTCTCGGCGGATTTCCTGCCGAAGATCAAGGACGAGAAGATCGCCGTCGAGGATATACAGGACAGCGTGGAGGCTGTGCTTTCCCGCGGCGGCTATGAGGCGGTTGCAAAGTCCTACATACTTTACCGCAAGCAGCGCGAGAAGCTGCGCAATATGAAGTCCACCTACCTTGATTATAAGGAGACCGTGGACAAGTACCTCAACATAGAGGACTGGCGCGTCAAGGAGAACTCCACCGTCACCTATTCCGTCGGCGGACTCATACTCTCCAACTCCGGCGCGATCACAGCCAACTACTGGCTCAGCGAGGTCTACGATCAGGAGATCGCGGACGCGCACCGCAACTGCGACCTGCATCTGCACGACCTGAGCATGCTTACCGGCTACTGCGCCGGATGGAGCCTGCGCCAGCTGATAAAGCAGGGTCTCGGCATCCCCGGCAAGATCAACTCTTCCCCGGCGAGCCACCTCTCCACGCTCTGCAACCAGATGGTCAACTTCCTCGGCATCATGCAGAACGAGTGGGCGGGCGCGCAGGCTTTCTCATCATTTGACACCTATCTTGCACCTTTCGTGAAGGTAGACAACCTCACCCAGAAGGAAGTCAAGCAGTGCATCCAGTCCTTCATCTTCGGCGTGAACACGCCGTCCCGCTGGGGTACTCAGGCGCCGTTCTCCAATATTACGCTTGACTGGACCGTCCCCGCAGACCTGAAGGATCAGCCTGCGATAGTCGGCGGCAAGGAGATGGATTTCACCTACGGCGACTGCAAGAAAGAAATGGACATGGTCAACAAGGCCTTTATCCAGATCATGATAGAGGGCGACGCGAACGGCCGCGGCTTCCAGTACCCGATCCCGACCTATTCCATCACCCGCGACTTCGACTGGTCTCCCACGGAGAACAACAGGCTGCTCTTCGAGATGACCGCAAAGTACGGCACTCCGTATTTTTCCAACTATATCAACTCCGATATGGAACCGAGCGACGTGCGCTCGATGTGCTGCCGCCTGCGCCTCGACCTGCGTGAGCTGAGAAAGAAATCCGGCGGCTACTTCGGCTCCGGAGAATCGACCGGTTCCGTCGGCGTCGTGACCATCAACATGCCGCGCATCGCCTACCTCGCCGCCGACGAGGCAGACTTCTACAGCCGTCTCGACAAGCTCATGGATCTCGCCGCGCGCTCGCTCAAGATCAAGCGTACCGTCATCACAAAGCTGCTCGACGCGGGTCTTTATCCTTACACCAAGTATTACCTCGGCACCTTTGACAACCACTTCTCCACGATCGGCCTTGTCGGCATGAACGAGGCGGGGCTGAACGCCAAGTGGATACGCAAGGATATGACGCATCCCGAGTGTCAGGAGTTCACCAAGCAGGTGCTCGACCATATGCGCGAGAGACTCAGCGACTATCAGGAGCAGTACGGAGACCTCTATAACCTTGAGGCGACCCCGGCGGAGTCCACCTCCTACCGCCTTGCAAAGCACGATGTCGAGCTTTACCCCGACATCATCACCGCGGCAGAGCCCGGCGGCACTCCGTACTACACCAATTCCTCGCACCTTCCAGTCGGCTTCACAGACGACATCTTCGAGGCGCTGGATATTCAGGACGATCTCCAGACACGCTATACCTCCGGCACCGTATTCCATGCCTTCCTCGGCGAAAAGCTGCCGAGCTGGGAGGCCGCTGCAAACCTCGTGCGCAAGATCGCAGAAAACTACAAGCTCCCGTATTATACGCTCTCACCGACCTACTCCGTGTGCAAGAACCACGGCTACCTTAACGGCGAGCAGTTCACCTGCCCCGAGTGCGGCGAGCCTGCCGAGGTCTACAGCCGCATAACCGGCTATTACCGCCCGGTGCAGAACTGGAACGCCGGCAAGACGCAGGAGTATAAGGAGCGCAGGGAGTATGACGTCGGACACTCCGTGCTGCACCACAGCGGCCCGCTGCATCCCGATGCGGCTCCCGCCCCCGCGGAAGAGCACGTTGACGAAGCGCACAGCCGCGCGATACTGTTTGCAACGCCCACCTGCCCCAACTGCCGCATAGCCTGCTCGTATCTCGACAAGGCCGGCTTCAAGTATGAAAAGCTCATGGCAGAGGAGCATGCGGAGCTTGCGCTCAGCTACGGCGTGAAGCAGGCCCCGACGCTCGTTATTACCGACGGCAAAGAGTTTGAAAAATTCGCCGGCGCGGGCGCGATAAAGACCTTCCTTGCCGGACAGAAGCAGTAAAGAAAATCAGACGCAAAAATTAAAATCATAAAGCCCGGTATAAAAGCCGGGCTTTATTTACAGGAGATCAGAGGTCATCCGAATGTACGATATTATCATAATAGGCGGCGGCCCGGCGGGGCTGACCGCGGCAACATACGCAAGACGCGCGGGGAGATCCGTGCTTGTCATAGAAAAGCACGCCTTCGGCGGACAGATCACATGGTCGCCGAAGGTGGAGAACTTTCCGTCGGTGCTGTCCATATCCGGCACGGAGCTTGGAGACCGGCTGCTTGAGCAGGCCATGGAGCACGGCGCGGAGGTAGAGCTCGACGAGGTCACGGGCGTTTCGCTCGACGGGGATATAAAGCGGGTGCACACCGAGTCCGGCGCGGAGTTTGAGTGCCGCGCGCTCATCATTGCGACCGGCGCAAGGCCGAGAATGCTCGGCATCGAGCGCGAGGATGAGCTTGTGGGCAGCGGCGTGTGCTACTGCGCGGTATGCGACGGCGCGTTCTACAAGGGGCATCCCGTCGCGGTCAACGGCGGCGGCAACAGCGCGCTGCAGGATGCGCTGCTGCTGAGCGAAAAGTGCAGCCGCGTCTACCTCATCCACCGCCGCTCCGCGTTCCGCGGCGAGGCAAAGCTCGTGGAGGCGCTGCGGGAGCGGGAAAACGTGGAGTTTGTTCTCAATGCCTCAATAGTCGGACTTACGGGCGGCGGCGAGCTTGAGGGCGTCGTCGTCGAGCAGGACGGGGCGCGCCGCGAGATACCGGTGGACGGCCTTTTCGTCGCTATCGGACACGCGCCTGACAACGGCGTGTTTGCGCCGCTCATGGATCTGACCGAGAGCGGATATGCCGACTCCGGCGAGGACTGCACCACCAGAACACCGGGAGTGTTCGTCGCGGGCGACTGCCGGAGAAAGAGCGTGCGCCAGCTCACCACCGCAATGGCGGACGGTTCCGCTGCGGCGCTTGCCGCATGCGGCTACCTCGGGTGAAGCCGGTGAGGATACGGATAAGAGACTATATGGCCGCGGTCAGCAGATACCGCAGCCATATCATGGGCTTTGCTATACTCTGCATCCTCTTTTTTCACGGCGGAGTCCGCATTGCCGAGCCGTGGAACTACTTTCTGAATCTGCTGTGGGGCGTGGATATATTCTTCTTCTGCACCGGCATGGGCGTTTACCGCTCGCTGAGCCGGAACGCGGACACGCTTGCATTTTATAAACGCCGCTTCTCGCGCATATATCCGTACTATCTGCCCGTGGTGCTGCTGTTTTTCATCCCGGTGCTGGTGCGCGCCGTGAGCGCGGGGGAGACCCTGCCTGCACTGCGGTCCCTGCTCGGGAACCTCACCATGCTCGGCTGGATAAACGGGCTTGACGCGCAGTTCAACTGGTATCCCCAGGTCATATGCATGTTCTATCTCGCATCGCCCGCGTTTTTCGCCGCGGTGAAGAGCTTCAACGGCAGCGGGAAAAAACTTGCGGTGTTCTTCGGCTTCTTTGTGCTGACGCAGGTATGCTTCTTTAACTCCGGCCTGCTCATCGCGTATTCGCGCCTGCTGTACTTCCTCATGGGGCTGATCGCGGCGGAGCTTGCCGAAAGGGATGCGGAGCTGCGCCTGAACATACCCGTGCTGCTCGTGTTTTTCCTTGCCGGAAACTACCTCATGTACTACGGCCAGCGCTTCCCGACGGAGATACTCTGGGGCTACGGGCTCAGCTGGTATCCGGGACTGCTGATAATTCCGGGGGCGATGCTCCTGCTGTGCCGCGTATTCGCGCTGTGCGAAAAGGTGAAGCCACTCGGCCGGCTCGCGCGGCTGTTTGAGCTGATGGGCCGCCGCTCGTTTGAGATATTCCTCATACACCTGCTTGTCTTCGGCTATATCGCCGATCTCGGCCTGCCGGTGCAGGGGAATCTGATGTGGCTGCTCGTCATCGTACTGTGCGTACCGCTCTCTTTCGGATATGGCAGGCTCATAGACCGTGTAAAAAAATGAAAATGAAGATGAAATATACCCACCTTGCTTCGTCAAGGTGGGTATATCCGTATTCCGTCATTTCAGAACGACGTTTTCATTGCCCAGCATTTCTTTCAGCTCATCGACCAGAGCCTCGTGTATGAGGCAGCGGGCGACGAGCTTCTTTTTTTCGCGCTCGCAATATATGACCAGCTGCTGCTGGCCGGGGAACATCGTGAGAATCAGCTCTATCCGCTTCATCCGCGGATCGTCCGCCGACGGGAGCCTGACCCAGAGCTTCTGCGGCGCGGGCTTTGCGGCCGCGGTGGCCGCGCCTGCGGCTGCCGTAGCTCTGCCGGCCTCAGCCTTGAACATGTTCGCCTCTTCTATCGGGCGCAGCGTATCGACCATGAGCTGAGGCTCCTTCTCGTCGCGCACGGAGATGCGCCCGCGCACGACAAGCGCGGCGTTTTCCGTAATGTACGGCGAGCTCTGATCGAGCACGCGCTGAAAAGCGATGAGCTCCATTGTGCCGGTGTCGTCCTCAAGCGTGATGTAGCTCATGAGGGAGTTGTTCTTTGTCGGCCGCGTCCTGACCGCGGCGACTACTCCGGCTACCGTGATATACTGCCCGTCGGAATAGCTCTGCGGGCCGTCCTCGGCGGCAAAGTCGCCCATCACCGCGCCGATCGGCACGGCGCCGATCCTGCGCACGGCATCACGGTATTCATCCATCGGGTGTCCGGTGAGATAAAGCCCGGTCGTTTCCTTCTCCATTGCCATCCTCTCGCGCGGAGAATATTCCTCAATATCCGGTATGGGTATGGATTCCGGTTCAGATCCGCTGCCGCCGTCTCCGCCGCCGAAAAGGTCCATCTGCCCTGAGATGTTGTCCTTCGCGGCGCGGCTGATGCTGTCAATGACCGCCCCGCACACCTGCATGAGCGCGCGGCGCTTGTAGCCCATGGAGTCGAACGCGCCGGATTTTATCAGATTTTCCACCGCACGGCGGTTGAGCTCCTTGCCGGACATGCGCCGGCAGAAGTCCTCAAAGCTTTTGAACAGGCCGTCGCGCTCCCTCTCGGCGACCATGCCGTTTATTGCGCCCCAGCCGATGCCCTTGATTGCGACAAGGCCGTAGCGCAGATTCTCTCCTGCGACTGTGAAGTTTGCGCCGGATTCATTGACGTCCGGCGGCAGCAGCTTTATGCCGAGCTCGCGGCATTCCGCGATATACTCGGCGACCTTGGGGCTGTTGTCGAGCACCGAGGTCAGAAGCGCGGCCATGTACTGCTGCGGATAGTGCCGCTTCATATAGGCCGTGCGGTATGCGACGATAGCGTAGCACACGGCGTGCGCCTTGTTGAAGGCATAGCTTGCAAAGTCGAGTATCTCGTCATAGATGCTGTTCGCAACGGCCTCCGGCACACCGTTTGCAACGGCGCCGGGAATACCGCGGCTGGGATCACCGTGGATAAAGGCCACGCGCTCTGCATCGATGACCTTGTGCTTTTTCTTGCTCATCGCGCGGCGGATCATATCCGCCTGACCGAGAGAGAAGCCAGCGAGACGGCGGAATATTTCTATGACCTGCTCCTGATAGACGATGCAGCCGTATGTGACGGAGAGGATTGGCTTCAGAAGCTCATGCTTGTAGCTGACCTTCTCCGGGTGCACCGAGCATTCGAGAAAGCGCGGAATAGAATCCATCGGGCCGGGGCGGTAGAGCGCTATGAGAGCTGTTATGTCCTCAATGCTCTTCGGCTTGAGGCCGACGCATACGCCGGTCATGCCCGTGCTTTCAAGCTGGAACACGCCGCTCGTGCGTCCGGCGGCGAGCATTTCATAGGTCTCCGCGTCGTCCTCCGGCGCGTCCTCTATTTTGAAATCCGGCTTTATCTGCCGCACGAGCTTCACTGCGTCGTCAAGCACCGTGAGGTTTCTGAGCGCGAGAAAGTCCATCTTGAGAAGGCCGAGCTCCTCAAGCGTCGTCATAGTATACTGGCATACGACGGCTTCGTCATTTTTTGACAGCGGAACGTATTCATATACGGGCTTTTCCGTGATGACGACGCCGGCCGCGTGCATGGAGGCGTGGCGCGGCATGCCCTCGAGAGCGCGCGCAACGTCGATGAGCCGCTTGAGCGTCTCGTCGCTCTCATACATCTCGCGCAGCGGCTTGGAAAGCTTGAGCGCCTCGTCGAGCGTGATGTTCAGCGCGCCCGGGCCTGACGGCACCTGCTTTGCCACGGCGTCGGTCTCGGCGTAGCTCACGGAGAGCGCGCGGCCGACATCGCGCACGGCGTTGCGCGCGGCCATCGTGCCGAATGTGACGATCTGCGCGACGTGATCCTCGCCGTAGACGCGCTTGACGTAGTCTATGACCTCGCTTCTGCGGTTGACGCAGAAGTCGACGTCTATATCGGGCATGGATACGCGCTCAGGGTTGAGAAAGCGCTCGAAGAAGAGACTGTACTTTATCGGGTCGACGTCGGTAATATGCAGGCAGTAGGAAACGACGCTGCCCGCCGCGCTGCCGCGCCCGGGCCCGACGGGGATGCCGTTTCTCTTGGCATAGCCGATGAAATCAGAGACTATGAGAAAGTAGTCCACGAATCCCATTTTGTTTATCATGTCAAGCTCGTATTCAAGCTGCGCGTGGACCTCGGGGCTTGACGGGTAGCGTTCTGCAAAGCCCTTTTCACAGAGCTTTTTCAGATACTCATAGCTGTCCGTTTCCCCCTCCGGGAGCTTGAAGCGCGGCAGGTAGTAGTGGCCGAAGGTGAAATCGTAATTGCAGGCATCTGCGATCCTGACGGTGTTGTCAGCAGCTTCCTGCCACTCGGGGAACAGCGCGCGCATCTCGTCCTCGCTCTTGAGATAGAGCTCCTGCGACTCGAATTTCATGCGGTTGGGATCGTCGACGGTCTTGCCCATCTGGATGCACATGAGGACGTCCTGATAATATGCGTCCTTCTTTTCTATATAGTGCGCGTCGTTCGTGACGACGAGCGGGATGCCCGTATCCCTGTGCAGCCTGATGAGTCCGTCTGCGGCGCGCGCCTCGTCGGGTATGCCGTGATTCTGTATTTCAAGATAAAAGCCGTCCTCGCCGAACAGCTCTCTGAGCTCCAGCGCGCGGGCCTTCGCCGCCTCATACTCACCGCGGATCAGCTTCTGCGGGATCTCGCCCGCAAGACAGCCGGAAAGGCAGATGAGCCCCTCGGCGTGCTCGTGCAGAAGCTGCCAGTCTATGCGCGGCTTGACGTAGAAGCCCTCGATGAAAGCCATGCTGACGAGATAGCAGAGGTTTTTATAGCCCGTTTCGTTGCGGCAGAGAAGGATGAGGTGCGAGTAATCGTTATCTATGCCGTGCTCCTTGTCCATCCTGCTGCGCGGCGCGACATATACCTCGCAGCCGATGATAGGCTTGATACCGGCAGCCTTGCAGGCGCGGTAAAAAGCGACCGCGCCGTACATCACGCCGTGATCGGTCACGGCGAGTGCGGTCTGCCCCAGCTCCTTTGCCCGCTCGGCGACCTTGTCAACGCGGCAGGCGCCGTCAAGCAGGGAATACTCGGTATGCACATGTAGATGGACAAAACTCATTATTTTTCCTCATCAGGTACGAAGCTCATGATTTTTTTCAGCCTGTGACTGAGACAGCTTTTGGTCACGGGCGGGTTTGAAAGCTGGGCGAGGTCGGCAAGGCTGGCCTCGGGATTCGTTATACGCAGCAGCGCCGCATCCTTCAGTGGCTCGGGAAGCGCGTCAAGCCCGTATTCGCGGGCAATGTATTTTATCGCGCGCAGCTGCGCGGCGGCGGCGAGCACCGTCTTGTCCGCGTTCGCGGAGTCGCAGTTGATCTGGCGGGTGACGGTGTTGCGCATCTCCTTTTCGACCTTCGCGGTCATTATCTTCATCGCGGTCGACGGTGCGCCGATCGTTGTAAAAAAGTCCGCTATGGCGTCGGCCTGCTTGAAATACAGCAGGGAATTGCCGCCGCGCTCCGTCTCTCTGGGCGAAAAGCCCATGTCGAGCAGCATCGAGTACAGCTCGCGGCTGACGCTGCGGTGGGATGTGGCAAGCTCAAGGTGATAGCGCTTGTCCGGGTCCGTGACGCTGCCTCCGGCCAGAAATGCGCCGCGCACAAAAGCGGCGCGGCAGCAGTCCTCCTCCAGCACGCCGTAATTGACGTGGTGGGAGACGAGCCCGTCTATTTCCGCGCCGTAGGTGTCAAGTATCTTTTTTATTTTCTCCCGGCCGGATACGGAGAAGGTGCGCTTTCCGTGCGCGCCCTCCGGCGGTACGGCGTCGAAGCTCAGGCCGAAGGCGCGGCGCCACAGCCGCGGCAGGCGGGCGGCAAATGCGTCGCTCGCCGTTATTATCCTGATCCCGGCAGGGGAGAAGGTGTTGCAGTACATCAGCACGCCGTAGCTCTCGGCTATGGCATCGCACTTTTTGTCCGGCTTTGACTGGCAGAGCTCGGCCTTTGCATCAGATGAAAAGGACATATCGCACCGCCTTACCGGTCAACATCGCGGTTGATGTTCACGGAGTTGATGCCCTTGGCGGTCAGATAGTCGTTGAGCGCCGAGGCGATGGCAACGCTGCGGTGGCGGCCGCCGGTGCAGCCTATGGCGACCGTGAGCGAGAGCTTGCCCTCCTCAATATAAAGCGGCAGCAGATAATCTATAAGCTCTTCGAGCTTCTGCATGAAGGTCCTTGTCTGCTGATAGCTGAACACGAATTCAAACACGGGCCTGTCAAGGCCGCACAGCGGGCGCAGATCCTCAACGTAGTAGGGATTCGGCAGAAAGCGCGCGTCAAAGACAAGGTCGGCGTCCATCGGCAGGCCGTGCTTATAGCCGAAGCTCATCACGGTCACGTCTATCTCGCGCTTGCGGCCGCCGCCGGCAAAAAGCGTGAAGAGCCGGTTCTGGAGCATGCCGAGCGTCAGATTGGAGCTGTTTACGATAAAGTCCGCGCGGTCCCTGACCGGAGCGAGCAGCTCTTCCTCTTTTTTTATGGCGTCCTCCACCGTGATGCCGCGCGTTTGCAGCGGGTGGCGGCGGCGCGACTCCTTGTAGCGCTTGACGAGCGTCGCCTCGTCCGCGTCCATATAGAGTATACGGCAGTTGCAGTCCATCGTGTTGAGCTGGTCGAGCGTGGTGAGAAGCTGGTCGAAGCCGTCCTTCTCCCTGACGTCCGTCACAAGTGCAACGCGCTCATAGCGGCCCTTTGTCGCCATGCACAGCTCTGCAAAGCGCGGCATGAGCGCCACCGGCATGTTGTCCACGCAGTAGTAATCCAGATCCTCCAGCACGTCGGCCGCGCGGCTTTTCCCCGCGCCGGACAGCCCTGTTATTATAAGAAATTCCATGTCTTTCTCCTTGAAAAAGGCTTCAGTTCTCCGCCGGAGGAGCCTCCCAGCCGTCGTCCGGCATCATGCGGATAATATCGTTCCTCGGCACCTGCGGCCCCCGGTCCTCAAGCTTGTAGTCGGGCGGATAGAGTATGATCTCCGGCTCAAGCAGTATCTGCGAGCTCTCATAGACCTTTTTGCGCACCTGCTTCATAAGCTCGTGTATGTCGGCCGCGGTGGCGCTGCCGGTGTTGACGATAAAGCCGGTGTGCTTTTCACTGACCTGCGCGCCGCCGACGGCAAAGCCGCGCAGGCCCGCCTCGTCTATCAGCCTGGCGGCGAAGTGCCCCTCGGGGCGCTTGAAGGCGCTGCCGGCGGACGGCAGATCGAGAGGCTGCTTTTCGCGGCGAAGCTCGTTGAACTCGCGCATCTTCGCTGCGATCTTGTCCTTATCTCCGCTCTCAAGACGGAAAACGGCGCTCATTATCACATTGCCGGGCATTTTCTTGAACAGGCTGTTCCTGTACTCAAAGCCGCACTTATCCGCCGTGACCTCATAAAGGCGCTGCTCGGGCAGATAGTAGCACACGACGCTCTCCACGGCGTCCTTGAGTTCTCCGCCGTATGCGCCCGCGTTCATCATCACGCCGCCGCCGACGGTGCCGGGTATACCGGAGGCAAACTCCAGCCCCGCAAGTCCGTTCTGCTGCGCAAAGGCCGCGAGGCGGCTCAGAGGTACGCCGCTCTCGGCGTATATCGCGCCGTCGTCGAGCAAAAACAGCTTCGAGAGCTTTTCAGTGCACACGGCGAACACGTCCGGCATACCCTCGTCGGGGAACACGGTGTTTGTGCAGTTGCCGAGCATCAGCGGCGCAAGCTCGTGCTCCTTGAGTATGCAGCAGAGCTTTGCAAGGCTGGACACGTCCGACGGGAAGGCGAGCGCACGTATAGGGCCGCCCACGCGGAATGAGCAGTGCCGGTCCATCGGCTCGTTCTCGAGTATCTTCATGCCCGGAAAGGCGGTTTTTATATCAATTATCGCATTTTCAAGTTTTTCCATATGACCCTCCTGAGGTATAAGATCAAAGCAGGCCGGCGTCTATCGCGCTGTCGTGCGCAGATGCGAGCGCCTCCGCCGCGTTGTAGCCCATCTTCTTCTGGCGGTTGTTCATGGCGGCAAGCTCCACGATCACTGCGAGGTTCCTTCCGGGACGCACGGGGATCGTGACCTTGGGCAGGCTCACGCCGAGGATCTCTTCGGCCTCATCGGTAAGGCCGAGCCGGTCGTAGGCCTTGCCCTCCTCCCAGGGCTCCATCTTCACAACGAGGTCAAGGTTGCCCTTGGGCTTTATCGCGCCCACGCCGTAGATATGCCGCACGTTTATTACGCCTATGCCGCGCAGCTCCATATAGTAGCGTATGAGCTCCGGCGCAGAGCCGACGAGAGTTTTTCTGTCGATGCGCCTGATCTCCACGGCGTCGTCGGCGATAAGGCGGTGGCCGCGCTTTATCAGCTCGAGCGCGGTCTCGCTCTTGCCTATGCCGCTGTCGCCCATGAGCAGCACGCCCTCGCCGTAGACCTCGACGAGCACGCCGTGCGTCGTCAGCCGGGGGGCAAGATAGTGCTGAAGGGAATTTATGACGTCTGCCTGAAACTCGGAGGTGTCCTCGCCCGTTATGAACACGTTGCGGTCGAACCGTGCCGCCATCTCAAGACATTCGGGGAACGCGGCCGCGCCGTGGCAGATGACGAGCGCCGCAATATCGTACTGCATGAAGCGCTCAAACGCCACAAGCCGCTCCTCATGCGTGAGCGTGTCGAGATACGTGCTCTCGACACGGCCTATGATCTGAAGGCGCCTCGGATCAAAGTAGTTATAAAAGCCCGTCAGCTGCATGGCCGGACGGTTGACGTCGGACGTCGTCAGTACGGCCTTTTCATAGTCCGCCGAGGTGTGCAGCGGCATGAGCCTGTGCTCTTCCACGATGGTTTTGAGTTTTACTGTGTATTTGTTCCGCAAGGTATTATCCTCCTGTGCGTTATTCTCTATCTTATTATATTAACTAATTTTCTCCGATTTGGCAACTGCTTTTACGCGCGGCGAAGCATAAAATCGCAGGCGCGGGGATGGTTACAAAATTTTTTCAGAACCTTAATTTTTCTCTTGCATTTTATGTTCACTTCTGCTATCATATAAAAGCTGTTCAAACAGCGAAACACAAGCAAGGAGGTGCTTCAACTCATGGCAAAGTGTCAGTTCTGCGATAAGGACATGGCGTTCGGCATCAAGGTCAGCCATTCCCACAGACGCTCCAACCGTACCTGGAAGCCCAATGTGAAGCGCGTCAAGGCCATAGTAGACGGTTCTCCCAAGCACGTTTACGTCTGCACCCGCTGCCTGCGCAGCGGCAAGGTCACCCGCGCTGTGTAATTCAACATTACCCGAAACAAGCCTGTCGTAGTCGACGGGCTTTTTTCGGTTTACCGGCTCCATATCCGCCGCGGACCTGAAGCCGGAGATAAAATATATTCAAGGGGGATAATCATGAAGCTTCTGGAGCAGCGTATACTCACCGACGGGCAGGTCAAGCCCGGCGGAATACTTAAAGTCGACAGCTTTCTCAATCACCAGCTCGACCCCCAGCTCTTCTATGAGATGGCGTGTGAGCTAGGCCGCCTGTACGAGGGCGAAAAGATAGACAAGGTGCTCACGATCGAGGCCTCCGGCATCGCGCTTGCCATCATGGCCGGATATGTGTTCGGCTGCAAGGCCGTGTTCGCAAAGAAGAGCAAGTCCAAAAACATCTCCGACGATGTGTATTCCGTTGAGGTCGAGTCCTTCACCCACGGCAACACCAACACCGTCATAATCTCCAGGGAATATCTGCACCCCGGTGAACGCGTTCTGATCGTGGACGATTTTCTCGCCACAGGCGCGGCGCTGATAGGGCTGCGCGATCTTGTCAGGCAGGCGGGCGCGGAGGTCGCCGGCGCGGGCATCGCGGTCGAAAAGGTGTTCCAGGGCGGCGGCGACAGGCTGCGCCGCGAGGGAATGAGAGTGGAATCTCTCGCCCGCATCGCATCCATGTCCGACAGCGGGCTGACATTCTGCTGAGCGGGCGGGCCGCTCTTGGCATGCGGGCAAATGCTTCGTGCAAGTTCGACAAATATGGCCGGGCTTTTCTGTGAAAATAGTCGAAAAAAGGCACTTGACTTTTTTCGCGCGCGCTGTTAACCTATAAGTGTTCCAAGCTTCCTTAATTGAATAACGCTTTCGATATAAACAAATGATATGGATTTGAAGTTTCTACCCGGACACCGTAAATGACCGGACTATCGGAATGATCGAAGGCGCAGGTTTATTGTCTGCGTCTTTGTAATTTCTATCAGAGTCACTGGTTTCTTGCCTTCCTTCCGAGGTAATGCTCCGGTGAATTTTTATTCAGTTCAATTCCGCATATGCGGTTTTGATATAGCTTCCAAAATATTTACAGAGGAGAATTTGAAGAATGAAAAAGATCATCGCAATGCTCCTGGCGCTCGTTATGGTATTTGCACTGTGCGCATGCGGACAGTCCGCAGCACCCGCAGCCACCGAGGCTCCCGCTGCCGACGCAGCCGAGGCTCCTGCCGCCGAGAGCGATGCCGCCGCATCTGACGTCGCTGACCTGAAGGTCGGCTTCATCTTCCTGCATGATGAGAACTCCACCTATGACGCGAACTTCATGAACGCTGCCAAGGCCGCGTGCGAGGAGCTCGGCCTGAGCGAAGATCAGTACATTTTCAAGACCAATATACCCGAGTCCCAGAAGTGCCAGGAGGCAGCTGAGGAGCTCGCCGACGCAGGCTGCAACATAGTGTTTGCAGACTCCTTCGGCCATGAGCCTTACCTCATCGCCGCCGCCAAGGAATTCCCCGAGGTCCAGTTCTGCCACGCTACCGGCACCCGCGCCCACACCGAGGGTCTTGAGAACCACCACAACGCTTTTGCTTCCATCTATGAGGGCCGTTACCTCGCCGGTGTCGCAGCCGGTCTCAAGCTCAACGAGATGATCGCAAACGGCGACTTCACCGAGGACGAGGCTAAGATCGGCTACGTCGGCGCTTACACCTACGCAGAAGTCGTCTCCGGCTACACCTCTTTCTTCCTCGGCGCACGCTCCGTCTGCCCCACCGCTACCATGGAAGTCACCTTCACCGGTTCCTGGTACGATGAGACCGCAGAGAAGGAAGCGGCCAACAAGCTCATTGACAGCGGCTGCAAGCTCATCAGCCAGCACGCCGACTCCATGGGCGCTCCCACCGCATGCGAGACCGCAGGCATCCCCAATGTTTCCTACAACGGCTCCACGGCCGCAGCCTGCCCCAACACCTTCATCGTTTCTTCCCGTATCGACTGGACTCCTTACTATGTCTACGCCATGAAGGCTTACCTCGCAGGTGAGGCCATCGACACCGACTGGACCGGCACCCTTGCCACCGGCTCTGTCGTTCTGACCGAGATCAATGAGGCCGTTGCCGCAGAAGGCACCGCCGCAAAGATTGAGGAAGTCAAGGCCGCTCTCGAGGATGGCTCCATCCACGTCTTTGACACCGCCACCTTCACCGTCGGCGGCGAGACTCTCACCAGCTACATGGCCGACGTCGACACCGATGCCGACTACACCGCTGACACCGAGGCTATTTCCGACGGCTACTTCCACGAGTCCGAGTACCGCAGCGCTCCTTACTTCGACCTGCGCATCGACGGCATCACTCTGCTCGACGAGGCATACTGATCCCAATAACGAAATATCAGGAGACCCGACCCTGTGCCGGGTCTCCTTTTCCCCTATAATGCTGCCGGATGCATCTACCGTAAAGGGCAGCGCAGCGTACTCTCCTCGTTGCGTTGCCCTTTGCGGTATGTCAGAAGAATTCCGCACCGTTCCGCTTCTGCCTTGCGGCAAAAGCCGCGCTGCGGTCTCTTTCTTCCGCCGGTCAGATGCAAATTGTTTCATATACACCCCATATTTACTTAGGAGCGTGAAGCCTTTGGACAACAAGATAGCCGCAGTAAAAATGCGAAACATCACAAAGACCTTCGGCCCTGTCGTTGCAAACGACAAGGTCTGGCTTGACATCTACAGGGGAGAGATACTCGCCCTGCTCGGTGAGAACGGCAGCGGCAAGACGACGCTGATGAATATGCTCTCCGGCATATATTTCCCCGATGAGGGTCAGATCTTTATCGACGGGAAAGAGGTAGTCATCCGTTCTCCGAAGGATGCGTTCGACCTCGGCATCGGCATGATACATCAGCATTTCAAGCTTGTCGACGTGCTGACCGCCGCCGAGAATATCGTGCTCGGACTCAAGGAGCCGGGACGGCTCGACCTGAACCGGGTAGCCGCGCGCGTCAATGAGATATGCTCCGCCTACGGCTTTGAGGTGGATCCGAAGCAGAAGATCTACGATATGTCCGTTTCCCAGAAGCAGACTGTCGAGATCGTCAAGGCGCTCTATCGCGGCGCGGATATACTCATCCTCGACGAGCCGACCGCAGTTCTCACCCCGCAGGAGACGGACAAGCTTTTCGCCGTGCTGCGCAATATGCGCGACGCCGGAAAGGCCGTCGTCATCATCACACATAAGATGCACGAGGTCGAGTCGCTGTCAGACCGCGTTGCGATACTCCGTCACGGCCAGTTCATCGGCGATATGCCCACAAAGTCCACGAACGCGCAGGAAATGACCAATATGATGGTCGGCCACGCCGTCACGCTGAATATAGAACGTCCGGAGCCCGTCGATCCCAAGCCCCGTATCGAGGTAAAGAACCTCACCGTGCGCAGCATCGACGGCATCCTCAAGCTCGACAATGTCAGCTTCACCGCGAACTCCGGTGAGATCCTCGGCATCGCCGGTATTTCCGGCTGCGGCCAGAAGGAGCTGCTGGAGGCCATTGCGGGACTGCAGAAGGTGGACTCCGGCTCGATCAGCTACGTGGAGGATGACGGCACCCGGGAGGAGCTCATCGGCAAGGACCCCACGGCCATTGCCTCTATGGGTGTGTCCCTGTCCTTTGTCCCGGAGGACCGGCTGGGCATGGGCCTGGTGGGCTCCATGGACCTGACGGACAACATGATGCTCCGGTCCTTCCGCAAGGGCAAGTCCTGGTTTACCGACCGAAAGGACCCGAAAAAGCTGGCTGAGCAGGTGGTGAAGGAGCTGGAGGTCAATACCCCCGGCGTCAGCACCCCCGTCCGCCGACTTTCCGGCGGCAACGTGCAGAAGGTCCTGGTGGGCCGGGAAATCGCGGCAGCGCCCACGGTGCTTCTGACGGCCTACGCCGTCCGGGGTCTGGACATCAATTCCTCCTACACCATCTACGACCTGATCAACAAGCAGAAGAAGGCCGGTGTGGCGGTTGTCTTCGTGGGTGAGGACCTGGATGTGCTGCTGGAGCTGTGCGACCGGATTCTGGTGCTCTGCGGCGGCAAGGTCAGCGGCATTGTAGAGGGTCGTGGAGCCTCCAAGCCCGAAGTGGGCATG
>URDG01000012.1 GCA_900546515.1 uncultured Eubacteriales bacterium | reverse complement strand
GGCGCTCTGGGCGCTGCCGAGTACGCACGCCAGAAGGGCATGGCAAAGAAGTAATAGACCCACAGCGCATATCGCATATAGTTATAGATCAAACAGGCGGCGTCCATCGGACGCCGCCTGTGTTTTGCTATTAAAGGTAGTGCTTGCGCGGGATCTTGTCATAATGCCTGAGGAGTACCGGCTCTACGCAGGCAGAGAGAAACTTCATATCAAGATTAAAAAAGTATATGAGAAAGGTCACGGCGAAAAAGCCGCCTGCCCCACCGAGTATCACCTTTGAAAGTTTGGATAGCTTCATAATTCCTCTCCTTTCGTCACCATGCGTTTTCATCCGGCAGGACCTCGATCGACGGGTCGAGCGGTTCCTCGCGCATAACGGTGCGCATGTATTCGTTGAACTGGTCGCGGATCGCCTGACGCGTATAGACCCGCGGATCGCATAGGTCGTGCGCGACCCAGACGAGATTCAGCCCGCGCTCACGCGCCTGCTCCTCAAACTGCCCGTGCATACCCACCAGCGCCTTGCAGGACATATGCTCCCACATCATGACCATGTCCGCATTCATCCGTTCACACAGCTCCCACAGCTCATCTACAAGCACCTTGTAGCCGCCGTGCGTGCGGTTGCGCATTATCATGTTCTCTGTGAGATAGGCCATGTCGTAATATGCCTGTTCGCGGTTCTCCGGGGTGTCCTCCTCGGCAATCTCTTTTTCTATGACCATCGACAGCATATCCGTCAGCGGCACGACGCCCCAGCAGTGCACCATCCAGTTGAGCATGTCTATCACGTACTGCGGCTGCACGCCCCACACTATACACCTGTGCCGGTATTCCGGCGCCATCATGGTCTTTCTTTCATAGCCGCGGCGCACATATTTCATTATCTTTTTGTCTATCGGCGGGAACGCGGCGGAGCGGCCGCAATTGCCCATGTAGTTTGTGTCGTTATACAGGGAGAACGTCGCGCCGATGAACTGCGGGTAAGGGGTGCTGTTCACCTCCAGCCAGGCCCAGCGGTTGCGTGTTGTCTCATTGACGCGTTTGGCGCACTCAAAATAGGCCGTCCAGTTCCATTTTTCACCTGTCTGCTCCTCTATAAAGGCTATGGCGTTCTTTATGTCCTGCGCGGCGTATTCCTGTACGTCAGCCTCCTTGTGCCGCATCGGCGCGGCGAGCTGGAAGGTCGGAATGCCGTACTCACGCTCAAGCCGCTTTGCGATTATGCCGTTGCCCATCAGCGAGCCGTCGCACGTCGTATTTACCTGCACCGCGCACTTGCCCAGCACGGGGAAGTCGTCCTCTATGGAGATGCCGGCCTCGGCCTCCGGCATGGGGCACACGTCGCCCGGAATACCGAACTGCTGCGCTACGTCGAGATAGTGCGTGGTGGAATACTGGTTGAGGAGGTTTGCCGAAAACATTGTGGGCACTTCGCGCAGAATGGCATGCAGGGTCGGGAAGCCCATCATGAATGCCGTCATGGCGTTCTCGTCCGTAAGCACGCATTTTTCCGAATATGCCACGTTGTTGCCCGTCCTGCGGTCGCCCTTTACGGAGTTATCAATGCATGCAGCCACGTCTTTTACAACGAAGTCCATCGCCGTGTGCACGATGCGCAGAGGCTCATCTCTCAGCCCCATCGTGAACTTATCCAGCATATGCGGGACGGCCAGATAATTTGCAAACCATCTGTAGCGGAACATGGCCTTGACGTTGCGCGGCTTCACGATGACGCCGGCAAGAATGGACAGCAGATAGAGCCACCTGCCGTAATCGTAAAGCGTGTCCCTCAGGCCGCGCCATTCGCGGCGGCGGCGCACCTTACCGCCGTTGAAAAGCACGCCGAGCTGCTTTTCGCCGGGTCTGCTCTTCGGATTTACTACCAGCGCCATTATTTTACACCTCCATGAAGCTTCTTGATCTCGATGCTTTCCACAAACGCCTGTACGCGCGTGCGCATCTGCCCCACAGACGACGCAATGTTATACGGCCTGTCGACCGACATTACCGGAAAGCCGTAGTCGTCGCGCAGCATGGTCGAGCCAAGCAGCCGTTCGTATGCCCACGGGTCGCAGAACTTTACCTGCTGGTATATTATTCCGTCGGCGTGATATTCTCTGGCAATGTCGTTGACGTACTGCTTGCGCCCGTACACCTTCTCCATGTTCATCACGCGCGGGCACTGCCCGCGGTAGACGTACTGACGGCATACCTGCGTCAGCGCGTCCTCGCCGTCCGTGAGCGGTATCACATCCCGTCCGGGAAGCGAACCGAAGCAGAAGCGGTCGGCGCACACATAAGCGCCGGTCTCCTCTATCAGCTTTATAAAGCCGCTGTCGTCTACCTCAGAGCCTACAAGCGCGATGCGCGCCCTGTAGGGCTTGCTCTCCGGCTCGCGTGCGCGCACCTCTTCCAGCGTCTCATCCAGCTTATCTATGATAAGATATTTCGGCGCGACATAGCTTGCCAGTGTAAGCACGTGAAACTCATAGCCCGTTATACGCGGCAGCTCC
Source organism: uncultured Eubacteriales bacterium (assembly GCA_900546515.1). Taxonomy (GTDB): domain Bacteria; phylum Bacillota; class Clostridia; order Oscillospirales; family Oscillospiraceae; genus Limivicinus. Next base: position 61,673 of record URDG01000012.1, on the reverse strand, counting down.
TCTTTCCTGAAGCTGCCCAGCGCGCGTATGACCCGGCACACGCGGTTATGCTCCTCTACTGCCTTCTTGATCGCCGCGTCGGACGTGTCTATCCCGTAGGCGCGATTCAGCGGGTCAAGGATGTGGTTTTTGCATTGCAGTACCAGCAGAGCCACGCCGTTTTCGTCCGCCTTCAGCGGTATCTCCATGTACTCATGGAAAAACCGGTCGTTGCCCTGCCCCATGGTTTTCAGCAGCTCCATATTTTCCACGCAGCGGTTCATCATCGTGCAGCCGTCCGGCGCGATGACGCAGTCGGCAAAGTTGAAGCCGCCCTCTATTGCGCGTTCCAGCAGCGCGCGGCTCGTTTCACAGAGAAAGCTCGTCATGTAATACGTGGCGATGTCCATTGAACCCGTGTTCGGCGCGGACAGACGCACGGAGAAGGCGCCGTCCAGATTCATAAGCGGCTCGGGTGTGTTTTCGCACACGAACGCCACGCAGATCTTGCCTTCGTCCTTTGCCTGCCCTATGAGCGTATTATTCGACTCTCTGACGAGGTCTTCAAAATACGCCAGGTGCTTCAAGTCTCTCATTGCTTTCCTCCCCATACTTTGAATTTACCGTATCCGCGCTGTCCGGCGCGGCCTGTTGTTAATATTTTATCATATCATACATATCACGTCAATTTGACGCGTCATTTTGTAAATATACGTGCAAACATATGCTTTGTGCTTGTACATAATGCCAAATGTTGACAACAATATGCACAATATTTTCCATGGTAATATGTGCAATTTATCTTTTGCGCCGCAGGAGTTTGCGATTGTGCTTTATTTTTGCGCCGCGATGGGTTATAATCATTGTATGGCGCGGCGGCGAAAATATGGCCGCGCAGCCGCTGATAAGGAGGAATTTTTAATATGAAGCAGTATTTTGAAATAGTAGATGTCATGGCGCGCGAGATACTGGACTCGCGCGGAAACCCCACCGTCGAGGTGGAGGTCACGCTTGACGACGGCACTGTGGGCCGCGCGGCAGTTCCCTCGGGCGCATCCACCGGTATGTACGAGGCCTGCGAGCTCAGGGACGGCGACAAGAGCCGTTACGGCGGCAAGGGCGTTCTGACTGCGGTGGAGAACGTCAACGGCGAGATCGCGGAGGCTATGGTTGGCCTCAACGCGCTCGATCAGGTGTCTCTCGACAGGATGCTCATTGAGATCGACGGCACGCCCAACAAGACCCGCCTCGGCGCAAACGCGATACTCGGCGCGTCTCTCGCCTGCGCAAAGGCCGCGGCAGAGGCCACCGGCATGAGCCTTTACAACTATATCGGCGGCGTGAATGCCAAGACCCTGCCCGTGCCGATGATGAACGTGCTCAACGGCGGCCAGCACGCTACCGGGTCGAATGTGGACATTCAGGAATTCATGATAATGCCGGTCGGCGCAAAGAGCTTCAGCGAGGCGCTGAGGATGTGCGCAGAGGTGTTCCACGCGCTCAAGAAGGTCGTTCCTGCCTCAGGCGTGGGCGATGAGGGCGGTTATGCGCCCAGCCTCGAGAGCGATGAGGATGCGCTCAAGGCTCTTGTCACGGCAATAGAAAAGGCCGGCTACAAGCCCGGCGAGGATTTCAGGATAGCTATCGACGGTGCAGTCTCCGACTGGTACGATCCCGACGACAAGTGCTACCACCTGCCCAAGCGCGGCATCGTTATGACGAGCGAACAGATGGTGGATATGTGGGAGAGCTTCGTTGACAAGTACCCCATAATCTCCATCGAGGACGGTATGGGCGAGAACGACTGGGAAGGCTGGCAGCTGATGACGAAGCGCCTTGGCCGCCGCATCCAGATCGTCGGCGACGACCTCTTTGTGACCAATACCGAGCGTATAAAGAAGGGCATCGAGCTGCACGCGGCAAACGCCGTGCTCATAAAGCTCAACCAGATAGGGACGCTCACCGAGACGCTCGACGCTATCCAGATGGCGCACCGCGCAGGCTGGACCGCTGTCGTGTCCCACCGCTCCGGAGAGACTGAGGACACCACTATCGCCGACATTTCCGTCGCCGTGAACGCGGGCCAGATCAAGACCGGCGCACCTTCGCGCACCGACCGCGTCGCAAAGTACAATCAGCTCCTGCGCATCGAGGATGAGCTGTTCGATGCTGCGGAGTATCCCGGCAAGGATGCTTTCTTCTCCATAAAGTAAAAAACGCAGAGCCGAAACGGCCCGCTGCTTCCCCGGCTTTTGGGGAGACGGCGGGCCGTCCTCTTTGCGGCCCGCAGAAAAAAATATGTATATTATTCTCCATTGCAGGCAAGAATAGGAACGTATCCAAAAGATTTACTGCAATGGAGGTCATTAATATGAGCAGCAGCAGCTCCGGCAAAAAGCTGGAGAGATTCTTTACAGGTAAGGGCTTTTACATAGTCCTTTTCCTGTGCGCCGCAGTTATCGGCGTGTCCGCATGGATGATGGCGGCAGGAAATGAGACTATGGCAAAGGACGTAGTAAACAGCAATGATACAAGCTACTCCAGCAAGCGTGTAGAGACGGTGATCATCCCGCCTGCCGACAGCAGCACGAGAAAGACTGCCGCCGGAGACGGCAGCGCAGTGCCCGCGATGAAGGACAGCGAAAACGCGGCAGAGGACACGGCCGGGAGCGAGAGCGGAGATGAAGCCGCAGCCGAGACCGGGAAGGAAGAGACAGCGGCTGTCTTTGCCGGTGCGGCGGAAAACGCGGCTCCCGTGTATCTCTGGCCTGTGAGCGGAAATATCGAGCGCAGCCACAGTATGGACAGGCTCAGCTATGACGTCACCCTGCGCGACTGGCGCACGCATGACGGCATAGACATCGAAGCACCGGTAGGCACCATCGTCACCGCAACGCGCGGCGGGACCGTGGAGAGCATCGTCGAGGACGATCTCTACGGCACCGTAGTCACTATCGACCACGGCGACGGCACGAAGGCCGTCTATGCAAACCTTGCCGGCATGCCCGCCGTGAACGTCAACGATGCGGTGGAGCCGGGCTATATCGTCGGCTCCGTCGGCACGACAGCGCTTGCGGAGATAGGGCAGGGAACGCACCTGCACTTCGCGCTCAGGGCAAACGGCGCAAGCGTCGACCCGCTGGATTACCTTCAGGCGGCGTGATGCCGGAAGCCTGACGACCGGAAAATTGAGGACCGCTGCGGATATGTGAATGTATTCCGCGCGGTCCTCTTTCCCATATCGTCATTTTTACTACTTTGCACGGGGATAAAAATATGTTATAACTAGAAAAGCTTTTAACCATACATATGAGGAGAAACAACCCTTGGAGACGATCAACCAGATACTCGCCCGGGAGCTGAACCGGGAGCAGAGCCATATAGACAACGTTATAAAGCTTCTGGACGAGGGCAATACCATACCGTTTATCGCGCGTTACCGCAAGGAAATGCATGGCGCGATGGACGACACCGCCCTGCGCACACTTGCGGAGAGGCTTGCATACCTCCGCGCCCTCGCCGAGAGGCGCGAGACCGTGAAAAATTCCATCACTGAACAGGGCAAAATGACAGACGAGCTGTCGGCGGCCATGGACGAGGCTGAGACGCTTGCGGCCCTTGAGGATCTATACCGTCCGTATAAGCCAAAGCGGCGCACCAGAGCCACGATAGCAAAGGAGAAAGGGCTGGAGCCGCTGGCGCGGGAATTGTTCTCGCAGCGCCCCGAGCTGTCCGCGCCGGAGACGCTTGCAGAGGCTTTTGTCGACCCTGAAAAGGGCGTGGAGACGGTCGAGGACGCGCTTGCGGGGGCGTCCGACATTATCGCAGAGCAGATATCCGACGATGCGGAGATAAGAAAGAAGCTGCGCGGCTTCATTGAGAGCAATGCATTTCTGGTCTCGAAGGCCGCGACAGAGGAGGATTCGGTCTACCGGCTTTACTATGATTTCAGACAGCGGGTGGACAGAGTGCAGGGGCACCAGATACTCGCCATAAACCGCGGCGAGAAGGAGGGCATGCTCAAGGCCGGGATAGAGCTCGACCGTGAGGCCGCCTTGCAGCGTGTCCGCCGTGCGGCCGTCATCCCCGGCAGCGCCGCGATGGGCTTTGTGCGCGCCGCGGCCGACGATGCGTATGACAGGCTCATATGGCCGTCAATGGAGCGCGAGGAGCGCAGCGCGCTGACGGATATGGCGTGCGAGGGCGCGATAAAGATGTTTGCGCTCAACCTCAAGCCGCTGCTCATGCAGCCTCCCGTCAGGGGCAAGGTCACTATGGGGCTCGACCCGGGCTACCGCAACGGCTGCAAGGTCGCCGTGGTAGACGGCACCGGCAAGGTACTGGATACGGCCGTCGTGTACCCGACTTTCAGCGAGAGCAGAAAAAAAGACGCGATACGCACACTCTCCGCGCTGATAAGAAAGCACGGGGTGGAGCATATCGCCATCGGCAACGGCACCGCCTCGCGCGAGACGGAGCAGATGACCGTTGAGATGCTGCACGGGCTCGGCGGCGGCCAGTCGTATGCGATCGTCAACGAGGCCGGGGCTTCGGTGTATTCGGCTTCAAAGCTCGCGGCGGAGGAGTTCCCGGACTATGACGTCAATCTCAGGTCCGCCGTGTCCATTGCGCGGCGCCTTCAGGACCCGCTGGCGGAGCTCGTGAAGATAGATCCCATGGCCATAGGAGTGGGACAGTACCAGCACGATATGCCGCAGGCCAAGCTCGAAGAGACGCTCACGGGAGTTGTCGAGGACTGCGTGAACGCTGTCGGCGTGGATATAAACACCGCTTCTCCGTCGCTTCTTCAGCGCGTGTCCGGCCTGACGAAGACCACGGCAAAGAACATCGTCGCATACCGCGAGGAAAACGGCGCTTTCACGAGCCGCAGCCAGATAAACAAGGTGCCGAAGCTCGGCCCCAAGGCTTTCCAGCAGTGCGCGGGCTTCCTGCGCGTACCGGAGAGCAGGCAGGTGCTCGACAATACCGCCGTTCACCCGGAGAGCTATGAGGCCGCGAAAAAGCTTCTGGAGCTGTGCGGCTTCACAATGGCGGACGTCGCCGCCGGGAAGATAGCGGAGCTGCCGAAGCGCGTAGAGGCCGAGGGCGCGGCAAAGGCGGCCGCGGCCTGCGGCGTGGGCGAACCCACGCTGCGCGACATCGTGTCGGAGCTTCTCAAGCCCGGGCGCGACCCGCGCGATGAGCTGCCCCCTGTGCTGCTGCGCAGGGACGTGCTCGATATCGGCGATCTCAAGCCGGGCATGGAGCTCATGGGGACGGTCAGAAACGTCATAGATTTCGGCGTGTTTGTGGATATAGGCGTCCATCAGGACGGACTTGTGCATATCTCAGAGGTGAGCGATAAGTTTATCCGCCATCCGAGTGAGGCAGTGTCTGTCGGAGACGTGGTAAAGGTCGTCGTGCTGGACGTGGATGAAAAGAAGCACCGCATCTCGCTTTCGATGAAGCAGGCTTCAAAATGAGGAACGGAGATATAGCTATGATAAGCAATGACATCGAAGCGCTTGTGCGGTATGCAATAGACAAAAATCTTATAGAGGAGAGCGACCGCGTCTGGGCGGAGAACAGCCTCCTTGCGGCGCTCGGCATCGACGGCTTCCAGCCCGGCAGCTGCACGGCGCAGGAAGAGCCGCTGGAGAATATACTCGCGCGCATACTCGACTGGGCGGAGCGGGAGGGCCTCTGCGGCGGCGACACGGTCAGCCGTGACCTGTTGGATACAAAGCTCATGGGCATCCTCACCCCGCGCCCCTCGCAGGTGATAAAGCAGTTCTACTCGAATTATTTTTCAGACCCCGCGGCCGCAACAGACTGGTATTATAAATTCAGCGGCGACACGGACTATATCCGCCGGTACCGCATCAGTCAGGATCTGCGCTGGACGGCGGAGACGGAGTACGGCGCGCTGGAGCTCTCCATAAACCTCTCGAAGCCGGAGAAGGACCCCAAGGCCATCGCTGCCGCCGGTAAAGTCAAGTCGACCGGCTACCCCATGTGCCAGCTCTGCCGTGAGGCGGAGGGCTATGCGGGACGGGCCGACTATCCCGCGCGTGAAAATCACCGCATCATCCCGATAAAGCTCGCCGGTGAGAGCTGGTACTTCCAGTATTCGCCCTACGTCTATTATAACGAGCACTGCATCGTCCTCTGCGCGGAGCACCGCCCCATGAAGGTGGATAAGGGGACGTTTGAGCGGCTGCTGGACTTTGTGGAGCAGTTCCCGCACTACTTTATCGGCAGCAACGCCGACCTGCCTATTGTGGGCGGCTCGATACTCAGCCATGACCATTTTCAGGGCGGACGCTTCGTCTTTCCGATGGAGCGCGCGCCGGCAGAGGAATATTTCACCGTACCCGGCTTTGATGACGTGGCCTGCGCCGTCGTGGCGTGGCCTATGTCCGTTATACGCCTTACGTCCGCAGACCGCGGCCGGCTTACGGAGCTTGCCGCGCGCATCCTTGAGCGCTGGCGCGGCTACACAGACGAGAGCGCATTCATCTTCGCCGAGACCGGCGGGGAAATGCACAGCACCATCACACCCATTGCGCGCATGTGCGGCGAAGAGTACCAGCTTGACCTTGTGCTCAGGAACAATATCACCACGCCGGAATATCCGCTCGGCGTTTTTCATCCGCATCAGGAGCTGCACCACATAAAGAAAGAGAATATCGGACTTATCGAGGTGATGGGACTGGCGGTGCTGCCGAGGAGACTCAAAAACGAGCTGGCCATGCTTGAAAAGTGCCTTGTGAGCGGCGGAGACCTCTATGCCTGTGAGGAGACTGCCAAGCATGCACTCTGGGCGGAAGAGCTCAGGACACGCTATGACTTTACGCCGGAGAACACCGCCGGAATCCTGCGCAATGAGCTGGGACAGGTGTTCAAGACCGTGCTGGAGCATGCCGGAGTGTTCAAACGCGATGAGACCGGAAAAGCGGCCTTCAGGCGCTTTATCAAACATATCTGACAATATGCCAAGGAGGAACACAGCCATGGAAAAGCTGAACGTATGCCTGATAAACGATTCCTTTCCGCCCGAGATCGACGGCGTGGCCAACGCCGTGACCAACTATGCGCAGATAATTAACCGTGAACACGGCGGTGCGGCGGTCGTCACGCCGTCAAACCCGCAGGCAGATGACTCGCAGTTCCCGTTTCCCGTGCTGCGTTATCCCAGTATAGACATGACGAAGCTTGTCGGCTACCGTGCGGGTATGCCGTTCTCGGTCGGGATCATGGAGGAACTGGACAAAAGGAAGTTTGACATTATCCACAGCCACTGCCCGATAACCTCGACAATGCTTGCCCGCGTTCTGCGCGACAGGATGGATCTGCCGGTCGTGTTTACCTATCACACGAAGTTCGACATAGACATTGCCAACGCCGTGCGCGGAAAGCTTTTGCAGGAGGAGGCGGCAAAGATACTTGCCGAGAACATCTCCGCCTGCGACGAGGTGTGGACCGTCAGCCGCGGCGCGGGGGAAAACCTGCGCAGTCTCGGCTACAGGGGCGATTATATCGTCATGCCAAACGGTGTGGACTTCCCGAAGGGCCGGGTCTCAGACGCGCTTATAGCCGAGGTCACGCAGGGCGTCGACCTGCCTGCCGGAGTGCCGGTGTTTCTGTTCGTGGGGCGCATGATGTGGTACAAGGGGATAAGGATAATTCTCGACGCGCTCAAAGAGCTTGCGGAGGGCGGACAGGACTTCCGCATGGTGTTCGTCGGCGGCGGCACGGACAGGGACGAGATAATGGAATACGCCGCGTCGCTCAGTCTTGGAGACAGGGTGTATTTCTGCCAGCCGATACACGACCGCGAGCGTATCCGCGCATGGTACTGCCGCGCCGATCTCTTCCTCTTCCCGTCGACCTTTGACACGAACGGCCTTGTCGTGCGCGAGGCGGCGGCCTGCGCGCTCGGCAGCGTGCTGATAAAGGGCAGCTGTGCGGCGGAGGATGTCGTCGACGGCGAGAGCGGTTTCCTCATTGAGGAGAACGCCCGGTCTATGGCGGCAAAGCTGCGCGAGCTGTGCGCCGCCCCGGAGGCGATGGCGCGCATCGGCGCGGGCGCCCAGCGCGATATTTACATGTCATGGGAAGAAGCGGTCGGCAGGGCATACGAGCGGTATTACACGGTCATCGACAACTACCGCCGCGGGCTGTATCCGAAGCACGAAAAGATGTCGGACGAATTCTACAGGAGCATGGCGAAGTATCTTGACACGGCCGCGCGCTCCAGAGAGGCGCAGCAGAAGCGCATCGAGGAGCTGCGCCGCAGCTATGACAGCCTCAGAAACGGCATCAGCGACGACCGGCAGCGGTTCCTGGATGAGATGCGTACCAACCGGGCACAGATGAAATACGAGCTGGACGACACGCGGGAGAAAATGCGCGAAAAGCTGGAGGATCTGACGGAGAGAATCGACCGTTTCCTGTGATATGAATATGCTTTGAGGGTGCAGATATGGCTCTGCACCCTCAAATTTTTTTACTGTTCACCCTTGTACTTGCGCTTTGTGGCAAGCCCGCCGCGGATATGCCGTTCGGCTTTGTTTATATCCAGAAGCCGCCGCACCTGCCGGTACAGTGCGGGGTTTATCCGCGGCAGGCGCTCGGTAAGATCCTTATGTACGGTAGATTTGCTTATGCCGAACTGCTTTGCGGCGGCGCGGACGGTGGACTGGTTATCTACGATGTACGCGGCAAGGTCGCAGACCCTTTCCTCAATATTTGTACGCACATGCACCACTCCCAACTGCTCGTAGTTGAGTATATGAGAGGGCAGAGCGGTATATGTGAAACGGAGAGGGGATGGAGCGCAAAGGCTTGAACAGGCCATAGAGGGTCACGCAAGGCTGATGTGAAAAAATAAGTTGTGCTGTTAACACCAGAATAAGCGGTGTTAATAGCACAACTTTGCTTTACATTTGCTATTAGTTGAACTCCCAATCCAGAACCTTCCATGAATTAGAGACTTTTACCAAAGTAACGTTGACGGTAAAACGAACTATGCCTTCGTCCTCACTATCAAGTTTGACTTTAATAATGACATTTTTGCCTTCGCCTATCGTATCAGCATCAAAATCTGCCGCCGCTTCAAGGGATGATAACAAGCTTTTATTTTCATCTTTTACTTTACGTTCAGAAATGTCTTTTGTTCTGCTGACTTCATATGTGTATTTATAATCGCCAAGCGAAAATATGTAAGACCGCGGTTTCATTTCTGCGGTCTGGCTTTTTTCATTCTGGTATGATCAAATCAAGTTGTTGTTGCAACAGAAAAACGTGGGCACTTTTGCTTTAAAAAAGAAAAACCGCTCCGAAAGGAGCGGTTTTAGATGTTTTATAAAAGGACTTATGCCTTGCGGACCTTGTCCATGTGGCGGGTGAGGTCAAGCATCTTGTTGGAGAAGCCCCACTCATTGTCATACCAGGCGATGAGCTTGACAAAGTGGTCGTTCAGGGAAATGCCGGCCTGTGCATCGAAGATGGAGGTGTGAGGATCGGTGCGGAAGTCGGAGGAAACGACCTCGTCGTCAACGTACTCCAGAACGCCTGCCATGGGGCCTTCGGAAGCGGCCTTCATAGCGGCCTTGATCTCGTCCATGGTAGCGGCCTTCTCGAGGCGGACAGTCAGGTCAACGACGGAGATGTCGCCGGTGGGAACACGCATGGACATACCGGTGAGCTTGCCGTTGAGGGAGGGGATGACCTTGCCGACTGCCTTTGCAGCGCCGGTGGTGGCGGGGATGATGTTGTTGTAGATGGAGCGTGCGCCGCGGAGATCCTTCTTCTTGGGGAAGCCGTCAACGATGGACTGGGTAGCGGTGGAAGCATGAACGGTGGTCATGAGACCCTCGATGATGCCGAAGTTGTCGTTGAGGACCTTCGCCATAGGAGCGAGGCAGTTGGTGGTGCAGGACGCGTTGGAGACAAACTGCATGTCGGGAGTGTACTTGTCGAGGTTGACGCCGCAGACGAACATCGGGGTATCGTCCTTTGCGGGACCGGACATGACGACGACCTTTGCGCCGGCGTCGATATGAGCCTGTGCCTTCTCCTTGGTGAGGTAAACGCCGGTGCACTCGAGAACGTACTCTACGCCCAGCTCGCCCCAGGGGATGAGGGTTGCATCGCGGTATTCTTTGTCGGAAAGGACCTTGACGACCTTGCCGTCAACGGTAATGGTGCTGTCCTCGTCGTTGCCGACGACTTCGCCGTTGAAGCGGCCGTGAACGGTGTCGTACTTAACGCAGTATGCGATGTGAGAAGCGGGATGGCCGGGAGCGTTGATCGCGACGACCTCGATGTCGTCAGACTTGATGGCAGCTCTGAAAGCCAGAGAGCCGATGCGGCCGAAACCATTAATACCAACTTTGATCATATTGATATCCTCCATAAAAAATTTGTAGACAAACAATATATGCAAAATCCCCGGCTCGGGAATTTGTGCCTTATTTATCATGCCAATTTTAACATATAATATTGATAAAAAGCAATATTCCACCCATCTATTTTTAACAAAAAAATGCCGAAAATTTATTATGATTCGACTAATTTGCGGAGGGAGTATTGTGTATTTTGTCGATTTTTGCTAGAATAGCCCAAAGCAGGCAAAAGGAGTGTTGTCCATGATCCAGGTTTCGTCAGATATTCTCTCGCTTACGAGCGAGGCGCTCATCCTCTCCCGGGCAGGAAAGATAAGTTTCGCAAATGCCCCGGCGAAGGAGATATTGGGCGCGGACTGCGTGAACAAAAGCCTCAAATACTTTTTTGAGCCGGGGATCATCGGCTCGCAGGCGTCAAGCTTTATTGCAGACACGATAGTCAGGGGAAAGCATTACATCGTCCGTGTGTCGAAGCAGACGGATATGCTGGTGATGTTTCTGACGAACCCGCCGGCAGAGCCTGTGCTGCTGAACGACGCGTTCATTTATTCTCTCAGAAGCGCGCTTATGACGACGTCCTTCTCCGTGGATATGTGCCGCAGCCGCGCCGAAGCGCTCAACGATGCGGGATTACAGGAGAATATAGCCTCGCTCACGAAGAGCTATTATCAGCTGTCGCGGCTGGTGTCCAACGTCTCTGTGGCGCAGGGGGTGATCCGCGGCGAGATGTCGTTCACGCCGGTACGGCTCGACCTGACGGAGTGCTGCATCAACTGCGTGGAGGGCGTTGAGATGTTCTGCAAGAAGCCCGAGATCGTTGTAAACGCGGCCCCGAAGATGTACGTCACGGCAGACCCGATGCTGGTGGAGCAGGTGCTGCTCAATCTGCTGTCGAACAGTCTTGTCCACGGGAAAGGCTGCACGCGCATCAGCATAAGCCTGATCGACGCAGGGGAGAGCGTGATCCTCTCGGTCAGCGACGACGGCTGCGGAATAGAGAGCGACATGCTGCATTCCGTGTTTGACCGCTATGTCCACGGCTTTGATATGCGCGGGATGAGCGGCGGAGCGGGACTTGGGCTGACGGTCGGGCGGGGAATAGCGGAAAAGCACGGCGGCACGCTGCTGCTGGAGAGCCGGCCGGGCCGCGGCACGACTGTACGCATATCTCTGCGGAAAAATCTCAAGGTGCCGCTGAACCTGCGCACGAACGAAGGAGAATACAGCGGCAGCGCGAAGAGCGTGCTCATGGGACTGGCGGACTATCTGCCGGCGGAGTGCTACGCGGACAAATATATGGACTGACGGAGAATGAAAAAAGCGGGGGCTGTGCCTCCGCTTTTTTGCAGCTCAGTATTCGTATATTCCGCCGCCGATAAACTCGCGTATGAGACTGTCCGGCGCGACAAGCTCCTCGCTTATATGCCCGAAGAGCTGGATCGCGGGCAGAACGGAACGGAGCTCTTCATAGCGCTCTATTCCCTCGGGAACGGTGCTGAAAAGCTCGGTGGCAGTCGTGTTGAACACTGCGGGCTCGTATGGCAGGGAAGAGTCGAACTGGAAGTCCGCCTTATCCTTGAACGGGGATATATTGAGCTTTTCACCGCGGCGGACGTTTGCCCACATGGACATCGTTTCGGCAGGATCGGAGCCGCGGAAGAGATGGTCGCGCACCATGCGCCGCACGAGGCGGAACCATGTGCCCTTGAATACGACATGACCGTTGAATTCAACATTGCTGCGCGCCGAGATATAGAGCTTGAACGCCTCGCGGTGCTTCTCGGTGATCATGTCGTTTAGCGCGTGGATGCCCTCGAATATGACGATCTCGTCGCTGCCAAGCTTTATGGAGGCGGAGGGGTCCTGGATGCGCATCTTGCGTGAAAACTCGTATTTCGGGACAAATATGCGCTCGCCATTTGCAAGCATGTCGAAGTGCCGGTTGAGCAGCTCCATATCGAGGCAGAGCGGAGATTCAAGGTCTATTTCCCCCTCCGGCGTGCGCGGCGCGGTGGCGGGATCAATGGTTTTGAAATAGTTGTCCATGCTCACATAGTGCGTGCCTATGCCGCGCTTGTTGAGCTCGCCTGCGATCTTCATCGCAGTTGTGGTCTTGCCTGAGCCGGACGGACCGGACAGCAGGACGATAGGACTCTTCTTCCGGTTTTCGCTTATCAGATCGGCGGCATGCTCCACCTTTTTCTGATATTCGGCGTCGCTCTCCTCCACGAAGCCCTTGGGATCGGCAACCGTGCGGAAATTTATATCTTCAAGCTGATAGGCCATGTTGTTTCCTCCTTCAATCTTCATAAAACTGGCTTATTTTCTTTTTAGCTTCACAGGTTTTGTCAATACTGTTTATATACTCCAGCGGATATTTCGGGGCCATGAGACGTATGTTCCGCCCGTCTCCGGCGCGGATGAGCTTTGTGGAACCGCCGCCGCCCATGGCCAGAATGCTGCAAAGCTCCTCCATTATACATATGTTGTAGAGATTGACCGTGTCGCCCTTTGCCCAGCCGACGTTCTCAAAGCCGCCGGACATGAACTTCTGCCGGTAGAGATAATACGGCCTGTAGCCCGCAGCGCGGAGGCTGCGCCCGGCATAGTCCAGCATCGAGCCGACCTCGCCCGCTGTGGGCAGCTGCGCCCCCTCCAGCGTGATGCGCGAGCCCTTTTTCAGCGACAGCGTGTGCACGGTTATATTCTCCGGCGCGAGGGCGAGCACCTGCTCCATCGTCGCAGCGAAGCCCTCCGCAGAGTCCGCCGGGAGACCGGCTATGAGATCCATATTCACATCAAAGCCGCCCACGGCGCGTACCTTTCCGAGCGCCGTCACTATATCGGCGGCGGTATGCTTCCGGCCTATCGCCTCGAGAACGGAGTCGGACATTGTCTGCGGGTTGACGCTGATCCGGCCGATACCGTGACGGCGCAGGACGTGGAGCTTGTCGTCCGTTATCGTGTCGGGCCGCCCGGCCTCTACGGTGTATTCGCGCAGCGCGCTCAGGTCGAATTCCTGTTCAAGCTGCGTGCACAGCCTGTCGAGCTGGGAGGCGCTGAGCGTTGTGGGCGTGCCGCCGCCCATGTATATGGAGATCACGCGCAGGCCGAGCTTCCTGACCTCAGCCGCAGTGGCGGAGACCTCCTTTTCAAGCGCATCAAGGAACGGCGGGATGAGCTTCATGCTCTTCTCCACGGACTGGCTGACAAAGCTGCAATAGGCGCAGCGCGTGGGGCAGAAGGGAATGCCGACATAAAGGCATACGTCCTCTGCGCCGAGGCCTGCCGCTGCGCTGAGCGTCTCGCGGCTCGTGTCGAGACAGAGCTGCGCGCGCTCCGGCGTCACGTCGTACTTCTCAATAAACTCGTGCACGGCCTCGCTTTCGCTCAGTCCGCTGTTCAGGAGCGGGCAAAAAAGCTTGCCGGGCCGCACGCCGGTCAGCGCGCCCCATGCGGGACGCTGTACGCCGGAGGCGAGAGCGGCGCGGTAGACCGCGTTTTTTATGAGCCGCTGGCAGTAACGGTCAGTCAGCAGCTCGCCGTCGAGCAGCGCGGCTTTGACTGCGGCGCGCCCATGCCAGACGGAACCGCCCCTGTGCAGCGCGCAGGTGGCAGTGATGTACTGCGCACCGCGGCTGAGGCGTATCTCCATCCTGTCGCCCTCGGGGCTGCCCCCGGGGTATTCGGGCCGCTCGTTCGGGAACAGCGTCAGCAGTATCTGCTCGGCAGCATATCTGTAATCATGTCCAAAAAAGTAAAGCTTCACGTCAAAACTCCGAATATCCGCAGTACAAGCCCCACACGGTCACGAAAAACCACTGCAATCGAGCAAATGTTCCCCACACCGGCACGTGCGCGGCAAGGCTGTACATAAATTATTTTAAGCTATTGTACCAGAATTGCGCGTCAAATAAAAGATGTAAAAGCAATAAACAGACAAAAATATATGCGAAAAATAAAATTTCTATTGGAAATTTTCATAAAGATGTTGTAATATATACGTATAGAGTAATATAGTAGGGGTAATAGTGCAATGTATGAGATTGGTGACAAAATAATATATGGAGAGAACGGAGTCTGCGTAGTCGAAAAGATAGCCCCGCTGGAGATCTCGGGGGCGTCAAAGGACAAGCTTTATTATTATCTCCGCCCGTTTACCGGCAGCGGTACATATTTTACGCCGGTGGATTCGGGCGCATTCATGCGCCCGGTGATGAGCCGCGACGAAGCGGAGGCGCTTATAGACGCGATACCGGGTATTGAGCCGGCAATATGCAATGACAGCCGCTTCAACCATGTCGACGCTTTTTACAGAGAGCTATTCAAGCTGCACACCTGTGAGGCGCTCGTGTCCATAGTAAAGGGGCTGCGTGAACGCATGAGCGAGCGCAAGACCAAGAGCAGCCGTTCCGAGGCCACAATGAAGCGGGCGAAGGATATACTGCACGGCGAGCTTGCCGTGGCTCTGGGCATGGAAATGAGCGAGGTGGAGGGCTATATTGCCAGCCGGATCGGCGGGGAATGAGCGCGCTTTGCGGGAAATGATGCCGGATCGCATTAATTATTGCAAATCCGCTTGATTCACGGGACTCTTTGCGCTATAATACTATAGCATTTTTCCAGCAGATACTAACATGAAAAAGGATGAAACATAATGAGCGCTTCTACCGAAAAGAAGAACCGTCAGGCCGCCCGCGAGGCAGGGACTGACAAGAAAATGCTTGCCGCCCAGGAAGAGGCGAAGAAAAAAGCAAAAAGCAAACGCAACTGGACTATCGGCACGATCCTTGTGGTGATCCTTATCGCCGGGATCCTGTTCCTTGACTCCGGCTTCCTCTACAAGCATACTACCGCGGTTACAGTCGGCGATGAGAGCTATTCTCCCGCAGAGGTGAACTATCAGTACGCCGGCCAGTTCTTCTACTGGGTCAATCAGTACGGCAGCTATGCCAGCATGTTCGGTCTCGACACCTCTCTGGGCGTCGCGGGACTTGATTCTCAGTCATGCCCAATGATCGAAAACGGGACATGGAAGGACTTCTTCCTTGAAAGCACTATCAATCAGCTCGTGCAGAACAAGGCGCTGCTCGACTATGCCGCTGAAAACGGCATTGAGCTGAGCGAGGAAGATAAGACGACCATTGACAGCGATTTTGAATCTCTCACCTCATACGCAAAGCTTCAGGGCTACTCCAGCGTGGACAACTTCCTCGCGGCAAACTACGGCAACGGCGTCAATTCCAAGATCGCGCTCGACGCCACTTACAAGTCCACGCTTGCAAACGAGACCATGACTGCGTACAGCGATTCTCTCACCTACAGCGCTGACGAGCTTGAAGAGCATTACAAGAGCTACAACGGCGACAGAGATTATTTTGACGTTGCATATTACTATGTCACGGCGGAGAAGGTCACCGGCGAGGACGGCACGGATGCCGTGACCGAAGAGACCGTGGCTGCGGCGAAGGACACCGCGGACGCTATCCTTGCGGCATATGAAGAGCAGACCGGGGACGACGTTGTCGAAAACCTCAACGCTGCGCTTGCCGAGGCCGGTATTGACGGCGACTGCGTACACAGCAGCAACACGCAGGGCAGCAATCTCGGCGCATACAAGGAATGGGCGATGGGCAGCCGCAAGGCCGGCGACGCTACCGTGACCGAGAACAGCACCGCAGACGGCTATTATGTCGTCGCGTTCATAAGCCGCAACGATAACCACTACAAGCTCGCACAGGTGCGCCACATTCTCGTCAAGGCCGAGGCCGATGCGAACGGCGAGTATACCGACGAGGCCAAGGCGGCAGCCAAGGCAAAGGCCGAGGAGATATACAACGAGTGGAAATCCGGCGCAGCCACTGAGGACAGCTTCGCGGAGCTTGCGGAGAAGTACTCTGAGGACACAGGCTCCAATACAAACGGCGGCCTTTACGACAGCGTGCGCAAGGGGCAGATGGTCGAGGAATTTGACAAGTTCTGCTTCGAGGGTCATAAGCCCGGCGACACTGCAATCGTCTACGGCGAGTCCGCAGGCAGCTACGCGGGCTACCACGTCATGTATTACGTGGGCGAGGGTCAGCAGTGCAGCGACAGCATTGCGGAGAGCGATCTCAAGTCTGTCGACCTGCAGGAGTGGCTCGACGGCCTGACCGCAAACTACGAGGCCGAGAGAGGCTTCTGGCTCAGGCTGGTCGGCTGAGCAAAACGAATTACGATCCGCCGGAAGCCAAGCCTTTCGGCGGATTTTTGTCTGCTGCGGCAGATGAACATGCATATCTGCGGCCCGGCGGTCCTGGTCCGCAGCGGAGGAACACATGGACGAAAGAACAATGCGCGCGCGTATGCTTCTGGGCGACGCCGCAATAGAGAAACTGCGTAACAGCCACGTTGCCGTGTTCGGTCTGGGCGGCGTGGGTTCATGGTGCGCCGAGGCGCTGGCGCGCTCCGGCGTCGGCGCACTGACGCTCATAGATCAGGACACCGTGAGCGAGAGCAACATAAACCGCCAGCTCTGTGCGCTGGGATCGACCGTAGGCCAGTCAAAGGCCGGGGTGATGGCCGCGCGTATAAAGGATATAAATCCTGACGCCGCCGTGCGCACGATAGCTGGCTGCTACAGTGCCGCGACGCGGGACGGCTTTCTTGCGCCATACGATTATGTGGTGGACGCTATCGACCTTGTGGCGTGCAAGGTCGACCTGATAATGAGCTGCCGCGAGCGCGGCATACCGATAGTTTCGTCTCTCGGCACGGGCAATAAGCGCGACGCGAGCCGTCTTGAGATCACGGATATTTCAAAGACGCGCGGCTGTGCGCTTGCGCGCGTGGTGCGCAAGGAGCTGCGCAGCCGCGGGGTCGAGCACCATGCGGTGGTATACAGCCCCGAGGAGCCGATGAAAGCGCGCCAGCTCGAGGCGCCGCCTCCCGGACGCAGGAGCGTCCCCGGCTCGCTTGTATGGGTCCCGGCGAGCGCGGGACTGCTGCTGTGCCAGTATGTCGTGACGGAGCTGACGAAGGGACTCCCGGAAGAGGATATTCAATGACGATCAGTGCGGCGGGACCGCGTGGAGGAGCATGATGTATAAGCCGTTGGCCGATGAGATAAGGCCGAAAAATCTGGACGAGGTCGTGGGGCAGAAGCATATTCTCAGCTCCAACGGCATGCTGCGCCGCATAGTTGAGAGCGGCCAGATACCAAACATGATATTCTACGGCCCATCCGGCACGGGAAAGACCACCGTCGCGCGTATTATCGCAGAGCGCACCAACCGCACGCTGCGCAAGCTGAATGCGACGACTGCCGGTATCGCCGACATCAAGCATATCATCGACGAGCTGGACACTTTCCTCACGCCCGGCGGTGTGCTGCTGTATCTGGATGAGATACAGTACTTCAACAAAAAGCAGCAGCAGTCCCTGCTGGAGTTTATTGAGGACGGGCGCATAACGCTCATTGCATCAACCACGGAGAACCCGTATTTCTGCGTGTTCAACGCCATATTGAGCCGGTCGACGGTGTTTGAGTTCAAGCCTGTCGCGCCGGACGAAGCGGAGAAGGCGGTGGAGCGTGCGATAGGCATAATGAATGCCCGCCGCGGCGAGCCGCTCGAAATAGAGGACGGCGTCACGCGGCGGATCTCAGCCGCATGCGGCGGGGATGTGCGCAAGGCAATAAATGCGGTGGAGCTTCTGTTCTCCACCTCCGCAGGAAATGACAGGATCACGCTTGAGGACACGCTTGCGATCTCGCAGCGCAGCTCAATGCGCTATGACCGCGGCGGTGATGAGAATTATGACTGCCTGTCGGCCCTGATGAAGTCGCTGCGCGGCTCAGACCCGGACGCCGCCATGCACTATCTCGCAAGACTTCTGGAGGCGGGGGATCTGATCGGCGCATGCCGGCGCATACTGTGCTCTGCCAGCGAGGACATCGGCCTTGCCTATCCGCAGGCGGTGCCTATCGTGAAGGCCTGCGTGGACTCTGCGCTGCAGCTCGGATTGCCGGAGGCGAGGCTGCCGCTGGCGGAGGCCGCGCTGCTGCTGGCGACCGCGCCGAAATCCAACAGCGCATGCATGGCGATAGACGCGGCGGCGGCGGATGTGCGCGCCGGACATGTCGGCTCTTTCCCGCGTGAGCTTCAGAACGTCCATGCCGACGGCACGGGCTTCGAGCGCGAGCAGGGATACAAATACCCGCACGACTATCCCGGACACTGGGTGAAGCAGCAGTACTTGCCGGACGATCTTAAAAATGCGCGCTACTACAATTACGGCGACAATAAGACCGAGCAGGCTGCACGGCGCTATTGGGAGGAGATAAAAAAATAATGGATATTCAGGTTGGAGACGTGCTGACAATGAAAAAAGCCCACCCCTGCGGAAGCCGGGAGTGGGAGGTGCTGCGCACAGGCGCGGACTTCAGACTGCGCTGCCTTGGCTGCGGGCATGAGGTCATGGGCGCGCGCTCAAAGTTTGAAAAAAACATACGGGGAGTGCGCCGGTGAACTATGTGTATATTCTCCGCTGCGGTGACGGCAGCCTGTATACGGGCTGGACGAACGACCTGGAAAAGCGCGTGAAGGCGCACAGCTCCGGCCGCGGTGCGAAATATACCCGCACGCATCTGCCCGTTGAGCTTGTCTACAGCGAACAGCTGGACACAAAGGAAGCGGCGATGAGCCGCGAGTGGCATATAAAAAGACTCAGCCATGCGGAGAAGCTCAGGCTGATAAAGGCTTCGGATGAATAATAATGAGACCGCGCCCGGATACTGTTCCGGGCGCGGTCTTTTCATATACCGGCGTTATTCGCTGAGATAAGAGGGGTGCAGCTTTTTCTGGAGCCAATCCTTTCCGTCCACATAGCGGGAGACGATGAAGGAGACGACGTAGTCCCCGGCAGAGTTGACCATCGTAGCAGGAGGATCGACCAGATTGCCGAGAGCCAGCGCTATGGGGTAGGCGACAGCGAGCTGGTCAGGGAAGAAGAGAGTGCACACGACAAGCTCGCCGGTACCGCCGCCGCCGGGAATACCGGACATTGCGACGGAGGAGAACACAGCCACGATTATGGCGAGTATCGCCCGGCTCGTGGTGAAGTCCTGCCCGAAGATGCCGAAGAGAAATGCAACCTTGATTATGGCGCTCATTGCAGAGCCGTCCATGTGCATCGTCGCACCGAGGGGCAGGACGATGTCGGAGACGTCCTTGGAGATGCCGGTCTCCTCGGCGACTTCCATATTGGTGGGTATGGTCGCAACGGAGGAGCAGGTGCCGAAGGCCGTGACCGCCGGACGGAACAGGTGCCTGAACATCACCTTTGCCGCGCCCTTGCCGCCGCCGAAGCGGGCGTATATAGGCGAGGAGATGAGCATATAGACAAAGCACATCACATAGTAGATGATGAGAGTGCGGCTGTAATCGCTGATGAGCTCGGGGCCGTAGGTCGCAACAAGGTATGCAAAGAAACCGAAGAAGCCGATGGGCGCATAGTAGGAGATGAGCTTGACGGTCTTCATTATGCAGTTGGTAACATCGTCAAGCAGCTGCGCCGTCTTTGTCTCGCGGCCGCCGCTCATCTGTATGCCGAAGCCGAAGAGGATGGCGGCGACGATCAGAGGCAGTATTGCGCGGCGGCTCCAGAGCTCGGGAAAGTCGGGCTTGGTGAAGAAGTTGATTATCATATCCGCAACGCCGAGCGTACCGGAGATCTCACCGTCGGTCTCGGACACAACATAGCTGCCCTGAACGATGGGGATCGCACGCACGACTATATACATGAGCACGGCGGCGATGGCGGCAGTGACGAAGAACACCGCGACAGTCGTGCCGAGCACCTTGCCTGCGCGCCTTGCGCTCCCCATATTGGCAATGGCCGAGGAGATGGAGCAGAAAACCATCGGCACGACTATGCAGAACATGAGGTTGATGAACACCGTGCCGAGAGGCTCAAGCGCGGTGGCTCCCGGCCAGACGGCGCCGGTGATGCATCCGGCGATTATGGCAAAGAGCATGGAGAGGATGAACCAGTAATCCTTGAAGAATTTTTTAACAGCAGACATGGCGTATCTCCCTTCGACGATAATTTATAAATCATATTTGTCACTATTATATTTTCATTGTATTGCAAAGTAAATTGCACACCGTGCTTGAAAACTTGCAAAAAGTGCTGTATATTATCAGCATCAACAGAACGGGAGGCGGAGCCGATGAAAACCGAGCGGACATTTTCACGCGAGGGCTATCTGCGGGAGAACTACCATTATTTCCACCTGCGCGACACGGCCGGGCAGGAGCGGGACTTCCATTTCCATGATTTTGACAAGATAGTGCTGCTGATCTCCGGCGGAGTGGACTATGCGGTGGAGGACAAGGTATACCGGCTGCGTCCGTGGGATGTGCTGCTTGTCAGACACCACATGATACATAAAGCGCTCATAGATAAGTCCGAGCCGTATGAGCGGATAATCATATATCTGGACAGAAAGTACTTTGACCGTGTGATGCCCGGGGCCGGGCTGCTGGACTGCTTTGAGCGGGCAGGGAAAACGGGCTGCCATCTCCTTGCGCCGGACGCCGGACAGCGCGAAGGCCTCATGGCGGCGCTGGACGCCTATGAACGGAGCCTTACGGATGAGGACTTCGGCGCGCAGGCCATGCGTGACACGCTGATGATGCAGCTGCTGATCCGCATAAACCGCATCGCATCCGCTGCGCCGGAGCGGCCTGATGTCAGGCTTGACCCGAAGATAGAGGACACACTGTCGTATATAAACGAAAATCTCATCCGGGAGCTGACGGTGGATGCGCTTGCGGCAAGGGTATATCTCAGCCGCTATCACTTCATGCGCCTTTTCAAGGCGCAGACGGGCAGCACCGTGCATGCATACGTGCGGCAGAAGCGGCTTTTGTATGCGGCGCGGCTCATCAGGGAGGGCATAAACGCAAACAAAGCCGCTGCGGACAGCGGCTTTGCGGATTATTCATCTTTTCACCGGGCGTTCAGAGAATCATTTGGCATGAGCCCCGGCGAGCTGAAAAAGTGACGGATCAGGGCAGCCGGAAAGGGAGAGGCGTTCAGTCGCCGTCCTTTTCCTCGCTTTCTTCCGCGGCGGCCTCTTCGCCGTCGTCGGCTGCATCGAGCTCGAATTCAAGCTCCTCACCGCACTGCGGGCAGATTATGGAGCCTTCGGACAGCGTACCCTCGTCAAAGGTGATCTCTTCCCCGCAGACGGGGCAGGTCACGTCGTACATGACGCCGTCATAGTCCAGCTCTTCGTCGTCCTCATAATCCCCATCGTCTGCGTCACCGGCGTCATACGCGCTTGTGCAGCAGCAGCGGCCGCAGCCGGAGGGGGTATATACGTCGCCGTCGTCATCACTGTCGCTGCCGGGCGTATCAAGACCGCAGGTGAGCTCCTCAAGATAGCTCAGATCCTCGCTCATATCGTCGAGCGCACCGGCAAAGTCGAGACTGCTCTCCTGAAGGTCTTCTATCTCATGTGCCATGTCGGAAACCAGCTCGCACAATGCGTTCCACAGCTTCCCGTCTCTGGAGTCCGGTTCGATGCCGAGACCCTCGGTAAGCCCTTTAAGATAGGCCGCCTTTTCAACAATTGTCATAATGAAAACCTCCTTTGTGATGTGAGCCCTTGTTACTTGATTTTAATGTCTGAATTGGAAAGGGAGACTCATAAGAGTCTCCCCCTTATTGCGTTTTGTTATGCGCGGCTGAGATACTCGCCGGTACGGGTATCGACCTTGATCTTCTCGCCGACATCGATGAACAGAGGAACCTTGATCTCAGCGCCGGTCTCAAGCGTTGCGGGCTTGGTGGCGTTGGTCGCGGTGTTGCCGGCAAAGCCAGGGTCGGTATCGGTGACCTCAAGCTCCACAAAGAACGGAGGCTCGACATTGAAAACCTTGCCCTTGTAGGAGTAGATGGTGCATTCCATGTTTTCCTTGACGAACTTGAAGTTGTCGCCCAGTACGGAGGAATCGACCGGCTCGAGCTCGTAGGTCTCGGGGTTCATGAAGTAGTAGAGGTTGCCGTCGGCATAGCTGTACTCCATTGTCTGACGGTCAACGGTAGCGTTCTCAAACTTTGCGGTGGGGTTGAAAGAGGTCTCGGTGACGGCGCCGGTGATGACATTCTTCATCTTGGTGCGCACGAAAGCCGCACCCTTGCCGGGCTTGACATGCTGGAATTCGACGACCTGCATGACCTGACCGTCCATCTCAAAGGTAACGCCGTTTCTGAAATCGCCTGCTGTAATCATAAAAAGGGTCCTCCCATATACAGATTCGAATGCGTCGGCATCAGAGGATGCCTGCGCAATATACACTTAGCCTTATCATTTTACAGTATATTACGGCATTTTGCAAGAGTTTTTATCAAATAATCAAAACTTGTCCCGTAATCAGCCGTTATGGAGCACGGTAAACTCCTTGGGAGCCTTTGTAATGACCTCGCAGCCGTCCTCTCTGAGTATCATGACGTCCTCAATGCGCACGCCGTAGCGGCCGGGGATGTATATGCCCGGCTCCGCGCTGACGACCGAACCGGCAGGCATGATATCCTTGCCGCGGGGGTTCGCGTTGGGCCACTCGTGGATGTCAAGGCCGAGAGAATGGCCGAAGCCGTGGCCGAAATACTCGCCGTAGCCCGCTTCGGTGATGACGCGGCGCGCGGCGGCGTCGATCTCCATGCCGGGGATGCCCGCCCTTGCGGCGGAGATGCCGGCGAGCTGAGCCTTGAGAACGATGCCGTAGATGTTGCGCATCTCCTCGGTGGCGCTGCCAACGGCGACTGTGCGCGTCATGTCGGAGCAGTAGCCGTACTTGAGGCAGCCGAAATCTATGGTCACAAAGTCGCCGTCGGCGATGACCTCGTCGCCGGGTACGCCGTGCGGCATGCTGGTCTTCTTGCCGGTGATGACGATGGGGTCAAAGGAATTGCCCTCGGAGCCGTGACGGAGCATGCGGTAGACAAGCTCTGCGGCGACCTCGCGCTCGGTCATGCCCGGGCGGATGATGTGCAGCGTCTCCTCCAGCGCTTTCTCGGATATGGCCTGCGCCGCGCGCAGAGCCTCGAATTCCTCCCCGTGCTTGGCGGCGCGCAGGGTCTTGAGTATTATCTGCGAGTTTTCAAGCTTTACGCCGAGCTCGTGCTCATAGCGCATGAATTCGGCATAGCTGAGCTTTTCCTCCTCGGCGCCGAGGCGGGTGATCTTCTCGGATGCAAGGATGTCCTTTATATGCGCGATAAGGCCCTTGCTGCCGTCGTACATCACGACGTTGGAGCAGCAGCCGGCAATGTTCTGGGCGGCCTCGATATAGCGCGAGTCGGTTATGAGCCACGCGCTTTTGCGCGCGACTATGACCGCACCGTCCGTAAAGGGGAAGCCTAGCGCATAGCGCTGGTTCTTCTCGTCGGTTATGAGTATGGCGTCAAGGCCGTACTCTTCAAGCTTCTGCTGGATTCTTTCTACATTATTCATATTCCTGTCTCCTCCGGTGTTGGTCTTGGAAAACTTACGATGAAGCGGGAGCCCTGCGGCTTGTTCGGCCCGACAGTTATCGTGCCGCCGTGCAGCTGCACCGCGTCGTGAACTATACTCAGTCCCAGCCCGCTGCCGCCGGCCTCTCTCGAGCGCGCCTTGTCCACACGGTAAAAGCGTGAGAAGATGTTGAACCGGTCCTCCTCGGGGATGCCTATGCCGGTATCCTCGACCGTGACCTTCACGGTCTTTTCGTCGCCCTTGAGACTGAGAAGGACGCTGCCGCCCTCTACGTTATATTTGATCGCGTTTTCCACCAGATTAAATATAATGTGGAACATATCGTCCACCGTGGCCATGACGACGCAGCCGTCCTCAAGCTCGCTGCGCATCCTGACCTTCCGCTCGTCCGCAAGCGGACGGAGCAATACGAGCGCGTCCACCGACACCTGCTTGACGTCGACGGGCTCAGGCTGTATCTGAACATCATCGTCCATACGGCTCAGATCGAGCAGCTTCTCAGTCGTCCGCTGGAGCCTCTCGGCCTCCTGCCCTATGTCCGTGACAAATTCGCGCACGGTGCTCTGACGCATGTTCTCGCTCTGTACGATGCTGTCAGCCAGCAGGCGTATCGACGCGAGAGGGGTCTTGAGCTCATGCGAAGCGTCGGAAACAAAGCGGCGGCGCTGCCGTTCGGTCGTCTCAAGGCGCTCGGTGAGCATGTTGAACTCGTCGCCAAGCTCCGTGAGCTCGTCATGTCCGCGCGTTGCAAGGCGGTAGCCGTAGTTGCCGGACGCGACTATGCGCATGGATTCCACAAGCTCGCGTATCCTGCGCAGCAGGACGTTGGACAAAAACGCCGCCAGCACGAGCGCCGCACCGGCAATGATGAGCGAGGTGACTCTGATCCTGCCCTGCATGGTGAGGATCATCTCCGCGCGCTCGCTGTCATGCTCGCTGATATATACTGCGCCTACGGTCGAGCCCTGACTGCTCATGGGCATTGCAAAGCAGCTGCGGAACGCGGATCCGGCAAACAGCGAACGGAAAACCGTCTTGCCGGTGAGCGCGGTCTTTATATCCTCGATGTCCGTGATGCCGCCGGTATTGCCGCCGTCATCATACAGCACGCGGCCGTCCTCGTCAACCACGACCATGCGCGAATAGCCGCTTATATCCAGAAGCTTGAGCACGTCGCCTATGCTCTCCGCCGACGGCCGGTCAAGATTTGCAAGGGACGAGGCAACGACGGTCGCCTGACTGCTGAGGGAGTTCTTCTTCTCCTCGAACACGCGGTCGCGCGAGGATGTGAGCGGCAGGGTGTTCAGCAGCACGAGAAGTATAATGAGCAGGACGGTTATGAACGCCATGTACTGCACGCGCAGACTGTGTATTTCTATCTTCTTCATACTGATCTCAATCGGCAAAATAATAGCCAACGCCCCACTTGGTCACGATGTAGCGGGGATTTGCCGGGTCGATCTCCAGCTTTTCGCGCAGGCGGCGGATATGCACGTCGACTGTGCGCGTGTCGCCCTGATAATCGTAGCCCCAGACGAGGTCGAGAAGATTCTCGCGCGAATAGACCCGGCCGGGGTTTTTCATCAGGAACAGGATCAGATCGAACTCCTTCATTGTCAGCTCTATGGGGACCCCGTTTTTCGCGGCGCTGCGGCGCTCCTCATCGACTGTGATGTGTCCGCGCGTCAGCACCGAGGGCAGCGTAACCTCTGAGACCGGAGTGATGGACGCGCGGCGCAGCAGCGCACGAACGCGCGCCTTCAGCTCGAGTATGTCAAAGGGCTTTGTCAGATAGTCGTCCGCACCGGACTCAAAGCCCATAAGAAGGTCGGCCTTCTCGCTGCGGGCGGTGAGCATTATTATGGGGACGGTGGAGAAGCTGCGTATCTCCTGACAGGCCTGCAGCCCGTCCTTTTTCGGCATCATAAGGTCGAGTATGATGAGGTCGTATTCGCCAGTGCGCGCCGCGTTGACGGCCTCCTCGCCGTCGTAGCAGGCGTCCACCGTGTAGCCCTCGTTCTCCAGATTGAATTTTATGCCCTTTACGAGCAGCTTTTCATCGTCTACAACAAGTATCTTCATTCAGCATCTCCATGTAAGTTCACTGGCTTCCGCCGTTCCCGGCTTCCTGCACTGTTATATACCCGGAGATCGCGGCAAATTTTCCTTCGCCTATGCCGTCGACCTCCATTATCTCTTCTATCGTTTTAAAGCCGCCGTGCGCCTGCCTGTAGCTGACTATCCTCTCGCCGAGCACCTCGCCTATCCCCGGCAGGCGCATGAGCTCCGCGGCAGAGGCGGTGTTTATATCCACAAGCTCGCCCGGCAGGACGGAAGCGGGCAGCGCCGCGTCCTCCCCGTCGCCGCCGCGCATGATCTCCGCCCTGTCCGCGCTGTGCGCGCGTATGCTCACACCGTCGCCGCTGCGGTACGATATGAGCGCCCCGATCATGAAGATCAGGGTCAGCAGGAGCATAATTGCTGCCGAAACCGTCCGTTTCAAAGTCTGTTCCCCCACCGGCGCTCCACCGGCAATTATTTTTGGTTGCATTTTCGGAGCTGAAACTTTATAATAAACCGTATGCTTACGTGGTATGTACGGCTATGATATATACCTATAATATACTGTACCACATTCCGAAAAAAAACGGGAGACCAAAATGCAAAAAATTAAAATTTTTCCGCTGATCCTGCTAATATGCCTCATGCTCTGCGGCATGGCTCCGTCCGCCTATGCGCTGGATGACCCCAGTCTTCAGGCCAAGGCGGTGCTTCTGGCCGATATGAACTCCGGCGAGATACTGTATTCCAAGAATGCCGATGAACGGCGCTCTCCGGCGAGCCTGACGAAGATCATGACGGGACTTCTTGCCGTGGAGGCGTTGGAGAGCGGGCAGTGCCGCATGGACGATATGGTGACTGCCGGGTCCGACACATGGCAGGGGCTCAGCGAGGATTCGAGCAATTCAAATATACAGCCCGGAGAACAGATGACATATAAGGATCTGCTGTACTGCGCTATAGGCCATTCGGCGAACGAGGCCTGCAACGTGCTTGCAACGTATATTGCCGGCAGCATAGAGGCCTTTGTGCAGATGATGAACGACCGCGCTGCCGAGCTCGGCTGCACGAACACGCATTTTCTCGACACAAACGGCCTTTCAAACGACGGACACTACACCACGGCGTACGATCTTTATCTTATCACCAGGGAGGCAATGAGCCACCCGGACTTCGTGGCAATATGCGACAGCGACTATTATAAGACCCAGCCGACGAATATGAGCGGCTCGCGCGAGATATATAATTCAAATGCGCTCATCTCAAACGGCGGCTACTATGCGCAGCAGGCTATCAACAATCTCGGCCACAACTATCTCTACGAAGGCGCCTCCGGCGTCAAGACCGGATATACGCGCGCTGCGGGCTACTGCCTTGTATCCACCGCCGAGAGAAACGGCATCCATGTCCTTGCCGTTGTGATGGGCTGCGGCGGCGAGCTGAACACGCAGGAGCCGGAGTACGGGAACTTTGTCGATTCGATCGCGCTCTACGACTGGACCTTTGATAATTTCTCCTACCGCACTCTGCTCTCGGCGTCGCAGTTTTCACAGAAGGTCACGGTCGATCTTGCCGAGGGCGACGGCAGTGTCATCCTGCGCCCGACCGAGGACATACGCGCGCTCCTGCCGAACGATATAGACGACGCTTCGATCGCCACGGATGTTTCGATATATGAGGATAAGCTCGTCGCACCCATTGAGGCGGGCACAGAGCTGGGCGAGGTGCGTATCTCTGCCGGAGGCAGGGAGTACGGCGTTGTGAAGCTTGTCAACCCCACCGCCGTGGAGCTGTCCAGAGGCGAATATATAAAGCAGCAGCTCAAGAGCTTCTTCAGCAAGGGCTGGGTCATAGCGATAATCGTCATTGTGGCGGTGATAGCAGCGGCGTATCTCATACTCGTTGCCCGCTACCGCCGTCTGCGCCGCAGGCACCTGCAGGAGCGCCGCCGCGCCGAAGTGCAGCGCCGCAGGGCAAGGGAGCAGCGCGAAGCACTCCGGCAGCAACAGCAGTACGATATGTACGGCGAGGACGATTACGTCCCCAGTGTGCACGGCTACGATGAAGAGGAGCCGGAGGAGCCGCGCACCGATCCGTCGGATCTGGACGAGCTGTTCAGCCGCTACAATAAATACTGACGCGGTCATCCGCCGCAGCCGGAACAAAAATTAATATCTTTACGGCAGCCGCCTGAACTTCGACGGCAAACTGCCGGCTTCTGATGCCGGAAGGACTGTAAAAAGTCCTTCCGGCATTAATTTCTTAACACCTACTTAACGGGCGTCCATGCTATAATGTCAGTGTAAAGATTTTAGCGAGGAGCGTGATGGCAATAAAAGTCTCAGATAAGAGACAGCGGAAGAGGACGAAAGTGAGACAGACGCTTTCAAACTACTTTCCGATGTCGTTCAAGGGCTGGATAGTCTATGTCCTTTCGATGCTCACTGCCTGCGCAATGTCGACGCTGATGCGCAACGCCCCGTCGACAGATGTATACGTGCCGCTGATATTTGTTCTGGCGGTTCTTATCACCGCAATAATGACGGAGGGCTACTTCTACGGCATCCTGGCCTCGGTGACGAGCGTCATTGCGGTCAACTGGGCGTTTACATATCCGTATATGAAGATAAATTTCTCCATTTACGGCTATCCGCTGACGTTTATTACAATGCTTGCGGTGGGATGCGCCGTGTCCGCGCTGACCTCGCGGCTAAAGGAGCAGGAGAAGATCAAAACGGAGTCCGAACGTGAAAAGACAAGGGCAAATCTGCTGCGCGCCATATCCCACGATCTGCGCACGCCGCTGACGTCCATAAGCGGCTCGATAGGCGTGGTGCTCGACGATGACGGCAGCCTCACGGGAGAGCAGAAGCGCGAGCTTCTGGCAGGAGCCAAAACCGACGCCGAGTGGCTGTGCCGCATGGTGGAAAACCTGCTGTCCATCACCCGCATGAGCGACGGGCAGACAGGAACGCTCAAGATACAGGATGAAATGCTGGAGGAGGTCATCAGCGAGACGGTGATCAACTTCAAAAAGCGCAATCCGGACATAAAGGTTTCCGTATCCGTGCCGGAGACGCTTTTCTTCGTGAAGATGGACGCAATGCTCATTGAGCAGGTGCTGCTCAATCTCATGGACAATGCGGTCATTCACGGCGGGACAACGAAAGAGGTCACGATTTCGGTGACGGAGGAGGACGGCTTTGCCGGAGTGACCGTGAGGGACGACGGCAAGGGCATAGAGCCGAAGCTGCTGGATCACCTTTTTGACGGCTCGCTCCCGTTTGCCGGTGTGCAGAGCGACGACAGCACGCGCTGCATGGGCATAGGGCTCTCGGTGTGCAAGACCATAATTCAGGCGCACGGCGGGACCATAACCGCGGACAACTCACCGCAGGGCGGTGCAGAATTTAAATTTACTCTGCCTATGGGAGGACAGGAAGAATATGAATATCAGGGATAAGGTTCTTGTAGTAGAGGACGAAAAAAGCATATCCGGCTTCATCCGCGCAATACTCAGCTCCAACGGCTACGACGTTATAATTGCCCGCTCAGGCAGCGAGGCCTTTTCAATGATAAGCTCACACTGCCCGGATCTCGTTGTGCTTGACCTTGGACTGCCGGACATGGACGGTATGCAGATAATCGAGACCGTGCGCCAGTGGACGCAGCTGCCGATCATAGTGGTCTCCGCCCGCAGCTATGAGCGGGACAAGGTGTCTGCGCTCGACAAGGGAGCGGACGACTACATAACAAAGCCCTTCGGCGCGGCGGAGCTTCTCGCGCGCGTCAGAGTGGCGATACGCCACACGCGCTCCGGCCTGACAAACGAATCGCTTGCCTCTACGGGCAAGTTCACCGCCGGGGATCTCACTATCGACTATGACAAGCATCAGGTGCTCATCCGCGGTGAAAATGCACATCTTACACAAAATGAGTATAAAATAGTCGCATTGTTAGGAAAATGTGCTGGCAAAGTATTGACATATGACTTTATAATGAAAGAGCTGTGGGGACCGCAGAGCAAGGGCAGCAACCAGATACTGCGCGTCAACATGGCGAACATCCGCCGCAAGATCGAGAAGAATCCGGCCGAACCCAAGTATATTTTCACGGAAGTCGGCGTAGGCTATCGTATGATCGAGGGCGACTGATACTATTTTTTCGGGAGGTAATATTTATAGATGCATTTGCCTGAACTTATATCCGACCTGGCTCTGATGCTTCTCACTGCCGGTGTCGTCACCGTCGTTTTCAAGAAGCTCAAGCAGCCTCTCGTACTCGGATACATACTCGCGGGCTTCCTCATCGGCCCATATATGCCATGGTTTTTCACCGTGGCGGATGAGGTGTCTATCAGCACATGGAGCGAAATAGGCATAATCATACTCATGTTTTCGCTGGGACTGGAGTTCAACCTCCACAAGCTCGCCAAGGTCGGCGGGACCGGCGTGATCACGGCCTTTACGGAGGTCGGCGGCATGCTGCTGCTCGGCTATGCTACGGGTCAGCTCATGGGCTGGGGCGTTATGGACAGCGTGTTCCTCGGCGGCATGCTCTCGATGAGCTCCACGACCATCATCATAAAAGCCTTTGACGAGCTCGGCGTGATGAAGAAGAACTTCGCACAGCTCGTGTTCGGCACGCTGGTCATAGAGGATATTGCCGGCATATTTATGATGATAATTCTCTCCACGATCTCTGTCAGTCAGAATATATCCGGCGGCGACCTTGCGCTGAAGCTCGGCCTGCTGGTGCTGTACCTCGTGCTGTGGCTTATTCTGGGCATATATCTGCTGCCCACGCTCCTGAATAAGTCGGTGATGTTCATGAATGACGAAACGCTGCTCATCGCGTCTCTCGGCATATGCTTCGGCATGGTGCTGCTTGCCAACGCCCTCGGCTTTTCGTCCGCTCTCGGTGCATTTCTGGCCGGTTCGCTGCTCGCGGGGACGGTACACGCCGAAAGGGTGGAGCACCTGACGTCAAGCGTCAAGGACCTGTTCGGCGCGGTGTTTTTCCTGTCCGTCGGCATGATGCTGGACCCGGCAATGGTCGCGGCTTATATCGTGCCAATACTTATCATCACTGTCGTCACCATCATCGGCAAGCTCTTCTTCTCTTCCCTCGGCGTGCTGCTGTCCGGGCAGAGCCTGAAAAACGCAATACACTGCGGCTGCTCACTTGCGCAGATCGGAGAGTTTGCATTCATCATTGCATCTCTGGGTATGTCTCTGGGCGTCATTGCGGATTATATATATCCGATCATAGTTTCGGTGTCCGTTCTCACCACGCTCACAACGCCCACCTGCATAAAGGGTGCGGATAAGATCTGCAATCTCGTTGAGAAAATGCTGCCGAAAAAGCTTGTCGATAAGCTTGACCGTTATACCGAGGACGGAGACGGTTCCGGCGCGGAGGACGGGCAGGACAGCGACTGGGCGGCCTTCATGCGCCGCTATATGAAAACCACGCTCCTGTACGGCGTGATAATGCTCGGAATAGTCATCATCGGCACGCACGTTCTCTTCCCGGCGCTGAGCGAGTATCTGCCGGAGCTGTGGATGAGCCGCGCGATCTGCCTTGTGGCCGTGTATCTCGGAATGGCGATATTCATACGGCCGATGCTGGACGTGAAATCGCCGCAGTATACGGCGCTGTGGATGAAGAACAAATATAACCGCCTGCCGCTGATGGCGCTGAACGCGATGCGTCTTATCATCATAGTGCTCATAGCCTTTGCGCCGATGCAGTCTGTGGCGCATGTGAACGGCGCATGGCTTTTGCCGGTGATCGCGCTGGCGGTGCTGCTGATATACCGCTCGGGTGCGTTTGCCTCCGCTTATCTTTCCGTCGAAGCGCGTTTTCTTGCCAATTTCAATGAGCGCAATCTCGGAAAATTCGAGAGCAGTGACGCCGCGACGGAGTGGCTGGACGAAAAGCTCTACGTGCTCGAATTTACCTGCCCGGAATCCGGCGTGGACGGGAAGAGCCTTGTTGAGCTGGGCTGGGGCAGCCTTTACGGCGTGAACGTCGTGAAAATAGTGCGCGGCAAGAAGTTTGTCGATATGCCCACGGGTAAGACTGTCATCACAAAGAACGACCGCATTTACGTCATAGGCGAAGCGGGACCGCTGCACAGCATGTGCCTTGGGCTGAATATTCCGGAGGAAAAGTCCCTGCCGACTCTCCGCCAGTTCATAGAGAACGAGAACGGCGGGGACGGAGACCTCTATTCCTACGCTATCAGCGTTGGAAAGGATTCGCCGTTTGCCGGCAATGCCATAAAGGACAGCCGCATAAGGGAGGACTACGACTGCATTA
The DNA here is from genome assembly GCA_900546515.1 of uncultured Eubacteriales bacterium. Lineage (GTDB taxonomy): Bacteria > Bacillota > Clostridia > Oscillospirales > Oscillospiraceae > Limivicinus. The sequence goes on along the minus strand of URDG01000012.1, from coordinate 29,378 downwards.
TACTTGGCTTGCAGCGAAACCGCCTGCCCATTGCGCAGCCGGACATAAATATGACGATCCAGAACGGAGACCTCATATGGGTGCTCGGTACGAAAACAATGGCCGGAAGACTGCTCACGGAGGAGCTGTAAATATACACTGTCTGTTAACCGAAGGAAGGCATTTTATATGCCTTCCTTTTTTGTGCCGGCAGGAGCTTTGTATCGGTATGGGCGTTTTTCTGCCCGTCAAAACCGTGCGGGCCCTTGTCGATCTCGGGTACTATTTTCACTGTTCTCAAACATAAACGGTGAAAACATTAACGAGCACTTAATGCCGCTTTACGGCAAATTAACGCTTCTTGACGTTTTCTTATCCCCTATTTTATGCGTATTTTGGTACAATAAAAGCAGTAAAAGGCGGGGCGCCGAAGCCTTTGCCGATACGGATGGGGCATGCCCCCCCAAATTGCGAGAAAGGATAAGATCAAGAAAAAATGGAAAAGCTGCTGCAAAACGCATTGGCAGAAGGCGAAACTCTGCTGTGGAAAGGACGTCCCGAGCCCTTCGAGCCGATGGATAAGACCTATAAGGATAAGATAATAAAGAGCACTATAAAAGCTTTTGTTATCGCAATCATCCTTACGGTCGCATACATACTCACGGCTCGCTACTGCGAAGTGAAGGCCAGCGCCGTGCTTATTTTTGTTTTCTATCTCTGCGCGTTCTGCGTTCCCTACAACAACTATAAGGACGTCAGGGACCTACGCAAAAAGGTCATCTACGCCATAACCGACGAGCGCATGATAACCGTCGTCGATTCCGCCAAGAGCGTCGACTATTGCCATGTTCCCGAGGTTACCTTCCGTACCGACGAGGATGGGCATGTCTCCCTCCTTTGCGGACATGACGCGATGAACTCCGAGCCGACGAACTGGCGCTTTGCCTCCGTCAGCGGCGTTGTCATGGATGAGAGCAACGACTTCTGCGAGAGCTATGTCATGTACAACATACCGGAAGTGGATAAGGTGAAGGACATCCTTTCCAAGTACGTCAAGGTAGTATAAGACACAGGACGCCAAAATAAGAAAAGTATAAACCCGGAGGGACCGATTTATGCGGCCCCTCCGGGTTTTGCTTAACGGAATTATATGAAAGAGCTCAGATAATGACGGGCAGCTTATGCCTTGCCGTCCCTCTCGTCAAAATAATGCTTGGCATACTCGCCGATGACGGGAACAATGTCCTTTATGACAATGTTCGTAGTGTTCACGCAGAGGTCGTAGCCCTCACGGTCACCCCAGCGGGTGGAGGAGATAAGATCGTGATTATCGGCCCTGTTTTTGTCTATCTGGCGTATCTTGCGCTCAAGCTCGCGGTCGGTCAAATGCTCATCCGCCGGAGCGCGGCTGCGGCAGCGGGCCATCTTTGCGTCCATCCCGGCGTATACGAATATACGGAAAGGCTTGTACTCCTCAAGTATCGCGTCCGCACCGCGGCCGACGATCACGCAGTCGCCCTTTTCGGCAAGGCTCCTGATTATCTTGTGCTGTATGCCGAGCAGCTGCGGCGCGCTGCTGTTGAGAAAATAGTTCAGAGACAGCGTGTGCGAGAAGGTGAGCGGATAGCTGTAGTGCAGGCTGTTTTCCAGCACATGCTCTACATAGCCCGCGTCCATGTTCGACTCCTTGGCGATCTCGGCGATTATCTCGCGGTCATAATAGCTGCATCCGAGAACATCCGCAAGGCGTTTGCCGACCTCACGTCCGCCGCTGCCGAACTCACGGCTTACTGTAACGATCCTCATATAATAATTCCCCTTTCATAAAAGTGAATTTGATACGGATATGCGGAAAAGACCAGCCGCTTTGGGCTGGCCTTTATGCCTGTTCAGCCGTCCAGCGGGACAAGCTTACCCTGCACGACGAATCTTGCGTTGTCATATTCATAAGTGCAGGTGGAGAGAGTGACGACGCGGTCGTCAACAGTGACGTCGGTATCCGTGGTGAATACGGACTGGGATTTCATCTTGTTCAGCCATGCGCCATACTCATCGGCGCTGGAGAATGAGAGCGTGTATGTATCGGAATCATAGCTGCATATGTATGCGGTGAAAAGCTCGATCTTGTAATTCTGCTTTGGCGTGTTGAGATAGAGCACAGGGTGCGCATCATAGTATGCCTGATCGGAGTAGCTGTGCAGAGAGTTGAACATGGAGCCGTCCTTCATGTTGTGGCCGTAAATGATGCTGTTTGCACCGGAAAACTCAGGGCCGCACTCGCAGTCAAGAAACAGCGTGCCGCTGGAATTATAGGTGCCGTCCAGCAGATGGTGCAGATACTGGTTGTTGTCCTCACCCTGTGCGACAGGATAGTTTATCACGGTGTCCTTGCTGTACAGCCAGCCGCAGACGTCGTCGTTCGTAGAGAGCAGCTGCTGAAAATCGACGGTGATAGGCGAAACTTCCTTGTCCTCGTCAGAGTCGCCGGTCTCACTCACAGGGGATTCGGTGGCGGCGGGCGGTTCGGTCGAGACATACTGCTCGCTCAGCTTGTTATAGGAGCGCTGGGCGATCTTATACTCGTTGAGTGTGGAGAAGAGCTTGTATCCGCTGAAGCAGAACACGCCCACGCATACGACGCACAGCACAATGAGCAGAACTTTTACAGATTTCTTCATAAAATAAGCCTCCAGTAGTTTACGTGGATAGTGTATTATACCGCATGTCCGGCAAAAAGGGAAGAGAAAATTATGTTAATCATTCCCGGGCCTCTGAAAATTTGACGGGCTCGGAAGAAAAAAGTTCCGTCCGGGATGCAGCTGGATGAAAAACGGCAGTGCCGCAGCCATATCGTGCAGCGCTGCCGGAGAAGATCATCTTATAAAATCCGTTTTCGCACTGCGCTCGGGCTTCGGCAGGGTGATACCCGCCTGCCTGCCCGACTCAAAGCACTTGAGCATCCATGCCAGACTGCGCGCGAGGTTGCGCATGGTCTGCATGCCTTCGGCGTCACCGGCGGCATCTCCGGGATTCCTGCCGTGGGCGACGTTCCAATAGGTGGAGCCGGCCACGGGCATATTGGATATACCGAAGTACTTGTTCATCGCGTCGAAGCTTGCGGTCGTGCCGCTGCGCCTTGCCACGGAGACAGCCGCGCCGGGCTTGAAAGCAAAGCTGTCGGAGCTGCTGAAGAACACGCGGTCAAGGAAGGAGAGCACGCGTCCGCTCGGGTGGGCATAGTAGACCGGCGTGCCGAACACAAAGCCGTCGGCCTCGCGCGCCTTTGCGATGAACTCGTTCACTCCGTCGCCGGTAAAGATGCAGCCGTCGTCTGTGCAGCGGCAGCAGCCGATGCAGTCGCGCACGGGAGCGCCGCCAAGCTGGAATATTTCATATTCTATGCCCTCTTTTTCGAGCTGACGGCCGATCTCGTTCAGTGCGAGGAAAGTGTTGCCGTTTTTATTTGAACTGCCGTTGAGCATAAGTACCTTCATTTGTAAGCCTCCGATCACATGATTGATTATATTTTAATTATACCAAACCGGCCCGCATTTGTCGAGAGCGGGCGCGGCGGTGCTTCCGTGGGCGAATACCCGGTTGACAAGCCGGGAGCTTTGTATTAACATCAGTCCCAAATGCAGAAAAGGACGGGGCAGGTAATGAAAAAACGACGGTCTGGGAGCGCGGCGGCAGGGTCCGTGCTGGTAATAACGGCAGGCATATTCTGGGGCAGCATGGGGCTTTTTGTGAGAAAGCTCGGCGAGTACGGCTTCAGCTCCATACAGATAACATGCCTGCGCCTTACGGTGGCGGCGCTGGTGTTTGCGGCGCTGCATATCGCACTTGAGCGCGGCAGCCTGATGATAAGCCTGCGCGATCTGCCGCTCTTTCTCGGCCTCGGTCTGGGCAGCATACTGTTTTTCACGGTCTGTTACTTCACGGCGATAAACATGCTGTCGCTCTCCGTCGCGGCGATACTGCTGTATACGTCGCCGATATGGGTGATGCTGATGTCCTGCGCTTTCTTCAGGGAGAAACTGACAGCGAGAAAGCTTACCGCACTTGTGTGCGCCTTCGGCGGCTGCGTGCTGGTATCCGGCATCAGCAGCGGCGGGCTGAGCGCGGCGGGACTTCTCGTGGGCATCGGCTCCGGCATTGGCTACGGCCTGTACAGCATACTCGGCAGCATTGCGCTGAAAAAATACTCGCCCCTCACCGTGACGACCTTCACCTTCGTCATTGCGGCGCTCGGCGCGTGGTGCATCAGCAGCCCCGCGGACATGATGGCCAGAGCGGCCGCGGCGGAGAGCGTATGGCAGCTGCTGCTTACGCTTTTGCTGACGGGACTTATCACGGCGGTCATACCGTTTTCATGCTATACCGAGGGGCTGAAATCCGTTGAACCCGGCAAGGCCTCGATCCTTGCCACAGTGGAGCCGATGGTGGCCACGATCATCGGCGCGGCGGTTTTTTCGGAGCCCGTAACGCTCCTCTCGGGTCTCGGCATCGCGCTGATACTCGCTTCCGTAGTTATACTCAATCTGAAAGCCCGCACGCGGGCTTCCTGACGGCGTCAGTCTTCGTAATCGAAAATAGCCTTGGAGGCTATACAGCTTCCGAATTCCTCTTTCCAGCGATGGTGCAGCTCGGAAGCATCCCATGCGGGCAGGGCCTCGCGCGCCATGCTGACGACGATCATAAGATCATAGCGGTTTGGACGGTCTATGCAGTTTCGGACGAGGCTGATGTCCGTCACGCCTTCGGGCCTGCCAACGGTGGAGAAAAGGCCCTCGGCCTTTTTGATGAGTTCGGCCTTGCTGCCGGCACTCTCATTGAATTTTACGATTATACAGTGTTTCATGCCATAACCTCACAATAAAAAATCTGGTGTATTGGATTATACAATATCCTGCCCATATCTGTCGATAGGTAAGGGCGGAATATGTTTTTATATGTGCCTTGATATTGCATTTCCTGCACGCGAGTGGCATAATGGCTGTGGCAAGATAAGACAGGGGAGGCATAGATAATGAAAAAGTACGAAGCCGGGTTTATCGGCGCAGGAAATATGGGAGGAGCGCTTGCGCTCGCCGCAGCGAAAAAGGTAGGCGGGGGAAAGGTGGCTGTGTCGTGCAGCAGCCCGGCAAGCTCCGCAGCCGCGGCAAAGCGTATCGGCTGCCGCGCGGCGACGGCGCAGGAGATACTTGCGGACAGCCGCTTCGTTTTTCTCGGCGTGAAACCGCAGATGATCGAGAACGTCGTGCGCTCACTGGAAGAGGAGATAAGTGTGTCTGACGGTATATTTGTCTCAATGCTCGCTGGTGTGAGCCTTGAAAAGCTCGCGCTGCTTCTCGGCGAAAAAAGAAAAATAATCCGCATCATGCCGAATACCGCCTGCGCGGTAGGACATGGCGTGCTGCTGCTGTGCGCAAACGAGTACGTGACGGAACAGGAGCTTGCGGTGTTTCATGAGCTGATGGAGCAGTCAGGCGTGATAGATGCCATTGACGAGGGGCTGATCGATGCGGCAAGCGCAATTTCCGGCTGCGGCCCGGCTTATGCGTATATGTTCATTGAGGCTTTGGCCGACGGGGGCGTAAAATGCGGCCTGCCGCGCGAAAAGGCGCTCCGTTATGCCGCGCAGATGCTCAAGGGCAGCGCGGAGATGGCTCTTGTGTCGGGCAAGCATCCGGAGCAGCTCAAGGACGACGTCTGCTCGCCCGGCGGCAGTACGATAGCCGGTGTTTACGAGCTCGAGGAGCATGGCTTTAGAAGCGGCTGCATCTCGGCCGTGGAAGCGGCCTATGCGAGAACAAAGCAGCTCGGCTGACCTGAGCCGGATTTGTAAAACTGGTCATATTTTTATGAGCTGAATTGATACTTGAATATACCCAGCACCGGCGGTACACTACAGAAAACTTCACGGAGAGGTGTTCTGTATGAAACATGATAAACTGCTGAAACTGGTGCTCGCGGCAATATTTGCAGCGCTTACCTGCGTCGCTACTATGCTTATACATATACCCATGCCCGCCACAAACGGTTATATCAACCTCGGCGACGGCATGGTGCTTCTGGGCGCATTCCTGCTTGGCCCGGCCTACGGCTTCGCGGCTGGCGGCCTCGGCTCGATGCTCGCAGACCTGCTTCTCGGGTATGCGTCCTATGCGCCGGGTACGTTTGTAATAAAAGGACTTACGGCTCTTGCGGCAGCGCTGATTCTGCGCACCATGCACGGAAAGACTGCCGGTCTTGCTGCCGGCGCCGCTGCGGGCGAGATCGTGATGGTGCTCGGCTACTTTGCTTATGAGAGCACTGTGCTCGGCTATGGTCTGGCCGCGGCGGCCAGCATACCGGGCAACGCGATCCAGGGGGCGGCCGGAGTGGTCGTGAGTATACTGGCATATAAGGCGCTGCATGCGGTGCCGTCGATTCGCAGAATGAGTTATTGCTGACAGAGGGTGAGCAGATGAGTGAATTTGATGAGATCAGACTTCAGGCCGAAGCCGCGGTGAAGGAACTGCTGGATATTGCCGGACTCAAAGCGGGAGATCTTTTCGTGGTGGGCTGCTCCTCAAGCGAGATAGTGGGGGAGCGCATAGGCAAGGGCTCCAGCATGGAAGCGGCGCAGGCTGTTTTCAGCGGGATATACCCGGTGCTCAAGGAGCGCGGCATATATCTTGCCGCTCAGTGCTGCGAACACCTGAACCGCGCGCTGATACTCGAGGAAGAGGCGGCGGAAAAATTCGGATACGAGACGGTCAATGTGCGCCCGTGGGCGCATGCCGGCGGCTCTTTTGCGACGACGGTTTTTGAAAATCTCGTGCATCCGGCGGCGGTCGAGCATATAAAGGCCAAGGCCGGGATGGACATCGGCGACACGCTCATAGGCATGCACCTCAAGGATGTTGCGGTGCCCGTGCGCCTGAGTATGAGGAAAATCGGCAAGGCATCGCTGGTTTGCGCCCGCACGAGGCCGCGCTTCATCGGCGGGGAACGCGCAAGGTATCAGGAAGAGCTCAAATAGGGTATATAAGCTGTAAAAAAAGCAGGACATACAGTCCTGCTTTTTTAATATTTTACAGACTTGCGGAAAAGCTTTTCGCTGCCGCATGCCTTCATTCGGCCGGAATATCCCTGCTCTCTCTAAGCTCTGCGCCGTAATGGCAAAGCAGAGAGATGAGGATGAGCATGATGCCGAGAACGAAGCTGGGCTCGTTGTCAAAATATATGTCCATGGCCGCAGCCTTTTCGATATTCATAAGCCCGGCGGTGATCTCTTCGGCAATACTGCCGGCTATGGTGCATGCTGGCGGAATAATGAGCGTTATGACGCCAAGCCTCAGCATTTCTTTCGCTTGGGCAAGGGTAAAAGGCGTTCCGGCGTTCAGCTCGTTTTTGAAATAGTTCTCTGCAAATTTTGCCAGCACCGCTCTGCCTGCGCAGACAAACAACCGCCCGGAAAACTGTGCGCATCCTGCCATGACGCTTGAGCCGTACCGGCCCCCGGTGAGCTCCAGCACGGCCGTGCTGCCCAGACTAAGGCTGATTATGCCTGCAGGGCAGTATCCTCCGGCAGCTCGCCGCCGCTCTCGCTCACGCTCAGCTCAGATGCGCCGGATTCTATGAGCGCAATCTCGCCGGAGCGCCAATAGACCTCGACGGCCTTTACCTCATCCGCAGCGTATGTAAATGCGCCTGTCTTATATTTCCGGGCGTCGGGGTAATCCTCGCCTGTTATATAGCTGCCTGACCCGACAGATATGTTGACACGGCAGCCTGCCAGCATTGCTGCGAGAACGCACAGCGGCAATACTGCGCTTATTAAATGTGATGGTTTCAGATGCATTTGGACTCCTTCTTCACAAAGAGCACCGTCTGCGCTTTCATCGAGATTTTACTGACCTCGAAACCGTATTCGGACAGCTCTTTTTTGTATTTCAGAAACGAATGGTCGAGCGGCGAGCCTGCGATGTTTCTGACCTCGTCAAAGGTCAGCGTGAGCGTCGGGCTGCCTTGATCGCGTATGTACTTCCAAAGGATCTCATATTTGCTCATACTGTCCTCCGTATACCGGTTTTTACTCATCCCTGCTGCGGTTTTTGAAATTTATTGCCGCAGCCAGACAGCACAGAGCCCCGGCACCCAGCATTGCCGCATAGAGCCACAATTTGATGAAGGCAAAAATGCCGCCTGCCAGAAGCATCAGTATGCCCGCTGTGATCAACAATGTAAACGCTGTTTTGTTCATTTTTATTCTCCTTTTATTACATTAAATATGATATATGCAATATGCATATGCCAGAATGACGCGGCATGAAAAGACGCAGAGCGGCTCTGATCTCATATCAGATCCAGCTCTGCGTCTAAGCGTCCGGCTTGAATTCGTATTCGGTATTCGGTTTTACGCGCCTGCCGTGGAGTTTACGATCGGTGTCGTGGCCTGAAACTCCGTGGACGGCATTTGCCGGGTTTCGGCTATTTTTCCGCAGCCCGCTCCCTGCCGGCAGATATGCAGACAGCGGCGGCCGCGGCAATGAGCGGCAAGCCCCCGATAAGGCCAACCATCAGAGGCCCCAGAAGCAGTCTGTCCGCATAGGCGGGAGCCAGAAAAAATACCGGGACACCTGCAAAGGCATTGATCGCGCCGTGACACAGCGCGGGCACCCAGACGCATCCGGTTTTTTCATAGGAAAGATCAAAGAGGATGCCCATGGCGGTCGTGATAACGCAGAAGAGCAGCGGCCCTGTTACCGGCGCGCCCCAATAGGCCGTGCCGTATTCATAGCCTGCCAGAAGCATAATCGGCCAGTGCCAGATGCCCCAGATGACGCCGCCAACGATCCGCCCTTTTGTCATGCCCAGACGTTCTTTCAGCATGGGATACATCGTCCCGCGCCAACCGGCTTCCTCGCCTACAGCGAGAAGCATGTTGATAAAAGGCGCATAGGCCACCGCCGAGACGATGCTTATCACTGCATACATTTTCAGAGACAGCCCGCTGCTCTCAAGCTGCTGGATGCCCTCTGCTCCCAGCGAAGCGCGGACATAGGCGAAGGACAGATCCCATGCGTCCGGTGCGATCAGAAAATATAGCGCAGCGCCTATCGTACCCATAACGGCGGGGAGGAACCACGCGCTCAGGAACTAGCCGATGTTCTTCTTAATACACGGCTTCCAGCCCAGCTGCCGCAGGCCGGGCCGCGTGACCGCTGCGGCGAGCAGCGGCGTAAACATGGCCAGCGACAAAAGCGCAGAATATGCGGTCCTGTTCCCCTGACGGAAAAAGTCCGGCAATGATCTGCAATATCCATGCTGCCCCGAAAGACCACAGCAGATATTCAGTCAGCGTGCCTGCATTTTTCTTCATTCAGGTCACCTGCCCGCCGGCCGGGGCAGATATAAGCGTGATCTGCCTTGTTTTGCTGTCTTTGCGCACCTCAATGTCCATGTACTTCAATGCGAGCCGGTTGATCTCGGAGAGAAAACTCATAAAATCTTCATCCGTCAGCTTCAGCGTACATGTGGTCAGCATCAGCATATCCTTACGCGGGTTCGCATGGCCGCCGGCAAAATATTTTGCAAATGACGCACAAATGCTGAGCAGCGCCATCTGCACGCCGGCGCCGTCCGCATCGTTGATCTCCAAGGCGCTTTTGTTCAGCTGATAGATGCTCTCTACCGTCCCGCGTATCCGGTTTTCACCGACGACTGTGAGAACAGCATTATCTGTAAGAATTTTCATATGACGGTACAGGCTCGCGCTCGGAATATCCGTCAGCGCTTTGCGAATATCCTTTACCGTGCCGGTCTCGTGGACAAGAAGATATTGAAATATCCTCTGCCGGACCGGATTCATCACGATCTCAGCTATCTCCATCCTATATAATCACTCCTTGAATTATTCTCTTATGTTATTATATTCTTATTTTTGAGAATATCAATAGAGAATTTTCCCTCCCTGCGGCGCACTCTCTATGCAGGCATGGGCTTTGAAGCTGTTTTGGCGTTTTCTGCCCGTCAAAACCGAGTGCGTGTTCTTGTTGGCAATGACAAAAAAAGCACTGAGAAAAACTTTCTCAGTGCTTTACTTTTGGCGCAGAAGGAGGGATTTGAATACTCGGATATGCGTAAATTGCAGTAAACCTATGTACGAAATCTACTGATTTTCAGTACTTTTCGGGCTTGGGTGTAAATTGCTATAAAGCGCCGTAAATTCTCTAAAGGGAAAAAATAAGGGAAAATTTTTGTTTGATTCTTGCACTTTTCGACGCGCTATGTTATCTTGTCATTGGTGCTTATGCACCGGGAGCGCTGCACAACGGCAGGCGGTTAGCTACACCACCCGAAAGGGGGTGAAGCAAAATGCCTATTACGTTTACGTTTCATGTATTTACATACACGATCACGATAACCGTAAAGCAAAACCGCCGACACTCCGGCAAGTGACGACGGTTTATGCTTTTGCATAGCTATTTGTACATTTGACCCGAGCTAACCGCTTGTCGCAGCGCTCTTTTCATGCTTATTATATCGCCCGCCCGGTGCTTTTGTCAAGCGCTGAGCGGGTATTTTTATTTTCCTGCAGGATTGATACCCATGCTAAGAGATACCGCGTCACGTGCTATGGTATCCTCTATGGCGCGACCTACAAATTCCTCTGGCGTCTCGCCGGTGCGTTTTATATGCTCGCTAATCTTTACAAACCGCTCCGGCGTTACGAATGGAGCGGGAGCATAATCCCCTGCCGCCTGTTCCCCGCTCATAGCGGCGCTTACAGCGCGGTTTATGAAGCCGTTGACACTTTCCCCATGCGCATCGGCAAACGCCTTTATAACGTCTTTGCGGCCTTTGGAGAAAGTAACGTTTATGCGGTCGTAGTTTTCCTTGACGTACTTGTTTACGGATCGCTGCTGCGCCTTTGATACAGTTTTTTTCTCTTCTGTCATTATGCTATCCTCCTCCCATTGTACTTATATTATAGTGCAGAAATCTATTGATGTAAATAGTGATTTAGCACAAATATATTGGTGCAAATATATTTATTCTGCCAATAGACTATTGGGGTAAATAGTGGTATTATATAGACAGTTAAGGGAGAGAACGAAACGCATTCCCTCAGTAGGCAGGACGCGAACAGGACTTACGCCGGTATCTCCCAAAGAAATTAAAGCTATAAGGGGAAACGCATTCTCCAAGTAGGCGGGTCACGAAAGGAACTCACGCCCCTGTTATAGCGGAAAGGAATTATATCATGAACACGACAGAGATCACCAGCAAAATCAAGGAGCTTCGAGAGCTTCAAGCCCTTATTGAAGAGGCACAGGCGGAGGCAGAGACCATAAAGGACACCATCAAGGCGCAGATGGGCGACTGTGAGGAACTGAGAGCGGGCGAATACAAAATCACATGGAAGCCCGTAGAAAGCTCCAGAATCGATACAGCGGCTTTGAAAAAGGCAATGCCTCAGATTGCCGAAGCATTCACCAAGACCACAACCACGCGCCGCTTCTGCATTGCATGAGAAAAGCCCCTTGCCTGAATGCCGACCAAAGCCACAGGCAAAGAGCTTAAAGGACACCCGGAGCGGGTGCAAATAGATTATACCGCGCCCGCTCTCTCAAATCAACCCCTGCCCGACAGGGCAGCAGCAAAGAAAGGGAAATAACAATGATAATCAAAGAAACCGGGCTTGTGTGCAACCGTAGTTATTGCACCGCTGAACACATGGAAATCAAGCCGACCGACACCGACGCACTCAGCTGGACGGCAAAGCTTTACATTGAGCGCATATATCACACGCCGCTTTCGTCGTGGGTGTTCGTCACAATGAACCGGGAAACATTGTGCGTCAACAAGGCGCACCCTTACGCCGCACGTCTTGCAGAGCTGGCCGGGCGGTTTATGGAGCTGGCGTCGGAGGATGAAGAGGGAGACGCGATATATAGCGAGGTTGAAAAGCTGGCCGGGCGTCCTGCTGTCTCTGCGCTGTGTGCTATCTGGTTTGATTGGAGGCAGGAACGCAAAGATTACATAAACCATCTTGCCGCCGTTGAGTGCGTGGAGAATCTGAGGGCAAAGATGCAGGACGATAGTTTTTCCCTCGACGTAGACATTGAGTTGTTTAGCGCCATTCAGCATATCACAAAGGACAGCGCCGAAGCGCTGACGGCGTATCTGTACGGGAGGGATAACGCATGAGCTATTACAGGACATACCCAATGTGCGGGGCAGCGCTCGACCACAACGAGAAATGCGAGTGCGAGCGGGAACCGGTATCTTCCGAAGCTGATGTGTTGAGAACAGAGATAGCGCGTCTTATAGAGACCGCCGACACGTCTGAACTCCGCTTTGTGTAAGGATTTCTGAGGGCATGAGGGAGGATTGCAGATGATCGGAATACTCAAGAGACTGAGAGAGAAAAAACGCCGGGAGGCAGCAGCGCGGGAGAGCCGCAAGATGCGCGTTCAGCTTGTGGACATGATATGCTCCATGAACGAAGAGCAATTCGCATGGTTTGTTCAACAGGCCTGTGAGCAAATCCCGGAACTGCGCAAGAATCACGAAAATGGTATTTCCGTGTGCGAATAATACTCATTCAGAGTCCTGCTTGTCTGTCTCGGTTAGAGCTTCACCCTTTGCCCAGCGAATGAACGCCAGGCGTGGAATCTTCGTCCGGTTGCCGCTACGGAACGTCGGGAACGGAAGCTTATCCGGGCAGTCCCGTGCCATAAGGGAAATTGTGTAAGGCGTCATGCCTAAGTACGCACCGGCGATAACGGGAGTAATGCAACCACGATCCATCGCCTCAATTTCTTCAAGTGTCATATGGTATACCTCTTTTCTTTGATGAATAACGATAATAGGGCGGGACAGTTAGCCCCGCTCTCATTATAGCGTAGATGATGCGTTTATATCTTCGCTTTCTGTCGATGAAACCGCATATGTGGGAATTTAAAGGTGAGATAAACATCCCTCATCCCTGCCGCTATATTATTGCTTCGTGTGCCACGATCATTTTCCCGGGTTTCAGTCGGAAAAATAGCATTTCTATAGGTTTATTTTCTCTTGCTTCATTCTTGCTTCGGCGCTGTTTTTCACGGCTTTATCACGGCTTTGATGGTACATACTCAGCAGCCAATTTCTCGGGGTTCGCTCGGGGTTCACGGGCTTGGAATGTTGCCCTTGCTCAACGTGCTATTACATGACTTACTCGCGGCTTTGTCGCGGCTTTAAGGGCGGTGAAGTAAAGCGACGTTTTACCGTTGTTCGCCCTTTGTTCGATAGCGTTTTTGAACGGCAGAAAAGGGGCATTCTCGCCGCTTTCTCGCCGCTTGGTTTCAACAGTGCTTGCTTGTTCTCCGTCTGCTCGAAGCAGAGTATATTTTTAATAATACCCCCGTTTTCGGTGAAGTTAGTTGAAAATGCGGCATCAGCAAATCTTCGCAAAAAAGCAATCCCATGTGTCATGTATGAAGTCGCAAAGCCACGCCTCCGCAACAGATCGCTGCAAGTGTAGCTCATCAGCAGCGACACTTATAGGCTTTTTACAGGAAAAGTACTGTGCTATAAGCTGCCGTCTGACCTCCGGCATTGGATAATCTTCGAGCTTTTGCAATGCCTCGTAAACAGCTTCACGCTCATTATCATTGCAGCGTTCGGGATATGCCCGGATCATCGCGCGGGCATATCCCCACCATTTATATTGCGGCTTGCTCATTCTCACATGCTCCAAGAATTTTAATTATTTTGACAAAGTGCAGAGCTTATTTCCTATACTACCTCGTCTTGAAGCTGCTCAGATAACCCGTCTGCATAACGCCCGTGATTCGAGCACTCTCAATCTTCACGCAAGTCTCCAATTCTCAGGGGACGTCTCGAAGCAGTACCCATTCTTTGACCGCTCATAGATTCTTGACCCTATCGCTTCATCGATATCCATTATCGCACCAATCGTACGTTCCCCGCTGATTATCGTGCGTTTTTGCGAGCAATACCGCGCGTTCAGTAGTTCAAAAGCAACGTTCAGATCGCCGTCTGATACCGTCTGGCCTTTGAGAAAGTCGTCTATGTACAAAACATCAACATTTTTCAGCAAATCCATGCGCTCGCGATAAGCGACGTTGTCGTTCACCAGCGATTTCAGCTCGCGCACTTCGTCGCGCCACAGCATATACTTGCAGTTTTTTCCGCCATCTATCAGTTTTCCTATAATAGCCGTACAGATATGCGTTTTCCCGCTACCCGGTCTGCCTACCACCATGAACCATTCACCGCGTGAGGCTGTGACATATCGCAGAGCTGCCGCCTTTATGGCCGTCGTTCTCGCATCCCGGGTTTCGTATGTTGCAAAGGTGTAACGGCTCATAACATCCGCAAGCCCGCTCCGTTTGATTCGCATTGCATTTCTGCGCTTAACCGCACATTCGCACTCGGAGACGGTAATATCTATGCTCCCGGGAATACGGTGTATTATCTGCCCCGTGTCATGGCACAACTCGCAACGGTATTTAGGCGCTGTATGTGATACCCCATTTTTCATCGCTTCGCTGCGCTTTTTCTCTATCCACGCTGCAAGGCTTGTTTCTATTGTTTCCATTGCCGTCCTCCTTTTCCCATGTTCTTACTGCGGCTTTCCAGTCTTTCATAGGGCTTTTTCCGACTTTCCAGCCTTTAGCGGTATAAAAATCTACGAACCGTTCAGCATCTACGGAATTTCCGCGCTCTTGGCAGTACGCCGCCACCTCGTCTACGTTTGGGGGAGTGAAGCGCTTGCGCGCTTGTTTCTTCACCTCACCTAAACTAATCTCTCCTATACTAACCTCATCTAACCTATCCTTACCTGTGGATACCGCTGGTATGTCATCTGGTATACCAGCGATAGGGGTTGTTGATTCGAGCTGTTGTTTCTCGGCGGTATACAACGTCGGCTTGTATCGATCAGGGCGCACAAAATTGTTGATTTTCCAGTCTTTCACAACACATACACCAGATTCAAACGGGATTATGTAATTTTTAGTAACAAGCAGTTTGAAATCGTCGTTGGAGCAGTTTGTCATCGCAACGATTTTTCGTGGTGAAGCAACAAACCCGTCATCATCTGCGCGAAGTCCGAGATGAAAATACAGATTCTGCGTTGATGCGGGCATATCCAGAAATCGGTCTGTATCGCAGACATCGAGTGAGAACATTCTTCGCTTTGCCATTATATCCAGCCTCTGTCATTCTTAAAGATTGTTACCTGCCCGTTGATTTCTCCCCGCTCCGCGCCTCTTACATACCGCTTGCAAGCGCGTACCGATGCGCGGTTGCTCTGCGCCCTTGCGTCGGTGCGTCGGATAAATCGCTTGATCTCCGCCAACGCATAAGCTTCGTTTTCTGACGGCAAAAAATACCCGTCGTCGTTGGCAAGGATCAGGACACCGGCTTTGCGTTCCCGCTCGATAGCAAGGCGCAGCGGTCGTGTGCCGTGATACCCAGCCAGCTTTGCCAACTCACGCGCTGGCGTTGCGTTTTCTGCACCGTGTGAGAGAAATTGCGAGACTTGACGCACGAACGGCGGTGTAGTAATATCTGTGCGGGAAGAATCCGTGATTACGCTCTTGCCACTTGCCTGTTCCGCTGCTGCAACAGCGGAGCGGGCGTTTTTTCTTTCTGTCATAGCGCTGCACCTCCTGCCTGTTCAGCAATCCAGCGGTCAAGCGCTTCAGCTGAAACCAAAGTCCGCCGCCCGACTTTGAAAGACGGAAAATCTTTCCTGTGCAAGAGATTGCTGTATAGGCACTGCCGCGTTATGCCCAGCGCTTCGGCAGCTTCGGCGACGCTGAGAGCCTTTTTTGTGTCAACCATTTTATTCACTTCCTTTCAAGTCGAAATGTTCTTTGCCAGTTGACAACGACAGTATACATCGCTATAATGTAATTGACAATAACATATTTGCAGACAACATCACGAAATGGAGCAATATAAATGTTAGATTTTAATACCCAAACGGGGAGAGAACTATTTGGCGCACGGCTTAAAGCAGCGCGCAAGCGCGCCGGTTTTAAGAATCAGCAAGACCTCGCGGACGCGCTGTTTATACAACGCGCAACTGTGACAGCATGGGAAACAGGAAGAAATTTTCCCGCTCTTGATAATCTGTCAAGTCTGTGTGCTGTACTGAGGGTCGATTTGGGCTACCTTTGTGGGGAGTACAGCGAGTCAAGTGAGAGCGCTTCTAATTTTTGCGCTGCAACACAACTTTCAGAACGCGCATATAACAAAATAATCGAGCTTCAGCGCAGGGAAGTTTTTGTAGGTGTCCCGACCGAGCTTGAAAGATTGCTGCTCTCGGAGGAGTTTTCCGAAATCCTTAAAATGTTAGGGCTTTTCCGCTTTCAGTGTAACAAGCAAGCCGCGCTCGGTGAAACTCCGGAAGAAAAAACTCTACAGCACATCTCGGAGGAAAAGATGCTGTATCTTTTCAGCATACAACAACAGTTATTTGCATATGCAAATAAAATTGAGCAGGAAACAGCACCGAAAAGGAGGGGAAAACATGGCAAATAAACGCGCCGCGCAAGGCTCCGGCACTATACGAAAAAAGACGGTCACCCGTAACGGGCAGCCGTACACATATTGGGAGGCACGTATTACCACCGGTCGCAATCCCGGCACGGGGAAGCAGATACAAAAAAGCTTTTCCGGTAAGACGCAGAAAGAAGTCCGGGAAAAGATGCAGGCGGTCGCCGTAGCTGTCAACGAAAAGACGTATATCGAGCCGTCGAAACTGACACTTGGGCAATGGCTGGATATATGGGAGGCTGAATATCTCGGCGATATAAAGCCACTCACTCTGGCAAGCTATAAGCGCACGGTAAAGAACCACATAAAGCCCGCTCTCGGTGCTATCAAGCTGCAAGCCCTATCTGCGCATGAGATTCAAGGAATGTATAACGCCGCCCAGAGGGGAGACAAGCCGCTTGCGCCGAAAACGATAAAAAACCTGCACGGAGTGACGCATAAAGCGCTCCAGCAGGCAGTAGAACTCGGCTATATCAAATTTAATCCGGCTGACGCCTGTAAGCTGCCGCGAGCCGAAAAGCGCGACATAAAGCCGTTGGATGAACAGCAGATAAAAGCTTTTTTACAGATCATCAGCGGGCATAAATTTGAATATCTGTATCTTGTCACACTGTTCACGGGTATGCGTGAGGGCGAAGTACTCGGCTTGACATGGGATTGCATAGATTTCAAGGCCGGTACTGTGCTCATAAACAAGCAGCTCATAAAGAACCGCGACGAAGCCGGAGAGTTTGAGCTTGCCAGCACCAAGAACGGCAAGAGCAGAAAAATAACACCCGCTCCTTTTGTTATGCGGATTCTCAAAGATCAGCAGCAAAAGCAGCTCGAAGAGCGCTTCCGGGCACAGGGTGCATGGTGCAATGACTGGAATCTTGTATTCACGGACGAACTCGGCGGACACTTGAGCGCCGTAACGGTGTACAACAATTTCAAACGCCTTGCAAAGCAAGCCGGTTTCCCGGAGGCACGCTTCCATGACTTGCGCCACTCTTACGCAGTTGCTGCGCTACAAAGCGGAGACGACATAAAGACTGTGCAGGAGAATTTAGGTCATCATGCGGCGGCGTTCACGCTGGATGTATATGGCCATGTTACGGAGCGCATGAAAGAGGACAGCGCGGCACGCATGGAAGCCTTTATAAACGGCGTTTCAAATCTGTAAAGGGAAAACTTAAGGGAAAACAGTCTGCACAGCGAAATGACTGAAACGAGTTTTATAACTATTTTGCCCGAATTAAAGACCTATAAAGCACAAAAAAGCACCGAGAAAAAACTTTCTCAGTGCTTTACTTTTGGCGCAGAAGGAGGGATTTGAACCCTCGCGTGCTTTTTAGACACCTACTCCCTTAGCAGGGGAGCCCCTTCGGCCTCTTGGGTACTTCTGCATCAAGCTTGAATATGTTACCACACTACGGGAGCAATGTCAAGAGTTTTGTCCATATTACTTGCCGACACAGAAACGCTGGAAAATACGGTTTGTAACGTCCTCGCGTACACTGCGCCCGCTCAGCTCGCCAAGCGCCTGCATCGCACCCTCGGTCTCGGTGAGCACTATGTCGGGCGTCATCCCGAGCCGCATCGCATTGAGTGCGGAATCCATGTATTCAAGGGCTCTCGACACGGCGTCGGCCTGCCGGACATTTGTGAGTATTTCGCCTGCGGGAACATCAGGCAGCGGAAACATTCCTGAGATCATATCCTCGAGCGAATCTATACCCTCGCCGGTGACGGAGCTGACGGAAATACGCGGGAGAGATGTTTTGAACTCCGCACCGGCTTGGCGGAGATCTTTTTTGGATATGACAAGTACTGCTTTCGGGGCTTTTTCTGCGGCGCGGATAATGCTGAGGTCCTCGGGCTCGGGCTCATGGCTGCCGTCGACAACGGCAATGACCAGCTGTGCGTTCTCCATTGCACGGCGGCTGCGCTCCACACCGAGGCGCTCGACCTCGTCGTCAGTGCTGCGGATACCGGCGGTGTCAGTCAGCCGCAGAGTCAGCGCGCCGATGCGAAGCTTTTCCTCGATAGTATCGCGCGTCGTGCCGGGTATTTTTGTGACTATCGCGCGGTCAAAGCCCAGAAGCGCGTTGAGCAGGGAACTCTTGCCCGCATTCGGTCTGCCGACGATGACGGCAGGGATACCGCTGTTCATGAGCTTGCCGCGTTCAAAAGTGGCGAGCAGCGAACGCAGATCGTCCCGCGCGCCGGAAAGCCCGTTTTCATATTCGGAAAGACGGAAGTCCTCAATATCCTCGTCGGGATAATCGAGAACGGCGTGATAGTGCGAGCTTATATCGGCAAGAAGAGAGTATATCCCGTCTGTCCTGCGGCTGACGGCGCCGGAAAGCTGTCCGGCGGCATTCTTGGCGGCCTCGATACTCTCGGCGTCGATAATATCCGCCACGGCTTCCGCCGCGGACAGATCCATATGGCCGGAAAGAAAAGCGCGCTTTGTGAATTCACCCGGGCCGGCCTGACGCGCGCCGAGTGAGAATATCTCATCCAGCGCAGCGCGCAGCACAACAGGTGAGCCGTGACACTGAAGCTCTGCGGTATCCTCACCGGTGTAGCTGTGGGGGGCGCGGCTTATCGTACACAGGCAAATATCCAGCAGATCCCCGCCGACCGTGCAGAGCCGGCCGTATACGAGCTTCCTGCTCTCACTTTCGGACATTTTTTTCCCGCTGTAAGGCAGAAAAAGTCTGTCTACTATTTCAAAGGTTCTGTCTCCCGAGAGACGGATTATGCCGATCGCGGCAAGCTGTGCGCCGGTGGCAACGGCGGCAATGGTATCACTCATTTTATGCACCCCTGATGAATTAACGGATGTAATGAACTGCGAAAGACTCAAATCAGCAAAAAAGCTTCCGCAAGGAAGCTTTTTTGAATCTGTGTTTTTGTCCTGTGTTATGCTTTATCAGCCTTTTCGGCTCTTGCGGCACGGGCGGCCTTTTCGTCATGCCGTTCGGAAACATAATAGCTCAGAGAAAGCAGGCTGTCCGAGAAATGGACGTTCTCGACGATAACACTGCTGTTCGGAGCCGTCAGATCCACGTTTGTAAAGTTCCAGATAGCGTCGACACCGTTTGCGGTGAGCAGATTCGTGACGGGGATAGCCGCTTCCTTGGGAACGGAAAGCACGACGACATCGACACGGTTGTTCTTGAGGTAATTCTCAAGCTCATCCATGGCGTATATGGGAACGCCGTTGAAAACGCTGCCGATGAGCTTCGGGTCGATATCGAACGCTGCGTTGAGGTTGAAGCCCCAAGCGCTGAAGCAGAAATTATCCATCAGAGCGTGGCCTATATTACCAGCGCCGACGAGGACTGCGGTGTAGCCTCTGTCAGTACCGAGAATGCTTGCTATCTGGTCATGGAGCGCAGAGACGTTGTAGCCGTATCCCTGCTGGCCGAATTCGCCGAAGCAGCTGAAATCCTGCCTGATCTGAGACGGAGTGAGTCCCAGCTGCTGGCCGAGCTCAAAAGATGAAATGCGGCTGACGCCGTTCCCCATAAGCTCATCCAGCTTCCGCAGATATCTCGGCAGTCTGCGAATAACATTGTTGGAAACCTTAATATTTTTCAAGAAAAACCTCTCCTTATGTGTCTAATGCTGGCTCAAAATGCAATTCCGATGCACAACAATATTAGCTGTCATAATTGTAACACATAAAATGGCGGGTTTCAAGGCAAAAAGAGCACAAATGTCTAAATATTTTGAACAATTATTTTCAAGGATTTGACAACTGTTTTTCGGCCTCTTCCTCGGCAAGCGTAATATACGGGGCGATCAGCTCGGAATACTGCTCTCCGGTGAGGGACGGGGTATGCGCCGTGGGGACATTCTCCTCGCTGATAGTGAAGACCAAGACCTTGTCGTCCTTTATGCAGACTATAAGCTTGACCTCCTCGTCGAGGTAGTTGCAGCTTATGATATCCAGCGTATCGGGAATTACCCACTCGGGGAGCAGAGATTTGAGGTGCTCGCTCATCGGGGCGGGAGTACTGACGACGGGCGATATAACGTTGCCGTCGGCATCCTTGATGGGAGCGGCGGAGGATACCGGCTCGGACGGCTTTGCCGGAGGCGTGACCGCCGGGGTGGCCGTAGGTTCCGCAGCCGCCTCAGCGCCGGTGCCGTCTTCTTCCTCGGAAGACTTATCGGTCCCGAGAAGCCTCGGAACGAGTTCGGAGACGTCTATACTGCGCAGGTCGATATGCCGTTCAATATTTTCATCCGTATCTGCGCTGACCGCGTCACCGGCGCTGCATGACGGAGCCTGGAGTCCGTCGCCATTATCAGACGGAGCGGCGGCTGCGGAAAACATCGGCGCGTCGGAGTCGGACTCGGGCGCTTTTTCAGCGGGAACGTTGTCCAGATCGGTCTCATTTCCCCAGACGGCAGAGCCGACGCCTTCGGACAGCTCGGGAGTTGCCGCAGGAACAGGCGTGGGCACCGGAGTGGGTGTGGGAGTGGGCGCCGGCGTAGGAGCCGGGGTGACGGCCGGAGCCGGAGTGTATACCGGATACTGTGACAGATCAACGCTCGGAGCGGGCGTGGCAGCGGCTGCTGCTGCCGGCTCGGGTGTGCTGCGCGAGGGGACATAGCCAACGTTGTTGTCATCATCGGGCAGAGACTGTGCGGCAGGCTCTTCTGCCTGCGCGGCGGGAGCTTCTACAGAGGCTTCTGCGGAATCGGCAGCGGAGATGGTGCCGGAGGCAATATGGCTCGAACGGGCCTCATAGACGGCGTTATCGGCTCTGCGGCTTTTTACAATGGCCGTACCGCCAACGGCGGCGATCATCACTGCGGCACATGCGGCGGCTGCGATCAAAGTCCTGAGCTGCCGCGGCATACGTCTGCGGTTCTTGCGCACGATCTCGTTACGGCGTATATCCGCCATGATATTATCAACTAAATCTTCCGGCGGTTCTGCCATATCGGAAGAAATGGTGTCTGACAGTACGGAGAATGCCTGATACATGGCGGCGCATTCGCTGCATGTCTCAAGATGCTTTGCCAGTTCGGCGCGCTCACTTCTGGACAGATCCTCGTCCAGCATGCGGCTTATAAGCTCCTGATAGTATTCACATCCGTTCATGACAGATCACCTCCTCTCTGTTTGCTTGACGATACGAACTCAGGAATGTTCCCGTCTTTTATAAGAAATGCGCATAATTTTTTTCTCGCCCTGAAAATTCTGGATTTGACGGTGCCGGCCTCAATGCCGAGCGCATCTGCGATCTCATCATAGCTCAGCCCCTGAATTTCGCGCAGCAGCAATATCTGCCGGTGCTCCGGCGGCAGCGCCGCAAGTCCGCGGCGGACAGCGTCGCGCGTCAGCCGCCTGTCGAGCAGACGCTCGGGCGACTGAGTTTCGTCGGCTATGTCTATTTCCACATCCTCGCCGTCGTCATTCTCGGCCGACAGGGAAACTGTCTGTCTTCGTCCGCGGCTTCGCAGATAGTCAAGACACACGTTTGACACGATGCGGTACAGCCATACGGAGAACTTGCTGTCGCCTCTGAACGAGGTGAGCGAATTGTAGGCCTTTATAAAAGCCTCCTGCGACATGTCGGCGGCGTCCTCACTGTTGCCTACCATGCGCAGCGCGAGATTATACACGTTTTTTTCGTATTCCTTTACAAGAAGCTCGTAGGCATTTATATCGCCGTCAAGGACCGCCTGAATAACAGCGGCTTCCTGCTCACGGGTCATCCGATGACCTCCTTTACTGAAGGCATTGTATAATTGAATTTATTTCAGATCTCTTTTTATTTCTTTTACGATCCTGTAAATATCGTCCAGCGTGTCGACGTGGACAAGCTCATTGCGGTAGTATCCGGCATATGGCACACCGTGCAGATACCATGGAAGGTGGTGCCTCGCTTCAAGACAAGCGGAGCGTTCCCCGGCAGCCTGCGCAAGCATTTCTATCTGCCGCACGCCGGTATCCATGCGCTCTGCGAGCGGCGGCAGCGGCGGCTCAGGCATGCCGGCAATGACTGCGTTGACCTGCTTGAAAAGCCACGGGTTGCCGAAAGTGCCGCGGCCCGCCATTGCAAGGTCGCACCCTGTATAGCGCAGGATATGTTCCGCATCCTGACCGGTGAAAATGTCGCCGTTGGCGATGACCGGAATGTTCACGGCCTTTTTCACCTCGCGGATCACATCCCAATCGGCGCGGCCGGAATACATCTGCACCCTTGTGCGCCCGTGCACCGCGATCGCCGCAGCGCCCGCCTGCTCGCATACCTTCGCAAACTCCACGGCGTTCACGCTGCCGCCGTCCCAGCCCTTGCGGAACTTCACCGTTACGGGCCGGTCCACAGCGCGGCATACGCTCTCTATTATGCTGCCCGCAAGCTCGGGCGTTTTCATAAGCGCCGATCCGTCGCCGGATTTGACGACTTTACCGACCGGACAGCCCATGTTGATGTCGAGAATATCCGCTCCCGAAATCTCAAGCGCTAGTCCGGCAGCCTCGGCCATGACATCCGGCTCGTGACCGAAGATCTGCGCGGCGCAGGGATGTTCAGGTTCCGGAATATACAGCAGCGCCCGGGTCTTTTCATCCTTGTAGACGAGCGCCTTCGCGCTGACCATTTCGGTCGTCGTGAGCGCCGCGCCCATTTCACGGCAGATGCTGCGGAACGCAAAGTCCGTGACACCGGCCATAGGGGCCAGGGTGAGCCTGCCCGTGATCTCAATATCGCCTATTTTTACCATGTTATGTCGAGCCCGACCGGACAGTGGTCAGAGCCCATCACCTCGGGGAAAATATATGCATCCTTTATGTTGCTGCGCAGTCTGTCGGAGACGACAAAATAATCTATACGCCAGCCGACGTTGCGCTGTCTTGCGGCGGCGCGGTAGCTCCACCATGAGTACGCGTCGGTTTTGTCGGGGTAGAGGTAGCGGAAGCTGTCGGTGAAGCCCGCGGCGAGAAGCTCGCTGAACTTACCGCGTTCCTGATCGGAAAAGCCGGGATTGCCGACGTTGGCTTTTGCGTTTTTGAGGTCGATCTCCTCGTGAGCGACGTTCATATCACCGCAGACGATAACGGGCCTCTTCCGGTCAAGCTCCATAAGATACTCGCGGAAAGCGTCCTCCCAGCTCATGCGGTAATCAATGCGGCGCAAGCCGTCCTGCGCGTTCGGGGTGTAGACGCAGACGAGATAAAAGCCGTCGTACTCCAGCGTTATCACACGGCCTTCTGCATCGTGCTCGGGTATACCTATATTATAGCTTGCGGACAGCGGGACATGCTTTGTAAATATCGCGGTGCCGGAGTAACCCTTTTTATCGGCATAGCACCAGTAGCTCTCATAGCCCGGCAGATCAAGGCTGACCTGCCCCGCCTGGAGCTTGGTCTCCTGTATGCAGAAAAAGTCGGCGTCAAGACTCCAGAATATGTCCTCAAAGCCTTTTTTTATGACGGCGCGGAGGCCGTTAACGTTCCATGAAATAAACCTCATTTTTCAGCTCCTGAGTCTGCATTGGCGGTCCGGCTTGCCTCAAAGCCTCTGGAATCGCACAGGGAAGCGTTGCGGAGCCTTGGCGGGATACCGGCGGTGCCGTCGCGCGTCGCGGCGGTTTTCACGGCAACGAGCCGGTTTATCTTCATGCCGTCGGCGTAAAACTTTGCCTCATAATCGGTCATTATACCTACGGGGCCGTTTTTATGCAGGTCGTGCGTGACTTCGCGCAGGGTCCAGCCCTCCTCTGCAAAGCGCTCATATGACCAGTCAAAGAGCGGCGTGTTGTCAGTCTTGAAATGGATCTCGCCTCCGACAGGCAGCACATCCGCATAGAGACGCAGGAAAGCGGGCGCGGTCAGGCGCAGCTTCGCATCGCGGCTCTTGGGCCACGGGTCGCAGAAGTTGATGTATATCCTGTCTACCTCGCCGGGAGCGAACATTTCGCGCAGCGCCGCGGCGTCTCCGTCGATAAAGCGGACGTTGCCGAGCCCCCTGTCACGTATGCGCTCCATTGCGATTATCATCGCGTCCGGAACCTTTTCGAGCGCGAGCAGCAGCGTGCCGGGAATGGTCTCGGCAGTGTCGGCTGTGAAGCGGCCTTTTCCGCAGCCGAGCTCAAGAAAGAGCCGGGCGAAGCCGGGAAAATCGTCCCGCCAGCGGCCGCGGTGGGCAGTGTTGTCGTCTATGATAAATTCGGCGCATTTTTCCATGCGCGGCTCAAGATTGTGCCTTTTTCTCATCCTCATAACGGGTGTAAACTCCAGTCAGATAATATCTCAGTTAACAATAGTACCACACAACGCAAAAAACATCAATCAAGAAATGTCTTGCAGTCGACATTATTTTGTTGTATAATACGCAGGCAGATTGAAAAATGACAAGTATAACCGGGTGTAGCGCAGTTGGTAGCGCGGGTGGTTTGGGAGTGCCGTGCCTGTATCCGAGGCGGGGCAGACCAAAACGCCGGAAAGCCTTGCAGCACCTGCTCTTGCGGGATTTGAGCAGCCGGTCAAAACGGGTGGAAAATCAGCATTGACCACATGACTGACCACAGTCGCAGCAAAACTTCAACTTCATAACCGGGTGTAGCGCAGTTGGTAGCGCGGGTGGTTTGGGACCATCAGGTCGGGGGTTCGAGCCCCTCCACTCGGACCAAAAGCTCTCTGAAATCAGCGATTTCAGAGAGCTTTTCTTATTCCTTGTCTATTGCGGCGCAAGGGGTGAGGGGGAATAATCATTGTTTGCAGGATACTAGCAATGCTTGTGGTAGATGCGATAGCTTTTGGCTGAGTACTCTTTGCTGCTGAAGTGATCAATTTATTTTATTAATATCGTCTATCGTTTTGCCTTTCGTATTGAAGTCGCTTCTCAGCGCCTAATCGAAAGGTCAAGCTTGCTGTTGACGAGTAAATTTTTAATAACCTGAAAGAGTAGAACTTATCAGTGTGACACTGTTAAGGATTCTGTTACAGCAAGGGAACGCTGATTTCTCCAAATGTGGTTGAAAAATGATAGGGTTGTGGTATGATATTGCTAATCTTCTGGAAGGGGAACTGCTTGATGACGTCTTTAAGTGGACTGATACGGGTAATGCGCAAAAGAGCCCTAATGTCGCAGGAGGATTTTGCAAAAGCGCTGAATGTATCCGTTGGAACGATAAACCGTTGGGAAAACGCCAAAACCAAGCCGAATATCACGGCAATGAAAAAAATCAAGGCATTTTGTGAAGAAAGCAACATCCCCTTTGATGAGATTGAAGCGGCGTGGATCGCCCAGAAGGAGTGACGAAGATGGCAGAGATAAAGAAAGATCAAGAGCGGGACGAGCTGTTCCGCCGCATCTATAAAATCGCCACCGACCTTGTCCACGCAGGTCATGTGGCGGAGTGGGACTTCAAATCTTATGTGCTGGGCACGATGTTTTACCGCTATATTTCGGAGAACTTCACCGCCTATATCAACGAGGGCGAGTACGCCGCCGGGAACAAGGACTTTGACTACGCCAAAATGCCGGACGCCGATGCGGAGACTGCCCGTGAGGGACTGGTGCAGGAAAAGGGCTTTTTCATTCTGCCCTCCGAATTGTTCTGCAATGTCCTCGCCCGGGCGGACAAGGATGACAACCTGAACGAAACGTTGGAGCGTGTGTTCAACCACATTGAGAGCAGCGCCGCCAGCGGAGACGCTGAAAATGATTTTGCAGGTCTGTTTGACGATTTCGATGTGAACAGCAAGGCAATTGGCGAAACTGTTGCCAAGCGCAACAAGGTGCTGGTAGAGCTGCTGAACGGCGTAGCGCAGATGCCGCTGTTCTCCACCGATGGCATCAATCCAGACCTGTTTGGTGATGCCTACGAATATCTGATGGGAATGTACGCCGCCAATGCCGGGAAAAAGGGCGGTCAGTATTTCACTCCCGCCGATGTTTCGGAGCTGCTGGCCCGCCTCGGCACCATTGGCAAAACGAAAATCAACAAGGTCTATGATCCAGCCTGCGGTTCCGGTTCTCTGCTGCTGAAGGTGGAAAAAGTGCTGGGCAAGGATAATATCGAGCGAGGCTTCTACGGTCAGGAGATTGACCTGACCACTTACAACCTTTGCCGCATCAATATGTTCCTGCATAACATCGAGTTTGACAAATTCAGCATTGTGCGGGAGGATACCCTGCTCAGCCCGCAGCATTGGGACGACCAGCCCTTTGAGCTGATCGTGTCCAATCCGCCGTTTTCCGTGCCGTGGGAGGGGGATAAGAACCCGCTGCTTATCAATGACCCGCGCTTTTCGCCTGCCGGAGTGCTGGCTCCCGCTTCCAAGGGCGATATGGCGTTTATTATGCACAGTCTTTCGTGGCTGGCTTCCAACGGTGCGGCGGCCATCGTTTGCTTCCCCGGCATTATGTACCGTGGCGGGGCGGAGCAGAAGATCCGCAAGTATCTGGTAGATAACAACTTTGTGGACGCCATCATTCAGCTGCCCTCCAACCTGTTCTTAAATGTCACGATCTCCGTGGATATTATGCTCCTGAAAAAGAACAAGACGGACAACGCCATTCTGTTCGTGGATGCCTCCAAGGAGTTTGTGAAGGTCACAAAGAACAACCGGCTTTCTGATGACAATATCCGGCGTATCGTGTCCGCTGTGGCGGAGCGCAAGGACGAGCAGCATTTTGCTCACCTTGTGCCGAACGACGAAGTTGGCAGCAAGCAGAATAATTACAATCTCTCTGTTTCTACCTATGTGGAGCAGGAGGACACCCGTGAGAAGATCGACATCGTAAAGCTGAACGCCGAGATTGCCGAGATCGTCGCACGGGAGCAGAAGCTGAGAGAGAAAATTGATAAAATCGTTGCTGAAATTAGTAATGAGCAATGAGCAATTAGTAATTAGAAGGGGATAGCTATGGATATAATTATTTCTCTTATTGCACTTTTTATAAGCATTCTGTCTTTTGCTCTCTCTTTTTTGCAGAGTCATGATGTAAAAATGACTGTCAATAAGATAGAAATCAAGAATCTAAATGACAGTTTTGCTTTGTTGTTTGATGATAATAACAAAATTAAAATCGGATTGGTAAACTATAACGACAGGGATGTATTGCTATATCTGAAAGAAGGATATGTTGAAATTGACAAGCATCAGCATCTTATTAAACCAGCGTATTATACTGCAAAATCCAATTCGGTAACCGATATACAGATCGAAATTCTATCATCAACTCGTGGATGCATTGATAATAATGAATTATATCTGCTGTTCCAATATAAAGGCCTCCTGGGTAATAGAAAATGCGAAATAAGAAGGTGAATGGCATGACAAAACTCGAAAAACTGATTCAGGAGCTTTGCCCAGAGGGCGTTGAATATAAGGAAATTAGTGAAGTTACTAACTATGAGCAACCGTCTAAATATATTGTTAAAAGTACTGCCTATCATGATGAGTATGAAATACCGGTTTTGACTGCTGGACAATCTTTTGTTCTTGGGTATACAGATGAAAGTGATGGCGTTTATCCAGCATCAAAAGCAACTCCCGTCATTATCTTTGATGATTTTACTGCGGCATTCAAATGGGTCATTTTCCCTTTTAAGGTCAAATCATCTGCTATGAAGATAATAACTGCGAAAGAGGACTCATTGCTTATTCGTTTTTTGTTCCATTGGATGGGGGTGCTTAACTACTCATCAACAGAACATACTCGTCTTTGGATTGGAACATATTCAAAATTTAGGATTCCCGTCCCGCCGCTGCCGGTGCAGCGTGAAATTGTCCGTATACTGGACAATTTAGCAGAGCTTACCGAAGGCCTCAACAGGGAACTTGCCGCAGAGCTTACCGCACGGAAGAAGCAATATGAATATTACCGGGACAAACTCCTGTCATTTGAGGAAAAAACATGATAGAACACTTGGTAAAGGAAATCAACACCTGCCTGAAAAACGACCTCCAAATTGCGGCTCTAACGATGGCACTGACATTACCAGATACCTGTGGAAAAGCGTATTCTCCCAAAGGAAGGAATGGCGAGCGCTATGCCAATTGGTATGACGATTTTATCGCCACGCCAAAGCGGAAACGGGGTGGCATTGATGGTGCCGTAATCAGTGGTAAATTGGTCTATAAGCTTCGCTGTGCCATGCTGCATGAATCCAATCCTGGGGTAGATGGGGCAGAAGATGTCACAAAATTCTCGTTGATTTGGCGCTCATTGGCCAGTGCCTCGCGCACGACAGTGGAGCGTTGCATCCAGCGCAATGCGGATGGTGTGGTGCAGGAACACATACTTTCCATCGATATAGTGGCGCTTTGCCAAGATATTTGCGAGGCGGCATTGGCCTACTATAGAGGAAACAAGGATAAGTTTTCTTTCGATTACAGAATCATATCAACATCAGATCAAGTAGCTAGGGCATTTCACTTTCCAAACGTAATGAATATTTGACGGCAAAGAGAGGGAAACCTATGTCATACTTCAACATCGTTGCCCAGAGCAGTGAAAGCACTGTTGTCACCGAATACAAGCCCCAATCCAAGCGTTCCGATGGCTACCAAAGCGAGGCGGCTCTGGAACAGGAATTTATCCGGCTGCTGTGCGAGCTGGGCTATGAACGGCTGACCATCCATAAGGAAGCCGACCTGATTGCCAATCTGCGGACGCAGCTGGAAAAGCTGAATAACTATCGCTTTACGGACGGCGAATGGAAGCGGTTCTGGAACGAGGTGCTGGCAAACACCAACTCCGGCATTCTCGAAAAGACCCGGCTGATTCAGGAGGACTATGTGCAGGTGCTCCGCCGGGATAACGGGGAAAGCAAAAATATTCAGCTTATTGACAAGAAGTGCATACACAACA
>URDG01000011.1 GCA_900546515.1 uncultured Eubacteriales bacterium | reverse complement strand
CAATTTCTTCCTTTATCAGACTTCCTACACTTGAAAAGTGCGAACATAAAAATAGGTTCATCAATATTCTCCTTTATAAATTCCGATTTGTCAATCATCTACATCGATTCTTTCAATTTTGAAAATAACCGGTCTTGTACCGTCGTTGCAGCAGGCAATCATGACTTTATCGTCATTCATCCAACCGTGCATGATGCTCCCTCCTTGCAGCGCCGTGTAGATGTAGCGGCTGATGGCATCCCACGCTTCGGAACAGAACGGAACGCCCTCCGTTCCGCAGTGCGCTGTTCCCGGCGATTGCAGACAGCCTTCGTCCGGCGCACCGGATTTCACAAGTGTTCCAGCACCCATGTGCCAGAAATCATCTCGCTCATCGTTGCGATAAAACATAAACTCATCGCCAACACTGTAACAAGGACACTTGCCGCTGTCCGGCACGGCGCAGTACTGCGCTTGCAGCTCCGGGAACAGCTTCTTGTCCAGTACGGTTACTTTTACTCTGTGTTCCATCGTGTATCTCTCCTCGCAAATAGTGATTTTTTACGCGCTTATTATAAAGGCTTTCGCAAGTACACCATGTCCACCAACTGCACCCCGGCCTCGTAGATGGGGTGGTCATAGTGGTCGGTGAAGAAATTGGGGATGCGGTGCGAGCAGGCAAATCCGCACTTCTCATAAAACGGCACGGTCAGCGGGCTGTCGCCGGTGCCCACCTGCAAGAGGGCATAGTGTCCCGTATATTGGCGCACAAGGAAGTCGATCAGCGCTTTGCCGTAGCCCTTTCTCTGCGCCTCCGGTTCCACGGCGAGGTTCTTAAGCTCCAGAATCCCGCCGCCCTCGTCGGTGACGACGCATTCCGCCTTCACGCCGCCGTCCTCCAGCACATACATGGTGCCCCGCCCCAGATAGCGGTCGATCATGTCCTCCTGCTCGTCTGCCAACAGCAAAAGCGGAAGGAACTGCTTTTTATTTTCGTGGATTTCTCGAATATTCATAAGCTGCTCCGATAAGCCGGAAGTTACAAAAGTGATATCTCGATTCCGACTACACCATATTTATTTTGTTTTTCTCTGGAATAATACATTTCCATATCATCAGGCGAGGCGGTATTTATGTTATCCTCATTATAACCGCAGTTCAATAATGGCAAATTATCATATAACTCGGCAAATGAAGAAAACAAAAATAAATCTACAACTTTCACACGCAGGGTATCATTTGAATCCTCCGTGTTTATAAACTTTATAGTATCTCCGACAGAAATTTGTTTTCTTTTTTCATCATTCAGACGTAATTCTATTGTTTTATTTCCGGTTCTTATTTCCTGCATCGGTGCAGGAGTTAAATTCATGACGTGTTCTTTCATTCAAGAATTCCCCTTGCAAATTACAATTTTTCAGTGCTTCTTCACCTTTCGCTTTCCCCCTGCGGCGCAAAATAATGCGTCTGGGCATAGGCAAACTGCTCGTTGAACCGCCGGGCGGCTTCCCGGCTCAGGGGCGTGTCCGGCTGCATCATGTCAAAGGCGTGCATATCCGTGTGATACACATCCACGCTTGCCGGAACGCCGCAGGCTTTGAGCCGTTCGGCGAAGAGGATCGTTTCAGCATAGAACGGCTCCCCGTCGCCCACAAAGGTATAGGCGGGCGGTAAGCCGGAGAGGTCCGTCAGGCGGGCCGGCGCGGCATAGGGAGACAGGGAGTTCCGGTCCTGCCCCCTCAGATAGCACCGCCACGCAAGGTGGTTTTTCCGCGTGTTCCACACGCGGCCGTGGTTATCCCGGGAGCTCTCGGTGTCACGGTCGTCAAGCATGGGATAGAGCGGCATCTGGAATGCGACGTTAACAGCGCCGGTATCCCGGGCCTTTATGCAGACCGCGGCGCACAGCCCGCCGCCGGCGCTCTCTCCGCCGACCATCAGCTGGTCGCAGCGAACACCCAGCTCCGCAGCGTGCTCTTTCAGATACACCAGAGCCGTATAGCAGTCGTCCAACGCCGCCGGATATGGTGCAAGCGGGGCCAGCCGGTATCCCGGAGACACCACAACAGCGCCGAAATGCTTTACCAGACCGGGCGCCAGAGACATATGCACCATCTCTTTCATACCGGTGATATATCCGCCGCCGTGTATCCACAGCACCCCGGTAGCCATTACGGGAAGCTCCTTCGGAGACAGCACCAGCGCCGGTATCTGCCGCCTGCCGTCGGATGGGATAGTAATTTTCCGGACGCAAATATCCTTGTCGGGGCTCATTGAACGCATGTAATATGCCTCTTTCTATCTATATAATAATTAGCAACTTGATTAGTAGCTTGCCCGGCTGCCGTTTTGACGGTGCAGCTCAGCCGGGTTTCAGCTACGCGGGGCCGTTCACCGGTATTCTAGCATAAAGCCTGCAAAATCACAATCAGAGACGGGATGCTTCGGGCGCTGACAGACAGGTGAGCCGCCGGAGGCGCGTAGGGCCGCAATGCGGAGAGAACAAAACGGAAGAGAAAAGGCAAAAGCGGGTAAAAAGCCGGATCGGTTTGTTACTCGCTTTTCCATAGATGGATGACGCCGCGGTCATTGAGCTGCTGCAGCGTGACAAAGAGGATGGGAAAAAGAAGCATGCCCCAAACGCCCCAGACACGCCAGCCGACGTATATGGCCAGCAGCGAGGCGATGGGATCCAGCCCGATCTGGTCGCCGAGGAGCTTCGCCTGTGTGCAGCTGCGCACGAGGTTTACGGTGCCCCAGCATACAAGCAGCATCACTCCGCGGCGGATATCTCCCAGCAGCAGGGAGTACAGTCCCCACGGTACGAGCACGACGCCGGTGCCGAATACGGGCAGCGCGTCTATGAGCGCCGTTACCGCCGCAATGCCCACGGCGCCCTTTACCCGCAGCAGCAGGAAAAAAAGCAGCAGCTCAAAAAACGTCATAAGCATAAGTATTAGCTGCGCTCTTATGAAGCCGCCGAAGCTGGCCTTGAGATTCTGCCCCACGCCCTCCAGCCGGGCGCGGAAGCCGTCCGGCAGCTGGGCGGCGACAAAGGCGGTGATGCGCGGGAACGAGGCGGAGATGAAATAGGTGCCTATGCCGGCGGTGACGATGAACAGAAGCGTGTCAGGCGTGCTCTGCGCGGCTCTGCCCACGAGATCCAGCGCCCATTGCGACAGCACGCCCGGAAGCTCGTAAAAGCTGTCGCCCACGGAGTCGAGCGCGACACGCAGATATTCCGCAACGCCCTCCGGTGCGGACGAGATGTATTCAAAGACCCGGCCCTCAAATACTCTGAGATTCTGACCGAGAGACTGCATGAGCGCGGGCACCTCACCGGCAAAGCCGGTAGCCGCCTCCACGCCCTTTACGGTCAGCTCAACGGCGAGGTATATGAGCAGACCGAGCACGGCGAGCGTCAGCACGGCGGAGGCGGCGCTGCGCTTCCAGCCGTGCCGGATGAGAGAGCGCACGGGGATCTCCAGCAGCGCCGCAACGGAGAATGCCAGCAGAAACGGCGCGGTCCACGGCAGCAGAAAACGCACTGCCAGCCATACGCCGCCGACAGCCGCCGCTGAATATATAAGAGCTTGCAGCCACTTTGCTGCCCTCTGCTGCACGTTCATGCCCTCCCTGATATGTAGCCCCGCCGGAGCGCGGGCGAATATGCCTGTATACTTTGTAGCCATTTTTTCCGCGCTCTAAACGCGAACGGAAAAACTTCTCATTGTATATAATGGTGCAGGAGGGAGAACTATGCTAACAGTGCAGAAATTCGGCGGCAGCTCCCTCGCCGATATTGAAAAGCTGCGCCGCGCGGCCCGGATAATTCTGGACGCGCGGCACAGGGAGCACGACGTAGTCGCGGTGGTGTCTGCCATGGGGGACACTACCGACGATCTGGTCGATCTGGCGCATGAGATAGACCCCAACCCCTCGGCGCGTGAGTTGGATGCCCTGATGAGTACGGGCGAGCAGCAGTC
This sequence comes from uncultured Eubacteriales bacterium, assembly GCA_900546515.1. GTDB lineage: Bacteria > Bacillota > Clostridia > Oscillospirales > Oscillospiraceae > Limivicinus. The sequence goes on along the minus strand of URDG01000011.1, from coordinate 61,184 downwards.
TGCGGCGCTTCTGGCGATAATGCTGGAGAGCATGGGGGCAAAGGCGCAGTCGCTGACCGGCTGGCAGGCCGGAATGTACACCGATACGCGGCACGGCGACGCGGGGCTGGAGCTGACCTTCCCCAGCCGTGTAGCCGCGGCTCTCAGGGCGGATCATATCCCGGTGGTAGCCGGGTTTCAGGGAATAGATGTGAGGGGCGATATATCCACGCTCGGCAGGGGCGGCTCGGACACGAGCGCAGTCGTGCTTGCCGCGGCTCTGGAGGCGGAGCGCTGCGAAATATACACCGATGTCAGCGGCATATACACCGCAGATCCGCGCATAATTGAAAACGCGCGGCGGATGAATGAAATAGACTTTCGGGATATGCTGCTGCTGGCCAGAGCGGGCTCACAGGTCCTGCATTCAAGGTCCGTGGAGCTTGCGATGGCGAACGGCGTGGACATATACCTTCTCTCCAGCGCGGGAGAGCCGGGATACTCGGTGGTGCGCAGTCTGGGCAATGACCGGCGGCCGCTTTTTGCCGGGGTCACGAAAAACGCGGCCGATTCAAGCGTGACGCTGGTCGGCCGCGGCTGCGGCTCGCACACGCTGCCGGAGCTCGCCTCCATGCTTTCCGGCTGCGGCGTGAGCGTGCGCGGCGGTCGCATGGGCGATGGATATGCCGGAGTAAGGGTCGATCCCGAGCAGCTCACCTATGCGCTGCGTAAAGTACATGAGCTTATGTTTGAGTAAAAAGAGAGGAAAAGGAAACGTGCGCCGGTGAAAACCGGCGCACGCTGAGCTTTCTTATTTTATTATTTACCGGCCGCGGCTCTGGCCTTTTCGTCTATGACCACGCGGTTGCCGTGGACGGACAGACGGCCTGCACAGTACAGCGCCACGGCCTTGGAGAGGATCTTCCACTCGCCCTCCTCCATAACGCGCTGACGCAGGCTCTCCGGCGTATCGTCCGGCAGGACCTCCACCGCTTTCTGGAGAATGATGTTGCCCACGCGCCCGTCGCCGTCCGCGAAGTACGCCGTTGCGCCGGTCATCTTCACGCCGCGCTCGAGCGCCGCGCGGCACACGTCGCCATCGACGTCCTCAAATGCGGGATACATTGCGGGATATGTGCCGATCATGCGGTTTTTGAACTGATACGGCACGACGCCAAGCGGCAGATCGTAGCCCGCAAGTATCACAAGCTCTATGTCCATATCTCTGAGCTTGTTCGCTATCGCCATGCTGTGGCTCGTCATAGTCGGAAAAAGCTCCGGATCCACCACATATGCAGGAATACCGGCGTTCAGCGCGCGCTTCATCGCATACGCGTCCTTCTCAGGCGAAATGACCGCCACAAGCTCAAAATTTTCAATTTCCTTGAAGTACATGGAGTCCAGGATCGCCTGAAGCTTCGCTCCGTCGCCGGACACCAATGCCGCCGCTCTGACCATACTCTCTTACCCCCGCGGACGCTCTCTTCCGCCCGCCGTCCCGGATGCAAAACTCGGTACTTGTGCATCGGGAAAAATCAAGGTATAATAACTGAGTTACAGCTGCTACACCTTTTTCTCTTATTTTCTATAATAAAACATTATACTGTATTCCTCGCACAAGGTCAAGGTATGGAGGCGCATGTTTATGACAGAAATTTTTCTTATACGGCATACACAGGCAGAGGGCAATCTCTACCGGATGATGCAGGGGCATTGGGACGGCGACATCACACCGATGGGCAGCAGACAGATAGACGCGCTGGCCGAGCGGTTCAGAAATGTGCCGGTCGACGCGGTGTACTCAAGCGACCTGTACAGGGCGCGCATGACGGCGGGGGCCATAACAAGATACCACGATCTCCCGCTCAACACGTCGAAGGAGCTGCGCGAGGTGAATGTCGGACCGTGGGAGACGGCGTTTTTCGGCAACGTCATGCACGAGTTCCCGGAGCAGGCGGAAAATTTCATGGCGCACCCGGACAAATGGAGGATAGACGGCGCGGAGACCTATGCGCAGGTGCAGAAGCGCGCTTTTGCGGAGCTCAGCGCAATAGCGCAGCGGCACGACGGGCAGAGTGTCGCCGTTGTCAGCCACGGCGTTACGATCCGCTGCATCCTTGCGGCGGTCATGGATACCGGCCTTGACAGGCTCGGTGAGGTGCCGATAGTGAACAACACCTCGGTAACGGTGCTCAGATATGAAAACGGCGTCTTTACGCCGGTCGTGATAAACGACTATTCGCATCTGGAGAGCATCAAATCTCCCGAGTGGAAAAGAAACACCGCGCTGCGCGACGAGGCCATTGACCCGAAGGAGCAGAAGGAGTACTACTGCGGCTGCTATGCCGATGCGTGGCGGGCAGCGCACGGCTGCCTTACGGGCTTCAGCGCGGACGGATATATCCTGTCTGCGGAGGAGCACTGGCTCTATGACAGCTCTTCCGTGCTGAAAATGCTGGACGGGGACGAGCCGGCGGGCCTTATAGATATGGATGTACAGCGCGGGGCGAAGGACGGTACCGGCTGGATAAGCCTGCTGTATCTGAACGGGAATTACCGCGGAAAGGGCTACGGCATCCAGCTGCTTGCCCGCGCGATAAAGAAGTATACAAACCTCGGCAGAACAGAGCTGCGGCTGCATGTCGCGGAGGAGAACGCCGCGGCGATAAAGTTCTACAAAAACAACGGCTTTGAGGTCATTGCCGAGGATGAGGGCGTACTCGGCATGCAGTATCTTATGCGGCGCAAGCTGGGAGGAAGAAAATATGTTTGACGACAGGCCCGCGCACGTAAAGCAGCTGCGGCTTGAGCCTGACCGGCGCATCATCGTCGTGTCGGATATACACGGAAACCTTGAATTTCTCAAGGGAGTGCTGAAAAAGGCCGGATTCTGCGGCGCGGATGAGCTGATAATCGACGGGGACTTTCTTGAAAAAGGCCCTGACAGTCTCGGTACGCTGCGCTATATCATGGAGCTGTGCCGGGGCGGAAATGTCGAAGTTGTCTGCGGCAACTGCGACGACTGGTGCACGATATTCCGGGATGACGAAATGCTCGATGAGCAGCTCCTGCACTATGTGCTGCATAAAAAAAGCGGCATACTCTGGGATATGTGCAATGCCTGCGGCATCGACATGTTCGAGGAGGACAGCTTCACGGCCTGCAAGGAAGAGATAGGCCGCCGGTTCCCGGCGGAGTGGAAATTCCTCACAGACATCCCGCACGCGATAGAGATGGAGAACTTCATATTCGCGCATGCGGCGGTATACCCCGATAAGCCGCTGCGGGAGCACAACGTGGATGAGCTCGTCCGCTGTGACAGGTTCATGGAAAAGGGCTTCAGCTTCGACAAATGGGTGGTCGTCGGCCATTATCCGACCGTCCTGTACGGCACGGATAAGGTCTGCGCAAACCCGATAGTTGACAGGGTGCACAAGGTCATAAGCATCGACGGCGCCTGCGTTTTGAAGGACGACGGGCAGCTGAACGCGTTTATAATACCCAATAAGTACAGCGAGGACTTCCGCTTCGTCTCGTATGACGGATTTCCGGAGCGCGTTGTGCTCTCCGATCAGGCCGAGGGGGAGCGCTGCTATTACATCCGCTGGGGCGACAGTCAGGTGCAGGTGCTCGAGCGCGGCGCGGAATTCTCGCGCGTGCGCCATGTGCACACCGGGTATGAGATGGATGTGCTCACAAAATACCTCTTCACCGGCGATGAGATCACCGACTGCAATGACTGCACGGACCGTATCCTGCCGCTGAAAGCGGGAGATGTCGTGCGTGTGGTGGAGACTACGTCGCGCGGCTATTTTGTCAAGCACGGCGGCTGGTCCGGCTGGTATTACGGCGAGCTCGGCTGCAAAAAGTGACGAGGGACTTGAAATGAGGCTTGGATATGTGCTATTATACGTGCTCGTTATGAGCTTATTGCTCTTTGCCGTAATGGGCGCGGACAAGCGCCGTGCGCGCGGAGGGGCGCGCCGGGTGCCGGAAAAGCGGCTGTTTCTTCTGGCGCTCCTTGGCGGGGCGTTCGGAGGCTGGTTGGGCATGTATGTATTTCACCATAAGACAAAGCACTGGTATTTCAAGCTGGGATTCCCGGCGATCGCAATTGCGCAGCTGGTGCTGATATGGCTTGCAGGGAGTAAACTCTGATATGGAAAATGAGAAAATTCTTGAAGCAGAAAAAGAAGCTCAGGAAGAAATAAAGGAAGAGATAATCCAGGAGGCCGAGCAGGAGGTAAAGGTCGAGGAAGAGATGTTCCTCGAATGTGAAAAGCGCTGGGTCTTTGCGCTGCTGATGCTCGTCGCCGGATTTTTCGGCGGCTTCACCTACTCGATAAGAGGCGGCGTATTCTGCAACGCACAGACGGCAAACGTCGTGCTGATGTCGCTTTCGATCGGCAACGGTAATTGGAGCCAGGCGCTGTACTATCTTGTGCCGATGTCGGCATACCTTCTCGGTACGATCATTTCTGAGAGCGAGGCTTTCTACATAAAGAAGCTGCACCTCATCCGCTGGGATACGCTGTTTGTGATCATTGATATACTGGCCGTGATAGTCCTTGCTTTCCTGCCGGAGACCGCGCCGGTCCAGATAACGCAGGTCACTATAAACTTTGTCTGCGCAATGCAGTTCAATACCTTCCGGCAGGCGCAGGGCATCCCCATGGCGACGACCTTCTGCACAAACCATGTCCGTCAGGTCGGTATTGCGCTCAGCAAGCTCATGCGCCATCACGGCGGCGCGGCATATGCCGAACGGCTGCGCGTCCATACGTTCATGCTGGGCATGTTTTCCGCCGGCGTAATATGCGCGACGCTGCTGAGCAAGGTTTTCCTTGGCAAGTCAATGCTTTTCGCGCTGCTGCCGCTGTCGGTGATACTGGCGGATCTTCTGCATGCCGACCTTGTAAAAGAGCGCGGTAATTTTGAGAGAAAGCCGCGCGGGCATTAAAGGCGTCAGAAGAAGCTTGCAAACCCGCTTCGCTGGGCTTTGCATGGAGTGCGCTGGGGTATGAATGATGAAAAATAACGGAGGCCTGGCCTCCGTTATTTTCGTTATTACATCCCGTCGTCAGTGACGGAATCGCTGCGGAACAGAAGTGAAATGCACCACAGCGCCGCAAGACCGACCAGAGTATAGACAACGCGGCTGACGGTCGCGGTCTGTCCGCCGAAGAGCCATGCAACGATGTCAAAGCGGAACAGGCCGATGCTGCCCCAGTTGACGCCGCCGATTATGGTCAGTATCAGCGCTATGCGATCCATTACCATGTAAAGAACTCCTCTCTATAGGCAGCTGAGGATATGCCGCCGCGCTCCGGCGGCGTTCCTGACTGCCGTATGGTTTCTCCCATAGTGTATCCGGCAAGAGAAAAAATATGCATTTGTTCCGAATTTTGAGGCGTTCGACAAAACTAGTGCTTTTTCGCTCTTTACAAATTCGGAATAAAGTATTATTCTCTGATCACAGCTTATCCAATTGATCCTCTCAATCGGAGGATCAGGCTCATATCTTTATCCCACAACCCTGTTTGGCGGATCGTCACTGACGATCCGCACTTTTTTTGCGCCGGAAAGGGTAATAGATAACGGCCCACACCGCGCCGAGAATGGGCAGATAGCCCAGCACATAGCCGGGACGGCCCAGAAAAGCGAACCATTCGAGCGGCGAGCCGGGAGACGGCCAGTTGAGAAACATGTAATTCGTGCCTGCCAGCCTGTCGAACAGATATACCGGCACGGCGAGCGCAAGCATGATGCCGAGACAGGCCGGCGCTTTCCGGATGTCGGGCGCTATGCCGCCGGAGACGGCCTGCGTCAGAACATAGGCCACGAGCAGAATGTGTATGCCGAACCCGGCGCAGGTCATAAAGTGCAGCGGCGGATAGCCGCTCCAGTCGGGGAATATGAGTGCGGCGGCTGCGCCCGGCATGCAGAAGGAGTAGAGGAACTGTCCCGTTTTCCCGCCGCCGCGCAGTGCGTGGACGGCGCAGATATACACTGCCATGCCGCACAGATGCAGCGGCAGCCGGCCGACGCCGTACCGCCCCGCGGCCATGAGGAGCGCAGCGCGCAGAAGCTCCAGAAACAGCGCCGAGAGTGCGAGACCGCGCTTCAGCCATATGCGCGCCTCAGTACCGGCGCGCCTGTATACTATGCACATGGAGAAGATGAACATCGCCCCGGACAGCAGCCACAGAAGATGCCAGACAGAGAACAGCCCGAACCCGGCCCCGGATGAATTTTCGGTTGTAAAAGCAAAATATTCCGCCATAGCATTAGTATACGCAGATTTTAACGCGGCATGCCGGGGCGTTGAGCGCAGGGCGCTTTAAATTGTATTGCTTTTCGGTGCATATTGTCGTAAAATAAAACGGTTTTCAGAAAAAAGGAGCACGGCGTGAAAAATACGCCGGTATTGTGGAAATGAATGCAGTGCGGGAATTTATACGGGAAATAAGGCTGTACGCGGCGGCGCTGGGCAAATGGCTTGCCCTTGCGGCCGTTACCGGGGTGTTCTGCGGCTTTATCGGGTCGGCGTTTCACCTCAGCGTCGGCTATGTGACAAAGCTGCGCGGCGCAGAGCCGTGGCTGCTGTACTGTCTGCCGCTTGCGGGACTTGTTGTTGTGGGCATATACAAGCTTTTCAGAACCGAGGGCGAGGGAACCAACGACATAATAGACGCGGTGCATCTCGGAAAACCGCTCCCGCTGCTGCTGGTGCCGTCGATATTCCTCGGAACGGTGTTCACGCATCTCTGCGGCGGCTCTGCCGGGCGCGAGGGCGCGGCTCTTCAGATGGGCGGCACTATCGGGTACTGGTCGTCAAAGCTCTTCAGGCTCGATGACCGCGACACGCGCACGGCCACGCTCTGCGGAATGGCAGCGTTTTTCTCCGCGCTGTTCGGCACTCCGCTCGCCGCGACAATGTTTGCGATAATGGTCATAAGCGTGGGTAATTTTTATCACTCCGCCTTTATCCCGTGCTTCACGGCGTCGCTTGTCTCTTACGGCATCTCAATCGCAATGGGCGTCGAGCCGACGCGCTTTGCCGTCGACGTTCCCGCGCTGATCCCGGCCGATCTCGTCGAGGTCGCCGTGCTTGCAGCGCTGTGCGCATGGGTGTCGGCTATATTCTGCAAGGTGCTGCGCTTTACCGAGCACCGCATGGCGAAATATGTGAAAAATCCGTGGCTGCGCGCAGCTGCGGGCGGCGCAGCCATTATCGCGCTGACGCTGCTATGCGGCACGACGGACTATAACGGCGCAGGCATGGATGTGATCACCGCAGCCGTTGAGCATGGGACGGCGCGCCCGGAGGCCTTTGTGCTGAAGATCATATTCACCTCGATCACGCTCGCCGCAGGGTTCAAGGGCGGCGAGGTCGTGCCGTCGTTTTTCATCGGCGCGACGTTCGGCTGCGCCGCGGCTCCTCTTTTGGGACTGCCTGCCGGGTTTGGCGCGGCGCTGGGACTCGTGAGCGTGTTCTGCGGGGCAACGAACTGCCCAATGGCCTCCATCTTCCTTGCGATAGAGCTCTTCGGCGGCAGCGGGATACTGTATTTTGCCCTTGCCTGCGGCGTGAGCTATATGCTCTCCGGCTATAACGGACTCTATTCAAGCCAGACCATACTCTATTCAAAGCTCAAGGCGCAGTATATAAACGTCCACACAAACGCTTACCACGCCGGTGAGAAACGGGCTGACCTGCCGCATGTGAAGGGCAGCCTGAGGGACTGAAAAGCGATGGTCATAACGAAAAAAGGACGCTGATTTTTACAGTCAGCGTCCTTTTTTGCCGTTTTACTGCCGCTCATCAGCGGCCATGCGTTCCAATGCGCGGTAATCGACCTTGCCGGTGGGAGTAACGGGCAGTTTATCCACGAAAATCAACTTTTTCGGAATGTTGTGCGATGCCATGCGCGCGGCACAGCAGCGGAGAATATGTTCTCTGATCTGCACATGCGGTGTGCCGTCGCCTACGATGAAAGCGGCAGGTGTATATTTGCAATCCGGATCACTGATGCGCACGACGGCGCAGTCATTTACGTGCTCGATTTCGGATATGACGCTTGCAATATAATCTGGATAGAGTTTAAAGAACATACCGCCTTTTTCACTTCGTGCGGCATATATTCTCTTGGCTCTGCCTGTAACAAATACGAAGCCGTCTGTATCTACATAGCCGATGTCACCGGTATGGAGCCATCGAGTCCCGTGATCGTCTGTAAATATTGCCGAGTTTGTTGCGCTGTCGTTATTGTAGTAGCCGAGCATCAGCCCCGGCGATGAAAAGCAGAGTTCTCCGGGTTGGCAGTATCCTAGCTCACTGCCGGAATCTTCGCCGAGAACTTTGACGTTGGCCTTGCAGAACGGTATGCCGACGCTCCCCGGTTTTATGTGAAGGCTGTTTGTCCCTGTGCAGACTGTTGATGCAAGCTCCGACATGCCATAACCGACGCAGGTTTTACATTTGGCCCCATGCATATCAAGAAAGCTGTCGGAGGCGGCAGCCAGAGCGCTCGTCAGAGCCGCACCGCCCAGCGCGAACGTTTTGATATGAGACAGATTCAGACGGGCAGCTTTGCGGCTTGTTATGATCCCATGAATATGAGAGGGGCCTACCAGCAAATGTGTGGGGCGGTATTTTACATAGAAATCAACTATGGTCTTTTCGTCAAAGCTGGGGATAAGGATCAGCTCAAATCCAAGCTGCAAAGGCATATTGATACCTGTTCCCAGCCCAAAGGCATGAAAAGAAGGAATCGAATGCATACTTTCAATTCCAGCGCGTTATTTTGACCTTGACCATTTGAGAAATGTACTGTGCGACACGCCAATTTCCGCAGCGGCGGCTCTGGATGAGAGTTCGCCGCTTTTCCATTTCTCATACAAGGCCCCATATTCCTCCGGCGGCGCCAGTGGACTGCGTCCAAAGCGGACGCCTCTGGCCTTCGCGGCGGCAATGCCCTCCGCCTGCCTCTTACGTATCGCCTCCCGCTCGGCCTGCGCCATATAACAGAGCACCTGAAGTACGATGTCGGCTATAAGCACCCCTACAAGACCGTTATCCGTGCGCGTATCCAGCAGGGGCATGTCCAGCACGACTATTGAGGCGCGCTTTTCCCGCGTAATAAAACGCCACTGTTCGAGAATGTCCTCATAGCTGCGCCCGAGCCGGTCGATGCTTTTTATGATAAGAAGATCGCCCGGCTTCAATTTTTTATCATGCGTTGGTATGCGGGACGGTCAAAATCCTTGCCGGACTGCTTGTCCATAAATATGTACCTGTCCTGAACGCCGTATTCGCGCAGCGCTATGATTTGCCGCTCTTCATTCTGCTCTCTGGTTGAAACTCTTGCGTACCCGTAGATTTTCACGTTCATATTTTTTCTCCTTTGCCGGCTGACATTTTTGCAAGTCAGATTATAAAGGAAAAAACAACCGGACTGCCGGTTGAATGACAGTCCGATTGAAAGAAGTAAAACCTTATGTGCCGGAGCGTGAATTTTATGAGTATATTCTTTTCTAATTGTTCTGCATCGCGGATGAAGCTGCCGGGGACGGCGTATCCGCCGCGGCCTCGACGTTTTTTGTCAGCAGCTCCGTGCAGCCGATGAAGCGCCGCGCCTCGTATTTGCGCTGGAGATACGGGTCGTCGAGCGAGGAGAGCACCACGCCGTAGGCCTCGCCCTGCGCGTGGATGTAGTAGCCCGCGCCGATATATATGCCCACATGCCCGACGTAGTTTTCGGACTTGTAGAACGCGATCAGGTCGCCGGGCATGAGCTCGTCCGGCTCGATCTTCACGCCCTGTTTTGCCTGATCGTTGGCTATGCGCTCGATGCGGTAGCCGAAATGATCGTAGACGTAATATACCAGCCCTGAGCAGTCAAAGCCCGTCTCCGGCGACTTGCCGCCGTATTTGTATTTGCCGCCGAGAAAATCCAGCGCAAAATCTGCGATTTCGCGCCCGAGCTGCTCCAACGGGTCCGGTTGATTCATAACGGCCTCCGCCGCCCCGGCTGCGCGCGCGGCGGACAGAAACTCCGGCATATAGCTTTCACTGCCGCAGCTGAGCGTGAGCGCGCCGCCGGAGAACGCGGCAGAGAGCTCCTTTTCCCCGCCGGCGGAGCAGCCGGGGAAAAAGCGCAGGGAGACCCGGTCTCCGTCCGCCCGCCAGACAAAGCCCGCACCGTCCATACTGCCGGTCATATCCTCGCAGAACTCAAGCCCGCGCCCGTCCGTATCCGTCCATTTTGACGCGGTCAGCAGCCGCCCGAGCGGGGTCAGCTCGCAGATGGCCTGCCCGGCCGGCGTGGCCGGAGACCCGCAGCAGAGCAGAAGCATGCCTGCCGCCGTCAATATTGCAATGAGCGTTTTTTTCATATATCGCGCCTCATTTATCATTATGACAATAAAACAGATTATAGCACCGCGCGTGCAAAAGTACAAAGAAAAATACAGCCAGAACTGCCATTCTTGACGGCAGAGTGCAGGACGGATATAATTCATACAAAGAAATTTGCAGGGGAGGGCGTATATGCTCACTCTTATCACAGGCAGGGCGGGAACAGGCAAGACCTCCGCCGTCATACAGCGGATAAACGACGCCGTGCAGCAGCACGAGGGAAAGCGCATGCTCATAGTGCCCGAGCAGTACAGCCATGAGGCCGAGCGTGAGCTGTGCCGCGTGTGCGGGGACAGCCTGTCGCACTATGCGGAGGTGTTTTCGTTCACGGGACTCGCCAGACGGCTGATGTCGCAGCTTGGCGGCGGCGCGGTGAAATATCTGGATAAAGGCGGGCGGCTTTTGTGCATGGCGCTTGCACTCGGCAGCGTTGGCAGCCGGCTGAAAGTGTATCAGGCAGCAGCGCGCAAGGCGGAGCTGCAGTCCATGCTGCTGGATGCGTTGGATGAGCTCAAGGCTGCGTGCATCTCGCCGGAGGCGCTCTATGACGCCGCGCTCGGCCTTGACGACAGCCTCGGCGACAAGCTCAGGGATCTTGCGTTGATAGCCGCTGCGTATGACGCCGTAGCGGCAAACGGACATGCCGACCCCGCGGACAGGCTCACCGTGCTCGCCTCGCAGATACCCGGCAGTGACATTGGCCCGGACACATACATATATATCGACGGCTTCATTGATTTCACGGTTCAGGAGCTCACGGTCATGCGCGCGCTTATGGAAAAGGGCGCAGAGCTGACCGTCTGCCTTACGGTCGACTCGCTCGACGGCGGCAGCGAGGTGTTCGAGCTCAGCCGCCGCGCGGGACGGGGGCTTATCGCCGCGGCCGAAGAGCTCGGAACAGAGCACCGCACGGAGTTATTCGGCGGCGTACCGGACAAGGCTGAGGATCTGAACTTCCTTGCCGAAAATATGTTTTCCTACTCATCCGCCCGCTTTGAGGGCGGGAGCAGTAATATAGAGCTCGTGCGCGCAGACGGTATGAGCGCGGAGTGCGAGCTTGCCGCGGCGAAGGCGCTTGAGCTCGTGCGCGATACCGGCTGCCGCTGGCGCGATATTGCGGTCGCCGTGCGCGGCTTTGACGATTACTGCGGGACGCTTGAAAACACGTTTCAGCAGTACGGCGTGCCGCTGTTTACGGCGAAGAAGAGCGAGCTTCTGTACAAGCCGCTGCCGCTGATGGTGTCGTTGGTGTACGAGATAACCGGCGGGGGCTGGGACATAGACGATGTTATAAGCTATATGCGCACGGGCCTCACGGGGCTTTCACCGGCCGAGTGCGACGTGCTCGAAGCATATATTTTCAAGTGGCAGCTCCGGGCCGGGGCATGGAAGCGCGACGGTGACTGGCGCCAGCACCCCGACGGCTACGGCGGGGACTACGATGACGAAGCGCTGGCGCGTCTTGAAAAAATAAATGAACTCCGGCGCAGGCTTGCGGACCCGCTCCTGAATTTCGAGCGCGGCAGCGCGCTTACGCAGACGGCTGCGGGACAGGCGGCGGCGCTGGCGGAATTCTTCGGGGAGCTGAAGCTGCCTGAGATACTCGAAGCGCGCGCGGAAAAACTGAATTCCGAGGGACGGGAGGAGCTTGCGCAGGAGTATGTGCAGCTGTGGAGCATAATCGTATCCGCACTTGAGCAGAGCGCCGCGATCCTCGGCGAAGCGCCGATGGACAGGGCGGAGTTCGGACGGCTCTTTACGCTCACGCTGTCCAGATACGATATAGGCACGATTCCGGTCTCGCTCGACCGCGTGTCAGCCGGAGATTTTGACCGGATGCGCCGCCGCAGCATAAAGCACCTGATAGTCCTCGGCGCGAGCGATTCCAGACTGCCGCGCGCCGGAGATGAGGCCGGAATGTTCTCCGATGCTGAGAGGGCGCGGCTGCTCGAGCGCGGCGTGGATCTCGGCGGCGCGGGAGAGAGCGAGCTGTGGCGCGAGTTCACGCTTATCTATAACTGCCTGACGCTCCCGTCGGACAGCCTTACGATGATCTGCCCGCTGACGGACGCCGACGGAGAGGAGCAGCGTCCGGCCTTCGTATATAACCGCGCGGTGGCACTTTTCGGCCTTGAGCCAAAATACGGGGAGCTCACCGGCGCGCGCATTTCCGCGCCTGCACCGGCGCTGAGCCTGGCCGCGCACGCCATGCACGGCGGCACGCCCGCCGAAAAGGCGGCGGCGGAGTATTTCAAGGAGCATGAGAGCGGACGCATCGCCGCGCTGGAGCGCGCGGCGGATATGAGCCGCGGAAAGTTGTCTGAGCGCGCGGTGAAGAGCCTGTACGGCGAGAGGCTGCGTCTCAGCGCGTCGAGAATAGATAAATTCGCCTCATGCAAATATGCGTATTTCTGTCAGTACGGCCTGCGCGCAAAGCCCTATGAGCCGGCCGGGTTTACCCCGCCCGAGATAGGCACTTTCATGCACTACGTGCTTGAGCATACGGCGCGCGAGGTCAAAAAGCGCGGCGGCTTCAAAAGCGTGGACGACGCAGAGCTCGGTAAGATTTGCGGCGCGGCTGTCGAAGCCTATGTGCACGAAGAGCTCAACGACTTCCGCGAGAAGAGCGCAAGGTTCGTATATCTGTTCAGGCGGCTGACGCGGGATGTGCGTCAGGTCGTGACGGACATGGCCGACGAGCTCAGGAAATCGGATTTTGAGCCGCTGGACTTTGAGCTTGACTTCGGCCGCGCGGACAGCATACCGCCGGTCACGGTCGGCGAGGGCGAGGCTCAGCTCACGCTCACCGGCGTTGCAGACCGCGTGGACGGCTGGCTGCACGATGGGAAGCTTTATCTGCGCGTGGTGGATTACAAGACCGGAAAGAAAAAGTTCTCCATGTCGGACGTGTGGTACGGTATGGGGCTGCAGATGCTTCTGTATCTGTTCGCGCTCGAAGCGGACGGCGAGAAGCTCTACGGACATGAGATAGTTCCTGCGGGCGTCATGTACGTCCCGGCGAGGAACGCCATGCTCGCCGCGCAGCGCGACATGACAGATGACGAGGCGGAGAAAAAACGCGCCGACGCAAAGCGGCGCAGCGGACTTGTGCTGGATAATGAGCAGCTTATGGAGGCATGGGAGCACGGCGCGGAAAAACAGTATATACCCGTGCATGTCAACAGGAGCGGCAATGTGTCGCCGGATGATGTGGCGTCGCTTGAACGGCTGGGGCTGCTGGCCAGACATATAAAAAAGAGCCTCGGTGAGATGGCCGGAGAGCTCCGCCGCGGAAGCATAGCCGCGGACCCGTATTACCGCGGCCAGCAGGAGAACGCCTGCATTAACTGTGATTATTTTGACGCCTGTCATTTCGCGGACGGTACTAACGGGGAAAGCTGCCGTTATCTTGCAAAGCTCCGGCCGGACCGGGTGTGGAGCATGCTGGAAGGAGAGAGCAAAGATGAGTGAATTCAGACCGACACCGGCCCAGAGCGCGGCGATCTCCGCGCGGGGCAGCACCGTCCTTGTCTCCGCCGGCGCGGGCAGCGGCAAGACAAAGGTGCTCACCGAGCGCCTTATGAGCTATATAACGGGCGCTGAACGCTCCGCGGATCTCGACAGCTTTATCATCATCACGTATACGCGCGCCGCGGCGGGGGAGCTGCGCGGCAGGATAATGGACGAGCTTGCCTCGCGCCTTGCCGCAGATCCCGGCAACCGGCGGCTCAGACGGCAGAGCGCGCTGTGCCAGCGCGCGCAGATCGGCACCATACACAGCTTCTGCGCTGCGCTGCTGCGCGAGAACAGCCACGCGGCGGGCATAAGCCCGGATTTCAAGGTCGCGGATGACGACCGCGCGCAGGCGATGAAGTCCGCCGCGCTTGAGAGAGTGCTTGAGGAGCGCTACGAAAAAAGCGGCAGCTATCCCGGCTTTCTCCTGCTTGCGGATACCGTCGGCATCGGGCGCGACGACAGCCGCCTTGCGGCGCTCGTGCTGTCGCTGCACGAGGATATGCAGTGCCATGCGCGGCCGGAAGTCTGGGCCGAAGAGCAGGTGCGGCTGCTCTCTCAGGGCGCGTCCGACGCGGGCGAAACGCCGTGGGGGCGCGAGATACTGCGGGCGGCCAGGGCAAACGCAAGCTACTGGAGCCGGGAGCTGGACGCGCTTATGGAGGCGATGGACGGCGAGGAGAAGATAAGCAAGGCGTATATGCCGAGCATTTCGGAGAGCGCCGGACAGATACGCAAGCTCGTGCGCTGCATAGATCTCGGCTGGGACAGGGCGCGCGGCTGCTTCCCGATAGAATTTCCGCGCCTCGGCACACTGAGAAATTCGCCGGACCCGAAACTGTCGGACAGGATAAAGCTGCGGCGCGACGCCTGCAAAAAGGCAATGACCGCCGTAGAGGCGACGCTGTACGCGCCGTCCGCCAGACTCATAGACGAGATGGAGAGCACGGGGAGCGCGATGAGCGCGCTGCTGAGGCTTACGCTGGACTTTGACGCGCAGTATTCGCAGGCAAAGCGCCGTGCGGGACTCGTGGACTACTCGGATCTTGAGCATCTGGCGGCAAAGCTGCTGACAGAGCCGGACGGCAGCCCGACGGAGCTTGCGCAGAGAATGTCGGAGCGCTATACTGAGGTAATGGTCGACGAGTACCAGGATGTGAGCCAGGTGCAGGATACGATATTCAGAGCCGTCTCCGGAGAAGGGAAAAAGCTTTTCCTTGTGGGCGACGTCAAGCAGTCGATCTACCGCTTCCGGCTTGCGGACCCCGAGATATTTACCGAGAAATACACGAAGTTCAGAGACGATGCGGACGCCGCGCCCGGCGAGCCGCGGCGCATAATCCTGCAGGAGAACTTCCGCTCCCGCCGCGAGATACTAGACTGCGCGAATGCGGTCTTCTCCCAGTGCATGTCCCGCGAGCTCGGAGACATTGATTACGATGATTCTGCGATGCTCAGGTACGGCGCGGGCTATGAAGGCGACGTTCCCGAGCCGGAGCTGCTGCTCCTGAGGCTTGAGGGCGCGGGGGACGATGATGAGGAGCGGCCGGA
Source organism: uncultured Eubacteriales bacterium (assembly GCA_900546515.1). GTDB lineage: Bacteria > Bacillota > Clostridia > Oscillospirales > Oscillospiraceae > Limivicinus. The sequence continues at coordinate 45,721 of URDG01000011.1, read as the reverse complement.
CAAGACCGCGCTTGAAGCGAGGCTTGTCGGCGCTGAGATACAAAAGCTCATGGCCTCCGGTATATCTGTCGGCGGAAGGCCGCTTGAATACGGGGATATTACGCTACTGATGCGCTCTGCAAACTCTGTCGGCGGCATATACCGGCGTGAGCTTGCGGCGATGGGCATACCTGTCGCGGCGGGACAGGGCGGCGGCTTTTTCACCTCCATAGAGGTCTCGGGCGTCATGTCCATGCTCGCCGTCATAGATAATCCGCATCAGGACATTCCGCTTATAGCCGCGCTGCGCTCCCCGGCCTTCGGCTTCACGGCGGAAGAGCTGGCCGGGATACGTGCGGCGGATAAGAAAAGCGATTTTTACACCGCGCTCACTGCGGCGGCCGAAAACAATGAAAAATGCGCGGCGTTTCTGAACGTGCTCGACCGTTTCCGCGCGCTTGCGCCGGATCTTCCGGCGGCGGAGCTGCTGTGGGAGATAACGGACGAGCTCGATCTGCTCGCGGTATGCTCGGCCATGACGGACGGCGCGCAGAGAAGGGCGAACCTTCTTGAGCTTCTTGAGCTCTCCGAGCGCTTTGACGCCACAGGCTACCGCGGACTGCACCGCTTTGTGCTGTGGCTGCGGCAGCTCGCGGAGCGCGGACAGGAGCCGGGCACGGGCGCGGCCTTCACATCGGCGGTGCAGATAATGACCGTGCACAAGTCGAAGGGACTGGAATTCCCCGTGGTTTTCCTGTGCGACACGGCGCGCCGCTTCAACCGGCAGGACAGCCGCGACACGGTGCTCGTACACCCCAAGCTCGGCCTCGGGCCGAAGGTGACGGATATAGAGCGGCGCATAGAGTATCCGAGCCTTGCCCGCAATGCGATCCGTCTCCGTCTTGAGCGGGAGATGCTCTCGGAGGAGATGCGGCTTATGTACGTCGCGTTGACGAGACCGAGAGAACGGCTTTTCATCACGGCGGCGGTCAGGGAACCGGAAAAGCTGCTGGAAAAATCGGCGGCGGCAGTGACGAGCCCGATGGCAAGCGAGGTTCTCGCTGCCTGCGGCGCACCGGTCAACTGGCTGATATACGCCGCGCTTGCCGACGGCGAGCGGCACCTGAAAATAAGATTATGCGAGACCGGGACGGCGCGGGAGAAGGCAGAGCAGGCTCTGCCGCAGACCGAGGCGGACCCGGAGGTGCGCCGGGAGCTTGAGCGGCGGCTGGGCTTTGAGTATGGACACCGGGACGCCGAGGCCCTGCCGTCGAAAATCACGGCGACGGAGCTCAAGGGCCGGGCGGAGCCGGACGCGGACGCCGCGCCCATGCTGCCCGAAAGAAAGCGGAGCTTTCTGCTGCCGGACTTCACGCGGGCGGAAAAGCCTGTGACCGGCGCTGAGCGCGGCATAGCGACGCATCTCGCGCTTCAGTGCATGGATTTTGCGCAGACGGGCACGCCCAAAGCCGTGGAAAACGAGATACGGCGGCTTGAGCGTGAAAAATTCCTGAGTGCGCGCGAGGCGGCGGCCGTGGACGCGGCGGCCATATATAAGCTCTTTTCGTCGCCGCTCGGCGAGAGAATGAAAAACGCCGGAAAGCTGTACCGTGAGTTCAAATTTTCGCTGCTGTGCGATGCGGGAGAGATATACGGTACGGCGGCGGGGGAAGAGGTTCTTCTGCAGGGCGTTGTCGACTGCTGCCTTGAAGAGAACGGGAAGCTGTGCATAATCGACTACAAAACCGACAATGTGCATACCGAAGCCGGGATCGCGCAGAGAAGCGCATTTTATGCCGGCCAGCTGCGCGCTTATGCATCGGCACTTCGCCGCATTTTCGGCATGGAGGTGTCCGGCTGCGTGCTGTACTTCCTTGCGGCCGGAAAAATCGTGGAAATACCGCAAAAGGACTTGCAATAAGGAAAAGTCTGTGCTACAATTCACTTTGCGTCTTGTAACTATGCCGCTTTGCGGCACAATCAAGGCAGCATACGATGAGGAGCGTTTTTGACCATGAAGGAAGGAATCCATCCTAAATACCAGCAGACCACCATCAAGTGCGCTTGCGGCGCCGTCTACCAGACCGGCTCCACCAAGCCCAACATCACCGTTGAGATCTGCGCAAAGTGCCATCCCTTCTACACCGGCAAGCAGAAGCTGGTCGACACCAGCGGCCGTGTTGATAAGTTCAACAAGAAGTACGGCATCAAGTAATAGGTTATATCGCATAAAACCACCCTCCCGGATCATCCGGGAGGGTGGTTTTATGCTGCGGAGGGGGCATCATCCGCGATAGTAGATAGTACAGGTAGGAAACTCATTGCATGTGCCAGTCGTGCCGCGCAACCAATACCCAAAGAGATAGTAATAATATTCCGGGTATAGTCTGCCGACACAGTATTCCGCGTTTACTTCAGCAAACTTGACCCAGGTGTACTCATCCGTACCGGAAATGCTGTCAAACGGGACAAAGGCGAATTGAAATGAGCTTATTCCGTGGTCACGTGCGCCGGAAATAAAAAGCTCACCATTGTGCAGACACATTTTATCTTGTGATGAAAAGCGATCGTCGCTGATATTAATGACGTGGACATTTGGAAAGTCGTATAGCCCATCAGGATATATCATGAAACCAGAAAGCAGGGTAGTAGTATTCCAATTGTCGCTGACCGTATTGTTTATCATATCTTCCATACGCTTGCTGTCGGAGTTGTCGGTAAGGGCGGCGATGAGCCATATGCCGCGGACACTCATTATGAGCATCAGGACGCCGGCAATAAGACGCTTTGCTCCGGCGGATTCCAGCCAGGAGCCGATATATGCGGCGGCGTAGAGGTCTGTAAGGAAAAAGAACGGGTAGAACGAGCGCATGGCGAGGAACGATGCGGACAGATTATACGCAAAGAAAACGGCGATGACGACCGGCAAAACGCGCCCGAACAGCAGCTCAACAGGCTCCGTGGTGTTCTGCTTCCACGCGCGGCGCGCGCTGAGCACGAAAAACACCGGCATGAGCGGCAGACCGGAATAGAGCATGGAATAGGTCGTGACGCACATGAAGTTTATCCAAAGCAGCGTCAGCCGTGATATGCCTGTGCTGAGATACGCGCCGAGCTCGCGCGTGGAAGCGCGTATGATATATGACGGATGAAACGCCGCCTTGGGAGATACAACAGCAAAGCCGAGATACACAAGCACGATCGCCGCGGCGATGACGGCAGCTTTTTTGCCGCCGCACTGTGTGCGCCGCAGCAGCATTACACAGCCGAAGATGGGGATGACGGAAAAGTAGATGAGCGGGTATTTCACTGCGCTGAGGGTGCCGCACAAGAAAAACGCGGAGAGCAGCCGCAAAAAAGCATGCTTTTCCGCCGTCAGCGCGGAGGCGGTGAGAAATATGACCGCCATGAGCAGCGCGAAAGAGATCGCGTCCCCGGTACCGTAGCGGGACTGTTCGATATGTATGAGAGAGAACACGACAACGGCGGCGTACACGGCGAGCGGAAGCGGCTTTTTGGAGAAGAAGCGGTGAAAAACCACACAGCCGAGCACTGCGCCGACGGTGAAATAAAACACAGCGGCGACGCGCCCGCTGAGGCGCGGGGATATATCCGCCCCGGCGAGGCGGTTTATTATCGCCGTGAGGATATGAAACGGGACTTGCAGCACGATCGCGCCCTCGGGGTACTCCTTTACCTCCTCATATATCGGGGACGAGCCGGAGATATAGCCCTTGAGGCTCTGCGCGGCGGTGAAGAAGACGTGCTCATCCGAATGCAGCTCCATATTATGAGAGATCGTGAGCCCGCGGGTCAGCGCGATCATGAACACCATGATCACCACAATATATATATGGACTGCTTTCTACTTTTATCCATGTATGAGTTGCCTCCTTGCAATAAATACCTAATCAAGGAATATGACAGTCGATTTCTGCGGAATTCCGTAGAAATCCTTGAAATATACCATCTTTTCCTCGCCGACTGGGTTTGCACCGTGCAAATAACTCTCATATGGAAAATTAGGCAGGACAATCACGGAGGCCTCACTCTCAACGGAGACAGATATAATCTCATCACGTTGACGTTTTATTTGACCGATTGCGTTATAAACTATGGAAAAGTGAATAATAAGTGCGAGTATGACAACAACAGAGCCAGCCAGCAAAGAACATCTCAGCTTAGTTGTGCATTCAGAGAGAAGAGCACTGCTGACTGCGAGAATAACAAGTGAAATGAAGAAGAGTGAAGTGTAGAATGTACGAACGCCAATGGTGTTCACGGCGGCCATTGGGAAAACTATGATGGGTGGTGCAAGCCAGAAGATTAATGCCCAAATCTGAAGCGACTTATAAGGCTTCAATAAATGCTGGAGCTGCATAAAAACCACAGCAAAGAAAAACACAGAAAAGAGTGCAATCAATGCTACGGCGATGCGATGGTTGAGGGAGTCAAGCAACTTGCTCATCCCAAAAAACTCAGCGGCGAAAACGGATATACAGACAATGTCGAGCAGTATATAGAAATTTTTATATAAGGTGGTATGCACGCAGGCAAGAGCGAGCAGTGCCGCTAAAAGGATTATGCAGTGCAGATAGCATCCTATATAAAGAGGAGGGATAATTCTTGTGGCAATATTTCTTGTTATTGAGAGGACAAAATACAAAATTCCCGAGCCTGCACGGAAAGTCAGCTGCCTGTATCCATCCACGGCTTGACCGGAAGAGAGAAGCGTACTGTAAATAGAGGAGCTGAACATAAGAACGGCCCCTATGATTGAAGCAAGTAATGCAGAGGCGGAGAATGCAATGCAGCGATTGTGCCGCAGAGAGAAAACGAGTAGCAAACAGCAAAAGAGGAGAACAAAAAGAGTTAAGTTTTCTAGAAACATTTGGAGGGCGAGCACAGTAATAAAAACTATCAATGCGCGTGGGATGCTGGGATACTGCCCGACAGTGCTTTGAGTGGCAACATGCTGTACCTGCTTCAAGAAAGCAGAAAGAACCAGAACGGAAAAAGTGTAATTTGAAAAGCCAGCGATCCAACCGTTTGTTTCGCACCACATATTTTTACCGATGGAGAGAAAAAGCATATATGAGACAGTAACCAGAATAAAAGTATCTGAGTTTTTGAAATTGTCAGTGCGAGGGATGAGCAATACGGCGGCCAACGGTAAGGCAAAGAAGGTAAATCCCATTACAGCATTTTTGGCAAATTCGCTGCGAGTAAGAATGACTTCAAGCAGATTGCCGGAGTAGCGGCTGTTTACGGTGGCATAAAGAAACTGCTGCATACCGAGGTCTATTCCCCAGTCCCAGTCATCGTGAGTATATGGAATCTGGGCAGCAAGCCATATAAAGAAGAATAGGAGTACATAGAGACAAAAATAATACTTTTTGAATTCTAGCTTTTCGCGGTACATATCTGCAATGACCTTTCACAAAACGGAGGAATTATGCTTTATCATAATCAGTATATCGCAAATTCTAAATAAAGGCAACAAGATTCATATATTCACACAACGTTCACTTGACTTATCACCGGGCTTGTAGTAAATTAGCTGAGGATACATTTTTGAGCTTCGTGTTCCCCGAATGGGAGCGCGAAGCTTTTTGGCTTTGAAAAACATGCCGCACCCCGGCAGAATATCGGAGGAGATATACAATGACAAATTATGATGTGATCATTATCGGCGCAGGCCCCGGCGGTATTTTCTCCGCCTATGAACTCGCGCAGGCGGATAAGGGACTGAAGATCGCCGTGTTCGAGCTCGGACGCCCGCTGGATAAGCGCCGCTGCCCGATAGACGGGAAAAAGGTGAAGACCTGCGCAAAGTGCCCCGTGTGCAATATCATGAGCGGCTTCGGCGGCGCGGGCGCATTTTCCGACGGAAAATACAATATCACAAACCAGTTCGGCGGCACCCTCTATGAGTATGTCGGCAAGGAGCAGGCGATAGAGCTGATGAAGTATGTCGACGGCATCAACCTCCGCCACGGCGGAGAGGGCACGAAGCTCTATTCCACCGCCAACACCGAGATAAAGCGCATGTGCCTTGAAAACGGCCTGCATCTTCTGGACGCGCAGGTGCGCCACCTCGGCACGGATATAAACTACGTCGTGCTCGGGAATATTTATGACGAGCTGAAGGACAAGGTCGATTTCCACTTCAACACCGCAGTCAGCGGCATCGAAAAGACCGGCGAGGGATATATTATCCATGCGGGAAACGAGAGCTATACCTGCACCGACTGCATCGTCTCCGTCGGCAGGAGCGGCAGCAAGTGGCTGGAGGGCGTGTGCGACAGCCTCGGCATCAACACAAAGTCCAACCGGGTCGACATCGGCGTGCGCGTGGAGCTGCCCGCAGAGGTATTCAAGCACCTGACCGACAAGCTCTATGAGAGCAAGATCGTATACCGCACGGAGAAATTCGAGGATCTTGTGCGCACGTTCTGCATGAATCCGAACGGCGTTGTAGTCAACGAGAACACCAACGGCATTGTCACCGTCAACGGCCACAGCTATGAGGACAAGTCCAAACACACGGAGAACACGAACTTCGCGCTTCTCGTCAGCAAGCATTTTTCCGAGCCGTTCAAGGACTCCAACGGCTACGGCGAGAGCATCGCGCGCCTGTCCAACATGCTCGGCGGCGGCGTGATGGTTCAGCGCTTCGGCGATCTCGTGCGCGGACGCCGCAGCACCGTGCGCAGGATCGAGGAGAACTTCGTCACCCCGACGCTCGCGGCGACTCCCGGCGACCTGAGCCTTGTTATTCCAAAGCGCATACTCGACGGCATCATCGAGATGATCTACGCGCTCGACAAGATAGCGCCGGGCACGGCAAACGACGATACGCTGCTCTACGGCGTCGAGGTCAAGTTCTACAACATGGAGGTAGAGCTTGACAGCAGGCTCCAGACGAAGTCCGAGGGCCTCTATGTCATAGGCGACGGTTCCGGCGTGACGCACTCCCTGTCTCATGCATCCGCAAGCGGCGTATATGTCGCGCGCGACATACTCAGCCGCCTGTGACCTGACGCCAAAAGCTTGATTTTTCGGGATTGTAAGTATATAGTACCTTTATATCTGTGATCCCAACAAGGAGGAGAGCAATGGCAAGCAGAAAAAGCCAGAATTATATGGGCGGCGCGGCGATCCTCACCGTCGGCGTTATAATAATGAAAGTACTGGGCTTCATATATAAGATCCCTCTCGGAAACATACTCGGCGACGAGGGCTACTCGATGTTTCAGGGAGCCTACAGTATATATTTCATCTTCTTTACGCTCGCAACGTCCGGCCTGCCGGTTGCGCTGTCGAGGCTTGTGGCCGAGGCCGACGCAAACGGCAGAGCAAAGCAGGAGGAGAAGACCTTCCGCGTCGCGCGGCGGACGTTCTTCATCATAGGCCTCGTGTTTGCCGGCATCATGTTCCTCTTCCCGGACTGGCTCGCGTCGGAGTATCTTGAAAACCCCGATGCGGCGCTAAGCATAAAGGCGATGAGCCCGGCGATACTTCTGGTGTGCCTTGTCTCGGCCTACCGCGGCTATTGCCAGGGCAACGGCAATATGATACCCACCACGGTCGACGAGGTGCTGGAGGTGCTGTTCAAGGTCATATCCGGCCTTATAATCGCATCTCTTGCCATGAAAGCGGGACTTGGACGGCCCGCGGGCTCCGCCGGCGCCATACTCGGCGTGTCCATCGGCTCTGTCGTATCCCTGCTGTATATGATCGTCTACAAGCGCAGAAACTACGACATACTTGCCGCACCGTATTCCGCGGGCATCGTCGACATAAACGACACGCCGGAGGATGACGACACCGTGGACTCCACCCGAAAGATCGTAAAGGATATACTTACGATAGGCATACCCATATCCTTCGGCGCGTGCATAATGGCCATACTCAACAGCATCGACTCCAAGCTGTGCATGAACCGGCTGCAATCCGCCGCCGGATTCAGCTACTATCAGGCCAAGGTGCTGTACGGGGTCTACGGCAAGGCGCAGACCCTGTTCAATCTCCCCGCCGCGTTTATAACTCCGCTGACTATTGCCATCGTTCCGGCGATTTCCGGCGCGATAGCGAGAAAGGCGCACAGCGAGGGCGCAAAGATCTCGGAGGATTCCATGCGCATCTCCGCCGTCGTGAGCATGCCGATGGGAGTCGGGCTCATGGTCCTGTCGGGCCCCATAATGAATGTGCTCTATCCCAACAGCAATGCCGCCGGACCTGGGCTTCTGAGCTTGATGGGCGCGGCAAGCTTCTTTGTGTGCATAGTGCTCATGGAAAACGCGGTCCTTCAGGCCTCCGGCCATGAGAGGCTGACTATGCTGACGATGATCTCCGGCGGCGTGGTAAAGATCATAACCAACTGGTTTCTGGTCGCGCGGCCTGAGATAAACATCTACGGCGCGCCGGTCGGTACGCTCGTGAGCTATGTGGTGATGGCGGGGATGAACTATGCGTTCATGTGCCGCGCGCTCGACGACAGGCCGCGTCTTGCGAAGGTGTTCGTGCGTCCGCTCACGGCGAGCCTTGTGATGGGCGCGGCGGCATGGGCGGCATACGGACTGTGCGCGCGCTTCATCGGCGCAGGAAGCTGGAGCGGCATGACGCTGTGCATGATGATCGCAGTGCTGGCCGCAGTTGTGGTGTATGCCGCATGCGCAGTCTGCTTCAGGGCCGTTACCGCGGAGGATCTGGAGCTTATTCCGGGCGGAGAAAAGATACGCCGGCTCCTGAGAATCAGATAAAAACGCCGCTTTTTTTCAAAAAATACCGTGTTCCGGATAATTTGCTCTTGATATTAACCGCAAGTTGTGCTAGATTCTACATGTTGCGTCTGCGGAGGCTCCGCAGCACGGTGTGAAAAAATGAGTATTCTGACCGTTTTCCGGGCAGACTCATCATATCATGGCAGATGCCATATCTTTAGGAGGAATTGTAATGAATAAAACCGAACTTATAGCCGCCGTTGCAGAAAAGGCCGGCATGTCCAAGAAAGACAGCGAAAAGACCGTCAATGCAGTTTTTGAGTCCATCACCGCAGCTCTCGCAGAGGGCGATAAGGTCCAGCTCGTCGGCTTCGGCACCTTCGAGGTCAAGGAGCGCGGCGCCCGCATCGGCCGCAACCCCAGAACCAAGGAAGAGATCGAGATCCCTGCAAGCCGCGTTCCGTCCTTCAAGGTCGGCAAGGCTCTCAAGGATGCAGTTGCAAAGTAAGTGAGCTGAAGGCAGCGGCGCAGACCAGATCGGCGCGCTGCCCTTTTTATATAAAGCGAGGTCAGAATGAGACTTGACAAGTATCTGAAGGTCTCCCGGCTGATTAAACGCCGCACGGTCGCAAACGAGGCGTGCGACGGGGACAGAGTCACCGTGAACGGGCGGCAGGTGAAGGCCAGCTATCAGGTGAAGCTGGGGGACGTTATAGAAATCGCTTTCGGCCAGCGCAGCCTCAAGGTCGAGGTCACGCAGATAAGCGAGACGGCCGGGAAGGCCGACGCCCCGGCGATGTACAGGGAAATCGAATAAAGACAAGGGCAGCTGCAAACGCAGCTGCCCTTGTCTTATTATAACATTATAACAGATCTGTCGGATCAGATAATATACTTTTTCAGAGTATCGGGGACGGCCTCCGGATCGGCGGAGATGCTGATGTAGAACTCGATCTTTTCGTCCTCGGAGAATTTGTCCAGCCATGTCACGAAAGCGACGAGTGCGCCGGTGGAATCGTCGTCAACGAGCTTGTAGAAATTATCTATGTAGAAATGGGTTATGTCATAGTTGCCGGCATGTATGCCGCAGATAAGACCCTTGAGAAATTCATATGTGCCGATGTCGTATGAACCGGCGTCGATAAGACGTGCCTGATACGGAATATCATATGTGAGCTTGCGCTCTTTTTCTATGACGACAACGTCGCCGTTCCCCTCATCCACTGCGCCGCGGACAAGATCGACCAGTTTCTTCGTCTTCCCGGATCCTTTCAGACCCATAATAAGCTTGACCATTTCGACCACGCTCCTTTTTTATATTTTTTATACCGGTGCCGGCTGCCTGAGCATATGATCCTTCGCCGGTATTATAATTGCTGTTTAATACAGCTTACCATCTTTCTTCAAAAAGGGCAAGAGAATAGTTGTGAATCACAGGTAAATTTTCTGCGGAGAGCCGAAAGCGGTCAAAACGCCGGGCGCTTTGTGTACCTTATATCACATAGAGCGTTAAAAGAGAGCGAAGTTTTGACAAATAGCCAAATTTGGCTAAAAAAACGCGTGATAGATTCTTGACGTTCAAGTCACAATGTGTTAACATTTTAGTAAGCGAACTTATAAGGACGCCGGTATTCCCGGAGTCTGAATGAATTTATTTAAAGAGGTGTATCGCTTGAAAGATCTAAAGCATCTTATCTACTTTGAGAATCTGCTTCAGGATGCGCAGAACGAGCTTGTGACGAAGGCCGTCGAAGAGGGCAGGCACGCGCTCGGCTACAACTGCTTCTACGTTCCCGAGCCGCTTCTCAATCTGCCCGGCTGCTTCTCCAGCCGCCTGCGCGCCCCACGCTGCACTTCCACGGATCTGGCAAACTACTACATGACCACCCGCACCTGCCCCTATGTCCGCTCCATCCTTGAGCGCGCGATCGAGGGCGGCTACAACTATCTCGAGGCTCTGTTCGGCTGCGAGTGCTGCGCCGCGATGGAGCGTATGGAGACGCACTTTGACCTCATCCACCCCGTGAAGAACGACAAGTTCTTCCTCACCATCTTTGACCCTCCCATGAAGGGCGACAAGACGAACCTCGATTACTACAAGGTCGAGCTCAAGCACAAGGTCGTGGACAAGCTCGCCGAGCGCGGCGTTGACGTGTCCGAGGACGCGATGCGCGCCGCTATCGCCGACCACAACGAGCTCAGCCGCATCATCACCGAGATCGGCGATTTCCGCAAGCTCGACAATCCGCCCATCACCGGCTATGAGTTCCACGTTATCCAGCTTGTGAGCCAGGTCTGCCCGCACTATCTCATCAAGCCCTACCTCGAAGAGACGCTTGAGGAGATAAAGACCCGCGAGCCGGAGGAGAAGTTCCCGTTCCGCGCGAGGGTGACGCTCGTCGGCTCGGAGATTGACGATCCCGACTTCACCAAGCTCATCGAGAGCTGCGGCGCGATGGTCGTGGCGGACAGGTACTGCTTCGGCTCTATCCCCGGGCGCGAGCAGATAGAGATCCGCGACGGCGAGAGCGCGTTCGACGCCATCTGCCGCCACTATCTCGAGGTCAGCCAGTGCGCGCGCTTCATGGACGGAATGAAGATCGATCAGCGCCATGCCGAGATCCAGCACCTTATAAAGGAATTCAAGGCTGACGGCGTGATCTATGAGAACATGAAGTTCTGCGAGTTCTGGAGCTACGAGAAGGTTCTGGCCTCCCACATCTTCATAAACGAGCTGAACATCCCCTGCTGCACGATAGAGAAGGAATACGCTCTCGGCGCAGTCGGACAGCTCCGCACCCGCTTCCAGGCGTTCATCGAAGCGCTGGAGATCAAGAACATTCAGGGAGGTAAGTGAGGATGAAAATTACAGATCAGCTTATCGCTTCCATAGACAAAAAGCTCGAACGCTTTGACCCCATCTGGCAGGCGGAGCACGGCGTGGGCGGTCAGCGCAGCCGCTACTACGACAAGACCGGCGTTGCCAAATGGCGCGAGTGGCGCGGCGTAAAGGACACGTTTTTCGATTACACCCAGTGGCTCAATAACCTTCTGAGCATGGTGCAGATGGTCGCCTCCGCGCCCATCCCGTGCCTGAAGGGCTTCTGGGAGTACCGCTGGATGGGCTCGTACCTGGGCACGTTCATGTTCATCGACCGCCTCTTTGAGGGCTATCGCGGCTACGAGCTGCGCATCGCGCACGCGAATATGCACGCCATCGTGCAGAGCCTCACCAAGCGCATCGCCATGGTGCTGGCAAACGACAGGCGCTTGGGCGGCGGACCTCTGACGGACAAGTTCATCCCCTTTGACGAGGTGCTGCCCCCGCTGTTTCTCATGGGCTTCAAGGGGCTCATCCCGTTCCCGCTCCAGACCCTGCCGGAGTTCATCATATGCGACGTTGACCAGCATATAGAGCCGTACTACATAGACGTGGCGGAGTCCTACGGGCTTCCCGCCGACGTGTGCTCGCGCTGCGCGGCGGAGACCGGCGTCGCCATAGACGACGCTTTCCCGCTGATAGGCAAGGCGTTCGTGACGACGAATATGCCCTGCAACGCGTCCGAGGCGACCTCTATGTTCCAGCGCCGCCGCGTCGATCTGCCGGACTTTCCGGTAACGCTCGCCATGCGCCACAACGAGCCGGAGGCGCACCCCTACTCCACGCAGATGCTCAAGGACGCCATCGCGTTCATCGAGCGCGAGTACGGCGTGAAGTACGACTGGAACGAGCTGTTCAAGTACGCGGAGCTGATGAACGAGCAGAACACCATAGAGCTGGAGAAGTGGGACATCTTCAAAACGAAGTATTCCGCGCTCGTCGGCATCGCCGAGACGCTCTACCGCCTGTACTCATGGGCTTCCGTCAACGGCACCGACCCGTACTTCAACAAGGTCGATCGCAAGGTCATCAAGATCATGCGAAAGGCGTATGAGGAGAGGTACGAGCCGTTCGGCGGCAAGACGCGCCACCGCGCGTTTCTGTGGGGCCCGTCCGCCGTGTATTACACCGACTTCCCGACATGGATACAGAACTGCTGGGGCATCAACATCGTGCTGAACATGGACTCCACCATGGGGCACAACATGATAAGCACCACCGACCCCGAGCAGGCGATAAAGGATCTGGCGCTGTTCTCGGAAAAGGCGACGATGCGCCACCACGCCGTCGGCGGCTGGGAGAACGTCAACGCCATCTGGGAGTGGGCGAAGAACTTCGACTGCGACATGGTGCTCATGAACGACAACATCGCCTGCAAGGGTATGCTCGGCGTTCACGCGGTCATGGAGGAGCAGGCGCGCGACCTCGGCTTCCACTTCATCTTCATCGAGCATGACCTTGAGGACTGCCGCACCGTCTCCCGTCAGGATATGAGAAACTGCGTCAATAATTACATGTCCGTCGTTCTCAACGAGAAGCCGCTTGACCCGACCATCGTGGAGTTTGACGATTCCATGGCATACTGATAGGAAAGGAAAGGTCTGAAATATGAAGAAATTCTTCGGCTTCCTCATGAAGCTCATCGGCAAGCTTATACTTATAGGCTTCATCGGCTTCGTGGCGACTTTCGCGCTGTATATGTTCAACGGCGAGAACAAGCTCATATATTATGTCGTCAGGCCGCTTCTCAACAAGCACTACGACGCTCAGGTCAGAGACAAGAGGATCGTCTGACCGCAGAATAAGCAGTCCGGCCGGCTCGGGAATATTCCCGGGCCGGCTTTTGCGTCGGACAATGTATTGGACAAATATGCCGTTTGCGTGTAGAATACAGAAAAGCGGACAGCGCGCTCAAACAGAGCCGATGCCTGTGCACGAAAATATATGCGCCGGAAGGGGAATGGATCATAATGGTCAATATAAGGGGAAGAAGCATGCTCACGCTGCTCGACTATACGCCGGAGGAGATACGTTATCTGCTGGACACGGCGGCTGAGTTCAAGCGGCTCAAGCGCTGCGGTGTGCCGCACAGGTACCTTGAGGGCAAAAATATTGTGCTGATCTTTGAAAAAACCTCCACGCGCACGCGCTGCGCCTTTGAGGTGGCCGGTATGGATCTCGGCCTCGGCGTGACATATATCGGGCCGGGCACCTCGCAGATGGGGAAAAAGGAGAGCGCCGCCGATACGGCGCGCGTGCTGGGCCGCATGTATGACGGCATAGAATACAGAGGGTTTGCGCAGTCGACCGCAGAGACGCTGGCGGAGTATTCGGGCGTGCCTGTCTGGAACGGACTGACCGATCAGTTCCACCCCACGCAGATGCTTGCGGATCTTCTGACGATGGAGGAAAAGCTCGGACGGCTCAAGGGGCTGAACTTCACATATATGGGCGACGCGCGCAGCAACATGGGCAACTCGCTCATGGTCGCGTGCGCGAAAATGGGTATAAACTTCACGGCCTGCGCCCCGCATGAGCTGTTCCCGGCGGAATGGCTTGTTGAGAAAGCGCGCGCGGCGGCGGAGGAGACCGGCGGCTCTGTGAGGCTCACGGAGGACGTGCAGGGGGGCAGCTCCGGCGCGGACGTCATATGCACGGACACATGGGTGTCCATGGGCGAGCCGGACTCGGTCTGGGCAGAGCGCATCCGCCTGCTGCGGCCGTATCAGGTAAACGCCGGGGTCATGGCGAACGCGAAACCTGAGGCAATATTCATGCACTGCCTTCCGGCGTACCACGATGAAAACACCGAGACCGGCGCTAAGATAGCCGAACGCTTCGGAATGAGCGAGCTGGAGGTAACGGACGAGGTGTTCGGATCAAAGCAGTCCGTCGTGTTTGATGAGGCCGAAAACCGCATGCACACGATAAAGGCGCTGCTTTACGCCACGCTCTGCTGAGAGAATGCAGAAGGAGATCACGCTCCGCGGGGAGCGGGTAGAATATACGCTGGAGCGCAAGCGCGTCAAAAATATAAATCTGCGCATCCGGCCCGACGGCAGCATATACGTCTCCGCCGCGCGCGGAGTGCCGCAGCCGGCGATAGACCGGCTCATCCTTTCAAACGCGGACTATATTCTCGAGCACCGGCGGCGCGCCGGAGAGCGGATGGAAAAGCTGCGCGACTGCGCGGAGGGGCGCGCCGTGCGTCTTTTCGGTAGGAACTGCCCGATATACGTGCGGCAGGGCGCCGGAAACGGGGTGCAGTATGCCGGCGGCGCGGTGATCATCACACTGAAGGAGCCGGAGAATGCCGGGCTGCGGCAGAGAACGCTCGACAAATGGCTCAGGGAGCAGTGCATTCAGGCGGTGACGGATTGCTGCAAGCGCGTATACCCCGTGTTTGAGCGCGCGGGCGTCGCATGGCCGGAGATAAAATTCCGCCGCATGACGAGCCGGTGGGGGAGCTGCCAGCCCATGCGCGGCATATTGACGTTCAACACCGGGCTTGTCCACGCAGACGCGGAGTGCATAGAATACGTAGTGGTGCATGAGTTCTGCCACTTTCTGCATCCGGATCATTCACCGGCCTTCCACGCCGATATGACGCGGCTCATGCCGGACTGGAAGCAGCGGAAAAAGCGCCTGAACGACACGCCGGTGCCAAGTCTGTAGAGCAAGCTTGCGCCGGGCGGCGCAATAGGGTATAATCTATCTATTACATAGAAAGAGGTCGGAGATATGGCTATAGTTGTGATCGGCACCGTTTTTGTGGATATAAAGGGCTTCCCGGATGACAATTATATTCCCGGAGGCCGCAATGCCGGCAGGGTCGAGACCGTGCACGGCGGCGTGGGCCGTAATGTCGCGGAGGATATTGCGAATGTGGAGCTGCGCCCGCGCTTTGTGAGCATGGTGGATGACAGCGCGGAGGGCGCGGAGGTCCTGCGCAAGCTGAAAAACCACAAGGTTGACACAAGCTGCGTTCTCACGGTGCCTGACAGCATGGGCATGTGGCTCGCGGTGTTCGACGAGACCGGCGACATTGTCGCCTCCATATCCAAGCGGCCGGCGATGGATGCGCTGGCGCAGATGATCGAGGAGCGGGGCGACGAGATATTTGCCGACTGCGACAGCATCGTGCTGGAGATCGACCTCGACAAGGAGATCATCAAGAGCGTATTCAAATACGCGGAGAAGTATCATAAGCGCGTGTATGCAGTCGTGGCAAATATGAGCATAGCCTCGCAGCGGCGCGATTTTCTCCAGTCCATAGACTGCTTCGTGTGCAATGCCGAGGAGGCGGACATCCTGTTTGTAAGCGACATGCAGGAGCTGGAGCCCGAGGAGCTGTGCGAAGAGCTGTCCAAGAGAGTTGTCAGCGCGCGTATACCGGCAATGGTCGTCACGCTTGGCAGCCGCGGCGCGGTATATGCCGACATGCACGGCGACAAGGGCGTCTATCCCGCACGCCGCGTCAAGGTAAGGGACACCACCGGCGCGGGCGACGCGTTCTGCGCCGGAGTTGCGATAGGACTGACCTACGGAAAGACGATGCGCGAGGCCGTGCAGATCGGCACGCAGCTGGCGTCATCGGTCATAACCGTATCGGAGAACGTCTGCCCGCGCTTTCTCCCGCGCGAGCTCGGCCTGGACATCGACGTGGTGGATTAAAATTTGATATTATGCTGAAAATCGCGGACCGCAACACGCCGGTCCGCGATTTCTGTTGTGATTTTGTTCAAAAAATGACAGCAGAATTTGGGCATTGCTCCAAAAATGCAGGCGTTCGTCACAGTTTTGTTGACTTTGCAATAAATGCTTGCTAATATTAGTCACAGAGGAACTGAAAACGTTACCGGAAACGTTGCCGAGGACGATTTCGGAGAAGCTGACCTCGGGGAGGAACAGCATGACGATAAAGGATATAGCAAAGGCCTGCGGAGTGAGCGTGAGCACGGTATCCCGTGTGCTGAACAACCGCCCGGACGTGAGCGAGGATGTACGGCGCAGAGTGCTCGGCGTCGTTGAGGACAAGGGCTATATCCCAAATAACAGCGCACGCGACCTTGTGCGCAGCCGCTCCGATTCAATAGGCGTTATAGTCCGCGGCACGGGGAATCTTTTCTTTGCCGAAATGCTCAAGACCGTTTCGCGCGAGATAGAGCGCAGCGGCTACACGATGGTGCTGCATTTCATAGACTCCGACGCAGACGAGGTCAAGGCCGGCGCGATACTCGAACGGGAAAAGAAGCTGCGCGGCCTGCTGTTCCTCGGCGGGCGTTTTGATTACACGCCTTCGGAGCTTTCACTCGTGGGCGTGCCGTATGTCTGCTGCTCCTACACAAACTGCTTCGGCGATCTCGGGGAGGACGATTATTCCTCCGTTTCGATAGACGACTATATGACGGCCTACAGGGCTGTTGAAATGCTCATAGAGCTTGGCCACAGGCGCATTGCGGCGGTAGTGCCGAGCTGCAGCGACCGCTCGGTGAGCGAGCTGCGCTTCAACGGCTACAGGGCTGCGCTGAAAGACCACGGCATTGAGTACGATGCGGCGCTCGTCGCGGAGACGGGCGGCTGCTTTGATATGAAAGAGAGCTATGACGGCGTGTGCAGAATGGTCGACGGCGGCGCGGAGTTCACGGGACTTTTCATGCTGTCCGATACCACGGCCATCGCCGCAATGAAGGCTCTTGAGGACAGGGGAAAGCGAGTCCCCGAGGACGTGTCGGTCATCGCCATAGACGGACTGAGCGTGTCCGAATATGTCTCGCCGACGCTGACGACGCTCGTGCAGCCGGCAGAGGAAATGGGGCGCGAGAGCGTGTGCATTCTGCTGGATATGCTCGACGGGAAGGTCAAGTCCCGCCACCTCTGCGCCGCGGCAAGCATCCGGCCGGGCGCATCAGTCCGGCGGATAGACGGCTGAGACGCAAACATGATTTTCTCATCGCGCTGCGATGTGAAGATACCATACCCGCGCGGGCGGATGGTCCGCCTGAAAACGGGAAAAATTCTGAAAAGGAGAAACTACCAAATGAAAAAGATTCTTGCAATGCTTCTTGCACTGTGCATGATCTTTGCACTGTGCGCATGCGGCTCTTCCGCGGCTCCCGCAGCCACCGAGGCACCCGCAGCAGACGCTGCGACCGAGGCTCCCGCCGAGGAAGCTCCCGCAGCGGAAGGTTCCGTTTACTACCTCAACTTCAAGCCCGAGTCCGATGAGGCCTGGCAGACCCTTGCCAAGACCTACACCGAGCAGACCGGCGTCCCCGTGAAGATCGTCACCGCGGCTTCCGGCACCTATCAGGAGACCCTCACCGCCGAGATGGACAAGAGCGAAGCTCCCACCATGTTCCAGGTCGGCAACCAGGGCGCAGTCGACACCTGGGGTGAGTACTGCTACGATCTGACCAACACCGACGTGTGGAACGAGATGACCACCCACGCCTTCGACATGGTCGGCGACGACGGCTTCACCTACTCCATCGGCTACTGCTACGAGTGCTTCGGCATCATCGTCAACAAGGCTCTCCTCGAGCAGGCCGGCCACAGCATCGACGAGATCACCAACTTCGAGTCTCTCAAGGCTGTTGCTGACGACATCCACGCCCGCGCTTCCGAGCTCGGCTTCGATGCATTCTCCTCCGCAGGTCTGGACGGCTCCTCCAGCTGGCGCTTCTCCGGCCACCTTGCAAATATGCCTCTGTACTATGAGTTCCGCGATGACGGCGTGACCTCTAAGCCCGCCACCATCACCGGCGCTTACCTCGACAACTTCAAGGCTATCTGGGATCTGTACACCACCGATTCCGCAACCACCGGCGCTGACCTGCTCGCCGCTACCGGCGACGCTTCCGAGGCCGAGTTCGGCAACGGCGAGGCCGTGTTCTATCAGAACGGTTCCTGGGAGTACTCCAACCTTGTCGGCAACTTCGGCATGGATCCTGCAAACCTCCAGATGATCCCCATCTACTGCGGTGTTGAGGGTGAAGAGGATGCCGGCCTGTGCTCCGGCACCGAGAACTGCTGGGCAGTCAATGCTGAGGCAGACGAGGCCGACATTCAGGCTACTCTCGACTTCATGAAGTGGGTCGTCACCTCCGACGAAGGCACCACTCTGCTCGCAGAGCAGTTTGGCCCCTGCCCCTTCAAGTCTGCAAAGACTCCTGAGAACGTATTCTTTGCAGATGCAAACGATCTCACCGCTGAGGGCAAATACGTTGTGACCTGGGCATTCAACTACACTCCCGCAGTCGATGACTGGCGCGCAGCTGTTGTTGACGCACTCGGCCAGTACACCGCCGGCACCGGCGATTGGGACGCTGTTGTCTCCGCGTTTGTTGACGGCTGGGCGACCCAGTACGCAAACGAGCGCTCCTGATAAGGTGCTCTGTACGGCAAATAAGTAACTTGTACCTTGATGAGGGCGAGCTTTACCGCTCGCCCTCACGTTTAAGGCGGCGCGGCAGACGTATCGTGCGCCGCTGACGCAGGGAATGCAGCGGAAAAGAGCTCTGCGGGTAGCTCCGGAAAAGTGCGGGGCCAGCCGCAGGTCTCTTTGAGAATAAAATTTACAAGGGGGAGATGCGTATGAACAAAAGTGCGAAAGGCGGCCTCAGTACGGCCGCAAAAGCGATCGTTATCATCCTCGGCGCGCTGATGACGCTTGTCGGCATGCTCAGTGTCTCGGGGGATATGGACAAGATCCTCGAGCTCATGGGAGTGAGCGGGGGACTGGTCAGCTTTGCAAAGACGATGGAAAAGCTGCCCGTGTGGGACAATACAACGCTCGCGCTCGTGGGTCTGCTGCTGATCGGAGGCGTGCTCAACGGCGTAGAGTGGAAGCACAGGGACAATGCTTCCCATAACTCAAAGCTCATCCGCCGGCCGATACAGAAAATGTACATCATATTTCTTGCGCCGACCTTTGCGGCTTTCTGCCTGGGCTTCCTGTACCCGTTCGTAAAGGGCATATTCCTGTCCTTCTGCCGCTTCAAGACCACGAGCAAGTGGACATGGATCGGCCTTGACAACTATGTGAACGCTTTTAAGGACAGCACGTTCCTCCACGCCTTCTGGTATACGGCGCTGTTTGCAATAGTTTCGCTGCTTGCGATCAACATCCTCTCGTTTGCCGTAGCCTACGCCCTGACAAGGGGGATAAGGGGCACGAACATATTCAGAACGGTCTTCTTCATGCCGAACCTCATCGGCGGCATCGTGCTCGGCTACATATGGGCGATGATATTCGACGGCATCCTCTCGCGCTACGGGACCTCCATCCTCCTCAAGACCGAATACGGCTTCTGGGGATTGCAGATACTGATGGCGTGGCAGCAGATAGGCTATATGATGATAATATATATAGCGGGCCTGCAGGCCGTGCCGGAGGATATACTTGAGGCTGCGAGGATAGACGGTGCAAACGCATGGCAGACGCTGTGGAAGGTCACGATACCGAACGTCATGCCGTCCATCACCATCTGCACGTTCCTCACGCTCACGAACTCTTTCAAGCTCTTTGACCAGAACCTTGCGCTCACCGCAGGGCGGCCGTTTATCCAGTCCGGCGGCGAGACGCTCAAAACGACAGAGATGCTGGCGCTGAATATCTATAACTCCTTCTATGCCAGCACCACCAACCGCGGCGTCGGTCAGGCAAAGGCAGTGATGTTCTTCGTCCTTGTCGCGGCGATAAGCATATTCCAGCTCACGGCGAGCAAGAACAAGGAGGTGCAGCAGTAATGAACAAGACGAAAAAAATCAATCCTACCGACAAAAAGAAGCTTGTGCTGACTGTGATATTCGCATTTATTGCGGTATTCTACCTCATGCCGATCTTCCTTGTGCTGGTAAACTCTTTCAAGGCGAATGCCTACGTCAATACCGAGACTTTCGCCATGCCTAACGAGAAAAGCTTTGTCGGCTTTGCAAACTATGCCAAGGGCATGACCTTCGGCAGCTATCCGTTTGCAAAGTCCGTGGCGTACAGCCTTATCATCACCGTCGTTTCGACCGCGCTCATCCTTCTGTGCACGTCGATGGCCGCGTGGTACATCTCCCGCGTGGGTACGCTCTTCAGCAAGATAGTTTTCTATCTGTGCGTGTTTTCTATGGTCGTCCCGTTCCAGATGGTCATGTTCAACCTCGCAAAGACGGCGGATACGCTGAAGCTCAACGCCCCCTGGACGATACCGGTGATATATCTCGGCTTCGGCGCGGGTCTTGCGGTGTTCATGTTCTCCGGCTTTGTCAAGAGCATACCGCTTGAGATAGAAGAGGCCGCCGCGATAGACGGCTGCGGACCTATCCGCACTTTCTTCTCCGTCGTCCTGCCGATGCTCAAGCCGACGCTCATCTCCGTGGGCGTGCTGGAGATCATGTGGGTCTGGAACGACTACCTCCTGCCGTACCTCGTTCTCGACAGAAAGAAGTATATGACGATCCCCATACATATCCAGTACCTCAAGGGCAGCTACGGCTCGGTCGATATGGGCGCGACAATGGCGCTTATCATGCTGAGCATCATCCCTGTCATCGTGTTTTACCTGACCTGCCAGAAGCACATCATAAAAGGTGTTGCAGCGGGCGCTGTAAAGGGATAAAATATATCGTCACAGCGCCGCATTATCTCCGGAAAAGTGCGGCGCTGCGTCAGAAATGCAATTTTTTTCAAAGCAGGTGATTATCATGGACCGCAGCAGCGGAATCCTCATGTCCATGAGCGCTCTGCCGTCAAAGTACGGCATAGGCAGCATGGGCAAGTGCGCATATGAATTTGTAGATTTTCTCAAGGCTGCCGGGCAGAAATACTGGCAGCTGCTCCCACTCGGCCCCACGAGCTACGGGGACAGCCCCTATTCTTCGTTTTCTACCTTTGCCGGCAACCCGTATTTCATAGACCTCGATATGCTGATAGCGGACGGACTGCTCAGGCGCGCCGACCTCAAGGGGATAAACTGGGGCGAGGATGAGCAGAGCACGGACTACGGCAGAATATACGACAACCGTTTCAAGATACTGCGGCGCGCGTTTGAGCGCGGCGGGGAGCGCCTTGCGGCGGAGACGGCGGAGTTCCGCAGGAAAAACGCCTGGGTGGAAAATTATGCGCTGTACATGGCGGTAAAAGCGAGCTTCGGCATGGTGAGCTGGATGGAGTGGCCGGACGAGGCCATACGCACGCACCGCCCGGAGGCCGTCAGGGAGTACGGCGAAAAGCTGCGCGGCGACGTGGATTTCTACGTTTTCCTGCAATACCTCTTCTATGAGCAGTGGCAGAAGCTCCACGCCTACGCACATGACAACGGCGTGCAGTTTATCGGCGATATTCCGATATATGTCGCGCTCGACTCCGCCGATGTGTGGAGCGATCCGCAGTTTTTCCAGCTGGACGGGAACAATGTGCCCACCGAGGTCGCGGGCGTACCGCCCGATGCGTTCACCGAGGACGGCCAGCTCTGGGGCAACCCGCTGTACGACTGGGACGCGATGGCGGCGGACGGCTACGGCTGGTGGATACGCCGCATAGACGGCGCAAGGAAGCTTTATGATATAATCCGCATAGATCATTTCCGCGGCTTTGAGAGCTACTGGGCCGTGCCCTACGGGGATACGACCGCGAAGAACGGACACTGGAAGCCCGGCCCCGGCATGAACCTCGTCGGCGTGCTGACCTCGTGGTTCAGCGACCTGCGCCTTATTGCCGAGGATCTTGGCTATATCACTCCGGGCGTGAAAAAGCTGCTGTCCGACTCCGGCCTGCCCGGAATGAAGGTGATGGAGTTCGCGTTCGACGCGCATGGCGAATCGGATTACCTGCCGCACCGCTGCGAGAGGAACAGCGTGTGCTATCTCGGCACGCACGACAACGACACCGTGCTCGGCTGGCTCGAGACGACGGGAAAGGACGACAGGCAGTTTGCGGAGAGATATATGCACATCACGTCCGACGAGGGCTGGTGCTGGGGCATGATCCGCACGGGCATGTCCACGGCCTCCGACCTTTTCGTCATGCAGATGCAGGACGTGCTCGAGCTGCCCGCAAGCGCGAGAATGAATACTCCCGGCACTGCCTCGGGCAACTGGCGCTGGCGTATGCTGCCGGGCGCGGCGAACAGGCGTCTGGCAAAGAAGCTCAGGACGTATACGGAGACTTTCCGCCGTCTTGAGATCGAAAAGCCCGCCGTGCCGAAAGCAGAAACTGAAAAGGCAGAATAAAGCGCAGCATGATAAAAAAGCGTATCCGCGGCCGGGCCGCGGGTACGCTTTTGACGTGATTCCGCTGATCCGCCTCTTTGTTTCGCCTGTATTTTTGAAAGATACAGTGTATGCTGTGCTTGCACGCAACAAGATAAAGGAGGATCTGTGATGCAGGCATTACGTACCCGGCCCGGACTGCGGCGGGGCGGCATTATTTATCTGTGCACCGAGGACATAGCTCCCTGCCCGGTGCAGCCGAGAAAGGTATTCGACGAGACCTCACTCAGGGAGCTCAGCGACAGTATAAGGAACTACGGCATACTCAACCCGCTCACCGTGCGCTCACGCGGAGGAAAATATGAGCTCGTCGCGGGCGAGAGGCGGCTGCGCGCGGCAAAGCTCGCGGGGCTTCGGGATGTGCCGTGCATACTCATCGACGTGAATATGGAGGATGCCAGCCTCATCTCACTCATTGAGAATCTACAGCGGCGCGATCTGGATTTCATCGAGGAGGCAAACGGGATAAGCCAGCTCATAAGCATGTTCGGCATGAGTCAGGAGGAGGCGGCGCGGCGCATCGGCAAGTCGCAGTCGGCCGTGGCGAACAAGCTGCGGCTGCTGAAGCTTCCGCAGGATGTGCTGACGGCGCTGCGTGAAAACGGGCTTACCGAGCGCCATGGCCGCGCGCTGCTGCGCATCCGGAACCCGAACCGGCAGCGCGAGGTGTTGGAGTACATCGTGGACAACGATCTCAACGTGGCCGCCGCCGAAAGCTACATAGACGCGCTGCTCAGCAGGCCGCAGGAGCCGGAGCCGCCGGAGAGCCCCGGACATAAGCGCACCTTCGTGCTGAAGGATGTGCGCGTTTTCCTCAATACGCTCTCGCGCAGCATAGATCTGATGAAACAGGGCGGAATTAACGCCGGCATGCAGCGCGAGGAGACGGAGGACTCGCTCATACTTACGATCTCGATCCCGAAAAGCAGGGCCTCCGTCGCTGCGGAAAGCCCGGAATAATACAAGCAGCCGCCCCCATATCAATATATGGAGGCGGTGATTTTGTGTGATAAACTATTTTTCAGAGCTGCGCTACAAGGAAGTCATCGACGTGCACTCCGGCTTCAGGCTGGGCTATGTGTGCGACGCGGAGTTTGACGACGCCGAGGGACGTATAATCTCGCTCATAACGCCCGGACGGGCAAAGTGGTTCGGGCTGCTGGGCCGCGAGGACGACTATGTTCTGCCGTGGAAATGCATAGTGCGCATCGGCAGCGACATCATACTCATAGACGCGAAGGAAGAGCTGCCGCGCCGCAAGCGCGGCAGGCATTTTATGACCTGAGCCGCGGCAGAAAGTGCTTTTCAAAGTGCACGATATGAAGTATAATATAAAAATACGGCACAATCCAACGCAGAAGGACTGATAAACATAGAAAACACCGAAATAAAAAGAGAACGCGCGGTGCTCGCCGGGCTTGCCGCAGCAAGCATGGATGAGCACGAACGCTCCACCGAGGTCTCAATGGAGGAGCTCGCCGCGCTGGTAGAGACTGCCGGCGGCGAGGCAGTGGCGATGATGATACAGAACCGCCCCACGCCCGAGCCGCGCAGCTTCATCGGCGACGGCAAGGTGCAGGAGCTGAAGAGCCTTATCGAGATGAACGACTGCGACCTTGCGGTGTTCGACAACGAGCTCTCTCCGTCGCAGATGCGCGTGCTGAGCGAGGAGCTCGGCGTGAAGGTGCTCGACCGTTCAGGGCTTATACTGGATATATTTGCCCAGCGTGCGCAGACGCGCGAGGGTCAGCTGCAGGTCGAGCTTGCGCAGTATAAATACCTGCTGCCGCGCCTGACCGGCATGTGGACGCACCTTGTGCGTCAGACCGCGGCCGGCGGCTCATCGCCGATCGGTACCCGCGGCCCCGGCGAGACCCAGCTGGAGACGGACCGCCGCCATATCCGCCGCAAGATACAGAAGCTTGAAGAGGAGCTTGCCGCGGTGCGCAAGGTCAGAGGCACCCAGCGCCGCCGCCGCGAAAAGAACGCCATGCCAGTCGTGGCTCTCGTCGGCTATACGAACGCGGGCAAGTCTACGCTTCTCAACTGTCTGACGGGAGACAGCATCCCGGCCAACGACAGGCTCTTTGACACGCTTGACACCACAACGCGCCGCCTGAGGCTCGATGAGACGCAGGAAGTGCTGCTTTCCGACACGGTCGGATTTATCCGCAAGCTGCCCACGCATCTCATCGAGGCGTTCAAGGCGACGCTGGAGGAGCTGAAGTATGCGGACGTGCTGCTGCATGTCATCGACATATCCAATCCCGAATGGGAGGAGCAGGCCCGCGTCGTGGACGGGCTGATACGCCAGCTCGGCGCGGAGAGCACGCCGTGCATCCGCATTTATAATAAGTGCGACAGGTATTTCGGTATCCTGCCGCACGGTGAGGACATTGTGTGCCTGTCCGCAAAAAGCGGCGAGGGGGCGGACGTGCTCGTGAAAAAGCTTGCAGCCATGCTTGGCGCGGCAAAGCGCCGTGTGACGCTGTCCATCCCGTACACGAAGGCCGGAGTCGTGGACATGCTCAAGCGCGAGGCGGGCATTATCCGCATGGAGTATACCGACGCCGGCATCGAGGCTGAGGCTGTTGTCACGCCCGAGATACTAGGCAGGATAAAGGAATTTATCCCCGGCTACACCGAACCGAAAGAGGACTGGGAGAATGACTGAGTATTATATCCCGACCGGCGCGGGCGAGGCGGAGCTTGTGGAGAAGCGCTCACAGTTCCTGGGCCATGTGCGCGGCGTCGAGACCGAGGATGAGGCCCGCGCCTTCATCGCGGAGATGAAGAAAAAATACTATGATGCGCGGCATAACTGCTGGTGCTACATCATACGCGGCGGCGCAGAGCGCTACAGCGACGACGGCGAACCGCAGGGCACGGCCGGCATACCGATGCTGGAGGTGTTCAGACGCGAGGGCATAGTAAACGTCGTGTGCGTCGTGACGCGTTATTTCGGCGGGGTGCTGCTCGGCACGGGCGGGCTTCTGCGCGCGTATACGAAGAGCGCGAAGGACGCGCTCGACGCGGCGGGCGTGTCCGAGGTGCGCCGCTGGGTCGGGCTGGATATACCGTGCTCATATGCGCAGTGCGAAAAGCTCAGACTTGAGGCCGCGGCGGCCGGAGGCATCGTTTCGGATGTGGAGTACGGCGCGGGCGTGACGATAAAGGCGCTTGTCCCGGAGGAGGGCGCAGAGGCTTTCAAGGCGCGCATTTTCGACGTCAGCGCCGGAACGGTCACGGCCAGCGTCACGGGAGACGATTTCCGCGCGGTTCCGATAAGATAAATTTTCAGGCCGCAAAAAATTTTTCCGAAAAAATAGAGGGAAATAAAAATCAGCGTCGTATAAGAGTAATGGAAAGATATTTCGTACTCATATACGGCGTCTGCTTTTCACAAAGAGAATAATGTCAGGAGGTGTCCGCGCATGTCATGCCCCAGAGAGGAAAGGGAGAGGCTTGAGCATTACATAGTCGGCCCCTACGGGGTGCTGGCCGAAAACTCGAGAGGACGGCTCACGGATGAGGAGGAGTGCAGTATCCGCACCTGCTTTCAGCGCGATGTGGACAGGATAACGCACTCAAAATCGTTCCGCCGCCTCAAGCATAAGACACAGGTGTTCCTGCAGCCCGAGGGCGACCATTACCGCACGCGCCTGACCCATACGCTGGAGGTCAGCAGGCTTGCGCGCACTGTGGCGCGGGCGCTTTCGCTCAACGAGGATCTGGCGGAGGCTATCGCTCTCGGCCATGATCTCGGCCATACGCCGTTCGGCCACGCGGGCGAGCGTGCGCTCAACCGGATATACCCCGGCGGCTTTAAGCACTATGAGCAGAGCCTGCGCGTGGTGGACATTCTGGAGCGGGACGGCAGAGGGCTGAACCTCTGCTATGAAACGCGAATGGGAATCCTCAACCACACGCTCGGCGCGCCTGACGATACGCTGGAGGCCACGGCTGTGCGCCTTTGCGACCGTATCGCCTATGTCAACCACGATCTGGACGATTCGATCCGCGCCGGAATACTGACGAACGAGGATGTGCCGGAGATCATACGCAGAAACTGCGGCGAGAAGAACAGCCGCCGCATCGACGCGATAATCTCGGACCTTATCGAAAACAGCGGCGGCGGCCGGATCAGAATGTCGGACAGGATGCAGGAGACCTTTGATTATTTCCATGCGTTCATGTATTCGGACGTATATACCAACCCCGTTGCAAAGCGGGAAGAGGGCAAGGTAGAAGGCATACTTGCCGGACTTTATGACTACTACACCTCCCACCCGGAAGCGCTGCCGGAGGATTTCAGCGGCGTGATCGAGAAAGAGGGCATAGAGCGCGCCGCGGTGGACTATATATCCGGCATGACCGACGGCTACGCGATGGAAAAGTACGGAGATATTTTTATCCCGTTCGCGTGGACCGTGAAATAAAAGGCGCGGAACAGGCGCGCCGCGGAAAGGAGGGACGGCATAAATGGCTTTTCCCGAAAGCTTCATAACCGAGCTGGCGGAGAGAAACGACATTGTGGACGTCGTTTCGGGCTATGTGCGGCTGAGCAAAAAGAGCGGCTCCAACCTCTTCGGCCTCTGCCCTTTCCACAGTGAAAAAACTCCGTCCTTCTCCGTTTCGCCGGACAAGCAGATATACCACTGCTTCGGCTGCGGCAAGGGCGGCGGAGTGATAAACTTCATAATGGAGATAGAGAATCTCAGCTTCCCCGAGGCGGTCGAGTTTCTTGCAAGGCGCGTGGGGATGGAGCTTCCCGAGCAGGCGGACGACCATGAGAGCAGGCGGCGGGCGCGCATGCTTGCGCTCAACCGCGATTCTGCCCGGTACTTCCACGATCAGCTCTCGACGCCCGGCGCGCAGATCGCGCGGGAATACATAGCAAAACGGCAGATCAGCAAAAAAATGGTCACGGCCTTCGGTCTCGGCTTTGCGCCCGACGGCTGGTCCGGACTCATCGACGCGATGCATGCCAAGGGCTATACGGACTATGAGCTTTTCGACGCGGGGCTTGTCCGGCGCGGCAAGAGCGGCGGATATTACGACACGTTCCGCAGGCGGCTGATGTTCCCGGTGATAGACGTGAGGGGAAATGTGATCGGCTTTTCCGGGCGCGTCCTCGGCGACGGGGAACCCAAGTACATGAACAGCCCCGAAACGCTTGTATTCAACAAAAGCCGCAACCTTTTCGCCCTGAATCTGGCTAAAAAATCAAAAAGCGGATATATAATCCTATCGGAGGGCAATATAGACGTAGTCAGCCTGCATCAGGCGGGCTTCGACTCCGCCGTCGCATCGCTGGGCACATCGCTCACGCCGGAGCAGGCGCGCATCATTTCGCGCTACACAAACGAGGTCATAATCGCCTATGACAATGACGGCGCGGGAATAAAGGCCTCACAGCGCGCCATCGGAATACTCGAGAAGCTCGACCTCAAGGTAAAGGTGCTGCGCGTAAACGGGGCGAAGGATCCGGACGAATTCATCAGGCTCAAGGGCGCGGATGCGTTCCGCAATCTTCTTGAGGGCGCCGAGAATCAGGTCGATTACCGGCTGCGCGCCGTGACCGACAAATACGATCTCTCCGTCGATGAGCAGAAGGTGGAGTTTTTGAAGGAGGCGTCGGAGCTCGTGGCGCGGCTGCCGGGCTCGGTAGAGCGGCAGGTGTACGCGATGCGCGTGGCGTCCATGGCGGGCGTGAATGCGGACGTCGTGGCCGGTGAGACGGAGCGCCGCCGCAAAAAGCTGCTGCGCCAGTCGCGGCGGGAGGATGCCCGCGAGCAGAGCAGGCCGGAAAGGCAGAGCCAGCCGGCCGAGAAAGCGTTCAGGTATGAAAACCCGGCGTCCGCCGTCGCGGAGGAGGGCGTGATAAGGCTGCTGTATCTTGAACCGGAGCTTATCAATGCGCCTTTGCCGCCGGCGGAGGAGTTTTCGTCCCCGGTGCTGGCGCATATATATACAGAGATATGCGGCATGCTCCGTGCGGGGCAAAAGGTAAGCACGACCACGCTCACCGCGCTTTTATCGCCGGAGGAGATAAGCCTGGTCGTAAATATAATACAGAAGCCGGAGCTTTTGGCAAACTCCCGGCGGAGTATGAGCGATTACACGGAGAGGATAAAGAGCGAGAGCGAACGCTGCGGGGCAAAGCCCGATTTTGCGGCGATCGCAAGGCAGAAGCAGAACACGGCATACGACACAGACAGAAAAAGAAAAGGATATGAGGGGTAAACTATGTCAGACGAAATGAAATTCAAAGAAGAAGAGCTCGAAAGCCTTGCGGACAAGCTGCTGGAGCAGGCGTCCATAAGTGAGATAAGCGACCAGCAGGAGCTTGAGATCCCCAAGCCGCGGAAGAAAACCGCGAAGAAAAAAGAGGCCGAGCCCGCGGAGCCGCCCAAGTCCAATGAAGAAAAGCTTGCGGAGCTGCTCGAAAAGGGCAAGAAGAAGGGCAGCCTGACCACAAAGGAGCTGGAGTGCCTGGCGGAGATGAACCTTGACAGCGATACCGAGGAGAAGTTTTACGATACTCTCGAGGCCAACGGCGTTGACATAGACGTAGGCGCGGCGGATGTGCTGCCCCCGATAGACGATATTCTGCCCGACGGCGAGGATCTGGCAAACATAGAGGAGGTCACCGAGGAGGAGATAAACGACACCGACGCGCTGATGGACTCGTTTTCCACCGATGACCCCGTGCGCATGTATCTCAAGGAGATAGGCAAGGTCCCCCTGCTTTCTCCCGATGAGGAGATAGAGCTTGCCATAAAGATGGCGGCCGGCGACGAGGATGCCAAGCACCGTATGACCGAGGCAAACCTCCGGCTGGTCGTGTCGATCGCAAAGCGCTATGTGGGCCGCGGCATGCTGTTTCTCGATCTTATTCAGGAGGGCAATCTCGGACTTATAAAGGCGGTGGAGAAGTTCGACTATACCAAGGGCTACAAGTTCTCCACCTATGCCACATGGTGGATACGTCAGGCCATAACCCGCGCCATTGCCGACCAGGCGCGCACTATCCGCATCCCTGTGCACATGGTCGAGACGATCAACAAGACCATCCGCGTCTCCCGTCAGCTCCTGCAGGAGCTCGGCCATGATCCGAGCGCCGAGGAGATAGCCAAGGAAATGGATATGCCGGTCGAGAAGGTGCGCGATATACTCAAGATCGCGCAGGAGCCCGTGTCTCTCGAAACGCCTATCGGCGAGGAGGAGGACTCCCATCTCGGCGACTTCATTCCCGACGAGGACGCCTCCGAGCCCAGCGAGGCCGCATCCTTCTCCCTGCTGCGTGAGCAGCTGGAGGAAGTGCTCGACACGCTTGCACCGCGCGAGAAGAAGGTGCTGGAGCTGCGCTTCGGCATAGTCGACGGCCGCACGCGTACTCTTGAGGAGGTAGGCAAGGAATTCAACGTCACGCGCGAGCGTATCCGCCAGATCGAGGCGAAGGCGCTGCGCAAGCTGCGTCATCCCAGCCGCTCCAAGAAGCTCAGGGACTTCCTGAACTGACTGAAGCTTACAGCGTCGCATGAAAAGAGCCTCTGCGGACGTATTCCGCAGAGGCTCTTTTCCATATATACTCATAGACGGATGAACACCCGCGCCGCTTATTTCAGCGTGCGGCTGAACGAGGAGCGGTGATGACGGCCCCAGAAGACATAGAGGAGTACTGAGACGACTGTAGCCAGAGAGAGGATGAGATACATGCTCCTGTAGCCGAGCGCGCTTATCAGTACGCCCGCGATGCCGCCGCCACCGCCGAGACCTATATCGTATGCGCACAGAAAGGTGGAGTTTGCGCTGCCCCGGCGTTCCGGCGGCGCGATGTGCACGGCCATCGACTGCAGCGCCGGTTCTATGCCGCCGAAGGCGTAACCGGCGAGGACTGCGGCAAGATAGAAACTGAAATTGCCCGGGGCAAAGGCCAGCAGCAGGAAGGCGGCCAGCATGGCCGCGTTGCATGAGTAGACGAATATCCCCTCACCCTTTTTGTCGGCGAGCTTACCGATGGTCACGCGCACGAGGAAGAGCATGACGGCAGTGATGGCAAAGAAGATGCCGCCGGATGGGAGAGAGTTTTTGATCGCGTAGTCGGCAAGAAAATTCTCAAGAGCACCCCAGGTCAGCAAAAACACGAGACAAATAACGGAAGCCGGTACGGCGTCGGCGTCAATGAGCGTTTTGAAATCAAGCGGCTTTTTTTCGGCCTGCGGCACGGAGAGGGGCTTCATCATAAGGCAGAGCAGCAGCGAGATGAGCATGAATCCGGCGGCCGTAAGGAACAGCACTGTGAAGCTGACCTTCATGAGGGCGAGGCCAAGCGCCGGAGCAAGGGAGGTGGCGAGTGCGGTGGCCATGCCGAAGTAACCCATGCCCTCGGCAAAGCGTTTCTGCGGCAGTGCGTCTGACGCAATGGTCGCACCGGTGGTGTTGGAGAATGCAAGCGCCGCGCCGTGCAGCATACGGCAGACGAGAGCAAGAGCGACGGCGGCGGTGAGCACGTAGCCGGAAGCGGTAAAGGCGGCCGATGCGGCGTATCCGAGCGGCATCAGCAGCATGCCGGTAAGACCGATGAGCAGCACGCCGCGACGGCGGCCGCAGTCGAGAAGCCAGCCTATGATGGGGCGGAGTATGACCGCAACGGCAGAGAAAGCGAATGCCGCGGCGCCGGCGACGGCTTCATTCAGACCGAGCACCTGTTCGAGAAACATCGGAAAGGTCGAGAGAACCATGATATGGTTCATGAATACGAGAAAATTAATGAGAATTATGAGCAGAAAATTTCTTGTCCAGACTTTTTCGCTTGGCATGTGAGTACGCTCCTTTTACTGAAAAATAGAAAAAACGGGCAGCTAAACAACCGGACTTATGCCGAGTTTAGCTGCTCGTTGCTTTGATTTTATACAACTTTTTTCAGAAAAAGTCAAGCGGGAAATCACACGCTGAACATCGTGAACATATCAGAGTACAGTGTCTGCCATATCCCGCAGGACGGCCTCGGCGCAGCGCATGCCGTCCACCGCCGCAGAGCTTATGCCGCCGGCATATCCCGCGCCCTCGCCGCAGGGATAAAGACCTGAGACGCGGCTTTGCTGCCGCTCATCGCGCAGTATTCTGACGGGCGACGAAGAGCGCGTCTCGGGCGCGGTCATGACAGCGTCATGCGCGTCGAAGCCCGCGAGCTTCTTCCCAAGCTCAGGCAGCGCATTTTCAAGGACGCGGCTTATGCGCTCAGGCAGCACCTCGTGCAGATCTCCCCAGACGACGCCGGGGGCGTATGTCGGTATTACGGAAGCGGGACCGGTGCTGGGCCTATGTGCCAGAAAATCGCCTGCAAGCTGTGCGGGAGCGAGGTAATTGCCGCCGCCGTAGCTATACGCGGCGCGCTCTATCTCCCGCTGCCAGTACATTCCGCCGAGCGTGCTCTTATCCGGAAAATCCTCCGGGTGCAGTGTGACAAGCAGAGCGGAGTTCGCGTTTTCACCGTCGCGCCTTGAGTAGCTCATGCCGTTCGTGACGACGCCGCACGGCTCCGAAGCGGCGGCAAACACCTGCCCGCCCGGGCACATGCAGAAGGTGTAGGCACTTGTACCGTCCGGGAGATGGACGTTTAAAGAATAGTCCGCCGCGGGAAGCGCGCCGCGCGCCGCGCCGTACTGCGCCCGGTCAATATCGGCCTGCCGGTGCTCTATGCGCACGCCCATGGAGAAAGCCTTCGGCTCCATCGGCACGCCCTGCGCATGCAGCGTCTCAAAGGTGTCGCGCGCAGAGTGCCCGATCGCAAGGATGAGCTGCGAACAGGGGAGAGCGTGCCGGCCGGAGGCGTCCGTGACCTCAATGCCGCACAGCCGTCCGTCCTTAATAACAAGCGCGTCCATACGCGTTGAAAAGCGCACCTCGCCGCCGTGCGCGATAACGTCGGCGCGGATGCGCTGCACGACGTCTATAAGTATGTCCGTGCCGATATGGGGCTTCGCGTCGTACATTACGCTCTCGGGAGCGCCGTGTTCATAAAACTGCCGCAGCATCCAGCTCATGCGCCGGTCATGGGTGCCGGTGTTGAGCTTGCCGTCGGAAAAGGTACCCGCGCCGCCTTCACCGAACTGCACGTTGCACTCGCTGTCGAGTGCGCCTCCGGCGTGAAAGGCGTCCACCGCGGCCTTGCGGCTCACGGCGTCGCGCCCGCGCTCTATGACGATAGGCCGCGCGCCTGCCAGAGAGAGCACGAGCGCGGCGAACATACCCGCCGGGCCGAAGCCGACGACGACGGGTCGGAAGCCGGGAACGGCGCGCGGAATGGCGTAATCCGGTTCGTCAAAGCTGCATACGTCAGCGCTTTTCGCGCGTTCTATAATTTTGCTCTCCGCACCGCCGGCAGAGACCGCCGCAGAGCAGATGTAGTGAATGTCGTTTTTCTTCCTCGCGTCGAGGGAACGCTTTATAAGGCGGAGCTCCTTTATCTCCGCGGGATGGAGCCTCAGCTTCTTCGCGGCTTTCCCAGCGAGGGCTGACACGTCCTCTCCCGGCTCCAGCCGCAGTCTGCGCACAAGTATCATTCGCCGAGCCTCCCCGCGGTGTAGCCGCTGGCCCAGGCCCATTGCAGGTTGTAGCCACCGCAGTCGCCGTCGACGTCCAACAGCTCGCCGCAGACGAACAGCCGCGGCATAAACCAGCTTTGCAGCGTTGCCGGATCAAAACCGGAGGTCCGTATGCCGCCCGCCGTGACCTGCGCGCTGTCAAAGCCCTCTGTACCGGTGACCTTCAGCTCAAAGCGCTTGCAGGCATCCGCAGCCCGGTGGAGCGCCCCACTGTCCAGCGCTTTAAGGGGCGAGCGGGCATCAAGTCCGGCATATTTCACGAGCATGCGGCCCAGACGGTTGTGCAGCATGCCGGTGAAAAGCTCCGCGCTCTCAAGCCCGGGCAGCGCGGAACGCCGTGCTTCAAGCATTGTGAGCACCTCGCCGCTGCCGTAGCCGCGCAGAAAATCTATCCGCAAACTCAGCCCGTCGCCGCCGGAGGAGACGCTGCGGGAAATATCAAATGCGGCGGGGCCTGACACTCCGGTCTCGGTAAACTGTAATTCTCCGCCGCTTTCTGCGAGGACTTCGCCGCCGCAGACAAGCTCGACGGCAGCGTCAGCCCTGACGCCCTTGAGCGCGCGCGGATATTCCGGCTCCGTAGTGATCTGCACGAGCGAGGGAAAGAGCTTCGTGCGCTTATGGCCAAGCGGCTTGAGAAGCCCGTAGCCGTCCATAACGCCGCCAAGCTTTGCCCCAGCCGCGCCGCCGCAGGCGACGATCAGCCAGTCGGCCGGAATGTCCCCGCCGTCGGTGCGCACGGTGTAGCCGCCGTCGCGGCGGACTATCTCCCGTGCGCTTGTGGAGCAGCGCAGCTCCACTCCGGCGCGTTCGAGCGCGAAGCGCAGCACGTCGACCACGCTGTTGGCGGAGTTGGAGAGAGGATAGACGCGCCCGCCGTACTCCGTGACCGTGATAAGGCCGAGAGAGTGAAAGAAATCGAGCGTGTCCTGCGGCGTGAAGCGCTCGAGCACGCTTCGCGCAAATTCCGGCAGCTCCCCGTGATAATTACCGGGAGCTGCGCCGGTGTTCGTGAGATTGCAGCGGCCGTTTCCGGTCGCAAGCAGCTTGCGGCCCACGCGCTGCTGCCGTTCGAGCACAATGACATGCCTGCCGGGGCTTCCGGCGGCGGTGAGCGCCGCCATCATGCCGGATGCGCCGCCGCCTATGACTACAACAGTTTCCATTTGTATCCTCCATGCGGCCATACCGCATAAACCGTCGTTAAATCCCTCCGCGCATGGAGGTGTTCAGCTGTTATTATACCAAGGCGTAAGTGAATATTCAATTGCCATTTGTCAATGCTTGACGTTGGAGAACGGAAAATGTATAATAGCAGCGGCAATGCCGCGCAATGTATCTGCGGCATCTGACGAATAATTTGTGTTCTGTTTTGACCGCTTTTTCTTGGAATACGCAAAGTATTTCTGCGAAAAAGTGCCGTTATCTGAGCCGAGATCCGCCTGCCTGCCGCGTTTGCCGCGTTATGCGGCGCCGGCCGGGGCCTGAAGATGCGCATTGCCGTACATGTATGAGAGAGAACTGCGGAGGCAGAGAATGTTCCAGACCGGCAGAAGATCAGGTAAAAATGGATTTTTAAGCGCCGCTGCGGCACTGATTGCAGTGCTCGGCATGCTGTCGTTTTCCGGCTGTGCGCCGGAAAATTCCGCAGAGGATGTGCAGGAAAAGCCGGTACAGGAAGGCACGGTACAGGACGGCAGCGGGTACGCCGGGAAGCTTCGTATTTCCGAGCTGATGGCAAAAAACCGCAGCGTGCTCATGGATGAAAACGGCGCGTTTCCCGACTGGATAGAGCTTGAAAACGTATCCGGCGAGGATATTTCCCTCGCGGGCTTCACGATCTCCGACGGCGAGGATAAGGACGGCTGGACGTTCCCTGAGGTAACTATCGGCGCGGGCGGACGCCTGCTCGTATATGCCGACGGAACGGACAGCACTGAAAATGCGCTGCACACGGATTTTTCCATCTCCGAGGATGAAACGGTGTGCCTCAATGACGCGCAGGGTCTGCGCGTAGACACGGCGGAATGTACGACGGGCGCCGCAGACATTGCGCTGCGCCTGAACGAAAACGGCGAATGGGAAAAGACGCTGTATCCGACGCCGGGCTATCCAAACACGGCGGACGGCTACGATTCATGGCAGGACAGCCTTGAAACCGCATCTCCGATCGTGATAAGCGAGGTAGTTACGGCGAATTTCTCGACGCTTGAGCAGAGGAACCTCGGTTTCTGCGACTGGGTGGAGCTTAAAAACGTCTCTGACAGCCCGGTCGAGCTTTCGGATTATTATCTTTCGGACGACGATGATGCGCTGCGGCTCTGGCGCTTCCCGGAAATGACGCTCGGCGCGGGAGAGCGCGTCACCGTTATCTGTGACAAGGCGGAGGCCGATGCGGACAAGGGCTTCCTCCATGCGGATTTTGAGCTCGACTCTGAGAAAGAGAGCCTGTATCTGAGCACTGAGGCCGGTGTGGCGGACTATGCTTTTCTGCGCGATATTCCCTATAACGGCAGCTTCGGCCGTATGGACGGAGAGAACGGATGGTTTTATTTTTCTGCGCCGCAGCCGGGGCAGGAGAAATCCGGCGGCTGCCGCAGGGTCTCGGCCATGCCGGAGGCGGATAACGCCGGCGGAGTATTTGACGGAGTGAGCGGGGTGACGGCCGGACTTTCGGCCGCGGGGCGCATATATTACACGCTGGACGGTTCGCTGCCGACAGAGCAGAGCGAGGAGTATACGGCTCCCGTCACGCTTGAGAGCACCGCAGTGCTCAGGGCGGTCTCGGTCGAGCCCGGCGCACTGCCCAGCCGCGCGCTCACACTCAGCTATATTATAAACGAAAATCATTCTCTTCCGGTGGCGAGTCTCGTTTCGGACGACGCGCGGAAGTTCAACGGGATGTATGCCGGAAAGCGCAAGGGCATAGAGCTTCCGGGCAGCATATCTTTCTATGCGGACGACTGCACATTTACGATCCCCTGCGGGATAGACATGCACGGGGAGACGAGCCTTGATCAGCCGAAGAAGAATATGGGGCTGCATTTCCGCGGCGCTTACGGCAGCGCGCGGCTGAGCTGCGACATATTCGGCGGCGGTGTGACGGAATTCAGCGGGCTCGTGCTCCGCGCCGGGCAGGATCAGAACAACGCCGTTATACGCAGCGAGCTGCTGGAAAATCTCAGCCTCCAGTTTTCGGATGAGCTTCCGACTCAGCGCAGCCGGTACTGCGTTTTGTACGTCAACGGCGAATACAGGGGCATATATGCGCTCATGGAGAAGATAAACGCGCAGTACTATGCCGACCTGAAGGGCGTGGACAAGGACCGCGTGACGATACTGAAAGCGCCTGCCGGAAGGGACAGCGAGTATTACGCCGAGGTCGTGGAGTTCGCGTGGAAAAATGACCTGAGAGAGGAAGAAAATTACCGCCTGTTCTGCGAGCGTCTGGATACGGACTGCCTGATAGACTGGATGATAATAGAGGGCTACTCGGCCAATACGGATATAAGCACCGGCAACGTCCGCTATGCGCGTTCAACGCAGGACGACGGAAAATGGCGGTTCATCCTTTATGATATGGATGCGACGCTCACGCATCCGGCAGTGGCTTTCGGCAACGTGCTCAGACCCACATCGACATCCAGCGCGGTGTTTATTACGCCGCTTATGGAAAATCCGGAGTTCAGGGAGCGCTTTCTGACCCGCGCGTCGGAGGTGCTGAACACGACGCTTTCAAATGAGAACGTCGCCGCGGAGATAGACAGAATGGCGGATGAGATCGGGCCGGAGATCGCGCGTGATTTTGCGCTGCGCGGAAGAAGCTATGAGGATTGGCAGAGCGCCCTGCGCGAGCTCAGAAGGAATATCACGGAGAGAGACTGGCGCGGCGTATGCATAAAGGCCATAATCGAACATGCCCAACTCAGCGCGGACGAGGTCTCACGCTACTTCGGGTGAGACCGGCCGCAGAAAGGCGGAAAAATGAAGGATACCAAGCTCACCTTCAAACGCTACGAAAAGAAATATCTGCTCTCCGCGCCGCAGTATGAGCGGTTCCGGCGGAGGCTTGACGGGTACATAGAGCCGGACGAATATTTCAGCAGCACCGTGTGCAGCGTCTATTACGACACGGACGACTTTGAGCTGATCCGCCATTCCATAGACGCACCCGTCTACAAGGAAAAGCTGAGGCTGCGCAGCTATAACGTGCCGCAGCCTGACGGCACGGTGTTCGTGGAGCTCAAAAAGAAGTTCAAGGGCGTTGTCTATAAGCGGCGTGCTATGATGAAAGCGGCGGAAGCCGCAGAATATCTGGCCGGGAGACGATCTGCGCCGTATGACGGGCAGGTCGTGCGCGAGATAGACTGGTTCCTTAAAACGAACGAAGTCCGGCCGCGCGTGTATATCGCATGCGACCGCGAGGCTTACAGGGCCATAGACGACTGGGAGCTGCGCATCACCTTTGACAGGAACATCCGCTGGCGCGACACGGAGCTGGAGCTTACGGCAGGCTCGGCAGGGGAGCCGCTTCTGCCGGAGGGCAGCGTGCTCATGGAAATAAAAGCGCCGGAGGCCGTCCCTTTGTGGCTTGCTCATGTGCTCAGCGAGGAGCGGCTGTTTCCGGCGCGGTTTTCAAAATACGGTACATGCTACAGAGAAAATCTTTTGAACGGAGTGCTTTTGAATGTTTAACAGTATTATAACTGTCCCCATCACGTTGACTCAGTTCGTGATATGCATAATTACGGCGCTGGTGCTGGGCGTGCTCGCGTCAGTCGTTTTCACGCTGAAAAACAGCCATAGCGGCTCGCTTGCCATGTCGATCGCGCTGCTGCCGGCAGTCGTGGCAGTGGTGATAATGCTGGTGAACGGAAATGTCGGCGCAGGGCTTGCCGTGGCAGGCACGTTCGCGCTGGTGCGCTTCCGCAGCGTACAGGGCAGCGCGCGTGAGATAACGGGGCTGTTCTTTGCGGTGTCTCTCGGCCTTGCCTGCGGCATGGGCTATGTGGCGCTGGCAGTCGTGTTCTTCGTGATGTTTTCCGCCGCACTGCTGCTGCTGACGGCAGTGCATTTCGGAGAAAGCGGCGGCGCGAGGCAGCTCAAGATCACGATACCCGAAAATCTCGAATATGAGGGGCTTTTTGACGACCTTTTTGAAAAATATACGATGAGCCATGAGCTCGTCAGGGTACGGACCACGAATATGGGCACGCTGTATGAGCTGACGTACAATATAAACCTGAAAGACAGGAACATAAGCAAAAAGTTCGTGGACGAGCTTCGCTGCCGCAACGGCAATCTGAACATAATCTGCGGCCGGGAAAATGACAGGGACATGATGTGACCGGAGAAAATGATGACGCCGGGGTGCTGAAAGCACCCCGGCGATCATTGTTTTTATCCTTCTTTGAGCTCGGCCTCGTACACTATGACGGCGGGGCCGGTGAGGTATATATCCCTTGCGGAGCCGTTTTCTGCCGTCAGAGAGACGGACAGCGTGCCGCCGGGCATTTCTATATCGGCCCGGCCCTCCGGAATAACGCCGCGCAGAGTGAGCGCCGTGACCACGGAACCGCAGCCGGTGCCGCAGGCAAGCGTAAAATCCTCCACGCCGCGCTCGAAGGTGACGGCTTTGAGAACACTGCCGCCCAGCGTTTTTACAAAGGTGACGTTTGCGCCTTTCGGAAATTCCGGCGCATAGCGCAGCGCGCGCCCGAGCGCAAAGAGCTCGCCATGGTCTGCGGCGTCGAAGTCCTGCTTTAAAAGCACTGCGTGGGGCAGACCCGGCACGCCCAGCTCGATATAACTGCAATCGTACTCCGTGCCGCCGAGCCTGACCGTGCGGTGAAGGTCGATGAGCGACGGGTCGTTCAGACGCACCCGGTAGAGCCTTTCGGAAATGCGCTGCCCGGTAACAGTGCCGGACACGGTCTCTATGCGCTGCGTCTCTCCGGCGAGACTGTTTTCATAGCCGTAGCGGGCGATGCAGCGCGCGCCGTTGCCGCACATCTCTCCGGCGCTTCCGTCGGCATTGAAAAAGAGCATTCCATAGTCGCCGCCGTGCGATGCGGCCGTCACAGCCATGAGTCCGTCCGCGCCGGCGCCCGTATGCGGCGCGCATAGCCGCTTTGCCAGAGCCGGAAATTCGCCGTAAGAGATTTTTTCCTCGATATTGTTAATAATAATGAAGTCGTTTCCGGCTCCGTGCATTTTTGTGAAGTGCATATTATCCTCCGCGCGCTTATCCCCAGAGAGCGGTGAGCATCGGGATGACCTGCTTCTTGCGGCTCATCACGCCCGGCAGGAAAACGCAGTTGTCCTTCGGCACAACGGAAAATGCCTGCTGTATCTCGTCGTCCGAGCCGACGTAAAGAAGATAGGAGCCTTCGAGAAGCACATCCGTCACCATGAGTATCACGATGTCAAAATCCATGTCCTTTTTGAGCTTCTTCATCATGGACATGAACTCATCCCTGCGCGAGAGCATGTGCTCGGCGTCCACGCAGGTGATCTGACTCACGCCGAGGTTCTTTTCTGCGATATGGAACTGCTTGTAATCGGTCTTGAACAGCTCCTCCGCGCTCTTGCCGTCGGCACCGGAGACGGAATACAGCTCGTGTCCAAGCTCTTCGAGATCTATCCTTGCGATCCGCGCAAGGCGCTCTGCCATTGCGATGTCGCGCTTGGTGCAGGTCGGGGATTTGAACATCACGGTGTCGGACAGGATAGCGGCGGCCATGAGGCCGGCCATCCTGGGAGAGGGCATCACACCGTGCTCCTGATACATCGCGGTGATTATGGTGCAGGTGCTGCCGACCGGCTCGTTGCGCACGGAAATGGGCTGGCGGGTCTGGATGTCCGCAAGGCGGTGGTGGTCGATTATCTCCATGATCTCGACCTGATCCAGACCGATGACGGACTGCGAGGCCTCATTGTGGTCGACGAGCACGACGCGCTTGCGCCGCGGATTCAGCAGGTGGAAGCGGGAGAGCGTACCGACGACGTGCTCGTCCTCGTCGAGGACGGGATAGCAGCGGTAACGGCTCTTCATGAGCACTTCCTTCACGTCGTCAAGATAGTCGCTGAGATGGAAGCAGACGATGTTGTCTGTGGTTTTGCATACACGGTTTATCGGGATGGCCTGAAATATAAGGCGCGAAGCCTGACGCGCATCGAGCGGGGTGGAGATGATGCAGGTGGGGGATGCGCTCTCGGCAAGCTCGGGACTTATATCCGCCTGACAGATGATGAGGCAGTTGACGCCGTGCGCAAGCGCGGCGGAGATGATCTCCGGCTGATCGCCGCAGATAAGTATTGTGTCCTGACTGAGCAGAGCGGGGTCTTCAAACGACTGAGGAAGCGCGATGATGACGCTGCCGGAGACGGAGTTGACAAGATTGCTGCATTCATTGACGATGCGCCCCTCAAGCACACTCAGCAGATTAAAGACCGGAAGCTCGTCTATCCTGCTGCTGTATATGGTCTCCATATCATAGGACGCGATGTCTCCGGCGGAGAGCATGCCGTAGAGCGTGCCGTCGTCGTTGACGATGGGCATTGTGGCGATCTCGCCTTCGCGCATTGTGCGCCATGCCAGATCCATTGTGACGGAGCAGTTGAGCTCCGGCGGGCGGTCAAAGTCCAGGTCGCAGACCTGTGTGCGCATGCTCTTTATATACTCCGGCGGTTCAAAGCCAAAATGGTCGAGCATGTGCTGCGTTTCATCGTTTATCGCGCCGATGCGCACGGCCTTGTATTCCCGGTCCCCGAGCGCGTTGCGGAGCTTTGCGTATGACATTGAGGCGACGATCGAATCCGTGTCGGGATTGCGGTGCCCGGTAACATATATTTCACTCATATTAAGATCCTCTTTGTTTATCATATATATCACTTACGGCGTAATTATATTGAAAGCCGCTCCCAAATTCAAGCGGTTTTGCATATCCTTTACGGATTTATGATATTGTGATAAAATAAAGCCGGTTATAAGTAATAATTTAGAAAAGGTGCCATTGAATGAAGAATAAATTCAGATGTCTTATAGCGGCGGCGCTCACCGCGGCGCTTCTGTGCGGCTGCGCGGCAAGTCCTGCGCAGGCCATTGCAGACCTCGCGGGAACGCAGGCGGCGCGTGAAGACGCGCAGGCGGAGTACCTCAGCTTTGACGATATGGAATATGTCCGCCCCGGCACGGATGAGCTTGCAGCGAACGTTGCGGCCGTGGAGCAGGCGATAGCGGACGGGATGGAGACCGGGGAACTGACGGAGCTGCTGGACCGGTGCTATGCCGGTTACTATGAGTTCAGTACGATGTACACTCTGGCAGAGATACGCTACCTCCGGGATATGTCGGATGAATTCTATTCGCAGGAGTACAGCTGGTGCGGCGATAATTTTGCCTCGGTGCAGCAGCTGATGGAGAGAATGTACGGCGCATGCGCGGCCTCACCGGCTGCGGATGAGCTTGAGGACGAATATTTCTGGGAAGGCTTTGTCGAAGAATACGGCGGAGATGACAGCCTGCGCTACAGCGACAGAGCGGTGGAGCTGATGCAGCGGGAGAGCGAGCTTCTGGGCGAGTATTATGCGCTCACCGCGTCTCCGACGATCACGATCGACGGGGAAGAGGCGGACTATGCAGGCTACCTTGCCGGTGCGGACGGCGAAGCGTACAGCGCCGCCAGAATGGAGTATTACCGGCAGTATAACGGGCGCTTTGCGCAAATATACATGGAGCTTGTCAGGACCCGCAAAGCGATAGCCGAAGAAATGGGATATGACAGCTATGAGCAGATGCGGTACACCAGCTTCGAGCGCGACTATACGCCGGAGCAGGCTGCGGCGTATCTGGAGGACATCAGGACCTATATCGTGCCGCTTTACAGAGAAGTGATGACGGGCGATCCCTATGCGGGTGTTGATTACAGCTATATGTCCGCAGACAGGCTTCTTGACGTGATGGGCGCCGTCGCGGAGAGTATGGGCGGGGATGCAGCGGAGGCCTTCGATTTCATGCGCAGCTACGGGCTCTATGATGTGGAGCGCGGCGAGAACAAGGCAAATATGTCGTTCACGGTCTATCTTGACAGCTATGACGAGCCTTTCCTCTTCGTGACGCCGTACTGCGATACGGAGGATATACTGACGCTTTCACACGAGTTCGGGCATTATCTTGACGCATATGTCAACTACAACGCCTATGAGTCGCTGGATCTGTCCGAATGTTTTTCGCAGGCGATGGAGTATGTGACGCTTGGCGCATGCGGCGGCGTGATAGACGGGGATGAGTACGAGTCGCTGCGGCTGATAAAAATACTCGGCACGCTGGAGCTCTACACCTCGCAGGCGTCCTTTGCGGAATTCGAGAGCAGAGTCTATGCCATGTC
This sequence comes from uncultured Eubacteriales bacterium, assembly GCA_900546515.1. GTDB lineage: Bacteria > Bacillota > Clostridia > Oscillospirales > Oscillospiraceae > Limivicinus. The sequence goes on along the minus strand of URDG01000011.1, from coordinate 2,871 downwards.
CGACGACGAGCTGAGCGCCGATGCGCTCAACCGGCTCTCGCTTCAGCTGGCGAACGACTACGGCTACAACGACGGAGCAAACGACGAGTATTATGCGCTGAGCTGGTTTGATATAACGCACTTTTTTGAATCGCCGTTCTATGTGATCTCATACCCCGTGTCAAACGACGCGGCCATACAGATATATGAGCTGGAGCAGAACAGCCCCGGAGCGGGACTTGAAAAGTATCTGGAGCTTCTGCCGAGAAACTATGAGACCCTGATAGAGAGCCTTGAAGCGGCGGGGCTGGAAAGCCCGTTTGCCGCAGGGAGAATATGCCGCGTTGCGGACACTCTGCACACGGAGCTTGCCGCCGCGGGGCTTGCCGCTGCGGCATGACCGGGGACGGGCCTAATTCTGATACGGGAGATCGGCAAAAAACTCAGTATAGAAATCGTAGCCGATTATTTTTTCAACGCCATAGTATTTGCACATGCACTCGTTGACCCAGTCGATAGGCGAGGGGAAGATCATGCTGTGTGCGACGCTGTATTTTGTGTATCCGTACAGCTCAGGAAGATACAGCTCTGCGCTACCGCTGCTGCACGCCTCAATGATCTTGGCCTCGTTTGCTTTGAACTGCGCAAAGGTCGAGGCAATATCACCGGCGGCAGATATTCCGCAGAAAAGAGAGACGGCGCAAAGAAGAGCGGAGAGACAGACGACGGCTTTCCTGTATTTGAACTCGGAGAGCAATTTGATCAGCATTCCGTCAGCAATCAGCAGCAGCACGAAGGCAGGGGCGGCACAGCGCTCGGGATATATTCTGGCCAGCAGCATTACGCCGTTGGCGCAGAGGAACCCGAAAAAGAATATCCCGCAGAGAATGAGACGCCTGACGTCGGCATGCTCGAGTACGCACAGAGTGAAGCCGACGGCAAAGACAGCTGTCAAAGGCCAGAAAAACCTGAAATAGCACATCATGTTCAGAAAGCTGTGATAAATGCTTGCAAAGTTGACGGAGGCGCTTTTTACGCTCAGCTCCGCCGGCTGCAATGCCATAAAAAGCAGCCCCGCAAAAGAAAATACTGCGCCCAGAATGAAGACAGGATCGATGCGGCGCCGGCAGAAAAAACGGGTGAACAGCATGAATACGACGGCGAGGGCAAGAGCGGCAGACGACATTGTTTCCTGAAAGCTGCCGCAGATAAAGGCCAGAACGACAAAGCCGGCTTTGAGAAAAGGGGCGCTGATGGAGCGGCCGGACTCAAAAAGCCGGTAATATGGCAGAAGAAAGATCAGGTTGAGGACGATAGCCCATAAATAATTTATAGAACCGTCAAGCCAGAGAACGACCTCTCCGAAAGCGGGCATAAACACCAGAACGCCGCAGAAAGCGAGCAGCAAAGCGGCTGCGTTCGGCCTTTTGCCGCATATAAACCCGGCGGTCAGAACGATAAGCGCGATGAATACGAACGTGTTTATTATGTTAAATACGGGTTTGGGCAGAAGCTCAAACAGATGGACGAAGAAATGCGCCGTAAGCCGGCCGTTAAGCGTTTCCGCATGAGCCTTCAGTGAAGGGAAAATGTCTGCGACGCTCTCTATAGGCGCTCCGTTGTCGAAGCGAAAGTGGTATACAAAATCGTCCGCCTGATAAGGCGTGAGAAAATTGCATGCCAGCATGAAGAAAAATATGACCGTAATAATGACGGCGAGAGCCTTGCGTGAAGATAAAATTTTCATCTGCATATATCCTTTACAGGTTCAGGCTTATTATATGGAAGCCTGCCGAATGAAAGTATTATAGAATGGCAAGCGCTTTTTTGCAATAATAAAAGAATGCCGCTGCGGCGTGACCGGGGACGGGCATGTCCCGGCGGTATTAACATAAAATTTAAAAATTAAAGGCGTTTTACTTGACATAACAACAATATGGAGCTAAAATAGATTAGATAATATTTAATGGGGCCATGGGGAGGCTCCTTCTGAATATTACTTTTCAATTACGACGGGTGCGTTTTATGGCCCGTCTTGCTTTACGGCAGCGTTCTGCGGCGCGGCATCTGCGCCCGTGTTCTGCTGCCCGTTAGATCAAGTCAGATAACCGGCATAAAAAGCCAAGCCAGCTTAAACCCACCAAAAAATTCTTGAAGAATGGAGGTGTGTTTACTTACTATGCCAATGCCTTTGTGGATCGTTTTTATAATCATAGCCGCTGTTGCTGTCGCTGCATTTTTCCTCGGCTACACCTACCGCAAAAAGGTTGCTGAACGTGAAATATCCAGCGCGGAAGAAGAAGCAAAACGTATAATAAATGAATCAATTAAAAGTGCAGAGAGCAAAAAAAGAGAAGCTCTCGTAGAGGCAAAGGAAGAAATACACAAGGCCCGCTCCGAGTATGAGCGGGAAGAGAAGGCGCGCCGCGCCGAGCTGCAGAAGCAGGAACGCCGCCTGCAGCAGAAGGAAGAGAACATCGATAAGAAGACCGATGCGATCGAGAAGAAAGAAGCTTATCTGCCGGTGCTGGCGCGAGAGGGGATTCATGGAGATACCGGTCTTACGATGGTGCAGTGTTATGTGCCGGCATCCGGAAAGACCGATATTACCAGCTTTTATTACCGCTTTTTAAGGCAGTGCCAGCAGATTCTTACAAAACAGAATCTGACACATGTAGTCTTTCATCACGACAGATATCTGACTCTTGTGATGGTGGAATACAGAAAAGAGATTGTGGATCAGGTGCTGGATGCGATGAAACGGTGTGCGCTAAACTCAGCAGAGGGAACAGCGATGTATCTGGCCGTCAGTGAGGGAGAAACGCTGATTGGAAATCTCAGAGAAAAGTATCAGACCCTTTCTTATCTGTGTCGCTGGGCTGCAGATAAAAA
>URDG01000010.1 GCA_900546515.1 uncultured Eubacteriales bacterium | reverse complement strand
TGGGTCGGGATGCCCTGACGGCAGTGGCCCGCGCCTGGGACGGCTGGGGAGAGAGGACGCTCCTCTCTGAGCTGCTGGCCTCGGAGCTGGGATTGGACGATCAGAAAAAAATTATTTCCTACACCTACGGCGGAGACAAGAGCAGAATTGCTGCCCTTTCCCGCCTGGTAGAGCAGGCAGCCGCGCGGGATGACCATGTGGCCCTGGGTATTATCTGTGCCAATGCAGTGCTGATGACCAGACTTGTAGGCACTGTGGCGAAGCAGCTGGAGCTGGAAGCGCCGGAGGTTGCCATGCTGGGCGGCCTGCTGGAGAACGAGACAATGCTGCGCGCCCAGTTCCAGGCGGAGATGGCGAAGCAATACCCGCAGATGGCTTGTGTGCTGCCTCACCGGGACGCTGCTGCCGGAGCGGTCATGCTTGCCCAAGAGATGTTGTGAGATGAAAGTATGCATCCAATTGTTTTATGTATGGAAAAACCCAGCCGTTTGGTGGTGGGCCTGATGTCCGGCACCTCCGCCGACGGCGTGGATGCGGCGCTGTGCCGCATCACCGGGCACGGTGTTCAGTCTGAAATTCAGCAGCTGAGCTTTGTGTTCCAGCCCTTTGCCCCGGAGGTACGTCAGGAAATCCTTCGGCTTGCCAGCGGAAAAAGCGCCTGTGCTGCCGATTTTTGCAGGATCAATTTCCTGCTGGGGGAGCTGTATGTTCAGGCGGTGGAGGCGCTGTGCAACCAGACCGGCGTCCGGGCGGAGCAGATCGACCTCATTGGCAGCCACGGCCAGACCTTCTGGCACATTCCGCTGCCGGAAACCTATCTGGGACACAGCTTCCGCAGCACCTTCCAGCTGGGAGAAGGCTCGGTGCTGGCGCAGCGGTTCGGCTGCCCGGTGGTGAGCGATTTCCGGGTTCGGGACGTGGCGGCGGACGGCCTGGGGGCGCCTCTGGTACCCTACAGTGAATTTTTGATTTACCGCAGCGAGACCGAGTGCGTCGCGCTGCAAAACATCGGCGGCATAGGCAACATCAGCTTTCTCCCCGCCGGATGCACGCTCGACGGCGTGCTGGCCTTTGACACCGGTCCCGGCAACATGGTGATCGACGCGGTCGTGTCGCGCATGACCGGCGGCAGACTGAGCTATGACGACGGCGGGCGGCTTGCCGCAGAGGGGCGGATAAACCCGGCTCTGCTCGGCCGCATGCTCGACGATGAGTATCTTCGCCGCAGGCCGCCCAAGACCACCGGACGTGAGCGCTACGGTCCGGCATACGTGCAGGATATTATGGACTTTGCCGCCCGAAACGGCATATCCGATTCAGATACGCTTGCGACCGTGACGCGCTTCACCGCCGAGTGCATAGCCGCCGCGATACGGGACTATGCCCCGGAAAAGCCCGCGCGCCTCATCGCCGGCGGCGGCGGATGCATGAACGCCACGCTCATGGCGCATATCCGTGCGCTGCTGCCCGGCTGCCGGGTAATGACAAATGAGGAACTGGGCTTCGACGGGAACGCCAAGGAGGCTGTCGCCTTTGCGATATTGGCCAATGAGACTATATTTGCAAGCTGCAATAACGCCCCCTCTGCCACAGGCGCCGGTCACCCCGTCGTAATGGGCAAAATAAGTCTGTAAAAAAGAATATTTAAAAATCAGGCAGCCCTTTGGATGATCCTCAGGGCTGCCTGATCCGCTTGCAGCGCGTCTTGTTCCAGGCCTCTGCGCCGTTTTGCTGCCGTATCCGCCCGTCCGGGCGTGCATATATGCGTTTATGTGTATATTCTCAGCGTCTCGTTATATATCTGCATTATATCATGCAGCACGTCAAACTGCGTAAACCCGTCAAGGTAGGCGATATTTATCTCGCGCATCATGCTGAGATTTTCCACCGGCAGCACCGTGATCTTTCCCTTTTTCAGCTCGTCAAGGCAGACGCTGCGCGCAAGTATCGACACGCCGAAATCGCGGCGTATCAGATCCTTTATTGTCGCAATGTTCTCCACCTCAAGTATCACGTTGAAATCGTTTATGCTCATGCCGTTGCCCGCAAGCTGGGCGTCAAAAAGCGTGCGCGTATTCGACCCCGGAAGGCGCAGTATCATGCGCTCCTTTTTCAGTTCATTGAGCGTGACCATGCTGCGTTTGGCAAAAGGATGGTTCACGGAAACCGCAAGCACCAGATAATCGGTATCAAGCAGCAGATAATGAATGCTCGGGTCGCTTATTCTCCCCTCCACAATGGCCATATCAAGCTCGTAGGTTTTCAGCATTGTATAAAGATTGCTTATGGTATCAGTAATCATTTTTATACTTATCCTGCCGTTCAGGGCACAGTATTTTGCCAGCGCCTCCGCTATTGGGTTGCTCTCCGCCGTATGCGTTATGCCAATCGTCAGGTGGTTATTCCTGCTGCTTCCGTCCATGATGCTCTGATAAAGATTGTTGTACAGCCCCAGCATTTTCCTTGCGCACTTTACGACCTCTTCGCCCTGCTTTGTTACGACAAATTCACCGTCTACGCGGTTGAATATCCGCACCCCGAGTTCATTTTCCAGCGCCTTGATGTGCTGGCTCACGGCCGGCTGCGTTATGGACAGCGCCTTCGCCGCTTTCGTATAATTTCTTAGCTCATAAACCTTCAGCAAAGTATATATTTTCTGATCTAACATTTCACTCTCCAGCCGTCTGCATAAGATTTTTTTATCGGCATAAATAAAAACATAATTTGACTTTATTGTCTTTCTGCGTAAGATGGTAGCATCATACCGAAACATTGTCAAGGAGGTACGCCGCAGTGAACAACGATAACGACATATACAGCACCCCTCCGATGCGCGCGGCACTCGGCCTGTACACAGGGCGCTGCGACTCGCCTTATATCGTGCTGCTGTCCGAAAAAGAAGCCATGCTCCCGGACGAGGAAAAATGGGATCTTATAAAGCAGCGGCTCGGGAGGATAAGCGATGACCTTATGTGAATATTTCAACAGCCAGTTTTCCGTTACGCAGAATCTTGATTTTATGCTCAGGATACTGCTGTCATGCCTGTGCGGCGCATGCATTGGCTTCGAGCGCACGAAACGCTTCAAGGAGGCCGGAATACGCACGCACATAATAGTATGCTGTGCCAGCTCTCTGATAATGGTCGTGTCAAAGTACGGCTTTGCAGACCTCACGGATGCCGGCGGCGCCGTATTCAACGGGACGCGCGGCGCTGACCCGGCGCGTATCGCCGCGCAGGTCGTCAGCGGAATAAGCTTTCTCGGCGCGGGTGTGATCTTCAAAAACGGGAACACAGTGAAAGGCCTGACAACGGCGGCCGGGATCTGGGCCACGGCCGGGATAGGGCTGGCCCTCGGCAGCGGAATGTACTGCATCGGCATATTTGTCACGGTGCTGATAGCCGTCTTCCAGTTTGTAATGCACCGCTTCACTATAGGAGCCGACTCGTTCACGACAAACCGCCTGCGCTTTACGGTGCATGACGACGGCAGCTTTGACACGCTTCTGAGCGACCAGCTGAAAAGCTGGAACGCCAAGATCCTCAGCAGCGGCATATCCCGCGAGGGTGAGGACCTTGTGAGCTATGACCTCACACTGAAAATGCCGAGAAATATAACGATGGATGATATAAACGCCTTTATGCGCAGCTGCACCGAGCTGGCGAGCGCCGAAGCTGTCCCTATAAGCTAGGCGCGCCGGAAAAACAGCGCCGGCAGGGTTTAATACCTGCCGGCGGTTTATCCTGTTTTTCGGGAAGCGCCGCATAATACTGCGCTGCTTCTATATCATCTTATTATTCTGCAGCGTCTTTTATGTCCGCCGCTATCTCGTCCGCCAATGCGTCGAGGGCGGGAAGCTGATCCTCGGCGAGCGAGGAACGGATGGTGATATTCTCTCCGATAAACTCGCAGTTTTTGAGTGTACCGAGAATATCGCGCATCTGCTTGCCGCTGGTAGGCGCCCAGCTGCCGTTTTCCATGACGGCGATCCTGCGGTTTTGCAGATTGTGGTTCGCTATATCGTGCAGCAGATTCTCCATTGTGACAAATATGCCGGCATTGTAGGTCGTCGCCGCAAAGACAAGGTGTCCGCAGCGGAACGCATCGGAGAGGATATAGCTTGCAGGGGTAACGGATGTGTCGTACATGCGCACTTTCACTCCGCGCTCGACGAGCTTCGCGGCGAGGATATTGGCGGCGTTTTCGGTGTGTCCGTATACCGAGGCATAAGCGAGCAACACGCTGTTCTCTTCGGGGGTGTAGCTGCTCCAGAGCAGATACTTTTCAAGGAAACGGCCAAAGTCCTTGCGCCACACAAAGCCGTGCAGCGGGCACACATAGCTTATCTCCAGCGCGGCGGCTTTTTTCAGCACCGCCTGGACCTGCGGGCCATATTTGCCGACAATGTTCGTGTAGTAACGCCGCGCCTCATCAAGGTTCTCCGCAAAGAAGTCCGCCTCATCGGCAAACAGGCGGCCGTTGAGCGCGCCGAAGGTGCCGAAAGCGTCCGCAGAGAAGAGTATCTTATCGGTAAGATCATAGCTCATCATGACCTCCGGCCAATGCACCATCGGGGCCATGACAAAGCTTATCCTGTGACGGCCCAGTTCGAGCACATCGCCTTCCTTGACTATGTGCAGGCGGCCGGAGAAGTCGACTCCGCGGAAGAAATTTTTCAGCATCGTCTCTATCTTGCTGTTGCATACGAGCTTTATATCGGGATAGTGCGCCAGCAGCGCCTCTATCGTATACGCATGGTCAGGCTCCATGTGGGAGATAACCAGATAATCGGGCTTTCTGCCGTCCAGCGCGTGGGATATGTTTTCAAAATAGGTCTGATACACGGCCTTGTCCACCGTGTCGAATATAGCGGTCTTTTCGTCAAGCATGACATAGGAGTTATACGATACGCCGTCAGGAACGCCGTAGACGCCTTCAAAGCAGGCAAGCCGCCTGTCATCTGCGCCGACCCATATGAGATCATCAAGGACTTTTCTCGTGCAGTACATAATTTTGCCTCCCTTAGTTTATTGATAAAATTATATCCTATAGCCCCGAAAAACAGCGTTGCGAACGCAACAGTTATATGTTATGATGGTATATATAATTTCAATAAAGGGTGGGATATATGCAGGAGGCTCTGATCTTCAAGGATATAAGTCAGGACAGCATAGACGCAATGATCGCCTGCTTCAAGCCCGAGACACGCTCTTTCCGGCGCAGGGAGACGATAACGGTATATTCCTCCGAGCTTACGAATCTCTGCGTGCTGCTCCGGGGCAATGCGCACCTGTACTGCATGGACAGCGACGGCGAGTCGGTCCTTCTGGAAAACTATGAGGCGAACGACTTATTCGGCGAGATGTTCGCCATGCCGTATGGCGATCTTGGCTATGCAGTGGAGGCGGACAGCGACTGTGAGGTCATGTTTATCCGCTTCTCATGCATATACGGGCGCTGCCCCAGGGCCTGCGCGCACCACAGCCAGCTCACCCGCAATCTGTTCGAGCTCTCGGCAAAGAAAGCGCAGAGTCTTGCGATGCGCATAAACATGATAAGCAAGCGTTCTCTGCGGCGCAAGCTGACCGCGTATTTTGACTATCTGCGCGAAAAGACCGGCAGCTCCAGCTTTGAGGTTGAGACTTCGCTGTCGCAGCTGGCGGGTTTCCTCTGCGCGGACCGTACCAGCATGATGCGTGAATTGAAAAACATGTGCGACGAGGGACTTATCGAGCGCCGCGGGCGGCGCATCACGCTTCTGCAATGATCGCGCGGATGGGTACCATCAGATGACAAAGACACATACGCCTGACAGCGTCAGAAGAAGCTTGCACCGTTCCGCTTCCGCCTTGCGGCAAAAGCTGCACTACGCAATCTCCTTCTTCCTTTTCCATGCAAACCCGCTTCACTGGGCTTTGCATGGAGTGCGCAAGGTGCTTTTTGCTCTTTTCGTCTTGATGGGTTACGACACATCTGCGTCTCAAAAAGCAAAAATCACTCGAAAATCCAAAGCTGTCAGGTGCAGGCAGTTTTGCCGGAGCAGAAATGCGTTCAGGCAATGAAAAGCCCGCAGGTAATACTTTGTGTATTGCCAAGGGCTTTGAAGCAGCATGGGCGTTTTTCTGCCCGTCAAAACCGTGTGTGCTCTTGTCAACTGATGGTAAAGTTCCCGGATAGAATAAAAATTTGCTTTTCTTTGCGCTCTCTGCTTGAAAATAAGTTCAAGTAGTGGTAGATTATATATGCTGATCTATAAAAACAAATGGAGGCTGATAAAAATGTTTGAAAATCTTATAGAAGTCCTCAAAGCCAATCCCCGCAAGATAGTCTACACCGAGGGTCCCGACGCACGTATACTCGAGTCCGCAGCCAGACTGAAGAAGGGCGGCTTCCTCACGCCGATACTCGTCGGCAATGTCGACGAGGTCAAGGCAGCTGCCGCAAAGGGCGGCTTTGATATTGACGGTCTCGAGATAATCGATCCCGCCACCTACGACAAGATGGACGAAATGGTCGCCGCCATGGTAGAGCTGCGCAAGGGCAAAATGACTCCCGACGAATGCCGTGCAAGCCTCATGAAGGGCAACTACTTCGGCACCATGCTCGTGAAGATGGGCGTTGCAGACGCACTTCTCGGCGGCGCGACCTACTCCACCGCTGACACCGTCCGTCCCGCTCTCCAACTCGTCAAGACCAAAAAGGGCGCAAACCTCGTCAGCTCCTGCTTTATTCTTGTCCGCGGCGATGAGATGCTGTGCATGGGCGACTGCGCCATCAACATCTCCTATGAGGACAAGCTCGACAAGGAAGGCAACGTGACGCTCACCGCCGCGCAGCAGCTGGCTGAAGTCGCCGTCGCCACGGCAAACACCGCAAAGGTGTTCGGTATGGACCCGAAGGTCGCAATGCTGTCCTACTCGACCAAGGGCTCCGGCAAGGGCGCAAATGTCGATCTCGTCCGCAATGCCACCGCCGCAGCAAAAGAGATGGCTCCCGAGCTCGCTATCGACGGCGAGATGCAGTTTGACGCGGCCGTTTCCCCTGTTGTCGGCCAGCTCAAGTTCCCCGGCAGCAAGGTTGCGGGCTATGCCAACACCTTCATCTTCCCCGAGATCCAGTCCGGCAATATCGGCTACAAGATCGCCCAGCGCCTCGGCGGCTTTGCCGCATACGGCCCTATCCTTCAGGGTCTGAACGCGCCTATCAACGACCTCAGCCGCGGCTGCGACGCAGAGGAAGTCTACCAGATGTCCATTATCACCGCCGCGCTCGCATGAGCCGCACCTGAGCAGAAATATTCCGGCAACGGCTCCCTCTATATGGGGGGGAGCTGTTTTATGACCGCTTACCACCATGCGGCAAGGAGCACCCTATGGAAAAGGAAAAGTACATGTCCGCCGCGCTTGAGCTTGCGCGCGAAGCGGCGGAGCACGGCGAGGTGCCTGTCGGCTGCGTGATAACGGACAGCGGCGGGCATATAATCGGCCGCGGGCGCAACCGGCGCGAGGAGAGCGGCGACGCGACGGCGCATGCGGAGATCGAAGCGATACGCGCGGCGTGCGCCTCTCGCGGCGGCTGGCGGCTCGACGGCTGCACGATGTACGTCACGCTTGAGCCATGTCCGATGTGCACCGGCGCAATAATCCTCTCGCGCATCCCCACGCTCGTATTCGGCGCGCGGGAAGAGCTCACCGGCTCGTGCGGCAGCGTGATAGACCTTTTTTCCGAACGCTACGGCCATGCCCCCGCCGTATACGCAGGCGTCCTCGGCGAAGAGAGCGCCGCCCTGATGCGTGCTTTCTTCAGGGGAAAAAGATGACCATTCGCGTCCCGGCCTGCGGCCGGGACATTTTTTCTGCCCGTCAGAAAATTAAATTGATATTGACATGTCGTTGTGCTATATTTAACAGGCAATTCACCAGTTCACATAAAAATGTGGTATAGTGATATGGTTATATTATTTCCGAGGATCTGAAAGGCGACATGCCTATGAATATATGTCCGAATTGCGGCGCACGGCTGCCATACGGTGCGGAAAAATGTCCGCGCTGCGGTACAGCGGCGGCAGATATACCCGATAACAACACTCAGATAACAACCGTGACTGTCTCTCTTATGCCGAAGGAAGCGAAGAGCGGCTGTTTCAGGATGCTCAGCTATCCCGGAGCGCCCGAGCCGATGAAGGTCGAGCTGCCGGGAAACATGCACGACGGCATGGAGCTGTTTATCGACGACGCGCCATTTTATGAAAATTACGGCGAGCTTGGCCAACACACGCTGCGCATCGTGGTAAAGGTGAAAAAAGCGCGCGGTACCTATGCCGCGGCGGCGCTGCTGTCATTCATCGCGGCGGCGGCGCTGATAGTTATGATCGTGTCCTTCTGGCAGGAACTCAACCGCGGCTCTGTAAGTGTAAACGGCGGCGCTGCCGGTCAGCTTACGGGGCAGAGCTCCACAAGCACGGTGATCGCAAGCGCCGAACCCACCGTGACGCCGGAGCCTACGCCGTATATGAGCGCGATCCAGCGCGAAGCGGCAGAGCTCATTCCGCACTTTGAGCTTCGTTACTACCTCAATCAGCTCGACGACCGGCTTCTGGAGAATTTCTGCGCAATGTATAAGGCCGTCAGCAGCTTTGAGACGAGCTGCGCCTTCCCCCGCGATCTCAGCAAGAGCGAACTTTCTAATCTGACTCTGCTGCTGTCCTACGAATGTCCGGAGCTGCTGCAATTTTCCGCCGCGACCGAAATTACCTTCTACAGCGACGGCAGCGGCAACGTCATATCCGTACAGCTGCCCATCACCATGACAAAGGAGCAGTACGACGCGCAGTACAAGGTCTGCGCCGGTGTTGCCGCCGCCGTGGCGCAGAAGGCACGCAGTCTCAGCTCGGAGTACGAAAAGGAACTGTGCGCCTATAATTACATAAGCAGCAACTGCTTTTACAATTACGACGCGCCGAACGCTTTCTCGGCTTACGGCGCGCTCGGCGACCGCGAGGCCAAATGCGACGGCATAAGCCTTGCGATGAAGTGGCTGTGTGAGGAAATGGGCATCTCCTGCATGGTCATGGCCGGCAACAGCGCGGACAATCCCATCGGTCACGCCTGGAACATCATCCGCATCGACGGCACATATTACGATCTTGACGTGACAAACGACGTCAATTCCGCCGACCGCGACTACGACTACTACGGCGCTTTCAATGTCTCCCGCTACTGGATCCGCAGCAAATACACTGAAAATGTGTCCTTCGCGGGCTTCATCATTCTGCCCGGCAGCGAGGGGATGAACATGAGTTATCACGCCCTCAACGGCTCATATGTCACTGCGGGCAGCGAATATGAGGAAAAGCTCTTCGGTCAGCTCAACGCGCTTGAGAGCGGTGAAGCGGCGTACCTCCAGTTTGAAAGCTGGGATGATTACAGCCAGTTCATCAGCAATGTCAACTCCGTCATGAGCCGCTGGAACGGTCTGGCAAAAGGCAGCTTTAATTATTCGCTGTCGCATCTGGACGAGTTTCAGGTGTGCAGGATAAGCGTGACGTATTTTTAAGCCCATGCTCCAGATCATAGTATGAAAAAAAACCGCCTTACGGCGGTTTTTTTCATTATCATTATCGGTATTTACATCTTCTCCGGGGCGGAGACGCCGATGATGCCGAGCGTTATCGCTATAACGCGGCGCACACAGTCGGCCAGGAGCAGACGCGCTTCGAGCACGCCCTCCTCCGCGCCCTTGATGCGGCAGGCCGTGTAGAACTTGTGGAAGCGTGCGGCAAGCTCCATGACATATTTATTCATACGGCTCGGGTCATAGTCGCGTGCGGCAAGCGTGATCTCCTCGGGCAGCATGGCGAGCTGCTTTATCAGCTCACGCTCCTCAGGCTTATTGAGCAGGGCGGCGTCGATCTCTCCGGCCTGCGGAACATTGTGCCCGTCAGCTGCGAGATTTGCAAGCATCGTGCATATGCGCGCGTGCGCATACTGGACATAATAGACCGGGTTCTCGCTGTCCTGACGCTTTGCAAGCTCCAGATCGAACACTACCGGAGTTTCCGGGCGGCTGTTGAAGAAGTAGCGCGCCGCGTCGACCGGGATATCGTCAAGCAGATTTTCAAGAGAGATCGCCTTGCCCGTGCGCTTGGACATGCGCACCTCCTCGCCGTTGGACATGAGCTTGACAAGCTGCATCAGCACAATGTCGAGCCTGTGCTCACCGTCAAGGCCGAGCGCGTCCATCGCGCCCTTCAGGCGCGCCACATGACCGTGATGATCTGCGCCCCATACGTTTATGACCTTGTCAAAGCCGCGCTTTTCGAATTTGTTGCGGTGATAGGCTATATCCGCGGCAAAATAGGTGTAGAAGCCGTTGGCGCGGCGCAGCACGTCGTCCTTGAGGTCGAGCTTGTCTATCTCCTCCTGAGTCTTGCCGTTGGCGCGGTAGACGTTTGAAAGTATCTCAGAGGTCCTGAGCCAAAGCGCGCCGTCTTTCTCGTATGTGTAGCCCTTTTCTCCGAGCAGATCGACGGATTCCTTAACGTAGCCGCTCTCATGCAGGCTGGATTCAAAAAACCATGTGTCGTACTCTATGCCGTAACGGCGGAGATCGGCCTGCATCTGCGGAATATTGTGCTCAAGGCCGAATTTTGCCATTGCCGCATGGCGCTCCGCGACGTCCTTATCCATATATGCGTCGCCGTACTTTTCGCGGAAAAGACTCGCAAGAGACTTTATATCGTCGCCATGGTAGCCGTCCTCCGGGAATTCGACCTTGTCCTCGCCGAGGATGAGCTGCCGGTAGCGCGCGTCGATGGAGGCTGCGAACTTCTCTATCTGGTTGCCGGCGTCATTGACGTAGAACTCGCGGCTGACATTGTAGCCCGCTCTGTCAAGCACGCTCGCAAGAGCGTCGCCCAGCACGCCGCCGCGAGCGTTGCCCATGTGCATGGGGCCGGTGGGATTTGCGGAGACGAACTCCACCATGAGCTTTTTCCCGCCGCCGGCGTTCACGCGGCCATAGTCCGCGCCCTCCGCCGCGACGTTGCCCAGCACATCGCCGTACCACGAGTACGCAAGGCGGAAATTGATGAAGCCGGGGCCTGCGGCCTCCACGGAGGCAAACCATGTGCCGTCAAGCTCCATATTCGCTATGAGCGCCTCGGCGATCTTGCGCGGCGCCATGTGCAGTGCCTTTGCGCCGGCCATTGCGTGGTTTGCGGCATAATCGCCGTTTGCGGTGTCCTTGGGTATCTCTACGTTGCCGGCGAGCACCGCGCCGCCCGGCAGCTGGCCGTTTGCGGCTGCGCGCTCATATGCGGCGCTGATGATGCCGTTTATGCTGTCCTTTGCCTGCTGTATCAAGTTAGCCATTATTCTGTACCTCTCTGCTCTTCTATTTTCAGTATGATCTTATTTCGTGCGACGACGGCGTGCTCCATATCCGTTACATAGTCCACTTCCAGCTCTCCGCCGTTTTCATCGAAGCTCTTTTTTATGCTCTTTGTATTAACTCCCAGCGTCGCCGTGCCGTAAGGCGTGGAGTAAAGGAAAGAATTCTTCTCTCCCTCGCGGAACACCATCCGTCCGGTTATCATCCCGTCCCGGTCGATCACGACCTCTCTCGGCCTAACGAACACGCTGGTGCGCGTTCCCTCGAGTCCTGTGACCTCGGTCTCAAGATAGCTGAAGCAGGCCGTATCGCCGTCAAGGAAATAGTTCCCGTCAGTGACGAAATCCAGCGTTTCCTCGTCGTCCTCGCCGCTGTTCTGGATGCTGTGCATCCTTATAAAAACGTCCTTCATCATATTCCCGCCGCCTTTCCGGCGCTGGCCTCGTGCACGCGCCCTTCTATGTTCCACCCCAGCAGAGCCGAAGCGTAGCCGGCAAAGCTCGCCGTACTGCCGCTGGTGTAATATTCGTCCCGGCCGCCTGTCCCCGTCATGCCGCTGTGCACAAGGTAATCCCTCATGCTCTGCGCCGCACAGGCCGCCGCGTCCACAAGCTCCACATCCGCGCCGAGGAAATCGCTTATAGCTGCGGATATTACGCCGAAGTGCGTGCACCCGAGAAGAAGCGCGCATACCCCGCGCTCCCGCATTATGCCAAGGCTCTCCTCAACGCTCTCGCGCAGGAGCGCGTCGCCGGGCTCGGTATGCCCGCTCTCGATAAGCCGGACAAAGTCCTGACACGCCGCATCTACTATCTCCCGTCCGGGACACAGCTCTGCGAGGCGCTTTCTGAACGCGCCGTTTTTTATACTCGCGCTCGTTGCAATAATACCGAGCGGCGCATCGCCGGGGACGGCCGCCATCGCTTCAACGCTGGCGTCTATCACGTTGAACACCGGGAGCCGGAACGACCTGAGCACGTCGCCCGCCGTACTGGACACCGTGCCGCAGGCGGCAATGATCGCCTTTGCGCCGAGTCCGGCCGCAAGCTCCATATCCTCCTGCGCCATACGGCGCAGCTCGGGTACGCTGCGCGTGCCGTAGGGGTTGCGCCCCGTATCGCCGAAGTACACTATATTTTCATCCGGCAAAAGCATTCTCAGCGCTTTTACCGCTGTCAGGCCGCCGAGGCCCGAGTCAAAAATACCTACAGGTCTATTATCCATTTACATCTCCTGATGCTGCTCCCGCCTGCCGGGAGCAAATTGACTGACGGTTTATTGTACCGCAATTGTCCATGTAATACAAGCAAAATTTGTTTAACGGCAAATGTGGAATTATGGCTTGCTTAATGCTATAATAGGTATATAATGATAGGGCTAAAAAAAGCCCAAGGAGGCGACAGCATGAACATAGAGCTTTCTGACAAGGAATTCAGGCGGCTGCTTGACATGGTTTATATAGGCAACTGGATATTGAACTCGACTCGCGGGGACGACCGTTTTGAGGACTATGACCTGATGCAGGAGAAGCTGTTCTCCCTCTGTCCCGCAAACGGGATGCGTTCTCTCGTGCAGACCTGGCGCGGGCATATCTTCCCGTCCAAGGCCTATGAGGACGGCGGGATACACGAGGCCATTGCCGACTATGAGGACGCGGTGTTCTACAACATACTGGCTGAGGAGCTGGCAAGACGCGATCTCGGTCTTGAGGACAGCGACCCTGAAAACTTCGACGAGCTGACCGCCCGCATGGAGGATTATCTCGATGAGTTCGAGAAAAACGGGCTGGACACTGTGAGCGTCGACATATGATCATATTCAAATGAGAGGCACATCATGCACGACGAACTAACAAAGGAAGATATAAAAAAAATGCAGGCGGAGCTTGACTACCGCCGTCTGGAGCTTATGCCCGGGCTTATCGAGGAGGTCAAGCGTACACGCGCCTTCGGCGACCTGAGCGAGAACTATGAATACAAGGCCGCGAAGCAGGCGCAGAACCAGAACCGCAGCCGTATGAGATACCTTGAGGGCATGATAAAGACCGCAAAGGTCATAGACGACAAGTCCGGCAACGACGAAGTCGGTCTTTTCGACAAGGTCGAGATCTACATGCCCGAAGATGATGAGACTGACGTCATTCAGGTCGTCACGACCGTGCGCTGCGATCCCCGTAAGGGGCTTATAAGCAAGGACTCCCCATTCGGCAAAGCGGTACTCGGCCGGAAGGTCGGCGATAAGATCACCGTACACGTGAACGACAGCTACAGCTATCCCGCCGAGATACGCTCTATCACCAAGACAGATGACGACGGCTCTGTTCCCCTGCTCGAATACTGAATACCGGGCTTCCTCCGGTCACGGAGGGTGTGCTCTGCCGCATGGCTCGTGGAAACGGCCTTGCCGCGGCAAACCGAGATCAATATCAAAAAACCGGCGCGACTTGTCAGTCACGCCGGTTTTTTATCTCATCCAGCTATGGCCTGCGCCACTCTGCCGTCCGCCTTTTCAAGGAGCCGCGCCGCCTCGTCCACACCGACGCCGCGCAGCAGCATCACTATCGCCTGCTTGCAGCTGTAGCCGCATTTATCAAGGGCTGCGGCGGCCTGAGCCTCGCTCTCGCCGGTAGCCTCGCACACAATGGTGATGCAGCGGCGTATAAGCTTCTCATTCGAGGGCTTCACATCGACCATAAGATTGCCGTACACCTTGCCGAGCTTTATCATCGTACCGGTAGAGAGCATATTGAGCACCATTTTCTGCGCGGTGCCGCTCTTCATGCGCGTCGACCCGGCGATTACCTCGGGTCCGGGTTCCGGGGCGATCCCGATGTCCGCAGCCCTGTCTATCGCGCTGCCGGGGCAGCATGTCACGGCAATGACTGACGCACCCACGCTTCTGGCATGATCTATCGCGCCAAGCACATACGGCGTCCTGCCGCTGGCCGCGATGCCGACAAGCACATCCTTCGCGTTAAAGCCGCGCTCTCGCAGCTCCTGCGCGCCGAGACCTCGGTCATCCTCCGCACCCTCGACGGCCTTGAACACCGCGCTGTAGCCGCCGGCAATTATCCCCTGCACAAGCTCAGGCTTCACAGAATAGGTCGGCGGACACTCCACAGCGTCCAGCACGCCGAGCCGCCCGGATGTGCCGCAGCCGCAGTATATGAGCCGTCCGCCTGTGCTCAGGCGCTCATATATGAGGTCTATCGCCTGCGCGATCTGCGGGCAGACCCTTTCCACGGCCTCCGCCACCTTTTTGTCCTCGCTGTTTATAAGCCTGACCATCTCCAGCGTCGGCAGCTCGTCAATATGTTCAGAGCGTTTATTGCGCTGCTCTGTAGCTATGTTTTTAAGATCCGAAACAGCCATTTGCCTGCCCTCTCATCAACCCTTGACTGCACCTATTGTCACGCCCTCGAGGAAATACTTCTGCAATGCAAAGAAGAGAATGAACATCGGCAGTGCAGACAGCGTCGCCCCCGCCATCATGGGCGCAAGCAGCGTCTCATTTGCAAACTTGAAGGTCTTGAGGCCGACCTGAATGGTGAACATATAGTCCTTGCTCGTGACAAGGAAGGGCCAGAAAAAGGAGTTCCATGTCGAAAGGAAGGTATTTATCGCCATTACCGCGAGCACGGTCTTTGAAAGCGGCAGGATTATGCTTACGAATATTTTCGGCTGGCTGCACCCGTCGAGCTTGGCGCTCTCTATCAGCGGCGTTGGGATGCTTGTGAAAAACTGCTTGGCAAGAAAAATATTGTACGATGTGACGACCCCCGGCAGGATCAGCGCCGCAAAGGTGTTCGTCATTTTGAGTTTGTTTGCAATGAGGATATAGAGCGGTACCTGTGTTACCTGATACGGGATCATCATTGCGACAAGTATCATTCCGAACAGCCATTTGCGCCCCTTGAAGTTGATCTTCGAGAACGCGTATCCGGCCATGGACGCGAATATCACATTGCCGACGACCGTAAGCGAGGCCACGACAAGGCTGTTGAGTATCCAGCGGCCGGAATATTTGCTGAATTCAAAGAAAGCTTTGTATGAATCCAGCGTCCAGCGCGCGGGAAGAATGGAACGCCTCGTACCCGCCGTTGCAACGGGAGGGCCGAACGACGACATTATCATGTAGAAGATCGGGAACAGTGCCAGCACCGCGAAGACGATGAGCAGCAGCGCAAGCACGATATTGCGGGCATAGAGCTTTTTTCTGTCGTTGAGATGCTGCGAATAAAGACCGGTCGACGCCATCACTCCACCTCCTCAGTATTCCACATCCACGCCCATGAGCTTGAACTGGAGCAGCGAAATGAGCGAGATGACTATGGCCAGAAGTATCGCCTGCGCGCAGGCAAGGCCAAATTTCGAGTATTCAAAGGCGTTCTTGTATATCAAAAGGCCGATCATGGTCGTGCTGTTGTCCGGCCCGCCGCCGGTCATGAGGAAGGCGTTCTGGAACACCTGGAACGAGCCGATGATGCCGGTCACGAGCAGGAAAAGCGTCGTCGGCTTTACAAGCGGGAACACGATGTAGCGTATCTTCTGGAAGAAAGTCGCGCCGTCGAGCTCAGCAGCCTCAAAGTAGCTGTTGTCAATGCTCAGAAGCGCCGCTATGTAGATGATTATATTCGTCCCCTGTCCCGACAGCAGCGCCATAAGCATGAGCGAGAGCATGGACGTCTTGCTGGAGGAGAGCCAGTTCTGCGCTGGCAGGCCGAAAAATGTCATGACCTGATTGAAAAGGCCGTCCGGAGAAGAATCGTACAGCCACAGCCACACGACCGACAGCGCGACGCCCGAGGCGATGCCCGGCAGATAATAGATAGACTTGAACACGGACTGCACACCCTTGCGGAACGGCAGTATCATGATCGCAATAGAAAAGGCTATCAGCAAAGAAAGGGGCACAACAACGGCGGTATAGACAAAGGTGTTCTTGACCGCCTTGAAAAAGAGCTTGCTTTTGAATGTCTCCGCATAATTTTGCAGCCCGATAAACTCCGAGCCGAAGGGCTTGTACTTCAGAAAGCTCGTCTTTATCGCGCTGAAAACCGGGTAGAGCGTGAACACTGCGAACACCGCCATGGCCACGAATATGAAAGCATAGCCCCATATATCGTCATCCTTTATGCGGAAACGTCGGGACCCAAGTCTCTCTCCCCTGTATTTGCTCATAGCCTTACCTCCAATACGCTTGCTTTGAAAAAGTCCCGCCCGGCCAAGGCTGGGCGGGACCGATGATCCTTTATGCCGTGCTTGCTTCAAGACGGGATCAGAGCAGACCTCTGATGATACCGTCCTCGCCGAAGAGCTCAACTGCGCGCTCGTTGATCGCATCAAAGACTTCCTGTGCGGTAGCCTCGCCTGCAACGAGAGACTGGAACTTGG
Organism: uncultured Eubacteriales bacterium; assembly: GCA_900546515.1. GTDB lineage: Bacteria > Bacillota > Clostridia > Oscillospirales > Oscillospiraceae > Limivicinus. The sequence continues at coordinate 51,788 of URDG01000010.1, read as the reverse complement.
GTACTATGACCTCGTCCATGATGAGCTTTGCATTTGCGGACTGCTCAACGGTGATGCCTGCGGGAGGAGCGACAACAAGGCCGATCTCGCGTGCGGCGCACGCTGCGTTGCCCTCGTCAATGCCCTCGGGGCTGACATATGCGTCGCGGCCGGTCTGGCAGACAGGCTCAAGAAGCAGGGTGGAATCGACCGCTGCGATGCGCTCGCCGGAGCAGATGTAGTCCATGAACATGCAGACGTTCTTGAGGTGCTCGTCTGTGGTGCTGTGGTTTCTGAGTGCGATCATGCCGTCAACAGTGCCGAAGCAGGACTCGGAAACACCGTCCATGTGAGGCAGCGGCAGGAACACGTAGCTCATCTTGATGGAGTTCTCGACAGCAGTGCCGTCGTTGGCGTCAAGAGCGGCGTTGTTCTTGTTGATGTTGTTCTCAAACAGAGGCATGGCCTTGCCGAATATCATGGTCTTGCCCTGCTCGCACATGACCATGCGCTGGCCTGCCTCAACAGCGTAGTTGGGCATGTAGCCGGCCTTGGTCATCTCCTCTATGGCGTTGAGGAGGTTGAGCATATTGTCGGACGTGAATGCGTACTTGAGGTCGGAGGTGAACGCGTTGGTCAGACCGGCCATGACGCCCATGATGTTGGGAACGTCGGAAGCGGTGACACCGGAGTTTGCAAACGCAAAGCCGAAGCAGTCGTCAGTGGTGCCGTTCTTGAGGACTTCAAGGAACTCCTCATAGGTCCAGCCCTCGGACTGGATCTTTGCGATGTCAGCGCCTGCAGCCTCGAGCATCTCGCGGTTGCCGCCGATGGACTGGATGGTTATGTATATGGGCAGACCGTAGGGAACGTTCTCTATGGACATGTAGTCCATTGCGTTCTGGTCATAGTCTGCAAGGCGGTCGGCGTCCATGTACTGGGAAATGTCGACTGCAACGCCCATATCGACATATGCGCCGATGTTGGAGTAGGACAGCTCCGCAATGTCGGGAGCCTCGCCTGCGTTGGCCATGGTCATGAGTTTGTCGTTATGATCGTCCCATGAGGTCTTGATGACTTCGATCTTGATGTTGGGGTGCATTTCGGTGAACTCTGCGGCCCAGACGTCAATATCGTCCTGATAGGTGCCGGAAACAGGGGGAACCATGACAGTGACGGTGTCCTCTGCCGCGGTCTCTTCTGCGGGTGCCGCATCAGCTGCGGTAGCTTCCTCTGCGGGCTTGGTCTCCTCAGCGGGCGCTGCGGTGGAGCCGCATGCGCACAGCGCGAACACCATGACCAGAGCAAGAAGCATTGCGATGATCTTTTTCATTAATATTCTCCTTTTTTCAGTTTTTATCTTTAAACCCTCCCGCCGTCTCCGGCGTGGGCCCAAGATGCGTTATTTTGTGCTGTCGAAATTCACGAAGAAGCGGTACTGATCCCCGCGGTAGGTCGAATATGTCGCCTCCACAGGCTGCCCGTTCTCATTTGCGACATGGCGCTCTATATGCATCACCGGCGCGCCCTTCTGGATCTTCAGCAGCTCCGCCTGCTCCGCGTCGGCCAGAGCGGCCTCCATATACTGGTCGCCGGTCACCAGCTTCAGTCCGAGAGCACGCAGGCGGCCATACATCGACTCCCGGCCGAGATCTTCATCAAGTATCGCGCTGCACAGCTCGTAGCTCAGCGCCGTCGCCTCTATCGCCATCGGCATGCCGTCGGCAAATCTCAGCCTCTTTATAAGAATATAGTCCTGCCCGAGATTAATATGCAGGTCGTTTGCAACAACGTGGTCGGCCTTTTTCAGACCCGCAAACAGGAGTTGCGAGCTCGGCGTCTTGCCGCGGCGCAGCATGTCCTCGGTGAAGCCCGTGACCTGCATCAGCGGCTGAATGAGCTTCGTACCGGCCACGAAGGTCCCTTTGCCCTGGAGCCTGTATACAATGCCGTCCGCCTCAAGGTAGTTGAGCGCATGGCGCACCGTCATCCTTGTGGTACTGTACCGCACCGCGAGATCGCGCTCCGACGGCAGGCACTGATCCGTCCCGTAAGCGCCCTCGCCGATTTCTCTTATAATATCATCCTTTATCAGCCTGTAGATCGGCTGAGCAGCGTTTTGCCCCACAGCGGCACCGTCCTTCTCCGTTCATACCCGCGAATTGGAAATCAGCGCAGCCACCGGCTATGCTGTCTCTGGTGTATTCCTATTGGCATATACCAGTTGCAGTCTGATTCTAATCGCTTTTCATTTGGAAGTCAATAGCAATCGGAGCGCCGCAAATGCGGCGCTCCATCTTTTGGCACTATGCACTATTTCAAATCGCTGAATTTGTGCAGAATCGTCAAAGCATATGCCGGTATCAGTGCACATACTGCGGCGTTCACTCTTTGTTTCCGGTGATATAATAGTCGCAGTACTCTCCTCCGGCAGCAAGCGTATGTTTGCGGTGCAGCACGCCGTGCTGCAATGTCACCATGACCTCGTCAAGCTCGCAGAACAGCGGCATCAGCTCCCTTACGCCCAGCTTTTCCGTGTAAATGCAGATAGGGCAGCGGGTAATGCGGTAATAGCACGCGCCCTCATGCGGCTGGCCGACAAAGTCCACCTTGAAAGACGTCGGGTACTGCTTCTCCTTTTCCGGGGTGTACCACGCCGCATATTTGACGACGCTCTTCTTGTTCTCCGCCTTGCCCCTGTCCGTGTTCAGGTCGGTCATCGCAAAATACCACCTTACGTGGTAAAGCGCGCGCCGCATCATCTCCTGCACGGTCTCCGGCGGGATCTTCTTTTCACTCGCCACATACGGCGCTACAAAAGTCAGAGCGAAAAGCTCATTGTATGCCATGGGATTATCGTCGCCGATATCGTCCGCCTTTTCCACGAGCTCCCGGTAGACGCGCCTGCTCTTTTTCATTATCTCGACGGCATACTTCCCGCCGTACTTTTCTTTCAGGACCTTTTTCATCGGGCTCTGAAACATCCAGAAATAGAAGCCGTTATATTTCATCTTTTATACCCTCCTGCGATTTGTTTGCAGACTCAAAAAGCGCGCTCCACCCCGCGAGATGATAAACCATAAGCGAACTCATATACTTTTCGGCAGCCGGCCTGTCCGGGCAGTCTATAACTATTCTGCGGTAACTGTCGAACTGCGCGGAGATCAAAAGCCCCAGCAGTACTTCGTCGATGCCGGCAAAGCCCGCTCCATGAAAAAACGAAACGCTCTCCGCTATCTTGTTTTTTACGATCATATCAAAGCAGTGCTCCAGACTGCTGCCCGCACTCCGGTGCATGAGCAGCACCGCTTCATCATAATGGTCAAAGATCAGGTGCAGGATCGCCGCGGACTCATGCCGCATCGAACTCCTGAGACCCTCCAGAATATCCGCTCCCGCGCCGGAGTAATAGTCTGCCCTGGTGCTTTGAAACGCCGCATCTATATCGGCCAGAAACGGTTCAAGCAGGCACGTGAACAGCTCATCCTTCGACTTGTACCGGGTCTGTATCGCGCCGACGGTCACGCCGGCCCTCTCCGCTATTTTCCGCAGCGACGCGCCCATATAGCCCTTTTCCAAAAATTCCTGCATTGCCGACACTGTGATCTTATCGTCCAACGAATGGTCTCTCAATGCCATACGGTCACCTTCTCCCGTTCAATTACACCGTAATTGATTACACTGTAATTATACTCAGCTCATTTATACTTGTCAAGAGATTACGAAAAAACTCTCCGGCCATTCCGGCCGGAGAGTTTTTCGTATTGCTTATTTACTTATCGAGATATGTCCTGACAAGCTCCTGCAGCAGCTCATCGCGGTCAAGCCGGGTGATGAGCGTGCGGGCGTTATTGTAATTGGTAATGTAAGTCGGGTCTTCTGAAAGTATATATCCCACAATCTGGTTAATCGGATTGTAGCCCTTAACCATGAGGGAGTTATACACAGACGAAAGAACCTCTTTCATTGCGGTCTTACTGTCAAGAGCCTCAAACTTTCTTGTCTCATCCGCCATAATGTCCCCTCCTTTGCTCCTTGTTTCTTGTGTTTATTATATCAGATTTTAATCACAAGTAAAGTCAGAAAAAGGCGAAAACCATTAAATTTTCATTAATTCAGTGGAACTCCGCATAATGCGCAGGAGCGTCCTTCCGGATGGGACGGCGCATCTCCGTCAGCGGATCACAGCGCCGAACTTCTCTTTGAGCGCCGAGAGCACATTGCGCACGGTCTCCTCGGCGTGGTCATCGGTAAGCGTCTGGTCGTCGGCGCGCATGATCAGCGAGAACGCGACAGACTTCATGCCCTCTGCGATATGGCGGCCGGTGTAGACGTCAAAGAGCGTGCAGCCCTTGAGATACTTTCCGCCGCTGGCCATGATGCAGTCGGTCAGCTCGCCGACGGTGATCCCGCTTGAGCAGACGACGGCAATGTCGCGCGTGACGGCGGGGAACTTGGGCAGCGGCTCATACACGGGAGTACCGCCGCGGACGGAATAGAGCGCGTCGAAGCTCAGCTCCGCACAGTAGAGCTCCGCATCCACTCCGTAGTTCTTTGCGACCTCGGGGTGTATCTGGCCGAAGATACCGATATAGGTCCCGCCGGCATAGACCTTGGCGCAGCGTCCGGGATGATAGGAGGCGTTCTCCTTCTCTGCCACGAATTCTGCCTTCGGTGTGCGCAGCTCTTTCAGCAGGCTCTCGACCCAGCCCTTTACGGTGAAGAAGTTCACACCGGCGCCGTATGCGCCCATGGAGACGATCTTCGGCTCGTCAGCCAGACCGTCGCTGCGCTTGAGGTATATCTTGCCTATCTCATAGAGCGCAGCGGACTTGTTGCGGAAATTGTAGTTGCGGGTGAGTATTTCGAGCATGGAGGGCAGCACCGTCGTGCGCATGATGGAGGTATCCTCGCCGAGAGGATTAAGGATGCGCAGGCTGTCGCGCAGCGGGGAATCCGCAGGCATGCGGATCTTGTCATAGTAGCTGGGACTGATGAAGGAATAGGTGATGATCTCGTCAAGCCCCATGGAGCGCAGCGCCTGACCGACAGCGCGCTCAGTGAGCTGCACGGGACTGAAGCCGCCGCAGGTGCTGATAGCGCCTGTGAAGCGGGTGGGTATCTCGTTATAGCCGTAGAAGCGTGCGACCTCCTCGGCAATGTCGGAGTAATGCTCCACGTCGCCGCGCCATGACGGGACAATGATCGTGTCGCCCTCAAGGCCGAAGCCGAGGTCAAGCAGGATCTTACGCATGATCTGTTCGCTTATATCTGTGCCGAGCAGGGCGTTTATCTTGTCCGGCTCGAGCTTGACGGTAGTTGTGGTGAGGGGCTTGGGTACGACGTCTATCACGCCTTCGACGACCTCGCCCGCGCCGAGAAGCTCCACAAGCTCACAGGCGCGCTGCACTGCGGCATATGTGTTCTTGACGTCAAGTCCCTTCTCAAAGCGTGAGGAGGCGTCGGTGCGCATGCCGAGCGCAGTAGCGGTGCGGCGGACGGAGGGGCCGTTGAAATTGGCGCTTTCAAAGAGGACCATTGCCGTGTCGCCCACGATCTCGCTGTTCTCGCCGCCCATTACACCGGCAACTCCGACCGGCTTATCCGTGTCGCAGATGCACAGCATGCTCGGCGTGAGCTTACGCTCGTTGCCGTCGAGCGTGCGGATAGTCTCGCCCTCGCGTGCGCAGCGGATGTGTATCTCACCGCTGCCGACGCATGAAAAATCAAAGGCGTGCATCGGCTGGCCGTACTCGAGCATGACATAGTTCGTGATGTCGACAATGTTATTTATCGGACGCATACCGGCGTTGCGGATACGCTCGCGCATCCATTCGGGGCTCGGCGCGATCTTTACGTTTTTGACCATGCGCGCGGTATAGCGCGGGCAGAGTTCCGGGTCTTCAATAACGACCTTTGCCAGCTCGTTTATATCTCCGCCGGCCTTTGCCTGCACGACCGGCTCATGCAGCATGAGCTTCTTGCCGAAGGTGACGGCCGCCTCGCGGGCAAGGCCGATCACGCACAGGCAGTCGGGGCGGTTGGGGGTTATCTCAAATTCGACGACGTGGTCGTCCATGCCTATGAGCGCGCCGATGTCATCGCCGGGGCGGCAGTCCTCATGCAGGATGAAAATACCGTCGGGAATGCAGTGAGGGAACTCCTCCTGCTTTGCATGCAGATCCTCGAGCGTGCAGATACGGCCGCTGGCGTTGTCGTATGCGACCATGTCGCCGGTATGGACGTTCTGGCAATCACAGATAGAGTCCGCAATGCGGGAGCCGCTGTCGAGCTCCAGTTTCCAGAGATTCACGCCGTAGGGTTCGACGCTTACGACCTCCGCCGCGACGACATTGCCGAAAATACGGTCGCCATGGCTGATGTCGGCGGGAATAGAGGGCTTATCGGGATTTATGGGGTGATAATCCCCGAGGATGGCGGCGGCTTTTATCTCGCCGTAGGGATAGTCATGCGTGGTAAGTCCGAGTTCCTTGAGCGAGCAGAGCATGCCGTCGGACTCAACGCCGCGGAGCTTGCCCTTCGTGATCTTCGCGCCGTTCGGGAGCAGAGAGTTGTCGAGCGCGGCGGGAACAAGGTCGCCGACGTGGACATTCCATGCGCCGGTGCAGATCTGCACCGGCTCTTCGCCGCCTACGTCTATCCTGGTGACGAGCATATGGTCGGAGTTGGGGTGCTTCTCTATGGAGATGATCCTGCCGGCCTTTACGTTGCTGATATTCCTGCTGAGATCTTCGGTTATCTCGACCTTGGAGCCGGAGACGGTCATCGCCTCGCCGAAGGTGCGGTCATCATACTTGTCTATGGGGAGATCAACAAACTCGTTGAGCCATTTTCTTGAAAGTCTCATTCTCTTATCCTCCTATAATCAGAACTGCTCGAGGAAGCGGGTGTCGTTCTCGAATATCAGGCGCATATCGTTGATCTTGTATTCGCCCAGCGCCAGACGCTCAAGGCCCATACCGAAGGCCCAGCCGGAGTACACGTCCGGATCAATGCCGCAGCCGGCGAGCACCTTCGGGTGCACCATACCGGCGCCGAGGACCTCTATCCAGCCCTCGCCCTTGCAGGTCGGGCAGCCCTTGCCGCCGCACTTGTGGCACTGGATATCCAGCTCGCAGCTGGGCTCGGTGAACGGGAAGTGATGCGGACGGAAGCGCGTGACGGTACCCTTGCCGTAGATCTGCTCGACAACGAGATTCAGCGTCGCCTTGAGGTCGGACATGGTGACGCCCTTGTCGACGACAAGACCCTCGATCTGATGGAACATCGGGGAGTGGGTGGCGTCGACCTCATCCTTGCGGTAGACGCGGCCCGGAGCCAGCACGCGGATAGGCAGCTTGCAGGTCTCCATCGCATGCACCTGCATGTTGGAGGTCTGCGTGCGCAGGAGGGTCTGGCTGTCCTCGGTGAAATAGAACGTGTCCGTCCACTCGCGCGAGGGATGTCCCTCGTCTATATTCAGCTTTGTGAAGTTATACTCCGCGCGCTCCACCTCGGGTCCGTCAAGTATCTCAAAGCCCATACCGATGAAGATGTCCTTTATCTGGTCGAGCACGTTGTACATCGGATGCTTATGGCCGAGCCTGTGCACCTCGCCCGGAAGCGTAACGTCCACAGCCTCGTTTTCAAGCTTGAGCTCCATAAGCGTTTCGTTGAGCGCGGTCCTGCGCTCATCCAGCGCCGCTTCTATATCGGCGCGCAGCTGGTTTGCAAGCTGGCCCATGATGGGGCGCTCCTCTGCGGAGAGCTTGCCCATCTGACGCAGTATGCCGGTCAGCTCGCCCTTTTTGCCAAGATATTTGACACGCAGCGATTCGAGAAGCTCCACATTGTCACACTCGCGTATCGCCTTGATGGAGGCATCTCTCAGCCCCTGCATAAGTTCTCTCATTCTGGTCACTCCTAATAAAAAAATAAGCTTCCATCCCCGTAGCATAAGGGACGAAAGCACAACTTCCGCGGTACCACCCAAATTCGGCATACTGCCGCACTTGAAAGACTTATAACGCAGTCCGCACGCCGGGGATTGGCCGGACGCTCCCGGGCGAACCAAGCGCGTACATTCCAAGGGGCTTGCAGCCGGTGACCCCCAGTCTCTGCCGAATGTTGACGGCGCTATTTTCCCGTTCACAGCAAAGTTGAGGATAACACACTTTTCTGCGCTTTGCAAGGGGTATTTTGCGTTTTTTCACAGAAAAGGCGTTTGACTAATGGGCCGGAGGTGATTATAATGGGGCAAAGCGCATACAGTGTGGTACAAGACTATGTGAAACGGAGAATGTGCCATGAAAAAACTGTACATGCCGCTTATTGTCTGCATCGCTCTCATGCTCACCGCCTGCGGAGGCGGCGCTTCGCGGAGCAGTGTGGAAAAATTCTCGCAGGAGCTGCGGGAGCGGGAGGATCTGCGCTTTACCTCGCGCATACGCGCCGAATATGACGACCGCTGCGCCGAGTTCACGTTGGAATATATATCCGGCAGCGACGGCTGCACCGTCACCGTCATTTCCCCGGACATAATCAAGGGCGTGAGCGCGCATGTCAAGGCGGGCGAGACGGCGCTGGAGTACGAGGGCGTGATGCTCGACACCGGCATGCTCGACGATTTCGGCCTCTCTCCGATGTCGGCCCTGCCGCTGCTGGTCGACGCGATGAAAAACGGCTACCTCGACAGCGCGTGGGAGGAAAACGGCGAGCTTGCCGCGATATTCGTTCCCTCGGATGAGATAAGCGTAGAGGTACACATGGACAAATACACGAAAACCCCCGTCAGCGCGGAGATCTCATCCTCCGGCCGGGTGAGAGTATTCGCAGAGATAAAGGACTGGACATAAAAATGAACGATCTGCAGAAGAGAACATGGGCTGAGATAAGCCTTGACAACATCCGCCACAACTATCACGCTATCCGCGCCGCGCTGCCGGACGGCTGCCGTTTTCTCGGCATAGTCAAGGCCGACGCGTACGGCCACGGCGCGCCCGCCGTGGCAAGGGCGCTGGAGGCCGAGGGGGCGGACTATCTCGCCGTCTCATGCCTTGACGAGGCTGTCGAGCTGCGCGACGGCGGCATCACCATGCCGATACTCATCCTCGGCCATACGCCGCACGAGTACACAAAGGTGCTTATTGACAACAATATCACCCAGACCGTCACCTGCCTTGCAAAGGCGCTGGAATACTCCGCCGAGGCTGCCGGGCTCGGCCGCGAGCTGAAGATACATATAAAGCTTGACACGGGCATGTCCCGTCTCGGCTTTCTCGTCGCAGACTCGCATTTTGACGAGGGCGTGGACAATATCATCCGCTCCTGCAAGCTGCCCGGCCTCATCCCCGAGGGCATATACACGCATTTTGCCGTGTCAGACGAGGACGGTGCGGACTGCCGGGAGTATACACGCGCCCAGTTCGCGCTCTTCTGCCGTGTGACGGAGGAGATAAAGCGCCGCGGCGGCATTGAGTTTGAAATACGCCACTGCGCCAACAGCGGCGCTGTGGTGAATTATCCGGATATGGCGCTGGACATGGTGCGTCCGGGGCTGCTGCTGTACGGTTACGGCGACACGTCGGGCCGTCTCGGGCTGCTCCCCTGCATGCGCCTTGTCACGACCGTCAGCACGATAAAATTCTATGAGCCCGGCACCTCCGTCAGCTACGGGCGGCGCTTCACCACGGAGCGGCGCACGCGCATGGGCGTGCTCGGCATAGGCTACGCCGACGGTCTGCCGCGGCTCATCTCCAATAAATGCGCCTTCTACGCCGGCGGCGGCTTTGCACCCCAGCGCGGCAGCATATGCATGGACATGTGCATGGTGGACCTCACGGACCTGCCGCAGGTCGACGTCGGCAGCGAGGTCGAGATATTCGGAAAGCACAACGACATCAACGCGCTCTCCGCCGCAGCGCAGACGATACCGTATGAGCTTCTCTGCGCCGTATCAAAGCGCGTCCCGAGGGTGTACAAGCAGTTTTAAAATATAGATATAATAAAGCATGGCAGGCCGGTTGGCCTGCCATGCTTTTCATTATCCCACTGCATGCCCGGTACCGGCAGTAATGCACACGCCGTTGCCGTAGCAATAGCTGATCAGCTCTATATACATGGGCGCGCCGCTCTGGTCGCCGTCGAAATACACGGTGATATAAGGCCCGTGCGCCATTCCGGCAAGCGGCGTATCACCGGACGGCGCTTCCGTGCCGTGATCATCCGCAGCGCCGTCCTGCATACCGGCGATAGTATAGCCGGAAAAGCCCCAGTATTCCGACAGAAGCGTACAGAAGCGGTTCAGCGTAATATCGGCCGGGAATATGTCGTCATAATTATCAAAATACACGAAATTTTTGCCCCATTTTCCGCCGTCCGGTATGCTTGCACCATCCGGCGCCGGTGATATTTTATACGGCACGTCGTCTTCATCTGGCTCTGCCTCGATGGTCATATACGTTATTTTCCCCGTGGCCGTGTCAACGTCCAGATCAAAACGGTATTTTTCTCCGCGCGCAGAGACATTGTAGCTGTGCCTGAATATCCGCCCGTACCAGTATTCGCTGTCCGCTGCCTCTCTCTCGGGCAGCTCTGTCACGCGGTCCGGCTCGTCCGGGAACGTCAGTTCATCCGCGAGCAGCCCCATATCCTGCATTTTTGAGATCTCCTGCCGCGCAACTCTGAACGCCTGCTCCGGGCTGTTGACAAGCTGGCAGGCCGCATAGCCGCACGCCGTCAGCAGCACGGTCAGCGCCGCCGCTATCAGCACCGTGCGTATCACCCTCCGCGCCGGATGCGCCGCGCGGGGCCTGCCCCCGGCGTATCCCATGCTCTCTATGGCGCGCTGCACCTTTTCCGGCGCTATTCCGTTCATAGCATCCATAAAATCATACGCATTCATATGTAGTTCCTTTCCAGCAGATATGCCTTCAGCTTCCTGCGGCTGCGCATGAGCGAGCTTTTGACGCGGCTTTCGGTGAAGCCCTGCCGCTTTGCTATCTCCGCAACGCCGGCGCACAGCCAGTACCGGCTCACGAATATGTTCCTGTCAGTCTCACGCAGCCCGTCGAGAAAGCGGTCTATCGCCGCGCCGAGCTCCTTTGCCTCCACGCGCTCCTCCACCGAGCCCGGAGCGCTCAGGATACCGGCAAGCTCGTCTATCGCAAGCACCGCCTCGCCTCCCCCGCGCTTTGCCGCCGTTCTTGCGCGCAGCCTGTCTATACTCCGGCTGCGCGTTATCGCGGAGAGGAAGGCTGCGAAATATGCCGGACGCTGCGGCGGCAGGCGCTGCCATGTCTCCATATACGTGTCGTTGACGCACTCCTCCCCGTCCCGAAAATCGCCGAGGATATTTTCGGCCAACCTGCGGCACATGCGTCCGTATTTTTTGTCAGTCTCGTCTATGGCGAGGCTGTTTCTCTGCCAATAGAGGTCTATTATTCCGGTGTCCTCCATGTTTTTCCCTCCGTTCTGACCGGTCTCACTCTATATGACGTAATTTTCTGCCGCCGCGTTGCACAAAATAAAAAATTTTCCTTTTTTCCGAAACAAAACCGCCGCTCCCTGCGTCTATGATAGCAGATACTACTCAAAATATGTAACAAGGAGATGAGCAACGTGAAAAAAATACTGTGCCTCATGCTGACTCTGGCCATGCTGCTGTCATTCGCAGCCTGCGGGCAGGCGGCGAATGACAGCGCACCGGCGTCCGCTCAGAACGGCGCGGCGGCGGGCGGTCAGACCCTGCCGGATAACGCGGCGGAGAGCGGCGAGTCCGTATGGACGGCCTCCGTCAGGGAGATATACCCCGCCGAGGCAGGCTATAACGTCAAATACGCAGCGCAGCTTGACGGCAGGATACTTTTCTGGTGCACTAACGGGGATGAAGGCTTTCCCGCTCTGTCGTCCTACACCGTGGACGGCGAAACAGCCGACGTGCAGAGCGCCGTGCGGCTGGACATATCCGTGCCGGAAAACGAGCGGCTGCCGCATGTCTATGCGCTGACCGCCGGGGCCGACGGCTGCTTCTACATTCTCTGCGGCGAGCTGCCCCCGGTCTACCTTCACAATGACGAGATGTGCTTCAACAACGAGTTTTCGGGGCGCTACTGCCTCATCCGCCTCGATGCGGACGGAAAGCTTCTCGGCTGCACCGGCTTTACATACGAGGGCAGCGACAGTCAGCTGCACCTGCTGGCCGCGGATGCAGACGGCCGCGTATTTGTGGCCGACGCAGAGAACCGCTCCAGCCTTTTCACTCTCGGCAGCCACGGAGAGCTCAATGAGCTTGACATCGGCGACATGACGCTGCTGAACATCTCCGTATGCGGGGATGCGCTCATGCTCTACGGCATCGTGTACGACATGCCGGATATACACGCAGGCTGGGCTGTCATGCCCGCGGACGACGGCGAACCGGAAGAGATACGGCAGAGCGAGTACCTGAGCATGAACGCCTACTCAGCCCAGGGGCTGGACGGCGAATTCATATGCAACGACGGGGCGGAGATAGGCACGCTGGACATATCGTCCGGCGAATACACGCCCTTTGTAAAATGGTCCGCCGGTGAGCATAGCGCGGCTGACATATACAGCATGGTGCGCCTCTCGGAGGACTGTTTTCTCTGCACCCTGCGGCAGTGCCGGTATGCGGTGCTTCTCGGGCGCGAGGCGCTTGATCTTTCCGGCCGCACTATCGTGCGCGCGGCAAACGTCAGCGGCTCTTACGGCACCTCGCTTGCCGACGCTTTCAACGCCGCCGATCCGGACTACTACATAGTAGCAGAAAACTACGATCAGGACAGCGTTTCACGCCTGCTGACGGAGATCGGCGCGGGCAACGCGCCGGACCTCGTCATTGGTACCGGCCTTATGGACACGTCCTCTTCCGCCTTTGCCGATCTGTATAAATTCATTGACGCGGACAGCGAGCTCTCCCGCGCGGATTTTGTTCCGCATCTTCTTGAATCGCTCGAAAGCCGCGGGGAGCTGCACGAAATATACACAAGCTTCATGCTCTACACCATCGCCGCGCGCACCGGCGACATAGGCGAGGTGAAAAATTACAGCGTGGACGAGCTGGAAGAGCTTTTTGCGTCAAGCGGCAGAAAATACATGTTCGAGCCGTGGATGAGCGCGCAGAATCTTCTCGGCTGGGTGTGCTCCGCGGCCACAGCGGAATTCATTGACCCCGGTACGGGGACCTGCCACTTCAGCGATCCCGCCTTTATAAAGCTGCTCGAGTGGTGCCGGGACGCGGGGCCGGATTATTCCGACGGCGAGATATATGCCGGGCCCGAATACACGCAGGATGAGGCGATGCTCTTCCTCGAGCAGGTAAGCACGCCTCTGCGCATCACATCGATCAGCTCTCTCGGCGACTATGCGTTCATCGGTTTCCCGGGCAGCACGAAGGGCAACGGCGCATATTTTGACTGCCTCAATTCTATCGCCTTCGCTATCCCGGCGCAGGCGAAGGAGCCGGACGGCGCGTGGGCTTTCATCCGCCGCCAGCTCACGCTGAGCGCGCAGCTCCGTTCTGACATGGATCTGCCCGTCAATATGGAGGCGCTGAAGCGTCAGGCGGCGGATGCTCTGGAGGGCGCTGACTATGACAAATTCATAGACCTGGTTTCCAACGCATCCGGCCTTATGTCCTATGCGGGCGATTCTCTCCGCAGCATCATATATGACAGCGGCAAAGCCTTCCTCGCGGGCGACAAAACGGCTGCGGAGACCGCCGCCGTGATACAGAGCCGCGCAAGCGTATACCTTGCGGAAAAAGCGGGATGAGCCATACACGGATAATTTACAAAGGAGGAATACTCTGGTGAAAAAGCATATATGCCTCATACTGGCGCTCGCAATGCTGCTCGGTCTCTCCGCCTGCGGCGGCAGCCCTGCGGCAGTTCCTGCCGGAAGCGGGACCGCGCCGCCTCAGACGGCCTCTGCGGAGCCGAAGCCGGTGACGGAGACTATCCCCGGCTACGCGCCGGAGGAGACCGCACTGCCGGACTGGCTGGAGGGCCTGTGGCCTGAGCACAGCGGCCTGAGCGGCGGCTGGGACAGCGACGGCGACACCATGTGGTTTCTGCCCGACACCGACGACAGCGCAGAAACGTTATTTGCGGCGGGCTACGACACTGTCACCGGCACATGGCAGCGCTGCGGCATCAGCACGGGCGAAGCGCGCTATCCGCGCGTCAAAGCCATATCCACGGCAGGCGGCGCGCTGTGGGCAATGATCGAAGAGTACGCGGCAGGCGGCGGAAGGATCCCGGACGATGCCGGCTACTATCTCTTCTATAAAAATCTGAATGACGGCACGGAGCTTCTCTCCCGCATCCCGCTCGCAGGCGACGCCGGTACCGAGAGCAGTATGGCCGAGCTCCACACCATACTCGCGCTTGACGGCAGCCACGTTCTCCTCACCTCGCCGTCGAGCACCTACGTACTCGACCCCGCCGCCAACGTGCTCGGCAGCCCTGCGCTCGGCCTGAACGGCTGGCCGAACTATATGCGCGTGAACGGACAGCTTTATATCTACCGCTGGGACGCTGAAGACGAGGGCTTCTGGCTGCTCGACACGGACAGCATGAGCTACAGCCGCCATATTCCGGTCGATGGTTGCGGCTGTTTCAGCAGCAGCGCCGGGAATTTCAACTGCACCGTCGACGGCGCTCTGCGGCGCTTTGATATTCAGAGCGGAGCGAACGAGCCCGTTTTCAGCTGGATGGATGTCGCGCTGAGCGCGGACGACCTCGGCGGCTTCAGCTGCTTTGAAAACTCGAAGGGCGAATTTTTCTACATGGGCAAAAGCGGCCTTATCCGGGTATATGAGACCATGATCCCCGCAAAGCGCGCCCTCACTCTCGCCTGCTTCGGCGACACGAACGACATGCCCGCCGGGTACACATCCAGAGGCGCGATGAGCTACTCGATGTCGGACGAGCTGGAGGACGCGGTCATCCGCTTCAACAACACCGACCCTGAGTACAGGATCGTGCTCAAGCCCGTCAGTTACAGCAGCAACGACGAGCGCGACAGACTTCTCATTGAGCTTGCAACAGGCAGTGATGTGGACGTGATAGACACAAGCATTCTGCCGGAAAACGCGCTCAAGGGCGGCCTGCTCACGGATATGCTGCCGTATCTCGACGCTGACGGCGCCGTCAGCCGTGACGACTTCATTGCGCCGCTTTTCAACGCCATGCTGAAAAACGGCGGATTGTACGAGTATACCGACAAATTCACGCTTATGACGCTCATCTCCGACGCCGGGCTGTATCCCGGCCGGCAGGACTGGACGGCGGATTACATCGCGCAGCAGCGCGCAGAGCGCCCGGACATGCGCGTTCCGTTCCGTGAGGATATGCTTGAGGCCATGATATGGGCCTCGACTGCGGAGTTTATCGACTGGGAGCACATGACATGCTCGTTCGACAGCCTCGCCTTCACCGGCTGGCTGAAGCTGCTGGAGAGCCTGCCCGCGGAGCAGGGCTACGGCGGCGCGCAGGGCGTGTTTTTCTCCCTTGAGTGCGACATTGCAGGTTCCGTCTATTTTTCTCCCAGAATGAGTTATCCGAACGGCTATGTCTTCGCCGGCTTCCCCGAAGCCTCCGGCACGGGCAGCTATTTTGTCAGGCTCCGCAGCAGCAGCGAGATCGCCGGCGGCTTTTTCAGCACTCCCGGCGATACATACGGGCATAATACGCGCATCGGCATAATGGCGTCGAGCGCGAACAAGGACGGCGCATGGCGCTTCGTGCGCACGCTGATGCTCGGCGGGGACGATGTCAGCCTTGCAAACGGTATACCGGTCTCAAAAGCCGGTTTTGAGGCCGGGCTCGACTATGCCGCGAGCCGCGTGCAGGAGGGCTACGAGCAGTTCGCCTTCACGCAGGCGGACGCGGACGCCATGCGTGAGCTCGTATACGGCACGACTCGCCTCGTCCATACCGACGACGCGCTTCTGACGCTCATACGCTCTGAGGTCAACGCATACCTCGGCGGCGGAAAATCCGCCGAGGACGCCGCAAAGCAGCTGCAAAGCCGCGTGAGCGTCTATCTGGCCGAGCAGAGCTGAACGCGCGACGCCCATCTCCATTCATTCGCATACCCATATATCAAAAAAGCATTTGCGTTTTACCATGCGCTCTGTTATATTTATATCAAGAAATCGTTAAGTTATTGTCTTGACGTGCACATGTGTAAAGGAGCGACATGAACATGGAACCTATTTCTGCTGCTATTCTCGGCATCTACGGTGCAATGGTACTTTACGCAACTGTCATGGGCATTGCCGGTGCCAAAAAGCACGAGTAAAAAGATATTAAGGTTTATAGATCAAAAAAATCACGGTCAGCTGACCGTGATTTTTTTATATTCCGTTTTACTCTTTCGGCGGGATGTCGCCGACGCCGTTGAGCACTATGCGCGGCCGGTACGGGAACTTTTTTATATCCGCGCGGTCCGTCACGCCGGAGAGAACGAGAACGGTGTCAAGGCCGGTCTCGATACCGGCGACCATATCGGTGTCCATTCTGTCGCCGATCATGACCGCGTCCTCGGAGTGTACGCCCAGAATACGCAGTCCGGTGCGCATCATCAGCGGGTTCGGCTTGCCGACAAAGTAGGCATTCTGCCCGGTGGCCATCTCTATCGGCGCGATCATGGCGCGGCAGGCCGGGATTATACCGTCCTCCGACGGGCCGGTAAGGTCGCTGTTCGTGCCGATGAGCTTTGCGCCCTTGAGCACAAGGTGCACAGCCTTGAGTATATTCTCATAGTTATAGGTGTTGCCCTCGCCGATTATCACATAGTCGGGGTCGACGTCGTTCATTGTGATGCCGGCGTCATGCAGAGCCATGATAAGACCCGCGCCGCCGATAACATAGGCGCTGCTGCCCGGAGCCTGCTTGCTGATAAATTTCGCTGTCGCAAGAGCGCTGGTGTAAAAATGCTTCTCATCCACGTCGAGGCCCATACGCTTCAGCTTGAGCTGAAGCTCCTTTGGAGAGCGCTCCGACGCATTGGTCAGAAACAGAAAGTTCTTGTTTTCCTTATAAAGCCACTCGACGAATTCCTTCACTCCGGGCAGCAGACGGTTGCCATGATATATGACGCCGTCCATATCGCATATGAAGCCTTTTTTGCCCCTCATTTCTTCGATTCTTCTGGCTTTCTCTTCCTCGTAAGCCCTGTTTTTTGCTTCTCTGATCTCGTCCATCAGTATTCCTCTCATTCATTCTCATTTACGTATTAATTATATATGCATTTTTACGCAAAAGCAAGAGAGCGATGCATAAATGTACACACATTTTACATCGCTCTCCGATTTATTTTACAATGTATTCAATTACCGGCTTTCGGGAATGACACGCTGATGACCGTGCCCACGTCCGGTGTGCTCTCAAGCCTGACCGTACCGTGGTGATACTGCACGGCGTGCTTGACGATGGACAGCCCCAGCCCCGTTCCGCCGGAGGCCTTGGAATGGCTCTTGTCCACACGGTAGAAGCGCTCAAAAACACGGCTTTGATGCTCCGGCGGGATACCGATGCCCGTGTCCGCAACGCGGACCGTGCTT
This sequence comes from uncultured Eubacteriales bacterium, assembly GCA_900546515.1. Lineage (GTDB taxonomy): Bacteria > Bacillota > Clostridia > Oscillospirales > Oscillospiraceae > Limivicinus. The sequence continues at coordinate 34,219 of URDG01000010.1, read as the reverse complement.
TCTTTTTCACTGCTCCCCACCGTGATCTTCACGCTGCCGCCGTCCTTATTGTACTTTATGGCGTTGTCGCAGAGGTTGTATATTATCTCGTATATAAGCCGGCGCACACCCTGCACCGGCGCGCTGCCGCCCTCGACCTCCACAGTGACGTTCTTCGCCGCGGCGGCGTCGCAGAGATTTGCGGCCGCCTCCTCAGCCTCGTCAAAAAGGTCGACGCTCTCGACCGGCATTGCATCGCCCTCGTCGAGCTGCGAAAGGCGGATTATATCGCCGATGAGCGTGACAAGGCGCGAGGCCTCGGCGTGGATATGTCCGATGAAGCGCGGCATATCCTCGGGACGGACCATACCGTTTTCTATGAGCTCCGCACTGCCGATAATGCCCTGAAGCGGCGTTTTCAGCTCGTGCGAGACGTTTGCGGTGAATTCGCGGCGGTTGCGCTCGGCGTACTCCTGCTCGGTTATGTCGAAGGCAAGGATGACCGTGCCTGCGGCGGCTCCTGAGGATTCAATTCGGCTGATGTCGAACTGATACTCTCTCCCCGCGCGCTCCGAACGCATCTCGCTGTGCCCGCCGGAGAGCGCTTTCTCTATGGCAAGGCTCATCTCATGATCCCGCTCAACGGTGAGAAAGTCCGCCCCGACGCATGAAGCGTCCGTACCGAACAGCTTCTGCGCGGCGGAATTTATGCTGAGTATCACGCCCTTGTTGTCAAGCAGCACAAGGCCCTCCTTCATGCTGCCGGTTATCTGCGTGAACTCGTCCGTGCGCTGGCGCAGCGTGCGCACCTGCTCCTCTATCTCCGTGTGCTGGGCATTTATGCGCCTGAGCAGCGGTGTCAGCTCCTCGTATACGTCGTTTTCGAGCGGCTGATCCAGATCTATGTTGTTGAGCGGCTCAACTATACGCTTCGACACTCCCTTTGCAAGAAAGCCCGAGAACAGCAGCACCGCCAGCACAACAATGAGCATCGGCCGTATCATGCCGAGAGCCAGCATGCCCGCCGTGCTGCGGCTGACAGAGATGCGCAGCACAGTGCCGTCGTCAAGGCGCTTCGCATAGTAGATAGTCTTTTGCAGCAGAGTAGTCGAGTAGCGTATGCTCTCCCCCGAGCCTTTTTTCAGCGCCTGCTGCACCTCCTCGCGGCCGGCGTGGTTTTCCAGTGTCCCGGCGTCCGTGCTCGTGTCGTACATGACCCTGCCGTCCCCGTCTATCCAAGTAAGGCGGTAGTTCCCGGCGTCAAGCCCTTTCAGATACGCCATCCCGTCGCTCTCCACGGCAGCCGCCGCGAGATTGAGCTGGTCTGCTAGCTGGTTTTCCTGCACGCCGCCGAAATATTCGTACAACACGCCCATCGTTATGACAGCGCTAGCCAGCAAAACTATCCCAGCGACAATGAGTATCGACCTGAATATCTTCCCGGTCATGCCCCTGCCTCCAGCCTGTAGCCTACGTTGCGCACCGTCTCTATCATGCTGCCGTAGCTGCCGAGCTTCTGGCGCAGCGTGCGTATGTGCATATCCACCGTGCGCGTCTCGCCGCAGTAGTCCATGCCCCAGATCTCGTTGAAAAGCTGGTCCCGTGTGAAGGCAATGCCCGGACGCGACATAAAGAGCTTCAAAAGCTCAAATTCCTTGTATGTGAGCGTAATGCGCGCTCCATCCGCAGTGACCGTGTGCTCATCCAGATTTACGGCGAGCCCGCCGATCTTCAAAAGTCTTGTCCCGCTCTCAGGACGGCAGCGGCGCAGCACCGCCTTCACGCTCGAGACGAGCTCCATCACGCCGAACGGCTTTGTAAGATAATAGTCCGCGCCGAGGTCGAGCCCCAGCACCTTGTCGTATTCCGCGCCCTTTGCGGTCGCCATCACAACGGCTATATTTTTCAGCTCAGGCGAGGCCTTGATCCGGCGCAGCAGCTCTACCCCGTCGATGCCGGGCAGCATCACGTCCAGCACAACGAGCTCCGGCTGTTCGGTCCTGAGCGCCTCCCAGAACGACGTTCCGTCCTCAAAGCCGCGAGCTTCAAACCCGCTCGACTGCAATGCGTATACTTCTATGTCCCGGATGCTGGCGTCATCCTCAACGCACCAAATCATTTTTACGCCTCCTTGTGTACGCCTGTTATGGAGAATATCACCCACTCGGCAATATTCGTGGCATGGTCGCCTATACGCTCAAAATACTTTGCTATCATCAGAATGTCAAGCGCATATTCGCCGTCGTCCGGGTTTTCCGCAATGCTGCCGATCAGCTTATGCTTGACCTGTTCAAAATAATCGTCGACAGTATCGTCGTCCGCTATGACCTTCTGCGCAAGCGCGGTGTCGTGCTTTACGTAGGCGTCGACGCTCTCCGTGACCATCTGTATAACGGCGACCGCCATATCACGCAGGATGCCGTCGTTCTCCGGGCTGTGCCCGTCAAGAAAGCCTATGATCTCGGCTATGTCCTCGGCCTGATCGCCTATACGCTCCATGTCGGTTATCATTTTCAGCGCCGCCGATATCTGTCTGAGGTCGCGCGCGACAGGCTGCTGCTGCAAAAGAAGCTTCAGGCACATCGACTCGATCGTGCGCTCCTTCTGATCTATCTCGGAATCCAGCGGTGCAACTCTGTCCGCAAGCTTTTTGTCCATATCCGTAAGCGCCTTGGAGGCGAGCGCTATGACCTCCTCGCACAGTGCGCCCATCTCTATAAGCTCCCTGTTCAGAAGGGCAAGCTGCTCGTCAAAATGACTTCTCATATCGGTTCCTCCTTCTCTGCCGGTATCAGCCGAATCTGCCGGTAATGTAATCCTCGGTGCGCTTGTCCTCGGGCTGGGAGAATATCTTCTCCGTGTCGCCGCACTCTACAAGGTCGCCCAGCAGGAAAAACGCCGTGCGGTCTGAGATACGCACCGCCTGCTGCATATTGTGCGTGACGATGACTATCGTATATTTCTCCTCGAGCTGCATGGCGAGCTCTTCTATCTTCGAGGTGGAGATTGGGTCGAGCGCGCTTGTAGGCTCATCCATCAGCAGTACCTTCGGCTCGACCGCAAGCGCGCGGGCTATGCACAGCCTCTGCTGCTGACCGCCTGAGAGGCCGAGCGCGTTCTTTTTCAGCCTGTCGCTCACCTCGTCCCAGATCGCGGCGCCGCGCAGGGCGCTCTCGACTATATCGTCAAGCTTAGCCTTGCTCTTCACCCCGTGCGTGCGCGGGCCGTAGGCTATGTTGTCGTATATGCTCATCGGGAACGGATTCGGCTTCTGGAACACCATGCCGATCTCCCGGCGCAGAGTGCTGACGTCCATTGACGGATCGAATATATTCTCTCCCCTGTAACGCACGTCGCCCGTTATTCTCACGCCGGGCACAAGGTCGTTCATGCGGTTGAGCGTTTTCAGGAAGGTGGACTTTCCGCAGCCGGACGGACCGATAAGCGCGGTTATGCTTTTTTCGGGTATGTCAATGCTTATGTTTTTCAGCGCCTGATGGTTTCCGTACCACAGGCACAGATCCTTTACGGTTATTACGCTGCTCATTATCAAAGAGCCTCCGTCTCAGTATTTCTTCAAAAGCCAGACCGTACCAGTGACTCGGCCGGCGTTTTATCGTCTCTTTTATACACTCGTCGCAGAAATCCGCCGCAGCCTCGAGAGCCGCAGGCATGCTCCTGCCGCGTAGCGTCTCGCCGCAGAAGGCCGAACAGAACACGTCGCCCGTCCCGTGCAGCATCATATCAATATGCGGCTTATATATCTCCATTGTCTCCGCGCCGAAACGCGCAATATAGCCCACATCTCCGCCGCGGCGCACGCCGGTTATTATGACGTTCTCCGTGTCAAGCGCGGCCATGAGCTCCCATGCCGGCGTGTCCGCCGGGCAGCCGGTCAGAAGCGCGGCCTCGGTCATGTTCGGCGTGATCACGTCGGCCAGATTGCAAAGATGCCGCATCGCGCTGACAAAGCTGTCGTCAAAGCAGCCGTACAGCTCGCCGTTGTCGCCGAGCACAGGGTCGACTATGACAAGACATTTCTCGCTGCCAAAGTCGCGTATGAACTGTCCGGCCGTCTCTATCTGCTCCAGCGATGCGAAAAAGCCCGTATATATGCAGTCAAATTTCAATCCGAGAGTTTTCCAGTGCGCGATGATCGCTTCCATGTCCTTTGTCATATCGCGCATGACATAGCTGCCGAAATCCGCCGCCGTGTGCGTGGAAAGCACCGCCGTCGGCAGCGGCACGGCCTCTGCGCCGCAGGCCGATATGATCGGCAGCGCAACGCTCAGAGAGCATTTTCCCATGCAGGACAGGTCGTTTATAAGCGCCGCACGCTTCATACCGGTATTATTCATGTCTATCATAGACTGTTTTTCCTCTTGAAATATTTCTCAACAAAAAGCGTAGCAAGATTTATGACTAGGGCGAGGAGCATCAGTATGGCGGCTATGGCAAAGGCCACCTCAAATTCGCCCTGTTCCTTGGCATAGAAATACAGAGCGACGGTGAGCGTCGCGCCGGAGCTTCCGAGCCCGTCAATAAAGCCGTTGAGCGCATGTGCAACGCCCGCAGTGAACAGCAGCGCGGCCGATTCTCCGAGCACACGGCCTACGGCCAGAATGCAGCCGGTTATTACGCCGTCCACGCAGCCGGGCAGCACGACGGTTCGGATAACGCGCCACTTGCCCGCGCCAAGGCCGAACGCGCCCTCGCGGTAGCTCTGCGGCACGGTTTTCAGACTCTCCTGAGTTGTACGCATGATCGTTGGCAGATTCATTATAACAAGCGTCAGCGCACCTGCCAAGAGGGAAGTCTGCATTCCGAGAAACTGGCAGAAAAACAGCATGCCCACAAGGCCGTAAATTATTGACGGGATGCCGGAGAGCGTCTCCGCGGCATATTCTATCACCGCGACAAGGCGTTTATTGGACGCATACTCCGTCAGATATATCGCCGCGCCCACGCCAAGAGGAAGAACTATCAGCAGCGTGGCGGCGACTATATATAAGGTGTTGAGTATATCCGGGAGTATTCCTATGCTGTCCGCGAGATAGCTCGGTTTTGTCGACAGCAGCTTCCACGTCACGTTCGGCAGTCCCTTTGCCAGCACATACACTATAAGAAATATTACGAGCGCCGAGGTCAGCGTCACGGCGATGCCCATCAGCACGCGCATGAGGACAATATAGGCTTTTCTCCTGCCCGGGATCCTTCGGTTTTCCATATATCAGCCCTCCTTGCCGCGCTTGAGGAAGAGGTTGAGCATCGCGTTTATAAGCATGATGAACAAAAACAGCACCAGCGCTATCGAGAACAGCGCCTGACGCTGAAGCCCGCTCGAGTAGGACATCTCGCTCGCCACGGCCGTCGTGAGAAAACGGACGCTCCCCAGAAGCTCCGGCATGTTCGGCACATTTCCGGAGACCATCATCACGGCCATCGCCTCGCCTATGGCGCGGCCTACGCCGAGCACCACGGCCGCCGCGATGCCGCTCCTCGCTGCCGGGACCGAGACCCTGAAGCAGGTTTCAGTCGGCGTTGCGCCGAGCGCAAGGGAGGCGTCCTCATATTCCTTCGGCACGGCCTCAAGCGCCGTAACGGATACCTTTACAATGGACGGGAGTATCATAACCGCGAGAACTATTATAGCCGCGAGCAGGCTCGCCCCGTCGGGGACATTAAAGAGCTTCCTTATTCCCGGCACAAGTATGAGCATGCCGACAAGACCGTATACGACCGAGGGTATACCTGCCAGCAGACCTACAGCGGACTCAAGCAGCGCCTTTATCCTTGGCGGCGCAAACTTGGCGAGATAAACCGCAGTCAGGAATCCGACCGGTACGCCGATGAGTATTGCCCCCGCCGTGCCGTAAATGCTCGTAAGGATGAACGGCAGTATCCCGTATGACGGTTCCGCCGCCGTGGAAGCCCACGTCCTGCCGAACAGAAACGGAACAAGCCCGATCTCCCTTATCGCCGGGATGCCGGAGATCACAAGATACACCGTGATAAGGAGCACACAGCCGACGGTCACGAGACCGAGTATGAGAAATATTCCGTGTACAAAGGCTTCAAAGAGCCTTGCCCTGTTTTTCATAAGATCTACCTCTTTATGGACGCTGAGACGGCTGACCGGCAGCCGCCTCAGTGTACATATCTTCAGTTTACCGCAACAGCGCCTGCGGCGGAGATTATTCCGGCTGCGTCAGAGGAGACGGCGTAGTCGAAGAACTCCTGCGCTGCTTTGGAAAGCTCTGTCCCTTCCTTGGTCACGAGCACGAAGGGGCGCTGCACCACGTAGCTGCCGTCTTTGACGGTATCCTCGGTCGGGGCCACACCGCCGACGGTGAGAGCCTTTACGCTGTCCTTGAGTGCTGCAAGAGATGCATAACCGATCGCATCGGGGTTATTTGCCACAGTGGTGATGACGTCGCCGGTAGAGGTCAGCTCCTGACGGTACTTGCATGCGTCCTTGGTATCGGTGATGGTCTCAAAGCCGTCGCGCGTGCCGCTGCCTGCCTCACGGCCTATCAGAACGATCTCAGCGTCATTGCCGCCGACTTCCTTCCAGTTGGTGATCTCGCCCTTGTAGATCTTGCCGATGGTCTCAATATCAAGATCGTTTACGGGGTTTGCAGGATTTACGATGATCGCAATGCCGTCGAGTGCAAGGATTGTCTCCTTCAGGCCGCCGGCTTTCTCGTCATCCTTGAGCGCGCGGCTGGAAAGGCCGATATCGCAGCGTCCCTCGCTCACGGCGGTGATGCCCGAGCCGGAACCTGTGGGGTTGTAAGTGAAGGTCACGCCCTTGTTGGCTTCCATGAAAGACTCGCCCAGCGCACCAATGACCTTCTCCATAGAGGTGGAGCCGTCGGTAGAGACGGTGCCGGTCAGCTCTTCGCCTGCGGCGGGAGCTTCGGCAGCCGGTGCTTCGGATGCGGCCGCGGGGGCCTCGGTCGCTGCGGGAGCGGAAGCGCCGCAGCCTGCGAACAGTGCCAGCGCCATAACGGCGGCCAGAACCATGCATATTGCTTTTTTCATTTTGTTTCTCCTTTTCAATTTCTGATTTTCACAAATTCCTGGTTTCATTCACCAGCAGTCAGTCTTTATTCTTTCTGACTACGCTTCACATGATAACGGCCGCGCGTAAAATGAAAAAGATTATTCGTGTAAAATCCACGTAAATTACGGATTTTGCGTTTTTTGCGCGGTAAATGCTGTTTAACCGCCCTGCCGGTCTTCATTACATAAACGTTTTAACGAATTGCGGTAAAATTTTTCAGGTTCGGCAATCAGCAAATTTGCTCAAATATAAGCGGTAAACAGAAGAAAATTGTTTAATATTTTTCGTCGAAAGCTGTTGACAAACATATTTCACTGTGCTATGCTCTCACCATACTTGGAAAGGAGATCAAAAGTCGATCATGAAGTTCGTCCGATTTATCGCAGATTGGTTTTATTACTATTACTTTTATTTCGCAAAAGTAGTAGCGATTTGTGATGCACACAAACGGATTTACGCATGATTGTGCTTTGGTTTTTCCAAGCAGTAAATTGTGATCGGGCTCGCCGTGTGGACCACAAGTCCATACGGTTTTTGTTTTAGCGGTGCTCTTTCGCAGTTTAAATCAGATATAAGGCAAAAGAAAATTTGGAGGAAAAAGAAATGAAAAACAAACGTTCACTCTCCGCAGTTCTGACATTGATCCTTGTTCTGGCAATGTGCCTGTCCATGGCCGCCTGCGGCTCTCAGGCCGCTCCCTCGGCAACTGAGGCTCCCGCTGCCGACGCAGCCGAGGCCCCTGCCGGCAGCGATTCCGCAGCCGACGGCAAGGTATACAATATAGGTATATGCCAGCTTGTACAGCATGAAGCTCTTGACGCCGCAACTCAGGGCTTCCAGGATGCGCTGAAGGAAAAGCTCGGCGAGGACAAGGTCAATTTTGACGTCCAGATCGCAGCCGGCGACAGCGCGACATGCAGCACCATAGTAAACTCTTTCGTCTCCAAGAAAGACGATCTCATCATGGCGAACGCTACCGCAGCCCTTCAGGCCGCCTACAACGCCACCTCTGAGATTCCCATTCTCGGCACCTCCATCACCGAGTACGGCGTGGCGCTCAATCTCTCCGACTTCAATGGCACCGTCGGCGGCAACGTCTCCGGCACCTCTGACCTCGCCCCTCTCACCGAGCAGGCAGACATGATCCTTGAGCTGTTCCCCGAAGCAAAGAACATCGGCCTCCTCTACTGCTCCGCAGAGCCCAACTCCGAGTACCAGGTCAAGGTCGTTGAGGATTACCTCACCGATAAAGGCCTGACCTGCACCCGCTTCTCCTTCGCTGACAGCAACGATGTCGCCTCCGTGACCACCAAGGCCGCCTCCGCAAGCGACGTCATCTACATCCCCACCGACAACACCGCCGCCTCCTGCGTTGAGACCATTGGCAACATCGTCATCGGCGCAAAGGTCCCTGTTGTTGCAGGCGAGGCCGGCCTCTGCCGCGGCAGCGGTGTTGCGACCCTCTCCATAAGCTACTACGACCTCGGATACAAGACCGGCGAGATGGCAGCTCAGATCCTCACCGGTGAGAAGGACATCTCCGAGATGCCCATTGAGTACGCACCCGCGACCAAGCAGTACAACGCTGCCGTATGCGACGAGCTCGGCATCACCGTTCCCGACGGCTACGAGGCACTCAGCTGAAATAAATTAAAAGGTCAGGTGTGAAACATGCTTATTGATTTGCTCTGTGCACTGCCCGGCGCAGTTGCGCAAGGCCTCATATGGGGCGTTATGGCGATCGGCGTCTATATTACATATAAAATACTCGACATAGCCGACCTCACGGTCGACGGTACGATCTGCACCGGCGCTGCCGTATGCACGATGATGATGCTCGCGGGGCAGAACCCGTGGCTGTCCATGCTGTGCGCACTGCTCGCAGGTCTGCTCGCCGGAGCGGTCACCGGCATGCTTCACATTGTATTGGGTATTCCCGCGATCCTCGCGGGAATACTGACGCAGATGATACTGTGGTCGGCCAACCTCAAGATACTCGGCAAGGCCAATCAGGCCATCTCCGCCCGCTCCAACACGGTCATTCTCTCGCAGATGGACATCCCCTCCGCGCTCATAGTCCTTGCGTTGATCGCCGCTGTGACTATAGTACTTCTGTATCTCTTCTTCGGCACCGAGATAGGCTGCGGCATCCGCGCTACCGGCTGCAACCCCGTTATGAGCCGCGCTCAAGGCATCAACACCAACACTGCCAAGCTCATCGGTCTCGCTCTCTCCAACGGCATCGTCGCCCTCTCCGGCGCGCTGCTCTGCCAGTATCAGGGCTATACCGACATCAACATGGGGCGCGGTGCGGTGGTCATCGGCCTTGCGGCCGTCGTTATCGGCGAGGCCATCGTAGGCCGTCTCTCGCAGAACTTCGCCGTGCGGCTCGTTGGCGTGGTGATAGGCGCGGTCGTATACTACCTTGTATATCAGATCATTATCTTCGTCGGCTTTGACACCGACCTGCTCAAGATGTTCTCGGCCATCGTCGTTGCAGCCTTCCTCGGCATACCTTACCTCAGGAAGAAATACAGCGTATCCAGAGGAGGAAAGAGCCATGCTTGAAATTCGTCATGTAACAAAAATATTCAACCGCGGCACCGTTGACCAGAAGATCGCGCTCAACGATCTCTCGCTCACACTTAACGACGGCGATTTTGTCACCGTTATCGGCGGCAACGGCGCCGGTAAGAGCACGATGCAGAACGCTATCTGCGGCACATGGCTGCCGGATGCCGGTCAGATCATACTCGACGGCATCGACGTCACCTCCCTGCCTGAGCATAAGAGAGCCAAATATCTCGGCCGCGTATATCAGGATCCGATGATGGGCACCGCCGCCGGGATGCAGATCGAGGAAAACCTCGCTCTGGCCGCCCGCCGCGGCAAGCGCCGCACGCTGCGCCCGATGATAACCAAGGACGAGCGCGAGAGCTACAGGGCTCTGCTGGCAGAGCTCGGCCTCGGCCTTGAGTCCAGACTTTCCGCAAAGGTCGGCACGCTCTCCGGCGGCCAGCGTCAGGCACTCACGCTGCTGATGGCAACGCTGCAAAGCCCGAAGCTGCTGCTGCTCGACGAGCACACGGCGGCGCTTGACCCGAAGACCGCGGCGCGCGTCATGGAGCTGACCGAAAAGATCGTAAACGAGACGCATCTCACAACGCTGATGATCACCCACAACATGCGCGATGCGATAAACTACGGCAACAGGCTCATAATGCTTCACGACGGCCATGTGATACTTGACATATCCGGTGAAGAGAAAGCCAAGCTCACCGTCGCCGAGCTTCTCGAGATGTTCTCGAAGGCCAGCGGCAACGAATTCGCCGACGACCGCGCGATCCTCGCATAAATCTGAAAAACGTAAAAGCCGCCGCAGCACGGAGAATCGCGCTGCGGCGGCTTCTCTTACGGAGAATTCGCCGTATCAAAATGTCCTGCATAACGCGGAACTCCGCGTTATGCAGGACTTGCTTTACATTATGCGTTTTTTACTTTGCAGCCTCCATGCCGGCAACAAGAGCCTTCTTATTGCCTTCGAGGAAGCGGAGCTTGCGCTCGCCCAGCTCGATGCGTATCGCTTCCATCATCTTGTCGACGGACACGATGGGCATCTTCTCCATGAGTGCGCCGAGGATGGCGACGTTTGCGCCCTTGGGGTTGCCGACATCTTCAGCGATCTTCATCGCATCGCAGTACACCACAGTGATATCGTCACGGGTGGACTTGCGCTCGATGATGGAGCTGTTGATGACCAGGACCCCGCCGGGTCTGACCTTACTCTCGAACTTGTCGAGAGAGGGCAGGTTCATTGCAACGATCGCATCGGCCTTGTCGACCATCGGGGAGGCGACGTCTTCATCGCTCACGATGACGGAGCAGTTCGCGGTGCCGCCGCGCATCTCAGGGCCGTAGGAGGGAAGCCAGGAGACATGCTTGCCGTCAAGCATGCAGGCCATAGCCATGAACTTACCGATGAGCAGCATGCCCTGACCGCCGAAGCCAGCAAATATAAACTCTTTAGTCATGATTACTTTGCCCCCTTATCTTTATACACGCCCAGAGGATAGTAGGGGATCATGTTCTCTTCAAGCCACTTCATAGCCTCAACCGGGCTGAGACCCCAGTTGGTGGGGCAGGTGGACAGAACCTCTACCATGCAGAAGCCCTTGCCTTCCTTCTGGTACTCAAATGCCTTCTTTATTGCCTTCTTGGTCTTGATGATATTGGCGTTGGTGTTGACCGCGCAGCGCTCGATATAGTAGGAATCGGGAACCTGAGAGAGCATCTCGCTCATCTTGATAGGCGCGCCGCACCATGCCTCGTCACGGCCATAGGGAGAGGTGGTGGTCTTCTGGCCGACAAGAGTTGTCGGAGCCATCTGGCCGCCGGTCATGCCGTAGATCGCGTTGTTGACGAAAATGGTGACGATTTTCTCGCCGCGGTGTGCGGCGTGGACTATCTCAGCGGTACCGATGGAGGCGAGGTCGCCGTCGCCCTGATAGGTGAATACCAGTGCATCGGGTCTGGAGCGCTTTACGCCGGTAGCGACAGCGGGAGCGCGGCCGTGCGCCGCTTCGAGCATATCGCAGTTGAAATAGTCATAAGCGAAAACGGAGCAGCCGACAGGCGCGACACCGACGATGTTGCGGCCCATGCCGGACTCCTCAAGGCACTCTGCCACGAGGCGGTGGATTATACCGTGGTTGCAGCCCGGGCAGTAGTGGAACGGCTTATCGGTAAGATAACAGGTCTTATCAAATACGACGGACATTTATATACCCTCCTTCATTTTGAGGATCTTTTCCTTGATCTCGTCAGTGGTAGGCATCTGGCTGCCGCAGTGACCGAAGTAATCCACGGGCAGTGCGCCGTTGACTGCAAGACGTACATCCTCCATCATCTGACCCTCGTTGGCCTCGACATCCAGAATCGCCTTTGCGCCCTTTACGCTCTCGGCAAGCGGTGCATACGGGAACGGCCACACGGTGATCGGGCGGAAGAGACCGACCTTTACGCCCTCTGCGCGCAGGTCGTTGATGGCGGACTTTGCAATACGTGCGACCGTACCGAAAGCGGTGATGATGATCTCTGCATCCTCGGTCAGGTAGGTCTCATACATCTCTTCGTTCTTCTCGATCTCGCGGTAAATCGCCTGGAGGTTATTGTTATGTATGGTGAGCTCCTCGGTGTTGATGTACAGGGAGTTGATGACAGCGCGCTTTGCGGGATCATCGCCGGGCTGCCAGCCGGTAGCCGCCCAGGGCTTCTTCTCGGGGTCGACCTTGTAGTCGATCATCTCGGGCATCTCGACAGGCTCCATCATCTGGGCCATGATGCCGTCTGCGAGCATCAGCACAGGGACTCTGTACTTCTCTGCCTTGTCAAAGGCAAAGGTCAGGATGTTTATTGCTTCCTGAATGGAGGCGGGTGCGTAGGTTATAAGGTGGTAGTCGCCGTTGCCGCCGCCCTTGGTCGCCTGGAAATAGTCGCCCTGGGAGGCCTGAATGCTGCCGAGACCGGGGCCGCCGCGCATGACGTTGAGAATAACGCAGGGCAGCTGAGCGCCGGCGCAGTAGGATATACCCTCCTGCTTGAGGCTGACTCCGGGGCTGGAGGAAGAGGTGATAACACGGGCGCCGGTGGAAGCTGCGCCGTATACCATGTTTATTGCCGCAACTTCACTCTCGGCCTGGAGGAAGCAGCCTCCGACCTCGGGCATACGTGCGGACATGTACTCGGGAATTTCCGTCTGCGGGGTGATAGGATAGCCGAAGAAGAAGCGCGCGCCGGCACGAATGGCGGCTTCAGCGATCGCTTCGCTACCCTTCATAAGAGTTAATGCCATTTTTCTTTCCTCCTTATTCCTTCTCTATCCTGATTGCCACATCGGGGCAGGTGCGCGCGCAGGACGCGCAGCCGATGCAGGCTGCCTGGTCGACTACCTCTGCTGGATGGTAGCCCTTTGCGTTGAGCTTAGTCTTGGAAAGGGCAAGAACACCCTTCGGGCACGCCCTCACACAGAGGCCGCAGCCTTTACAGACCAGCTCGCTGATAGTTACTTTTACCATAGTACAACCTCTTTTCTATTATGATTTGCCATTGTTGCCATATATAAATCCGCTTTCGCGGGGTCGCGCAGAATTGTATTACAGCCCTTTTATCCAGCTGTCCCAGTCACGCTCCATATAGGTGTCTATTGCGATGGGCGTGCCGATATACGCGGGGTCATGTCCCTCTGCAAGGAACTCATCGAGCAGCGCCTTCTTGCCGGAGGTATACTTCACGGGCGTTCCCGTAAGCTCGGAGACCTGCTTTATCATCTCATACCCGTCGCGCAGCTCGTCCGGCCCCGTCGCCAGAGCGAGGTTTGTGTTGTTTATCATGCCGGTGATCTTCAGGCGGGAATGGACCTCCATCTCATGCTGCAGGCGGACGATCTTCTCCACCGTTCCGGCCAGCGGGCGGCGGATATTCACGACGTTCAGCACTTCAAGCGCGCCTTCCTCAAGCTCCAGAAAATCCTGATGATAGCGGCCGAGCGCCGTCGCGCCGACAGCGTCCCCGCCGACGTCAAACACGACCGTATCCCAGTCCATGTCAAACGCCGAGGCGACTTCAGCCGGGAGTGAGAGCGTCTCGATACCGGAGCATGAGAAGTTCGGCGATACAAGGCGTATCTCCTTCATGCGCGTCATTCTGCCGCGCTCCGTCAGGCGGAAATACGTGTTCACCATGTCCAGATCCAGCAGCTCCGTCCGCTCGCCGCGCTCCGCCGCCTTGAATGCGAAGTTGAGCGCAAGCTCCGTTTTACCGCTGCCGTAATTTCCTATCAGGACATAAACCTTTTTCATACTCTTGCCTCTCGATCGGTATAAACTCCAAACGCCGGTGCGCAAAACTTTTCCGCATCATTTCCGGCCGAAAAGATCATCTTCTTCATATTGTATATATTATCATCCGGTCAATTTGCCGTCAATGAGCAATATGCCGATTTTAGCCATAATTTATGATGCACTTTGACTAAAAATATATAATTTCTAATTCGATTAAATGCATTTCCGCCTTTATCGTCAAAAAATGCACCTGTTATTGCCTGCAAACTTGCCGTATTTCTGACAATCGGGCCGCCGTCCCGTGATATGGTTATCCCGCAGCGGCGCTGCCGTGGCTATGCCGCTGCGGGATCTTTATCTTAAATCAGGCGAGACTGCCTCAGAGCACGTCAGATGACGTTCTGCTCCTTCAGCTTCTCAAGGTCACCTTCAGTCAAACCGAGCATTTCACTGTAAACTGCCTTGTTGTCCTGTCCAAGATCGGGTGCGCATCTGGATATATCGGGCTTGGTGTCAAGGAGCTTGACGGGGTTGCCGGGAACGATCATGTCGCCGATGACGGGGTGCTGCAGGTGGACGAACATCTCGCGTGCGCCGGCGATGTGCTCGTCGTTGACGACGTCCTCGAGCATGTTGATGGGAGCCACAGGCACGCCTGCCGCGTCGATGATCGAAACGCACTCTGCGATGGTGTGCTGAGTGCTCCACTTCTCGATCTCGGGCTTGAGAGCGGCGTGGTTCTCGCAGCGGTGGATATTGGTGTCGAAGCGCGGGTCGGAGAGCAGATCTTCACGGTCAATGGCCTTGGTGCACAGGAGCGTGAAGAGCTTGTCGTTGCCGCAGCCGATGACGAAACGTCCGTCGCTGGCCTGGAAAGCGTCATACGGGAAAGCGGAGGCATAGCGGTTGCCGATGAGCTCGGGCTGCTTGCCGGATGCGAAGAAGCGCTGCCAGCCGACTTCAAGGCTGGACACGACGGAGTCAACAAGGGAAACGTCGACGCGCTGGCCGTGGCCGGTCACGTTGCGGGCGTTGATCGCCATGAGGACACCGATGGTGAGGTTCATGCCGCCGAGCACGTCGCCCATCGCGTTGCCGACGCGCAGGGGCTGGCCGCCGGCTTCACCGGTGATGCTCATAAGGCCGGAGGTGGCCTGTGCGATTATATCATAGCCGGGGCGCTTGTATTTGGGGCCGTAGCAGCCGAAGCCGGAAACTGCGGCGTAGATGATCTGGTCGTTGACTTCCTTGAGGACATCGTAGCCGACGCCGAGCTTATCCATGACGCCGGGACGGTAGTTCTCAACGACAACGTCGGCCTTCTTCACCATTTCGAGGAACAGCTTCTTGCCTTCCTCTTCCTTGAGGTTGAGGGTGATGCCCTTCTTGCCGCGGTTGACGTAGGCATAGTACATGCTGTAGTCGTTCTTCTTGGGGCCCATTGCACGGGTATCGTCGCCCTTGCCCGGAACCTCTATCTTGATGACGTTTGCGCCGTAGTCGGCCAGCATCATTGTGCAGTACGGGCCGGCGAGAACACGGGTAAGGTCAAGAACGGTAATATTGCTCAGTGCTTTTTCCATTTTATAGCTCCTTTTCAGTTTTATGTAATAATTTTCAGGTTACGCTGTTATCAGCCGTGCAGAAGAACTGCGACCAGGTTGTAGAAGGTCGCGCAGCATATTGCCAGAGTCAGCAGAGCGATACCTGCCATGATGAACAGCTGGACGAAGCGCTTGTTCTCTTCTTCCTTCGTGAGGTTGGGGATCGCGGTGCCGAGGGCTGCTATTGCAAGCGCGCCGCCGGTGGACAGCGGGGAGATACCGGCCAGAGAGCCGCCTGCGCCGACTGCCGCCATCAGAGCAACAGGATTGACGCCGCCGACCTGCTCTGCGATACCTGCGCACATGGGCATCATGGTCGGGTAAACAACGCCGAGAGCGGAGCTGACAAGGCTGAGGAGGCCTGCGGAAATGCCCATGATCGGGGTTGCAGTACCCTTGGTCATGATGGAGGACATACCTGCGCTCAGCAGATCTATGCCGCCCATGTCGTTGACTATGTCGAGCAGTGAGCCGACAGCAAGAACCATGACGATGGTGCTCCAGGGCAGAGCCTTGATGGCCTTGCCGTCGTCGGCAACGCCGAACAGGAACAGGATGCCTGCCACGAAGAAGGCTGCGAGACCGATATTGACTTTGAAGAATATCAGCATGACCATCATCAGGACTATGCCGGCGAGGGCGATGACCTGCTTGTGGTTGAACTTCTCTATTGCGGTCCTCTCAATGGGCTTGAGCGGGGTCTTGATCTTATAGCCCTTGAAGAGGAACCACATGATCAGGGAGTAGATAATGGTAACGAGAGTCTGGCAGAGGAGAACCGTTCCCATAACGCCCTCGATGCCTGCCTCGGCCGCAGCTGCGGTGATTATTGCGGCCTCCGGGGTGATCGGGGTCATACGGCCTGCCATAAGGCCGGACTCGCCGATGAGAACGAGCATGATCGGGTCAAAGCCGACTTCGACGGCGATGACTGCTGCGAGTGCGGGGATGATAGCAAGTGCGGGGATAGCGCCGGGGCCGACACCGGCCACGATGAAGCCGGCAATGTAGACCGCGATGGGAATGATCCACATACGGTTGCCCGCGAGAGCGATGATCTTCCTTGCGAGCAGGTCGAGTGCGCCGGTCTGCGTGACTGCCGCGAACAGCAGCGTGATGCCGACGAGGGTGGTGAACATCGAGGCGCTTATACCGCCGATGAGAGCCTTATCGTTGAGGCCGAATATTCTGACCGCAATGACTCCGGCCGTGAGTGCGACGACGCCGACGTTGACCTTGCGGAAGAAGGCCAGCAGTATCACCGCGATGAACAGTATCAGGGATATTACATCATATGCCATAAATCTTACCTCTCTTTTTTATTATCCATTATCCCGCTCAGCAGCAGGGGGGAGTTTTCACGGAGATATTCTGCTGGTGGCCGCTGTATATACCGTCGATAAAGCTCTTCTGGTACTTTGCGACTTCCAGGAACTTATCAAAGTCGATGCCGGTCTCGTAGCCCATGCGCTCGAGCATGTATACGAGGTCCTCGGTCGCAGTGTTGCCGGATGCGCCGGGAGCGAACGGGCAGCCGCCGAGGCCGCCGAGAGTGGACTGCACCGTGGTGATGCCGCACTCTATGGCTGCTAGAGTGTTCACAAGGCCCATTCCGCGGGTGTCGTGGATGTGGATCTGGAAGTCGCAGTCGGGCATTGCGGCGAGCATGGCCTTTATGGTCTCGCGCACCTGTCTGGGATCGGCGATGCCTATGGTATCGGCAAGGCACATCGAACGGATGCCCATGTCATAAACGCGCTTTGCAAAATCAACGGGCTTCTGGATGGGCGGGATGCCTTCAAACGGGCAGCCGAACACGGTTGCGAGAGAGACGCAGATATTGGCCTGGGGATACGTGTCCATGATCTTCTGCAGCTCTGCAAGGGACTCCTCGTGAGTTCTTCTGATATTTGCCTTGTTGTGGCTCTCACTGACGGAGATAACATAGGAGATATTCTTTATGCCTGCGTTTACGGCATTCTCAACACCCCTGAAGTTGGGTGCAAGAGCGTAAAGCGTAGCGTCGGGGTACTTTTCAATGCAGGCCTTTGCAAGCTCGGCCGCGTCCGCCATCTGCGGGATGGCCTTGGGGCTGACAAAGGACGTCACTTCCATCTGAGTGACACCGGCATCGAACATTCTGCCGATCAGATCCATCTTCTGATCGAACGTGAGCATCTGCTTGAGGTTTTGCCAACCGTCGCGCGGGCCTACTTCGAGTACATTGATTTTGTTTGCCATTGTTTTTCCTCCTTGCTTAATTATGCTTAATATTTCTACCTCTTTAAGCTATGTTTATATTCTACTCAAATTTGCAGCTTTGTCAATTATGGAAAAACAAAAATAGCATTTTCCCTAATTTCAGGCTGATGATTTTGACATTACCACCAATCGTTGCTTAACTTTTTCGCGTTTAAGCGAGCTTAAATTCTAAAATTTTTAAGCAGGTGTTGCTATTCGACAGCATATGATATATAATGCACATAAAGACCTTGGCTGCAAATTTACAACATCTTAACGAGGATATTTCATGGCAGTTCTAAAAGACATAGCAGACGCATGCGGCACTTCGACCGCCACCGTATCATACGTTCTCTCCGGCCGCGGCACTGAAAAACGCATCTCCGCAGAAATGCAGGAGCTCATCATAAACACGGCAGAAAGGCTGGACTATACGCGCAAGGGGCGGAGCAAGGCCGCGATGAAGTACCGCGTTCTGGTATACTTCCCTCTCAATGATCTGAAGATGCTCCTCCCCACCTTCTGGGACGGCTTCAACAATGCGGTGAATAACGAGAACGCAAATATAGACATCATTCTCCGCCCGTTCAGGATGAACGAGCTGCACATGCAGCGCGACCTGTGGACCGCGGCAAAGCACTCCGCCGCAGTCGTTATATCTCCGAGCGGCATCGATCAGGCAAACCTCTCGGAAAATCAAACCGCGATACCTGTCATACTGCTCAACCGCACGCTGCCCAACTATGCCTCCGTGAGCTTCGACCAGCTGGAGTCCGGCCAGATGGCGGCCATGCATGCGCTGAAAAAGGGCGGGAGCGACATTATACTCGTCTCATACAAGTCTCTCTTCGGCGTCGGCTGGCGCGGCAACGCCATTGCCGACTATTGCCTGCGCCATGGCGTGAACCTCGAAAAGAACACGTTCTACGCTGAGACGAACGTTGAAGCCGGGTATGAGCTGGGCAAACGGCTGATACGCAGCGGCCGGCTCGCAAAGGTCATTGTCTGCACCTATGATATGACGGCGCTGGGCATCTCCTCGGCGCTGACGGAGGCCGGGATAGCCGTCGGAAAAGATGTACAGATACTTGCAACGAGCTCCAGCGACGAGGCTCTGTTTGCGCACTGCTCTCCGCCGATGACAGTTGTGAATCTCCGGTTCAAGGACGTATGCCAGATGGCAATGCGGCTTGCAATGGATATTGCGACAGGCCGCGCGAGCTATCCGCAGGACATATCCATACATCCCGTCATGGTATACAGGCAGTCCTGTCCGTTCTGAGAAAAGTCAAAAAACTCCGGTGCGCCGCAGCAGCGGCGCACCGGAGTTTTATATTCAGTATTCGGTTTAATTTCTCCCTGTGCTTTTTCGTATAAGCCGCTCGTACATCACGGCGCCGCAGGCGAGCAGCGCCAGAATGAACACGGGCATCAGCCTGACGGATATATGCTGTGCGATCAGGCCAAATACCGGCGGCATGAGCGTCGTGCCGACATAGGCGCTCGCCATCTGTACGCCGATGACCGCCTGCGAATTCTCCGCGCCGAAGTTTGCGGGAGTGGAGTGGATTATGCTGGGATACACCGGCGCACAGCCGAGGCCTACGATCAGCAGTCCGGCCATTCTGTTCCATGCGCCGAGCGGCAGGAGCATCAGCACCGCTCCCAGAGCAACAACGGACTGCCCGAGACGGATCATCTGCGTGTCGCTGAGCTTATATGTTATAAATCCGCTCAGCCCGCGGCCCGCGGTTATGCCTATGCAGAACAGGCTGGCATAGGACGCCGCGCGTTCCGCGCTGAACCCCGCGGCTCCCGCAAGATAGCTGCTGCCCCAGAGGATGGCCGTCTGCTCATAGGCGCAGTAGCAGAAGAAGCTGAGCATGACCTCCTTCGCGCCCGGAATTCTCACCACCTCACGCAGCGGCAGCGGCTTTCTCTCCTCCGCTCCCGCGCTCTGCGCGCCGGCTTTCTTCCAGAGCGGCAGGCTTATAAAAAGCAGCAGAGAAATGACTGCCTGTATAAGGCTGACATAGCGGTAGCCCATGTTCCAGCTCTGTCCGCCCGAGAGCGCCGCCCCCATTACGAGCGGCCCCACCGTCGTGCCGACGCCCCACATGCAGTGCAGCCAGCTCATATGGCGGCTGGCATAGTGCAGGGCTACGTAGTTGTTGAGCGAGGCGTCGACGCTGCCCGCGCCGAGTCCGTACGGCACCGCCCACAGGCACAGCAGCCAGAACGAGCCGCTTACGGAGAATCCGGCAAGCGCCAGCGCCGTCATCACGACGCTCACCGCCGTGACCAGCCCTGTGCCGAAGCGTGAGGTCAGCCTGTCGCTCATCAGCGCGGAGACGACCGTGCAGCATGAGATTATCATCGAAATGATCCCGGCATACGACACCGGCACGCCGAACTGCGCATGCATCACCGGCCACGCCGAGCCCAGCAGCGAGTCGGGCAGCCCGAGGCTTATGAACGCAAGATATATTACAGGCAGAAGCAGAGAAAACATTTTGTAAGCTTCCCTCCAAAGAAATGATACGCGGGGATTTTAACACCGAAGCGCTAAAAAGTAAAGCGGTCTGCCGCGAAGCAGACCGCTTTGATGATTTTTATTCTTTTACCTTTGCATCGGCCACGAGCACGGTCACAACATTGTCTGCGACCTCCGCTATACCGGCGCCGACCTCGATCACCGCCGCGCCGTCCTCATCGAACGTGCAGCGCACCTGGCCGCGCGACACCGCGCAGACCATCGGCGCATGGCCGCCGAGTACGCCGAGCGAGCCAAAGGCCGCGGGGATGTTGACATAGCTGACATTTCGCTCGAACACGGTGCTGTCCTGCGTCACGACGCACAGATGGAGCTTATTTTCCATTGTTCAGCCCTCAAAACTGTCCGCGCTTTGCGTAAACCTCGTCGATGTCGCCGCAGAGCAGGAAAGCCTGCTCCGGCAGATCGTCCGCCTCGCCGCCGAGAATGGCCTCGAAGCTTCTGATCGTATCCTCGAGCTTGACGTAGCGGCCCTGCATGCCGGTGAAATTCTCCGCGACATGGAACGGCTGAGAGAGGAAACGCTGGATGCGTCTTGCCCTGTTGACCGTCGCGCGATCCTCCGGGCCGAGCTCATCCATACCAAGAACAGCGATAATATCCTGCAGCTGCCTGTACTTTTCGAGCACTGCCTGCACCTCGCGCGCGCAGTCATAATGACGCTTGCCGAGGATGGACGGCTCAAGTATACGGGAAGTGGAATCCAGCGGGTCGACCGCGGGATAAATGCCCAGCTCGGATATTGAACGTGAAAGGACCGTTGTCGCATCAAGGTGTGCAAACGCCGTGGCAGGCGCCGGGTCTGTCAGGTCGTCGGCCGGGACGTATATGGCCTGCACGGAAGTGACGGAGCCGTCCTTCGTGGAGGTGATACGCTCCTGCAGAGCGCCCATCTCGGTGGCCAGCGTCGGCTGGTAGCCGACTGCGGAAGGCATACGGCCAAGCAGTGCGGAGACCTCGGAACCGGCCTGCGTAAAGCGGAAAATATTATCTATGAACAGAAGAACGTCCTGACCGCTGCGGTCACGGAAGTCCTCAGCTATGGTAAGGCCGGAGAGAGGCACCCTGAGACGTGCTCCGGGCGGCTCGTTCATCTGGCCGAATACCAGCGCGGTCTTGTTGATAACGCCGGACTCGTTCATCTCATTCCAGAGATCGTTGCCCTCACGGCTGCGCTCGCCGACACCGGCGAACACAGAGTAGCCGCCGTGCTCGTAAGCGACGTTGCGGATAAGCTCCATGATAAGCACCGTCTTGCCGACGCCTGCGCCGCCGAACAGGCCGACCTTACCGCCCTTGGCGTAAGGCGCAAGCAGGTCGACGACCTTAATACCGGTCTCGAGCATCTCCGTTGCGGGGCGGATGTCGGTGAAGGGAGGCGCATCGCGGTGGATAGGCAGTCGCTTTTCCGCCTTGACCTCGCCCTTGCCGTCTATCGGCTCGCCGACGACGTTGAACATGCGGCCCAGCGTGGCCTCGCCGACGGGCATCGTGATGGATGCGCCGGTATCGACGGCGACGGTGCCGCGGGAGATACCGTCCGTGGACGCGAGCGCTATGCATCTGACGGAATTGTCGCCTATCTGCTGCACGACCTCAAGCGTTATCTTGCTGTCTTCACGCTGTATCTCTACAGCGTTATATAATTCCGGCAGCTGTCCTGCCGGGAACTGAACGTCAACTACAGGGCCGATGACCCTTTTGACGATTCCGTTTACCATTTATCTTTTACCTCCTTTGGACTATGAGGCTATTGCTGCTGCATCATTGCACTGCCGCCCACGATCTCGGAGATCTCTGTGGTGATGGCAGACTGTCTTGCGTGGTTGAGCTCCAGCGTGAGCGAGGATATAAGCTCCTCGGTGTTGTCCGTCGCAGCGGTCATGGCCGTCATTCTCGCGGCATGCTCGCCGGTCTTGGCTTCGAGCATCACTGAATACACGGTGTTGCTGATATACAGCTCCACAAGCGAGTCGAGCACGGTGTTCTTATCCGGCTCAAAAATGTATTCCTTGCTGCCCTCGCCCTTCATCGGCGGCACCGGCAGAAGCGTCATTCTTCCGGGAGTCTGCGACAGGACGGAACGGAACTGCTGGTACACCAGCACTATCTCGTCCGCCTCGTTGGAGAGATAGAGCTGCTTGAGGTAGTCTGTCAGCTCACGGCTTTCCTGCGCGGAGGGTGTGTCGCTTATATCGTCAAAGACGCGCCTGACGTTAAGCCCGGAGGAAGCAAAGCTGTCCTTGCCCCAGCGTCCGCACACGACGGCAAAGCTCTCTCCGCCGTCCGCCGCTGCCTGTTCTTCGGCATAGCGCAAAAGGGAGGAATTATACACGCCGCAAAGGCCTCTGTTGCCCACAAAAAGCACGTAGCAGCGCTTTCTGACCTCGGGCCGCGCCTTGAGAAACGGATTCTCCGTTTCCGTCATGCTGCCCATCAGGTGCGAGAGGATGAAGCGGCTTTTGTCTGAGAAGCTCTTGAGATTGCCGACAGAGAGCTGTGTGCGGCGGCGCTTTGCGGCCGCGACCATTTTCATGGACTTCGTTATCTGCCGTGTGCTCTCAATGCTCTTTATCCTGTTGCGGATAGCGCGCATGTTTGCCACATGCCCCACCTCCTTTTTGTCAGTTTGCTCCCCTGTGAGAACCGCTTCCGGCTCTCACAGGAGTAATTATTATGCATGCCACTCCTTCTTGAAATCCGCGATGACGGCGCGCAGCTTTTCAAGGCTGTCCTTGCTGAGCTTTTTGCCGCTGTGGATCTCATCGTGCAGCTCGGGATAATGCTTGTTGACATACGGCACAAGAGCCTGCTCGAAGGCCGCGATGTCGCTGACCTCCACGTCGTCGGCATAGCCTTCGCTCGCCGCAAAGATGGAGATGACCTGATCTGCCGCGTCCATGGGAGAATAGCAGGGCTGCTTGAGGAGCTCCGTCATTCTGTCGCCGCGGTGGAGCGTATCGCGCGTGGCCTTATCCAGATCGGAGCCGAACTGGGAGAAAGCCGCGAGCTCTCTGTACTGCGCCAGATCCATTCTCAGGCGTCCTGCGACCTGCTTCATTGCGCCGAGCTGGGCGCTGCCGCCGACACGGGACACCGACAGACCGACGTTCACTGCGGGCCTGACGCCTGCGTTGAACAGATCCGTCTCGAGGAATATCTGACCGTCAGTGATGGATATTACGTTTGTGGGTATGTACGCCGAGATGTCGCCGGCCTGCGTTTCGATGATGGGCAGGGCCGTCATGCTGCCGCCGCCGAGCTCATCGCTGAGACGTGCCGCGCGCTCAAGAAGTCTGGAGTGCAGATAGAACACGTCGCCGGGATACGCCTCGCGTCCTGGCGGACGGTGCAGCAGCAGGGAAAGCTCTCTGTATGCCACAGCCTGCTTGCTCAGGTCGTCGTATATTATGAGCACGTCCTTGCCCTTGTACATGAAGTACTCGCCCATGGCCGCGCCGGAATACGGTGCGATATAGAGCATGGGGGCCGGCTCGGATGCGGTCGCCGCGACTACGATGGAGTAATCCATCGCGCCGTGCTCCCTCAGTTTCTCCACAAAGCTCGCCACGGTGGACTCTTTCTGTCCGATCGCAACGTAGATGCAGATCATGTCCTTGCCCTTCTGGTTAATGATGGTGTCAAGGATGATCGAGGTCTTGCCGCACTGACGGTCGCCGATTATCAGCTCACGCTGGCCGCGGCCGATAGGTACGAGCGCGTCGATGGCCTTGATACCGGTCTGCATCGGGACGGAAACGCCCTTTCTGTCGATAACGCCGGGGGCCTTGTTCTCGATGGGGCGGGTCTCGGTCGTTCTGACTCTGCCCTTGCCGTCGACAGGACGGCCAAGCGCGTCCACAACGCGGCCAAGCAGCGCCTCGCCGACGGGGACTTCTATGATGCGGCCGGTACGGCGAACCTCGTCGCCCTCCTGCACGTTGTCGTAGTTGCCCAGAAGAACGACGCCGACATTGTCCTTTTCAAGGTCCATGACCATGCCGCGCAGATCGCCCTTGAACTCTATAAGCTCGCCGGACATGACGTCGGACAGTCCCGAAACACGGCATATACCGTCTGACAGGCTGACAACTCTGCCGACCTGATACGCTTCGAGATCCGTGGGCACGTTCCGGATCTTATTCCTGAACGCCTCCACCATGTCTCCCTCGTCCTCAGTATCGGCAACGGACTTTTTCACCATGTCGAGCCTGTGGCTCAGGGTGCCGTCATACAGGGAGTCGCCCACCGCAACGCGCACGCCGCCTATGAGGCTCTCATCGTGCTCAACGCGGATGTCAACGGAATCCTTTCCGTATTTGTCCCCGATTATTGCCTTTATCTTCTCTATACCGGCAGCATCAAGCTCTGTACTGCCGCTTACAGTGACTGAAAGTTTATCTCCGGAATTTATTTTTACAAGCTCGCTGGGCGTGATCTCAAGCTTTGCCGGCAGCTCCGCGATAAAGCGGTCGATGAGTTGCTTTTTGCTCTCCGGACTCGCCTTGCGCAGCACCTCCGCCGCAGCCGCGGTAAGCTCCTCGGCCGCCTCGCTGTTGAAGCGCTTCTGCATGTCGAAGCACAGCTGCTCGTAGCTGCTGTCATTGTCCGCCTTTGCCGCAGCCTTCAGACGTTCGTTCTCATCCTCGCTCTGACGGCTGAGCGCCTGTGCCTGCTGCTTTGCATCCTCGATGATCCTGTCGCAGTCGCTTTCTCCTGCGGCCCTGAGCCCGCTGATGCCGGCTCTGATCCTGTCCGCGTTCTCCGACGCGCTGCCGGACTGCGCAAGCTCTTCTTCTACCTTGCTGCGGTAGCCGTTGAAGAGGTTTTTCGCCGGCCCCTTTCCGACCTTATACAGGCCGAAGCCCAGAATACCGAAGTTTATGAGATTATATAACATATTCCACTCAAACATTTGTCAGTCACCCCTCCTTTCTGCTGTTTTTCTGATTCCCGCTCATTTGCTGATGAGCCTTTCTGCAAGGGCGTTTGCAAGTTCGTCCTTTTCCGTGTCGAGCTTTGCCTTGGCGTCCTTTGCCATGGCCTCAACACGCACTCTGGCTTCCTGCCGCTCCTTCGCGCTGTCTTTCAGGAGCTGCTTTGCGCACTCTTCGTGCGCTCTCCCGTCGTCGGTCCTCTGCTTTGCAAGGATGGCCTTTGCCTCCTCACGGCGCTGCGTCTTGGCATCCTCGATACGTTTTTCGTTCTCGGCCGCCTCCGCGTTTGCAGCGCGCTCCTTTTCGAGGCCCGCATCGATCCTGGCCTGACGTTCGCGCATGAACTTCAGTACGGGAGTATACAGGAACTTGTTAAGCAGGAACAGCAAAAGGAAGAAGCTGATTATTGTGAGAACTAGCTCTGATAAATTGATACTCAGCATATGAATCTCCTTCAGCCGTTAATTGATTGTCTCAGATCTTTGCCACGAGCATGAAAGCTATAAGCAGACCGTAAATGGTCAGCGCTTCCATAAGGCCAAGGGAGAGGATAAGGGTGGAACGGATGTCCTTGGCGCATTCGGGCTGGCGTGCGATGGCTTCCATTGCCTTAGCGGCGGTCATGCCCTGACCTATTGCGGGGCCGATGGTGCTCAGAGCCATTGTGATGGCTGCTGCTATTGCGATCAATCCACTATTCATTGTTTTTTCTCCTTTTCAGTTTGAATTCTTGATCATACATTTTGGACATTTGGGATTATTACTCTTCTTCCGCTGCTTCCTGTATGTAAATAGACAGCAGCATCGTGAAAACAAGCGCCTGGATCAGGCAGAACAGGATACTGAGCACCTGCATGACCAGCGGCACGAGCACAGGGAAAATGGTGTACAGATTTTCCGTTACCATTTCTTCACCGAACAGGTTGCCGAAAAGTCGCAGAGCCAGAGAGAACGGACGCACCAGCTGCTCTACAAGGGTCAGCGGGAGCATGACGCTCAGAAATGACTTCAGATACCCTTTCCAGCCGCGCTCCTTAACGCCCACGGTGTGGATCGTAAAGAAACCGACTATTGCCAGAGCTGCCGTCACCGACAGATTTGCCGTCGGCACTTTGAACGCCTTATAGTGTCCCGCGCCGGGCAGCAGACCGGAGTAGTTGCTCACAATGATAAAAATAAACAGTGTCGCAAGCACGGGGAAATACTTGTCTGTAAGCTTTTCTCCAAGTATGCCCGAGAAATAGCTGTGCAGCTTGCCGACTGCCTGCTCCGCCAGATTCTGCAGCGGACCCGGAACATCTTTCAGGTTCCTGGTTGCGAGAATCGAAAGCACAGTCAGAATGGCAATGATGACCCACGTCGTCACGACCACGCCCGTTATCTCTATCGGTCCTATGGAAAACAGGACGTTGCTCGCTTCCTCCATCTTATCACCTCCGTATATAGCTTATTTGTTTTGCTCGCATATAATAGCATTTTTTTGTTGAAGATTCAATAGAATTTATCGCATAAATCCGCATTTTTGTCAGTTTTGCAGGTATATGCATGTTTTTAGTTCCGGTTTTCGCGCGTTTTTGTAGATTTTTTAACTCTCATCAATAAAAGTTGAAGCTCAGTTGATGAAGCGTTGTTTTTTTCCCTCTCACTGGAGGGCGAATGCCCTGCGGCTGCCATGGTTTTTCTATCATAATATATCTTTGTGTGTCAATCCCTTCTTCCCTGTCTATTCCCAAAGAAGTTGATATATGCTATCAAATTCTTCGACTTCCTAAAAGCGCTCATGGCTGGTATGCTTGCCAGGGCCGCTGAGGCCAACGCCGAATAAAACTCTGCACAACAGAATACAAACTCAGCCGCGGCGGGGATATTCCGCCGCGGCATTGCTTTCGGGCGGATGTCTTGCATTTGTGCCGAAATTTCTGTTTTTCATATCTTCTTCCTCCAAAACCCGTCTGCCTGCGGCGTATCATTCACGCGGCATACATGTTTTTTATTCTATTTACAGGCCGACTTTTTTTGAATACACACAAAGTATGTTTTCACTCTGCCGATGCATCATACCAAAGTATGATTCTGATAAAACATTGACTTGCTTTTTGAAACATGTTATTATAGTAGAATAAACGACGGATATTTCACGTTGTTTTGGCTATTTTTTCTGCTCACGAGGTATCTGCCATGTATGACCACAACGTAACTCAGTCCGAATTTGAAAAGGTCATAGACTTTCTCAGAAGCACGCAGGTACCGCCTGAGTTCTTCCGCAGTAATCTTCTGCTGATGCTTGAGAAGCATTTTGACTATTCCGTCTCCAGCCTGTGGCTCGTCGGCAGCCACAGCCTTTACGATCCCATA
The DNA here is from genome assembly GCA_900546515.1 of uncultured Eubacteriales bacterium. Taxonomy (GTDB): domain Bacteria; phylum Bacillota; class Clostridia; order Oscillospirales; family Oscillospiraceae; genus Limivicinus. Next base: position 6,644 of record URDG01000010.1, on the reverse strand, counting down.
TCGTACAATGTCGACCGGCGCATAATACGGAGTTATCAGGACTATTACTACAAGTTCGATCCCTTTCATCCCATTTATATGAAGGATCGACGGCTCATGGAAAAGCCGGTGCTCACGATGGACGACATAGCCCTCACCGATTACCCGTCAAAAGATATGAGCTCGAACCCGTATTTCTCATATCTCTCGGATGAGTACAGCCTGACGCAGGATATCATACTCTCGTTCAACGTCGGCAGGCAGCAGTACGGCTCCGCCGCACTTTTTACGAAGCACAGCAATGATGCCAACAGGATGCTGTTCATCAACTGCCTCAATATAATCACTCCGTTCATAGCGCAGATGCTATGCCAGAGTCTTCAGATGCTCGATCTGAAATTCAAGACCGAGACGCTGGAGTCTGTAGTGTGCAGCATTGACGACGGGATCATAATGTTCGACGGCACCGGCAGTGTGCTCTACTATAACACGCAGCTGCTCCGCTTCTGTCAGGATATAACCGGCCGGGATATATCCGCCGACACACTGCGCGAGTTTGCATGTTCATTTCTGCCGCTGGCCTGCGGCGCCGGAGACCGTGTTGAGCTGCCCGAGTTTTCGGAAGGCTACCGCGCCGTCATTGTTCATTCGCAGGAGCAGGGCCGGCATGTGTACACCGTGCGTATATCGCCGCGGCAGACGCAAGCCCGCTCCCCGCTCGCCCTGCCGGCTTCCCTCTCGCCGCGTGAGCGTGAGATCGTATCTCTCATATCTCAGGGCAAGACGAACAGCGAGATCGCTTCTCTGCTGTATATCTCGGTGCCGACAGTCAAAACGCACATATCAAATATCTTTCAGAAAACCGGAGTCAGCAACCGCACTTCTCTGCTGAACAGGCTGCGGATGTCAAGCCCGGACTGAAAACAGCATATCTTCCCTCTCCGCATGGCATTGCCGCCATGCGGAGTTTTTTTCACAATTTTTTCTGCGGCAAAAAAATTTAATCAACGCAAAAAATATTTAATTCAATGCCAAATTATCTTGATTTACTTTGCTGCGGCCGCCTGTTATATTGTCGGCATACTTTGTTGGAAACAATAAAAAAATGTCAATCAGGAGGTTTTTATGAAGAGAGCAGACATTATTTTGCTGAGCGAAAACATCTTCACCGCGTCTACCCTCGGTATGATTTCCGGAGGCGTCGCCATTGCCGGCAACAAGATAGAACTTGTCGGATCAAAGGAAGAGGTCCTTGCTCTTGCGGACGAAAACACCGTCATCCGCGATTTCGGCAAGCAGCTCATCACTCCGGGCATATGCGACTCCCATGTGCACATGTTCGGCGGCTGCTACCTGACCGCAGGCCCCAACCTTGCGGGTCTTTCCAGTGCGGAAGAGTGCGCAAAGACGCTCTATGAGTTCTACAAGGAAAATGAGGCCGATTATGCCGACGATGAATGGGTCAGCGCATGCGGTTTTATGATATGCGGCTGGGACGATCCCACGCCCCCGACCAAGGAAACGCTCGACAAGTATTTCCCCGACCGCCCCGTATACATATACGACAGCGACCTGCACGCAGGCTGGGTCAACTCCAAGGCAATAGAGATCGTCGGCATTCCCGCTGACGCCCCCGATACGCGCTTCGGCCGTTACGGCCGCGACGAGAACGGGCACATAACCGGATACCTCGTCGAGGATGTCCAGAACGATTTTGTAAAGCTCGCTTTCAATATACCCTATGCAAAAACGCGCCGCCTCGTCGAGATCAGAAACGAGGACTTCTGCAAGTACGGCATCACTTCCGTCGTCGACATGCGTCCGCTCAACTGCTACGACATGGGCAACCTGTCCGTTATCAACGACATGATCTCCGACGGCACTCTCAAGTTCCGCTACAACTATGCCACCACCATGACCGGCACACTTGAGACTGCACTCGAAAATCAGAAAAAATACAGCGTTCCCGACAGCATGATCTACTACGCCGGCATCAAAGAATTCATCGACGGCATCGTCGTGGCTCACACCGGCTACCTCATAGACGCCTATTCGGACAAGCCCGACATAGACCACGAGTTCTGGGCGTCCGACCTTGAATACAATGCACGCCGCGTCATGGAATACCACAAGCACGGCATCCACCTGCACTTCCATGCAGTCGGCGACGGCGGTGTGCGCCGCGCGATCGACATGTATGAGGCAGCTCTCGCCGCGGACGGCGATACCGGCTCCCGCATGTCCATCGAGCATCTTGACATGTCCGATCCCGCGGACTGGGCGCGCATGGCAAAGGCCGGGATCATCTGCTCCGTGCAGCCTCAGCATCTCGCGCTCTATCCCAGGTTTGAGGATGAGGAGTACGCCGGTGTTGTCGGCCCCATCCGCACTAAGAATCTCTGGGCGTTCAAGAGCATGCTCGACAACGGCATACATCTCGCCTTCGGCACCGACTTCCCCGTCGTCACCTACGATACCCGCCTGAGCCTTCACAGGGCCGTCACCCGCAAGTATCCGGACGGCCAGCCCGAAAACGGCTGGAACCCCGAGCAGAAGCTCACTCTGTGGGACGCGCTCTACGCCTACACCTACGGCGGCGCATACAAGGTCGGCAAGGAAAATGTTCTCGGCAGCCTCGAGTGCGGCAAGCTCGCGGACATCGTCGTCTGGGACCGCAATCTCTTCGACATTCCCGCCGATGATATTCTCAACAGCGGCGTGGCCCTCACCGTCTGCGACGGACACATAGTCTACGAAGGCTGATATACCAAAACGAAAAAGAGAGTTAGAAAGGAAAAGCATATATGGAGATCCTGATATTTATTGCACCTCTTCTGCTGAATGTTTTCGGCAACACCGTCTACAACATAGCGGGCAAATCCACCCCTGAAAAGATCAACTCATTCGCAACGCTGTCACTGAGCTACCTCACTGGCCTTGTGCTGTGCGTGATTCTGTTCTTTGTCACCAATCCCGGCGGCGATATTTTCGCGGCATTTGCCTCTGCCAACTGGGCGTCCTACTTCCTCGGCATCACCATCGTGTTCATCGACCTGTCGCTCATTCTTCTCTACCGCGCAGGCTGGGATGTCAGCATCGGCACCCTGATCGCAAACATCGGCGTTTCCCTCGTCTCCGTTATAATCGGCGTCGCCTGCTTCGGCGAAGCCATGACCGCCATGAAGGCTGTCGGCATCATTGTCTGCATTGTCGGTCTCTATGTCGTCAACGCTCCTGAGAAGAAGGCTGTCGAGGCTGCCGCCGAAGGCGCTGCCGAGCCCAAGAAGAAGTTCTCCTTCGCCAAGTGGATCCCCGTCATTCTCATGATAGTGGCAAACACGCTCTACAGCGTCACTGCAAAGGTCACTCCGACCGACGTCGACACCTTCGCCTCTGTTTCTCTGACCTACCTTGTGTGCATCGTGTACGCGCTCATAATGTTCTTCATCACCAGCTCCAACAAGAACTACTTCAAGGAGATCAAGAAAGCCAACTGGACCGCTCCCGTTCTCGGCGCATGCCTCGTCTGCCTTGAGGTCTCCACGATACTTCTGTTCCGTGTCGGCTGGGAGCTGAGCGTCGGCCTGCTGCTCGCATACGTCCTTCTCGCAGTCGTCCTCGTCATTCTGGGCCGCGTTGTATACAAGGAAAAGCTGACCGCAAAGCGCATAATCGGCATTGTGATCTCTCTCGCCGGCGTTGTGCTCGTAGGTCTCGTGTGATCAATTCAGTATAATACAACCAAAGATGCCTCCGGATATTTCTCCGGGGGCATCTGTAAAATCCGGAGGTTTTATGAGTTTTCTTGTGTACATATCCCCGCTCCTTCTCGGAGTGCTTGGGAACGTTCTTTATAACGTCGTCGGAAAATCAACGCCGAAGAAGATAAACCCGTTTTTCTCCCTAGCCGCTACGTACTGCGTAGCCCTTGTCGTGTGCGTAATACTGTTTTTTGTCACTTCACGCGGAGGCAGCATAATCGCCGCAGCCTCGGAAGCAAACTGGACGTCATACTGCCTCGGTGTATGCATAGTTTTCACCGACCTGTCGCTGATACTGCTGTTCCGCGCAGGCTGGGACATAAGCATAGGCTCGCTTATCGCAAACATTGCCTGTTCCGTCATCGTCGTGATCATAGGCGTGCTCGTATTCGGCGAGAGCCTCACGCTCATGAAATTCTGCGGCGTGATAACCTGCGCTGCCGGCCTATACGTAATAAACTCGCCCGACAAGCATGCGGAGGACGGCGTCAGCGAGACGGCAGCGCTCCCCTGACTTATCAAATACAAACAAAAAAAATTTAAATAGGAGGAACTCTGAATTGACATGGGGGAAACAAATAAGATATCAAAGCTGAGCTACATTGCACCTGCGGTGCTCATGATCGCTACCCGCGTCCCGTATATGATAATACAGAAGGTCACACCGGAGAACGTTGATCCTTTTGTGTCCGTGTGCCTTTGCTACGCGGTATGTCTCGCCGTCGCCTTGGTCATGTTTCTCGTCACCCGCCGCGGCCAGACGCTGCGCGCGGAGCTGAAAAACCTGAACTGGACCGCCCCGGCGCTTGGCATATGCCTTGTGCTGATGGATGTTTCCGCACTCTCAATGTTCCGTGTGGGCTGGAATCTGAGCGTGGGCAGCGTACTTTTGTACGTGCTCCTCGCCATTGCGCTGGTGATCGTCGGCGCGGTATTTTACCACGAAAAGCTCACCTTCAAGCGGCTTCTGGGCGTTGTACTGTGCATCATGGGCGTTATCATGATCTCGGATATTCTGCCATTCTGAACGGGGCCGTCATACTTCCGGCTGCCGGACGCTCTCCCGGTAGTCCTTCGGCGACATACCGGCAGATTTTTTGAACACCGTGCTGAAATACGTCTGGTTTTCATATCCCACCATTATCGCCACCTCGTATATCATCAGCTCCGTGCCGGCAAGCAGCTGCTTTGCTCTTTTCATGCGCAGCCCGGTGAGGTAATTGATAAAGCTCTCACCCACCGTCTCCTTGAAAACGGCGCTCAGATACCCCGGCGACACATACAGGCTCTTTGCTATCCCTGACAGGGTGCATTCGCAGTCGGTGTAATTACAGTCCACGTATTCCTTTGCACTGCGGGCAAGGGCGCTGCCGCTGCGGGTATCCGCGCGGCTCGCCGTATGCTGCGGCAGCCTGCTCTGATACTGCGCATGGCCGCTGGACATATGCGCCTCCCCGGCAGCCCGCACGGCGGGCATGCTGATGTCTATCAGCGAGCATATGCCGGATTCTATAAGGCTCTGCAATATGCTCAGATCAAAATGTTCTTCGTTTACGCAAAAAAGCTTCATCTCATTCTCCTTTGCCGGCTGGAGACCTGCCGGTCTCCAGAATTTCACTGATCCTACAGTATGAATTTTAAGGAATTTGAAATTTTTTTGAATACGGAGAAAGTATGCTTTTTTAACAAACGAAGTTCATACCAAAGTATGATATTGCTGTTAAGACCGTTAAGAATTATATGTGCCGCGGCGGGGATATTCCGCCGCGGCATTGTTATGCGCAGTAATGAAATCCACGCCGCCGGTTTTATTGGTTTTGCACATCATCTGTAACTTTGATTTCTCCAGATACTACCTCTGGCGAATTCTTGGACGTAATCGTGTATGGTATACCATCGAAAAGTTCTTTGACAAAAATAACTGAAGGGAATGCGATTATTGTATTATGCTTAATATAATCATATTTTAATTTTACAATATACTTTTCCCCCTCATCAAAGCACGAATAACAAAATACATCAGCAAGTTCACGCTCAAAATCATCACTGTAATCTGGAGTATTTCCAAGGAAAATGGAAGGCATAGAAACACGAGGCGAAAATCTCCTGCTTGTCACAATAGAGGAGTCGTAATCCGAATACATTGATGTACTGCATATACCAAAAATCTCGCTCATATTACAGTCGTTCAGAAGATAACCCATCTGATCGTTGTTCAGCTTTGGGAATTCGCATATAGGCAGTAAGCTGCCTTTTGGTATAGTGAGAGATATTTCTATATCTTCATCAACATCTGTCCCGCCATTCTGGAGAGCAAGCTTTAGACACTTCTTCTCCGTAAAAGCACATTCTATAGGTGCCCATTCTAATGCTTCAGAAATTGTCTCCAAAAGCTCCTGGATTGCGTCATACTTTTCTTCTTCTGCCTTTGTTCCTGTAATTGAAGCTCCGCCCATTATACTTGGTGCCATAGTACTCTGCGATAGACTACCCAGAGTGAAAAAATCTTCGGAAATATCGATGCCTAATTGATTAGCTATGGAGCATATGATTTTCTGCTCGCTTTCACTGATTTCTACTGGTTTATTAAACGCTAATGTGCATTTTGCTATTTTCTCTGGCATTTCAATACGCTTTTCTAATTTTCGTGCTGAGATATCGTCAAAAAGAGCTCGGATTTTCTCCAAATACCTACTCCTTGTCATTTTGGTGTTCGGAACAAATCTGATAAAAGGTGCGTTATCGCTGATATGTTGGCTTTGATCTATACCTACAATCTTTAATTCAGAATGACGCTCCCCCTTAACTTCTGCCACTCTTTTTTCACTTAAAAAATACTGAGATAAATGAGCAAAAAATAGCTTCTCGAATTCATCGTCCGATGAATATGTAAAGTAAATCCCT
>URDG01000009.1 GCA_900546515.1 uncultured Eubacteriales bacterium | reverse complement strand
GCCCAAGTATCAACATAGCTTTTAGGAAGATGAATACGCTGTCCGTTGTAGGGTGGATTCATCAAAATAACATTTGGTTTTGCTTCTTTAATCCAGTCGGCTAATGCAAAGCAACTTCCCTGACGGATATTTGAGTTTCCGTCTGAGTGAATCAACATATTAGTTGTAGCAAGTCCATACACATTTTCATCAAACTCAATACCGAAGATTTGATGTTTCTTAACCTTGTCCTGCTCGGCGGCAGTAGCACAATCATCAAGTGCCTGTGTCATTGCACGAACGAGGAATGATCCGCTACCGCAACAAGGATCAAGGACAACTGAATGTTTGTTAACCCCTGTAATTTTAGCCATGAAATCTGTAATATGGTCTGGTGTGAAAGCCTGGTTTTTGTCAGATTTACCGACATACTTGTTAAAGGTAACAAAGAACAGATTAAGCAGATCCTGACCGGATGTGCTTTTGTCGTTGATAAAAGGCAGAATGTTATCTTCAATGAATTTTAGAATTTCTCTAAAGGCGGCAATGCTAAGTTGGCGAACATACTGATCGCCCAACACATTACGATTTAATAAAGCGAGCTTTTCAGCCTTGTTAATATCGGAATTAAGCAGGTCCTCTAATACTTCTTTTATACGAGTGCGAATTTGTGCAGCAGTCAAAGACGGAGTGGAATAATCAAGACCATTCTTCAATGCTAATAGGCAGGTGCCGACAAATTGACTGCGAAGTTTTTCGGGAATACTATGGCGATGAAGCAACTCATTAAGTTTATAGGTGTTCTGCATCACCTTTTCTTTGTCGTTGATTTTGGATGTGTAGAAGTCAACATATTCATCCATCGAACGTAAGGCGGTTTCATTAGTCATCAAGTCACTGTCCGAAACAACACCACGCCATACTCTAACAGTATCATTCATAGTATTTGCCAAAATAGCAACTGTCTTATTACCGGTAAGCGCCTTTTCATATTCGACATATGCGGAGAGTTGTTCTTCATCTGCCTTTGTAAAATTCTGTTTGGTCTCAATCAGCACAGTAACATTATCTTTCACGAAACGAATATCCAATTTTTCAAAAGCTCGTCCCGCTTTGTTTCGAATAGGATTAAATGTTAAGGACTGTGCCGCAAAAGCTTTCGGATAGCTATATTCATCATTTTCAATATTGCTGGTAAGATATTCTCTGCCAACGGTTGAAATCATATCTGCTCTAATCATATCTATTTCTCCTATCATTTCCACTTGCTGTTTTGGGCAGTCCAATTATCTGTAAACTCTCTGCGTTCTATCGCTGCAATAAATGGTTCTGTCAAAAACGCTTTTATTGTTTTCAGCACAGTGCCGTAATCATCTGTTTTAGTATCAATTTTACGGACAAAAGCTTTCCACTTTTTCTGCATTGCTCCGTCTCTGTCAAAGCCCATTACTTGCTCGAACTGTTCAATGGTAAAGCTATGCCCACGGTTTTCAAAGGTCTTTTTCAGTGCTTCCGTCAGCGTTGCTCCGTCAAAATCAACTTTATTGGCAAGATAGTAAATGTCGTAGTAATCCTTCATTCGGCTTGAAAATTCCATTAGACTGAGGATTGCATCTATTTTCTCGGCAATGGTTGTTTCAAGAGAATATGTATTTACTGTCGGAGCGTCAAAGTCGGAAAGTTGTGTCGGGATTTTTCGTTTTTCCTGTTTCGGTACAATGACATCACCGACTCCGAAATCAATACTGAACGGTGTTTTTGTGTTTTTAATGCGGGCGACCACCGATGCGCCGATACCCGCATACTTTTTGGCAACAGCAATAGGGGCAACATCTTTAATCTCAAAAGTGATAAAGTCGTTTCCGGTAGGAGTTGCAATAATTTCCTCCAACACGGTTTTTAGCTGTTCCGGTGTATTGGGCATCTTTCTGAGCAGAAAATCCACATCAGCCGTAACACGGCTATCGAAATCCGTGAGGGAATAGAGGAACAATCCGCCCTTTAGAACGAGATTTTCTGCATATTTTGACTTTTCCAGACGGCGCAGGAACTCTTCCTGGCAGAAAAGCTGCAAGCAGAGCTGATAGCTCCTGCCGCTTTTTTCCGCTTTGTTTTTGAGCCGTGCAAGCACGGATGCAGCCACATCAGCCATTCAGTAGCACCTCCATCACACTCATCATTTTCTTATAAATGCCCATTTTCTTTGCGTATTTGGAAAGGTTGGCAAGGTTTTTCTTTTCATCCGCCACATAAGCGTTGACTGCTTTATTGAATATCTCGTTATCCAGCTTCGTGCGGTACTTGAAGCAGTCGCAGATGGTACGTTCACGGTCATAGACCGGAAGCGTTACGCCGTTGAAGATGCCAGTTGTTTCCCCCATATGGTACATCGGATTCTGTACATAATACGCCTTTACCGGCACTTCCGCCTGCATCGCCTTTACCGTTCTGGAATAAGAGCGAGGAACGGCAATCGACCATTCTCTGGGTGCAAAGTCGCTATAGTCATAGTAGAACAGAGCCGATTCCACGCAGACGATCCCATGTGTCATCAGTTTTGAAAGGATAAGCTCCTCTTTGGGCTCGTCCCCGACAGTTAACTTATAATATCCTTTTTTCACACGCTTGAGATACCCCTGCTTGCAAAGTGCATATACATCTTGATCTTTTAGTCCAGCAGAAATAAAATCCGATTTTTTTGCAATTTCTCCGATGGCACCAAAGACTTCGTTGACGATATCGTACTTGCTCAACCTGTCACCAACTTTCTGCACGCAATATTTGCAATATGCGTGTCTATATTATAATACTCAAGCCCCCAAAAAATCAATATGACTTGCACGCTTTTTGAAAATATTGCGTGTAAATTTTGAAAAGCAGTATTACAATTCAAAGAGCACTGCGCTATAATATCCATACAGATTGGTCCCGCACCTGCCTCTCTTCGTGACAACACAATGACAACAGGAATTATGATAAGATATTAAAAACTCCGTCACCGGCAGCACATCTTCCCCCTTGTCAAAACACCGGCAAATGGTATAATAACGGTAAAATGCAAAGGGAGGTATTACAGCATGATAAGCTCTATTTACAAAAAGTCCTTTTCTGTCCTCGCTTCAAAGCCGCTCCGCCTCTGGGGCATCTCGCTGCTGAGCATATTTCTGTCCATGGCAGCTCACATTCTTTTCGGCGTGATCCCCGGCGCCGCCATTGCCATCGGTCTGCTGCTGGAAACATCCATGACGCTGATATATCTCAACGGCTTTCTCGGGCAGGAGGTAAAAACCCTACAGCTTTTTGACTGCTTCAGAAGCTGGCGCACCATAGGCCGCGTGCTCGGCGGCATGGCGTGGATGCTGATGTGGGTCCTGCTGTGGTCGCTCATACCTGTCGCCGGCATTGTTTTCGGCGTCATCAAGTTTTATTCCTACCGTCTCACTCCGTATATACTCATGAAGGAGCCGGAGGTAAAGGCTACCGAAGCATACAAGCTGTCCGAGCAGCGCACAATGGGCTACAAGGGAAAAATGTTCTGGGCCGATGTTCTGCCGGTTCTGGCGTACATCGCGGCGGTGCTGATCCTCAGCGTTTTCTCCGCCATTCCCTACCTTGGCTGGCTCTTCGCCCTTGTTCTCGCAGTCCTCGTCGTCGCGTTTGCGGTGTTTCTGCCGCTCTTTCTCGGCCTTGTACAGTCCGCCTTCTATGTTGAGATACAGAAATCTCTCGATCCTCCCGCAGCAGATATGGGCTGGTATGAATAAAATTTCGATTTAAAAGCAAAAAAACAGCAGACCGTCGGAATGCTTTGAAGCGCCGCACGCTTCGGCATTTTCCGGTCTGCTGTTTTTTGCGCCCTTTTTCAGGCTTTCTTTCCCTTGACTGCTTTTATCGCGCACTCTATAAGCGCGTCCAGGCCAATGACCACAGCGCTGACGGCAGCGCTGTACACTACAAGCACGAGAAATGTTTCCATTATTTCACCTCCAAAAAATATCAGATATCCGGCGGGCGCTGACCCGCCGGATATCTTTTGTTATGCAATTATGCTGCGTTTATGCTTTGAGCTCCTGATTTGCGGTCTTCTTGCCGTACCAGAGGACAACTGTCAGATATGCCAGGGTGAACACCGCGCCTATTATGTATGCGCCGGTCCAGGGGACGTTGAAGCCGATCTTCGCGTTCATGATGAACGAGCAGGTGACGAAAGCGTAGAACACGCCGGGGATCATCGGAACCCATGCATACTTTGCCTTACCGTTGCGGAACATCCAGATGGCTATGCAGGCCAGTGCAAAGAGGGCGAGCGTCTGGTTGGACCATGCGAAGTAGCGCCACAGAATGTTGAAGCCGTTGACGTCGAACTTTGCCCAGACAAGGATACCGGCCACGAGTGCAAAGATGATCGCAGAGAGGCCGAGACGCTTGCCGTTGGTGCTCTGGTCAATGTGGAGAGTATCGGAAATGGTCAGACGCAGTGCGCGCAGCGCCGTGTCGCCGGACGTGATGGGCAGGACGATAACGCCGAGCAGGGCGATGATGCCGCCGACGCTGCCGAGTATATCGCGGCAGACGATGCCGACAGTCGCCGTCGCCTTGGACGCGACCGCCTCCTGCAGGCCGAGGTTGTAAACGCCCATTGCGCCGGCAGCCCAGACCATTGCGATGAAGCCCTCGAGGACCATCATGTAATAGAACGTCGTGCGGCCTTCGCGCTCGCTCTTCATTGTGCGGGAGATGATCGCGGTCTGCGTGGAGTGGAAACCGGAGAGAATTCCGCAGGCAACAGTGACAAAGAACACCGGCACAAAGTGTCCGTTCTGGAAGTACTCGGAATAGTCAAAAACGCCGTTGTAGTTCCAAGTGCTGTCCCAGACGTTTATGAGCGGGTAGCCCTTTGCAAACACGCCGATGAACACGCCGATAGCGGAGAAGAGCAGGATTGCGCCGAAGATCGGGTAGATTCGGCCGATGATGGCGTCAATGGGGAATACGGTCGCGCACAGGTAGTACAGGAAAATAACGCCGTAGATGACCCATGTGGAAACCGCGGTGGGTGCGCCGGAAAAGCCGAAGAGCTGAGTTGCGGCAATGTCGCCGGGGGTGTATATAAACACCGCGCCGACAAGCAGGAGCAGCAGGCTGACAAATATGTTGTAAACAACATAAACGCCCTTATTTGTGTACTTCTTGATCATGTCCGGCATCTGGGCGCCGCCGTCACGCAGGCAGATCATGCCGGAGAAGTAGTCGTGCATTGCGCCGCCGATGACATTGCCTATGGGGATGGTGATGAATGCGATGGGTCCGAACAGAATGCCCTGTATTGGTCCGAGGATAGGGCCCGTACCGGCAATGTTCAGAAGATTGATGAGGCTGTTTTTCCAGCTCTTCATGGGGACGTAGTCTACGCCGTCCTGCTTGGTGTATGCAGGTGTCTTGCGGTCGTCGGGTCCGAAGACCTTTTCGCAGAATTTGCTGTAGAAAAACGCGCCGGCAAAGAGGATCACGAGGCCGATAATGAATGTTAACAAAGTAAAACCTCCCTTTTCTGTAAAAAATTGGCTTGCTACATTCTGTGGCCGGCCCGACCACTGTTGGTGCCATTATCATACTATTCATATATGTTAAAATTCCATTCGCATACAAAGTGCTTTTTGTTAAAGCCATGCGAATTAGCCGGAGGTATCCGTTAACATTTTTTACAATGCGCGGTCTGTCCTTCATAAACGGCTTTTTCGCGCCTTTTGCCGGCAGTGCGCTCAGTGCATTTCTCTCAGCATTTCAAGGGCGAACGTTTTAAGCGCGCTCAGCCCGGCCATCGCCGCGCCCACGAGCGCCGCCTTCCATGCGGCGGCGTCCATGCCCAGCTGCGCCGCGGCGGGAAGCGCCACGAGGAAGCCCTCAAGAAATGTCCATGCCGCTCTTTCAAGTATGTTTTTCCAATCCATTATATTTCTCCTCTATCTCAAGATTTATTGTGTTCCAGATCCGAGATCCTGTGATTTACGGATCTTATCTGCTCCGCGGCCACATCGGCTCTTCGTTCCAGCTCATACGTGCGCTCTATGACCGTATTGTGCCTGTCCACTTTCTTTTCGAGCGCCTCCAGCCGGTAAGCGATGAGCGCGCCGGATCTTTTGTTTGCGAAATATGCGCCGGTGAGCGTTCCGAGAAAGCCCAGCACGGCGACGATCACGGCCTCGCTCATGTGCGGTCCCTCGCCAGCAGGGCCGCCCATGTCAGCGGGCCTATCACTCCGTCCGCGGCAAGGCCGCAGCTGCGCTGGAACCCGGCTACGGCCTCGCTCATACTATCTGAGAAAAACGCGTCCGTCTCTCCAACACGCCCTCTTGCAAGCAGCAGCGCCTGCGCCGCCAAGACATCCGCGCCGCTCATCCCCTCGCAGAGCATTCTCGGCGGCCAGTACTCCGGCTTTTCCGCTCCATCCTCCGCAGCGCGGCGCGCTCCGCCCAGAAGATCGTAATATTTCTGCGCATGAGCGGCACGCGCGGCAATATTGTTCACGGCAGGACGCTCATACTCCGTGCAGACTCTCGCCGCCGCGCCGTATACGCTCTCCGCCGTGCAGAGGAAGCTCCACAGGCCTGGAAAATCCGTGCGCAGCTCGCTTATGCAGAATTTCACCTGCATGTCCTCATCGCCGACGCTTACGCCCGCTGCGCGCGCAAAGCCGAGCAGCTTCTCTTTTCTCGGGCCGAATGTCCACTGGACAAGGCCGTAGCCAACGCCGTCATGTGCGAAATCAAGCTCTCCGCAGTCGGCGCGCCGCGTATATTCCGCATCGCTGAATTCTGTCATGCCGCGCTGGACAATGCTGCTCTTCATCCCGCTCTCGGCCTGCATATTTCCCATAAGGCCGCAGGCACCCGCAGCGCTCATTCCCGCTCCCGTCAGACGCTCATATATGCTTTTTATACTCATCTTCACTCATCTCCGCGTTTATGATACCGTCACCGACACTTCCTGCGTGCCGTTGTATGTATATGTCGTACCGCCGACTGTGATGTTCAGCGGCTTCGAATAGGCCTGCAGCATCTCCATTATCTGCTGCGCCGCCTCGTTGAGCTTCGCCATAAACGCCTGATAAGTCACGAGATCAAGCGTATTTCCCGGCGAGTCGACGTTTCCGGCTGTGAGTATCCCTGTGATCTTGTCCAGCACGGCCTTATTGCCGTGTCCATGGCTCTGTTCCGTGAGTTCCGTTATATCCGCACTGTCCCCCGGAGTATACCCCAGCGCGCTCTTTATGCTTGCGGCGGTCACCGAGGCATCGCTGCCGTCCGCCCCTTTCAGATTTGAAAAAGCAAATACGGCGCAGCGCTTGCCGCCGCTTTCGCTCATGCCGGCCTCTACGGCGGGCGTGCCCGTGCCCGTGTCGACCGTGGCTGTGATCTCGTCAAAGCCGGCCCTTTCGCAGCGCTCTATAGCCGCCCTTGCGTCGCATATGAGTTCCGTAAGCGCCGTCGCCTCCGACAGCGATACAATGCCGCTCTCATCCGCCGCCGTCTCAAATACGTGTACCGTGAACCACGGCGTTATCAGCAGCTCTCCGCCTTCGCCGTAAATGCGTATCTCGCAGCGCACGGCGCCGGCTGCGGCCGTCATCTGCGCTGTGACCGCGAAGTTTATGCGCCCTCCGTCCAGAAAACAGCCGCCGAATATCTGCGTGCCGTCCGGCTTTTCCGCCAAAAGCACGGCATAGCTGCCGTCTGCCGGCACATACGGCTCTCCTCTGCGGGTAAGCTGTGCCGTGATCTGCCGTCCGCTCTCGCCGCGGCGCAGTGATATGCAGCCCTGCGATATGCTCCTCTCTATATCAAGGTCAATATAATATGTGCATTTTTTCATGGCTCAGTCTCCGCCGCTTCAGATCAGCGTATAGCCGCCGGAGCTGCCGCCTGTCTTGCCCATGGCCTTTTCCCAGGCTTTCTGACTCTTAGGCCCCCATGCTCCGTCCACGGCGATGTTGTAGCCCTTGTTCCTCAGCTCCCGCTGCACCACCTTTGCGTCTCTCCCGTCTGGCGCGGTATTCGGGTAATACGACCGCGATGAGCCGCCGCTCCCCGCCGCGCTCTTTGAAGCCGCGCCGCCGGTCAGGGTATAGTACTGCTCTGCGCTGATAAGTCCCATGCCGTAGGCCGCCGCAGGATTTAAAGCGATCCAGTAGTTTTTCATCTGTTTTGCCGTCTCATCACCGTAGAGCGCGGCATAGCCTGAAAAATCGCCGTATTTTGCCCGCGCCGCCGCCTCGCTCTGGCTGCGCTGATAGCTGCGTTCGCGTTCGCTCTCCGCCTGTTCCCGTTCATCCTGCTCACGCTGGTATTCGAATTTGCGTTCCTCGTTGTAGCTGTCGAGCGCGTCGGAATACTCCCTGTACTCTCTGTCCCTGAGCTCGCTGAGCATGTCATAGCGTCCGCGCAGGGCATCTCCCTCATCCTGATACCTGCTGTAGGCAAGGCTGTAGAGCTCCGGCACAATGTCTCCGAGCTGCTGAAGATAAGCGTCATACTGCTGCTGTCCCGCGCTTTCGGCATAGCTTGAGCCATAGCCGCCGGTCAGCGCCGAGGCCTGCCCCACGGTATCTCTCATGGCGAGGCGGCCGCGGCGCGTGTAATCGTCCTTATACCGCTGATAGAGCCCGTCTTTATCGGGATCATACCTGAACGCCGGTCTGGAGCTTATCGCGTCGTATGTCTCTCTGAGCTCGCGGTCATAGCTCCCGGCGTACTCCGGCTTTTTCCCTTCCGCGTTCCGTATGCCGCTGCGGCTGTCATGGTTCCCGCCTCTGAGTCTTTTTTCTTCGTCTGTCAATGCTTTTCCTCCCGTGTTGTTATTCGCGCAGTTTTTTTGCGCTGTCTCATCCTCCGGTACGCCATGCGCCGCCGGTCCGGCACATCGGCACTGCGGCATGCCACGCCCCCTGACGATATATGTACGGCACCGCGCCTTTTTCCTCTCCTCCGGCCGCTATGCGCATAACGCCCGGCACCGGTTTTATATGTATGTCAAAGCCGGGGCTGCCGTATAGCCAGTCGTCCCGGCTGAAAAGATAGTATGTCGTCCCGGCCTCGACCGGCAGCGAAAAAGAATAATCTCTGTTCTCTTTTCCGCCGCTGGCCTCTGCCAGCACATCAGAGCACGGCATGCCGGAGGCGCCGTCGAGATACGGCGCAAGGCCAAGCCAGCCGCGCAGGCAATCCATGTTCCCCGCCGTGTCGGAGGTGCTGAAATATACAAGTCCGCTCGCCGCAAAGCTCAGCTCCAGAAGGCACACGCCGCTTTCTCCGGGTGATGCGGAGTGCACGGTCTCCTCCGTGATGCCGTAATACTCCGCGCGCTCGGTTATGGCAAAACGCCGCTCTGCCGGGCATGTGACGCTCACACCGGCCCTGCCCGTGCCGCCGCAGTATATCTCCGACGCGACGACCCACAGATAATAATCGTTCCGGTCTTCCACCGCATATGTCAGGCTGAAGCTTTCGCCTTCCGCGCCGCTCTGCGCAAGTATGGTCCCCTCGGGCACTCCGGTATCAAGATCTATCTCCGCGCTGTCGCTGATATAGCCGCGCAGCTGGGGTATCCCGGCTGAATCCTCTGACGCTGCCGCCGAGAATTTCGCTTCGCCCCTGTACCGGAAGCTCAGCTTTCTCCGGCTTATGCTGTAGCGGCTGAACTCCGTTTTATACTGCCTGCTGCCGGTGATCCCGGCGTCCTCCGCCGTCTCTATGAGCGTATAGCCGCCGGACGGCGCGCCGGGCGGGACGATGTGGATGACCGTGCTGAACGCCGTCGTACGCGGCGCGGATGAAGCCCAGTTTCTGGTGATAAGATAATACGTCCTGCCCGCCTCAACGGAACATGAGATGCTGTAGTCGGGAGATTCATATGGCTCCGTGCCTCCGGCCGCTGCAGCTATATATCCGTCCATCGTGCCATAGTGGTTATCAAGGCTGTCATGGGTGCTCAGGTAAGCTCTGATGCATTGATAATCGTCGATGACGGACCCGCTTGTATAAAACTGCGCTGTGCCGGGATGGGCAAAGCTGAGCTTGAGCACGCTGTATTTTGCCTCTCCAAGCGAAACTTCGCGCGAGACCGCGCTGTCTATGAGCATGTATTCCGCGCTGTCTCCCACCGTCCAGACCACGCTCGGCGGGACTATGCTGAAGGACACCGTTCCGGTGGCCGTTCCCGCACTGAACAGCGCAAAGACGTAATAGATCTTTCCCTTTTCCAGCTTTATAAGACTCTGCGAGCCGTCGGCGCTGAATTCCTGATCCACGTTCATCGGGCGCCCCGTAGCGCTGTCGATGTTAGGGCTGTCAGAAAACCACAGTCTCGACAGTCCTCCGCTGTCTGCGCTGCTCACGGTTATATCCGCCTGCGCCGAGTACGCAAAGCTCAGCTTCATGCGCCCCACCTGATATGTCCCCATGCTCATGGAAAAGGAGCGGCTGCTCTGCGCAATATTCAGGCTCGCACCCTTGTCCACAGCGGTGTAGCACCAGCTCGTCGGCGTGATAGAAACGGTAATCTCGCTCTCGATATAACCCGCGCTGTGTATAACCGTCCACAAATAATAGGTCACGCCCGGCTCTGCCCGAAAGTCAAAGCCAAAGCTTGCCCCGCCCTCCGATCTGGCAAGCACCGTTCCGGCCGGCATCCCGTTCACCGTGTCAAAGCCCGTTCCGGCCGTGAGATAGCCGTCCATGCGCAGGCCGCTGTCCTCCCCGGTTTTTCTCGCGGCGGTGAAGCTCACGCTGCCTCCGCCGGAAAAGCTCACCGCCGTATAGCTCGCGGTGCGCTCCCGGCGGGTCATGTCGAAGCTCTGCTGCGCATATACGCCGGAATATGAGCCCGATGCAATGAGCATATACCCGCTCCCCGTCTCTCCGCCGCTGCCGCCCGTATCCGAAAAGCCGCCGGTCAGCGCCGGTGTTTTCGTGCCGGTCTGCCACGTCTTGTTCCAGTTGCCGGTCGCATAGTGATATATCTGGTTGCTGCCGTAGCCTGTATATGTCACGGAGGAGCTGAACCAGAAGTACAGCATTGCGGGCTTTCCCGTGAGCGCCGGGAAGCTGAAGCTCAGATAATTGCCCACGTTGCTCGCCTCAAACGAGACCGGCCCCGCAAACGCCTCGCTGCCGAGGGGCGCGGCGGCGGTCTCCGCGCTGCCGCCGTCCGTCGGGTCAAAGGTATAGAGATAGCAGTACGCTTCCGACGGGTTGCCGGAGGAATTGGGGTTGACAAAGTTTGTGGAGACGGCAAAGGCGTCTATTCCCGTGTCTCCGCTGCCGTAATTCACCTGCACACGGTATACGACCGCAAGGCCGTCGTTTGACACATAGTCCGCGCCTGCCGCGGCGCTGCCCGTGTACTTCCACGCGCCCCACCTGTATTCTCCCGCATCGGAGTCGTAATACCGTGCGCATTTCTGTATTCTGCCGAAGTATCCCATAGTCTCTCACCTCACGCGTCCGTCAGATAGAAATATAGCTGGCCCTCCACAGGCTCGCTCACCGCCTCGCCGGGCAGCGCGGTGCCATAGGAATTTTCGGACAGCACCAGCATCCCCGCATAGAGCCGCCATGCATCCGGCATCTGCACCGCGTTCGAGGCAGTCGGCGCCATTCCGAAGCCGAGCGCCGTGCCGTCGGCGTTGAATTTCATTGCCCACTGTTGGTGATAGAAGCGCAGCGTGTACTCGCTGCGGCTCCCGACAGCGTCGGAGACCGTGAGGCGCAGTGTATAGCTGTCTCCGGTCAGGCCGCCGCCGAGCACCGCAGGCGCAGCCCACTCATTCGACCATACTCCGCTCTCAAAGCCTGTGAGCTCCGTGTCCGCGCTCCACTCACCTCCCGTTGGCCGTATGCTGACGCTGACTGAGGCGCTGTTTTTTGAATTTAGCGGAGTAAAGTTCAGCACCGCTTTCAGCCTGTAGTATTCTCCGCTCTCATCCGACACACCCGCGGCAGTGCATCTCACCGCCGTTATCCCGCTCAATGACGGCGGAACATACGGCAGCATCGTCACGGCTGCGCTGACGCTGCCCTCGCGCCCCCGGCTGTCGGTCACAGCGCACGTGAGAGTGCAGTCGGCGGGCAGCACACCCGTGTCGACAGGACTTGACTGCCCGGTGACCGTGCGCCCCTTATACCGGAGCGTATATCCGTTGACCGTGGCTCCGGCGCAGGCCGCAAGGCTTATTTTACTCATATCAAAGCTCACCCGCGCCCGGCTCACGCCGGCGATAAATTCGGTGAAGCCGGAGGCGGCGCCGGTGTTGAGCACCTGCGCGAGCACCGCGCCCTCGTCCAGCACGGGGCGCATCCCGGCATCCGCCGTGAGAATGAAGCCCGCAGTATCCGGCTCTCCGGCGGCATCCGTGCACGATGCGTCCGCATAGCTCTGCACAGACACCGTGACCGGCAGGCTCAGCGCCGTTGTGTCATTTTCCATCCACGCTCTCGGGCAGGTGTATGACAGCGACGCGGCAAATGCCTCCGACACGGCCAGAGTCTTGCCGCCGTATATGAAGCTCGCCTTATGCCAGCAGTCTCCCGCGCGGTTCATTATGAGCGATACGGCCCCGCCCGTATTCACCTGCGGCGACAGCGAGCTTATCGTGCTCCTTGGCCTTCTGTAGCTGCCCGAGAGCGTTATCAGAGGCGCCGTACAGTTCCATCCGCTGTAATACTCCGCCCCTGCCGTTGTCACGTAGACGAAGATGTAATACACCGTGTTCGGGCTCAGATTGAGTCCATCTGCCGTCAGCGTGCAGCAATAGCCGTTCGCTCCCGTATAGCTCATGCGGCCGGGCGTTGAATCCGGCGCAATGTTTCTGGCGTTTGCAAAGGCCGCCGCGCTCGTGCTTATTTTGAAGCCGAAGCTCTGCGTCCCCGCATTGCTGCCGTAATATATTCCCGACAGCGCTACCGATACCGCCGAGGCCCCGGCAGATCCGGTCGTAAGATCATAGCGCACGACATAGTTGTTGCTCCCTGTATAGCCGCCCCAGCCCGCGCCGGAGCCGAGGCTCACGCCGTTCTGAAAGAAATTGACGCCCATGGCTCATCCTCCCGTATATTTGATGCCGAGGCCTCCGTCGTCGATCAGCCTCCAGCCTCCGCCGAGCTGCAGCGCGCTCTCGACGGCGACGTTTGCAATGTGCAGCATGCCGTCAACGGAGTTGTACCAGCCGCGCTTGTATCCGTCTATCCAGAACTGCCAGCCTGTCGAAGTGTACAGTCCGAAAGTCTGTCCCGAGGCCAGCTCATAGTAGCTGAAGCCGTCGTCGCCGCGGCTCACCTCTCCCGTGAACTGTAGATTCTGCGATATTGCAATGCCCGTCACGGTGTCGCCCGTGTCCGGGTCCGTGACAAGTCCCCGGCGTATCTCGCCATCGATGTCCGTGACGTAGGCCTGCAGCAGGGACAGCCCGCTCTGGTTCGACTCTATGCGCGCATCATAGCCGTAGCTCTCGACGACGCCGCGTGCGGTATTTGCGATCTGGCTTTCTATGTTTTCCGTAAATGTGCCGAACTCCGAGCGGGCGAGATATTTCCCGCCAAGCGCGTTGATCTGCTCGTCGGCATAGCGCTTCTGCTCCTCGCCGCTCGCCTCTATGTCTCCGCTCAGCCCGTCGGCGGTTTTTATGATAAGCTGGCGCAGTCCGGCGGCGTTTTTGCGTATGGCCGCTATCTCCTGCGCGGCATCTCCGCCTGTCTTATATACGCGCCGTCCGTCCTTCGTCACCTGCACGGACGCCGTGCTCTGCGCCGCCGGTGCCTCGGCGGCGGAATTGAGCTGACCCGCCATACGCACAAGATAGGCGCGCAGCGCCGCTATCTGCTGCGCCGGCGGACCCGCAAGTATCGGCGGAAGGTCAAGCATCGTCCTCACCCCCCGGTCAGCTCCCGCGTGACCGAGAGCAGCTTTATATCTCCGCGCCCCTGCATACGCACGCGCACATGGTCGCAGCGGTGCAGCCGCAGCGGGAGCTCCGCAGTCCCGGCGTGCGTGAGCCGTATCCGTCCGGCATACTCCCACATGCCGGAGGAATCGTACTCTATCCACAGCTCCAGCACAGCCTCCGTGTCCATCCATGCACGCACGGAAAGCCGGCTCAGATATTTATGTCCCGGATATTCGCAGCACAGCATCCCCGTCTCCGCCGACCAGTCTACATCCCCTTCAAGCGTTCCGGCCGTGCCGTTGAGCGCGTAGATGGTGCTGCCCGCAAGGCAGAAAAGTTCTCCGTCCACTCTGGCAAACGCCGTGGCCCGCAGTCCGTCCTCATGCATCCACAGTCCCTTTGCGATGTCCAGAACGAAAAGCCCGCTCTCTCCCTGGGCGTTCAGCATGGAGATATAGTATCTCTGTCCGAACGCTCCTGCCACGGCGGCACTGTAGCGCTCCTCGCCCAGCGCGGCGGATACGCTCTCCGGAAATCCGCCCTGATAGGCGCATATATCGCTGACGGATTTGTAATAGAGCGTCTCATTCACGACGCACAGGCTTTTCGCACTGCCCTTCTGCACGCCCCGGCACACGGTCTCGCTGACCTGATGCGCGCCCTCTGACGATATGGACACACGGTGGATGCAGTTTTCCTTGAAGAAAAGCGGTGTTCCCAGGTAGTTGACCGCCCCTGTCCACACGCCGTCCGAACCGACGGACGCGCGCCACGAGTCGGTCGAGAGGCCCATGTACTGGCTCCAGTTTTTGAAATCTCCCAGAGCGCAGCAATACAGCTCGTTGATATTCTTTTTCCCGTCATTTCCGTAGCGGCAGCCCCAGAGCCGGTTCCCGCACTGGCACACGTAGTCCATGTCCGGCACCCCGCGCACAAGACTTATGCTGCCGTTCTGCTGTGTAAAGCCGTTCACCGGCTCTGCGGCCACGACTATCCAGTCGCTTTCGGCGTCCTCAAAACCCGGTGCGGTACCGGCCGAGCCGCCAAGCGCGTATATTATCTTCGATCCGTTTGCCGCTGCGGCTGCGCTCCCGGAAAGCTCCGCACCGTCGTATATTGAGAATTTTGACGGTATCTGCCCCTGTGTGTCAAAGCTGAGCTTCAGATACACGCTCTCTATGTCCGTCCACATCTCCGATGCGGCGTTCCACCGGCGCAGTACATGCTCTGAGGTATCTATCCAACAGTCGCCGTCGGCCGGATCTGACGGCTCCGTACCGCTCTCCTCCGCCGCCGGATATTCCTCGCCGAGGATGCTACACATGCTGTATCTGATCTTTCCCGTATAGCTACATTCCGCGTCCATATGGCCGTGATCGGTGGGATCGGCGGTGTTGTAGTAGAGCTTGTCGGGAAAAATACAGATATACGCCCCCATGCTCACGAGCTGCTTTTCCCCGTCCGTTATTCCGGTCAGCTCCGTGGCTCTGCCGTTATAGTAAAGCGTCCCGGCATCGATATAGGCCAGTGCGTCCTTTTCGATCATGCCCTGCGCCTTTGCAAGTTCCTTATAAATACTGCGCCTGCGGCGAACGCTCAGCAGCGGATAGAGCTCACAGCTGAGATTTGCCGTTTCGTAAAACGCGCCGTCGGACGTTCTCAGCCGGTGCTCATAGCCCCGGAAGGCGCTCAAGGTCCGGCGCTGTACACTTTTCTTTATCAGTCTGGGATATAGCAAAGCAGCTCCTCCTCGTGCTCAGTAGTATTTTCTCTTTCCGCCCAGCGGCATGTGAGTGCGGTTATAATAGTTGACAAAGGCGGACCACGCCGCGGCATACATCGCGTTTGAATTGTTGAAGCGCTCAAATTCGCCGTTGGCATAGTCCATCTGCGCCTCTAAAAAGCGCAGATAGACCTCGTCGTAGGGTGCGGGGATGAGAAGCACGGTGTCCGGGTCGCTCTCCTGCGTATATGCTTCAAATCTCACCCACTCCCCGCCCTCATGCGTATTTATGATCTCCGCGGTCACAGTGCCGTCCAGCGCGGACAGCCAGCTCAGCTTCTGGATATGGCTGAAGCTGTTGGGCCTGAGGGAATCCGTCCGCGCAATAGCTTCCGTGAGAGTCATAGTCTCAGTCGGAGGCGCGCTTTGCGTCCTCAAATTCCATGATCGTCTCGAGCATCATCTCGCGGTCGCGCAGCACCTCGGCCACGCATTCGGGGACCTCTACCTCAACGCCGCGCTTGATGAGCCAGGTGCGCTCATTGACGCCGACGAATACGTCCTCCTGATCACGGCGTTCCTTGGGGAGCCTGATCTTTATAAGCTTTTCGCCGTTTGCATCTGTCTTGACTGCCATATCGTCTCTCCTTTCTCTCAGTTGGCCTTTGCGCTTGCGGAAAAGCGCTTAGATACGGACTCTATGCGCACGATGTAATTTTCGATAAGCAGCTCTGCGGTCTTTATGGCCTTCCAGCCGACGCTCGAGCGCTGATCCAGCGGGTCTGCCGCGCCGGATGAGCCGCGCTGCTTGACGATGATCTCAAGCCCGCCGCCATTGACCTCGGTCACGCCGTATGCGCCGTCGCCGAGGATGAGCGTACCGAACACGGCAAGTCCGTCAGCGCCGCCCTCGCCCGGGGCTATGAGCGCGTCGTCGGCCACGGTGCCGAAGTCGGTGGATTCGACGATGATGGTGCTCGCCGTATTGTCCGTGACCTTTGCGCGCACGCCGTTTATGTTGATATAACGGCCTATGAGTTCGTCCGCGGTGACGCTGCCGCCGTCGAAGGAAATGCTGGTGACCGCGCCGGTATAGCCGCCGCTCTTATTCACCCTCAGGCAGCGGGCGTCGGAGGCAAGATCGTCGCCGGCATAGATCTTGGCTTCCGTACTCTGCACGAAGCGCACGCCCGCGATCTCGCCGATCTCGCCCTCATAAAGATTTTCGGGCTGGGCGTATTTATGCGCGTCGACCCACTCGCTGTCGCGCATGAGGTCGTAGGCTACATAGGGGTGAATTATGCCGACATACTTGCCGTTTATGGCAGGCGCATTCTGTGCGCGCAGCTTGGCGACAGCGCGCTGGATGAGCTCCACCGTGATCTGGCATCCGGCGTCAAGCTCCGAGCGCTTTTTCACCTCGCTGCTGCCGGATGCGCTCACCTTATCGGCATACATGACGTTCGTGCCGCTCTGAATGACGTTTCTCACAACGGTGTCGAGCGTTGCACCGGCCTGACGGCCAAGGAGCTTCGCCGATTCAAGGATGGTGTTGTCAAGCGCGGTCAGCTCAAGCATGTCCGACTGGGTGATATAGTCGCCGTACTGGGATACGGCGGCGCTGACGGTGCTGACGGACAGCTGCTTGCCGTCCGGGGTAACGCCCTCGGTGAGCGGTGTTGTAGCCTTGGCGAGCGGTGCGAATTTACGGAATTCTATCACCTTGCCGCCGTTTGCCGGTATGGGGCGCTTCTGGCCGAACTGGTCGTGCACAAGATTTGCCTGCGCCTCATCAATGAGGGTCATGTCATAAAAGGTCTTCATTTCAGCGGACAGTCCGTCAGCGCCGGTGGTCTGCACATTGTCCGCAAAAAGCTGGATATCGTAGTTCATATGCTCTCCTTATAAATTTGTTGTGTTGTCAGAAGCTTATCTTTTCTCCGCTCTGCACGCGGCGGATTATCTCCTGCCGCGCGTTCTTCGACATATGCGCAACGTCGTTTCTGACGACGGCGCTGCTGCCGCCGGACAGTCCGCTCTCCCTCGGGCGGGCCGCGCCGGAGAGGATGCGCCTTGTGATCTTTTCCTCCATATCCTCCGCGGCGGCGCGCATGATGGCATCCCGGTTGGCAAGCTCATAAGCCGCTCTCACGGTCGCGCCGCTTTTCAGCAGCTCTCTGAACTGCGGGTTGGCAAGCTCGCCGGAAAGGTCGAAGCCGGGGTATGTTCCGCGTAAATGCGCGGCCTGCTGCATCCACCGGCTGTAGAGGCGGGAGGCTTTTTCTCTTCTTGCGCTCTCCCCGGCCTCAGCCGTCTCCCCGGAATTCTCCTGTCCTATCGCCTTTGCCAGCGCCTCGGTGTCGCCGTGCTCAATGCCAGACCTCTGTTCAAGCGCCTCCAGCGCCGGGGCAAGGGTCTTCATCTTTCTTACCGTATCCTCGCTGCCCCTGAGGCGCTGTTTTATGATGCTCTGAACGCTGGCGTTGTACTCGTCCCTGAACTCGCCCTCAATAAGCTCTCTGAATTTCCGGCCGCGTGCTGCGGCCTCTGCCTGCTCCCCGGCGGCGGGAGCTATATGATCGCCCGAAGCATGCTTCCCGGCGGCGGAAGCGTCTGCGCCCGATCCCCGTCCGTTGTCCCCGGCGGCAAAAAGCTGGACATCGTAAACTGTTTTTTCTTTCATTCTCTGTGTATCTCCTCTCTGCCGTCCGAGACGCGGCATTTAAGAATAATAAAACTGTATATTTTCCGGGAAATTTTCCGCAAGCAGTTCAAAGCCCGCTCTGACGAGCCCGGATGCCCCGTCAAGCTCTCCGGCGTACTCCGGCTTTGCCTCCATACATATGAAAGCCTGTCCCTTTACTGCCGTTATCTGCGGCGCGCGTTCAAGTCCGCCGCACTCATAGAGCCGCCCCGTGTAGCCTATGACCGCCCATGTGAGCGCCGACGCAGCGGCGCATACGGGGTCTCTGCCGCTTTCCGCCGCATATGCATGCCCCTCCAGCTCAAGCCGCAGCTTTGTACCGCGCCGTATCAGCTCCGCCCTTATCATGACGGCACCGGCGCTTCCGCCGCGCGCTCACGGGCAGTTCGCGTCACGCTGCTCTCCCCGGCACCCCGCGCCGCCGGTTTTGCCGCCGGCCTTGCCCCGCCTGCACCGTACCGCGCCTCAAGGCTCTCCGCAAGCCCCTCGTCGCCCATTGCCCGCGCAAGCTCCAGCGCAGTCTGCTGCGCCTCCCTCAGTCTCTGCGCAAGCCGCGCGTTCTCCGCGATCTTCGACACGACGAAGTCCTTTCTGTCAAAGTCCATCATGTCGATGCACGCGAGCGCCGAATCGGCGCGGTCCGGGTCGAAAAAGCCGGCGGCATAGAATTGCAGCGCCAGCTCGTTCTGGCTCATGCGCGAATAGGGAGACGCCTTTACCGGAGTGACCGTCACGTCGAATTCCGGCAGGCGGCAGCCCATGCCGTAATCCGGCATGCCGGCCGGTCCGCCGAGCTTCTGCGCCGCAAGCCCGGCATTTGAGTAGCGTATGAACCTCATGCCGCCGTTTTCCCCCATTATGCGGAAATATCTCGGCACATCGTAAAACTGCCGTATGAGCTCTATGACCATGAGCACGACCTTTCTGTAGGCCCTGTATGCGGCCTTGCTGCCGTCGCGGGACAGCTTGCTGCCCGCCTCCTGCATGGCGGCGATAGCCGAGGCCGCGGTAGCGCCGCCCGTCGTGCCGCCGGAGGATACGTCGCGGTTGCCGGTCGTCTCCTTAAGCTCGTCGATCTTGTTGTTGATGACCGTGACGTATATGCCGTCCAGGCTGCTGCCGCGCACCGGCAGTATGCTGTCCTGTCCGAGCGAGCCGTCTACATGCACAAAATCCTTTGTCAGGTCGCCGTACTCGGCCTCGTTCACACTGCCGTCGTTGCGGATGAAATGACGCGGTTTGCAGTTGAAGAGCATGTTCTGCATGATTGCCTGATCTCCGCGGTCTATATACTCCTGCGTGTTCTTGCCGACGTCGACATAGCCGAAGCCGCAGGGCGTGCCCTTGCTGCGGAACATCGGGTCAAATACGAACGGATACAGTCCGTGCTCATACCAGCCGGTCTCTGCCGGGGCCCGGCGGAGAATATTGCCGCCGTCATCCACAACGGGCTCTGTCTCGTTCTCGGTGGCGAAAAGCGGCTCATCCTGTCCGGCCACGAATTTGCAGTAGTGCAGCACATTGCGCCCGCCCTGCCGCCTTTTGTAGTACCAGTCGATCACGACGCTCTTCCCGGTCGTATCCACGCTGTCGTCGTAGACATACTTTGCCGCGTCCAGCACGGCCCCGCCGAGCTTTCCGTCAAGCTGCGGATACTCCGCCGCAAGCAGATCGTTGTCGCGCAGGCTCACGTAGAAGAGATTGCGGCTGTGCTGTATGTCGGTGACGCCGCTTTCCCAGAAGAGGTTTATGATATCCGTCTGCACGATGTCTATATCGCCCAGGCCATTGAGCTTCCCGGCATCCCAGAACACTCCGTATACGCCCGTCCCGGCGATGAGCTTATCGTCCATAACGCCGGAATAGACGCTCTCGAAGTCACACTCGTCAAGAACGACCGGCACCACGGCTGAGAGCATTTCCGCCTCGGCGACGTCGCCCTCCTCGCGCGGCAGTATGCTTGCCGACGGGAACGCGTCCATCGCGTCGGCGTGCTTGTTTGCGATGGCGTTGAAAAGCCACGCGCTCGCAGGCTCGATCTGCTCCTTCTTCGTCTTTCTCAGGCACTCCCACTGCCGCAGCTTGTACCACTGCTGATCGTCTACTATGCGCTTTTCAAGATTTGCCTTGCCCGCGCGGTATTTGAGGAGCGTTGCATAGGCCGCGCGTATCTCATCCGGGCCTATCGCACGGCGCGGCGCTTCCTGCCCGGATACTGCCGGGTCTTCGGATAGATTTCTGTCAGTCATTTATGATCTCCATTCTTTTCATCGGGCTTTTTGCTCCAAGGCCGGCGCCGTCTATGTCCAGCAGGAGCCTGAGCTTTCCGCTCTCTCCCGCTCCCGCAGCGCTGAGCCTCGGCTTTATTGGCCTGGACATCAGGAAATAGCGTGTCTCGTCGGCGATATGATCCTCTCCGCCGCTGTCGAGATCCTCCACGCGCTGCGCGTCATATTGCAGCAGAGGGATCGTCCTGATAAACGCCGCGCAGTTTCTGAACACGTACATCATCGGGTATCCGTTCTCGTCAAAGGCAAAGCGGTAGTGCAGCTGCATCCAGCCCGGTATGCGCGCATGGTCCCCGGGTGAAAAATATATTCCCCGGCGCGCAGCACAGTCAGCTATGCTCTCGCCGGACGAGCCGTCCCATATTGCCGGATCGGCAACGCCCGTGATGTGCTTTCCTTTCAGCCAGCGGTGCTCGCTCTCTGTGCGGGCTATCTCGCCGAACACCCTGTCCGGCGTCCAGCGCACGCCCTCGTTCGGCGCGGCGGTGCAGCCGTACATCTCAAGTATCCGGTAGACGACGCCGTCATAGTCGACCGCCCACCAGCCGCAGGAGAACGGGCGGTTGTAGCCCCAGTCGAACGAGCGGTATATTCTCCAGTCCTCCGGCACCTCGAACGGTTCTATGACGTGCGTCCACTGCCTGTCGGCGTAGTGCTCACGCCTGTCCCGGAAGTCCTCGAAGAACTGCCCCATGTGCACATCCCACGCGCCCTCCAGCCATGCCTCCCTCAGCTTCGGCGGCAGCGCTTCAAGCTGCTTTATGTAGTCCGGCTGGGCGCGCATCAGCGCTTTGTTGTCGCGCACTCCCGCCTGAATGAAGCTGTACTCCTCCGCGTTCTCTCCGTCTCTGTAATGCCTGTCGACAAAAAGGCGCTTGACCCACTGGTGGCCGACGCCGCCCGGATTACAGGTGATGCAGCAGCGCTTTGGAATTCCGTCTGCCGCTCCCCGCACGCAGGCTGACAGCACGCGGAACTGCTCCTCGGTGAGCTGTGTCGCCTCGTCGATATACATGACGTCGCACTCCGTCCCCTGAAAATTCAGCAGATCCCTGTCGTTCGAGCAGTAGCGGAATATGATGCGGCTGCCGTTCGGCAGCGATATCTCCTTGCGCGTGTCGTTATAGCGGTAGCAGCCTTTCGGCAGCAGCTGCATGAAGGGTTTGATGTGGTTTGCGTAGAGTTCGGGATAGCTTCGGCGGATTATCATCTGCGTTATGCCGGGATACCTTGCCGCCATCAGCAGCGCATTCACTCTGACGGCCCAGCTCTTCCCGCCGCCGCGTGCGCCGCCGTATGCCACGTATTTATGCGTGTCTGCAAAGAAAAGCTTCTGCTTCTCGTTCGGCTCGGGGATGTTTATCACGTACATCAGCCGTCATTGCCTGCGGGCGGTGCGCCGCCCTCGATGCGTATCAGCACGCCCCCGTCCCCGTCCTTTGCGGCTCCGGGCGGCTCGTCAATGAGGTCCTTGAGATCCTTGAGCGCCCCGGTTATGTGCCTGAGTATCTTCGGGTCATGCTCCGCCTCGTCTATAGTCCTGCCGATGAGCTCTGCCGTCGCATCGGTCATATCCATGAACCGCCGGCAGCGCTCCGTTCCGGCGTCCTTACTGTTCTTTTTGCTGTCCATCTTTTTTGCGGTCCTGCTTCTCACCCCTCTCAGTCGTATTTGCTCCAGAGCATTTTTGCTATCCTGCACTTTTCCCAATCCCCGCAGCAGTAGCGCGTCTTGTACTTCTCCGCGCTGCCCGCAAAGGCGTTGTGGATGCTACTGTTGTCCTCCACGCCCTCGCAGTAGATCATGTTTCTCTCCTCTGCCCGGTAAAACGGGCACTGCGCCTCATAACTGACCGTATGTCTTCCCACCTTGCCGCCTCCTCTGTGCGCCGGGCTCAGAGCCGCCATCCTCCGACCACAGCCAGTGAGGCAGCATGGGTGTGTCTCCCGTCTCCGTCCCGTCGCTCTCATCCCCAACGGGATAGCCGAATAGCCGGGAGGCGCGTATGTATGCCGCATCCCTTAACTGAGTCAAAGCATCCTCCGCCCGCTTTTTTGTCACGTTTTGTGACTTGAATACTGTGAAAAAACCACCGGTGCGTAACCGCAGCACGCCGCCGGTATTCTCATTCATATCAGTCACGTCCTGTGACAATCGCAGTATAGCATTGAGGTTAAGCAAAGTCAATCCCCGCGTCTGATATTTTGTGGAAAAATTTTATACTTTACAAATATCACGTTTTGTGATATTTTTCTTTATGAAAGGGTGGGATATCGCGTCATGTCATATTTCAGCGATACATTGATACATCTGCGCAGGAAAGCCGGACTTTCCCAGCAGCAGCTGGCGGACGGTCTTGGCCTCTCACGCAGCGCGATCGGGATGTATGAGACCGGCAAGCGTGAGCCGGACATGGAAACACTGCGCATGTTCTCGGAATTTTTCGGTGTCGACATGAACACTCTCACCTCGCCGCAGACCGCGCAGGACGCGGAGCTGGCCGAGCTTCTGGAGACGCTGCGCAGGCGCGACGATATGCGCATGCTCTTCAAGCTTGCGAAAGACGCCACGCCCGACGATGTGCGCAAGGCTGCGAAGATCATCGAGGCGCTGCACAATGATTGATTACTATGTGCGCCTCATTGCGCTGCCCGTCCGGGTCGAAGGCGTGACCGTGCCGAACTCTGACGGCAGCTTCAGCATATATATAAACTCCGTCCTGTCCGAGCAGAAGCGCAGCGCCGTGCTGGAGCATGAGCTCAGGCATATAAGGGCGGAGCATTTTTATCTTGACATGCCGGTGGAGAATATGGAGCGGCAGGCCTGCGGCGAGCCGCTGAATATCGCGCTGCACCCTCCGGCCGGGACGATCGCGCACTTTCCCTCGGAGGCCGCGCTCGCCTCATATGTTGGGCGTCTTGCGGCGCAGTCGGGCAAAAAGCTTTAAGTCCGCGCCGCACCGTACTGATATTCTGCTATATATGAAAAGATCAGGCATCCGAACGGATGCCTGATCTTATTGCCGTATCTTATCACGCCTTGACGCTGCCGTCGGGATTGAACAGGGGCAGCTTTGCAAGATAAATTATGTCGCTGCGTTCCGCTGCGTCGCCTTCTGCAAGCGGCGCCATACGTCCCGCCACGATGCCGCCGCACTCCGTCACGAGAGTTTCGAGCGCGTGGAGAGATTCGCCGGTGGAGATAACGTCGTCCACGAGCAGCATGCGCTTGCCGCGGATGAGCTTGGCGTCCTCGGTGTCGAGCACAAGGTGCTGCACGCCCATTGTCGTGATCGACCTCACGTCCACGGAAAAAATGCCCTGCATGTAGGCCTTTGCGCCCTTGCGGGCTACAAAGTATTTGTTTGCGCCGCTCTGGCGCGCCATTTCATAGATAAGGGGTATAGCCTTTGCCTCGGGTGCGATAAGGTAGTCGTACTCAGGGGCTCGCTCAAGAAGCTCGGATGCACAGTGGACAGTCAGCTCAACGTCGCCGAACATGACGAAAGCGCCGATATACAGATCGTCAGTCACTCTACAGATCGGCAGTTCGCGTTTTAAGCCGGCTACGTCCATCTCGTAAGTCATTTTTTCTTCCTCCTAAGAAGTATGTCTATGTATTTTTTGCATAAGAGATTTTTAACACGCTTATTTTACAGTAAACTTCGGAAAAATCAAGGTGTAATTGTAAAAAAGTCTGTAAAAAAGCAAAGCCTGCGCCGCATAATGCGGCATCAGCGGTTTTCTGAGGGTTCTGTGCGGCGCTGCCTCCGGCAAAACGCAACAAAGGACTGCATGTTGCCATGCAGTCCCTCGTTGTTGGGAGAAAAGAGAGGTTAGGAGTAGAAAAGTAGCAAATTAATTACTTTGCCGCGCTGCCTGTGCCCGTTTCGGGCTTGGCCTCGTCGAAGGTTATGGTGAGCGTCATGCTCTCACCTGCGCGGTAAAGCGTGATCTCGGTGGTGTCGCCCGCGGAGTAGTTCTTGACGGCGGATTTGAGATCCGAATAGCTCTGGATATCCTTGTCGCCAAGCTTTGTGATTATATCACCGGACTGTAATCCGGCGGCCTCTGCACAGCTGCCCTTCTCGGTATCCTTTACCATTGCGCCGAGCGGCCAGCCGTAGTAGTTGGCATACATTGAGTTGTAATCATTTCTGATGGTAACGCCCATATAGGCCTTACCGGTGACATAGCCCTTTGTGATAAGATCGTTGGCTATGGACGAAGCATCGTTTATCGGGATAGCAAAGCTCAGACCCTCAACGCCGCTCTCGCTGTATTTTGCGGTAACAACGCCTATCACTTCGCCCTTGCTGTTGTACACAGGGCCGCCGGAGTTGCCGGAGTTGACCGCTGCGTCAAACTGGAACATGTTGATCGACTCGCTGTTGGTGGAGGTGGAAATAAGTCTGTCGAGGGCGCTCACATAGCCGGTGGTCATAGAGAAATCAAGCTCACCGAGCGGATTGCCCACTGCGTATACGATGTCGCCTACCTTCATGCTGTCGCTGTCGCCGATGGTGGCGTGCGGCAGGTTCTCGCCGTCGATCTTCAATACCGCAACGTCGTTATCCTCTTCAAAGCCGACCACAGAAGCGGTGTACTTCGTGCCGTCATGGGTCATTACCGTAATGTCGGCATTGTTCTTGTACGCGGTCTCTATAACATGGTAGTTTGTAAGAAT
This sequence comes from uncultured Eubacteriales bacterium, assembly GCA_900546515.1. Lineage (GTDB taxonomy): Bacteria > Bacillota > Clostridia > Oscillospirales > Oscillospiraceae > Limivicinus. The sequence goes on along the minus strand of URDG01000009.1, from coordinate 43,993 downwards.
ATAACCGTCGGCCGTGATGATGAAGCCGGAGCCGCTGACTGCGGCCGCGCTGCTCATGCCGAAGAAGTTTGTATAGGTGATCTCAGAGGAAATACCGACGACCTGCTGGCAGGCCAGATCGTAGACTTCCGAGGCTGCGAGTCCGGTCTGCACACTGCTCACCGTGCTCTCTCCGCTGCCGGCGGAGCTGTTCTGTGCGGTGGTGAGGACATTCTCGTTATCCTCGAGCGCGCTCACACGCGCCGTCATATCGTTGAGCTTGCTGTTCACACTGCCGCTTACTATCGCCGCGCCGCCAAGGCCGCCGAGTATGGCGCACACGAGGCACAGTGCGATGATCTTCGCCGTCGCGCCGCTGTGCTCCTTTTTGGGCTTCGGCTCTTTGACGGGCTTCTCGGGGGGAGTATAATATCTCGGAGGCACCGTGTTCTCGTCTGCGGGAACATAGTGCGCATCGGAATAGATCTTCTGGGTGTAACCGTTTTTGTAATGGTACTCGCCGTTGTCTCTGTCAGTGCTGCCGGTAAAGCCAGCCGGAGAATCGTTTATCCCTGCGGAGGCATCGGTCTCATTCCGGCTCTCATTGAGCCGTTCATCTTTTTCGCTGTTGTTTTCAGGCTCGTACATAATGTTACCTTCTTTTATTTGCGGAGGGCTTTTTGTTCCCTCTTTGTTTTTACGAGCATAATATAACGCGGATTTATGACCTTGTAATGAACAAAACCTCAAGAATTTATAAACTGACGTATACAAATTGTAAACGCGGCCTGAAAAGGTTTTAAGCTTTTCAGGCCGCGCGTTCATATCTTCTTCCCTCAGCTCAGCCATATCGCCGTCGGGCCGTCCGCTCCGCCGATGATCGCCGCAGAGCTTGAACGTGAGGCCGATGCCACCGTTCTTTCGCGTTCTTCCTCGGCATACTTCCGGCTCTCCGGGTCCGCCTCGCCGGCCGTGACCGGTACAATGTCCGTGTTTTCGGTTATCCATTTCATGCAGCGCTCTGCGTCCATCGGGATCGTCACATCCAGATAGTAGTTCATGCGCCGGGCATATCCTCCGTTCGAGCGCGGATCAATGCAGCTTATGGAAAAGCTCACATTGCTGAGCGTGTCATAGCTGTCCAGATCGAAGTCGAGCCAGATCTTTCCGATGCTGCTGTCCTCCACGTCGGGCAGAATGCATTCCCTGTAGAACTCTATTGCCTGCGCCGGAGTGAGGTCGAAGCTCTTCCCACTGTCATTTGTCGCGGCGGCATATATTTCGCTCCCGGTATTGTTGAAAAACGAGTCGAGGCTGCCCCATAGAACATTCTCCGCCTGTGCAATGTCATACCCGTCATCCGCCTCTATCCGCAGGCGGCTGCGTACACCCTCCGCGGAGTTCACGCATTCCACAAGCCTCGCAAAATCCGTGCCGCTTCCGGAATAATCCTGCTGGCGGTTGAGCCTGTACATGCGGCTCACGGTCTTCCCATCCCTGAGCTTATAGTTGATCCATATCTCGCCCGCGTCAGCATCCGCGTCGTTTTGGGCCTTATGCGAGATTATCTGCCTGTGTATGCCGGTCAGCGCGGCGATATTCTCAGGCTCTGCCAGCGTCGTCCCGTTGATGCTGTAGCCGGACACCGTGACGCTCTCCACCTCTCCGTTCTCCGGCACATAGCGCTCATATCCGGACAGGTCAAATTCCATGCAGGCCAGCATCACCGCAAGTATCGCAGCCGTCACGGCGAAGCCCTTCCAGCCGCGGTTGAATACGCGCAGCCCCTTCTGTATGAGCATTTCCGCGCCGAAGTATCCGATGAATGCGCCCGCTATGAGTATCGCCAGCACCAGCAGTGCAGCCCACAGCCCCGTTATGTAGCTGAAGAGCCATTCGTACACTGCAGCTGCAAGCACCAGGGCGCAGCCGAAAGACAGGCAGTATTTGAAAACCGGCTTGAGCACCGGAACGGCAACGATGTCGCCCGCATGCTCCATCCCGCGCTTTTTATAGATCAGCAGCGCACACACGGTGAGAACGAGCCCTGCCGCGCAGTAAACGCCCATGAGGCCGAGCCCGCGTATTTCAAACTCGCCCGTCAGGCAGTCGCTGCCGTCCGCAAGCTGGCCGTACACATAGTCTATACCCAGATTTGCTTCATCCATCACTGCGACCAGCGGCGAGAGCTTTTCAAAATATGTTCCCGCGCTGCTGAAGCCGTATATCACGCAGCTCATCACCGTTCTCACGGCCGCCTCCGCCAGATATACCGCGCCGTTGAGCACAAGGTACACGCACGGCATGACCGCAAGATTTCCCGTGAGCATCGCGCAAAACACCGCAAAGCCGTAAAATGCAATGTTGCCCATTACCGCGAAGGCCAGGAACGTCCATATTTTGCCGGCCGCAGCGGCGTTTCCGCTCACTATTGCCGCAGCTATGGCCGCCGTAAGCACGTCCGCCGTCAGCATCGGCACGATCCCGGTCAGAAACGCCGTGGCGAATGCCGTCTCCCGGCGTATCGGAAGCGCATTCACCATGCTGCACGCACGATTATTGTAAAGGTAGGCGAACATGGCCATCGCCGCTGCCGCGCCGAATACTGCCGACAGAAGCACCGCGCCCCTGCCCGCGCTGAGTATATGCATGCTCACCGCATTTACACGCCATACGTCTCCGTCCGCCGCTTTTCTCAGATACTCCGGCAGCTGCGCCGGCAGTTCAAGCAGCAGCACCGCAAAATATGTTGTCCACAGCGGCCAGCAGCGTTTCAGATAGCCGCGGCACAGCCCCCAGTTAAATAACGATGTCTTTTGCTTCACTGTCAGCACCTCCCAGCTCATATATGAATATCTCTTCGAGAGTCAGCGGCACGAAATCCATGAAAAGCGGATCTGCTGCGGCAATGATATTCGTCAGTTCCTCGGTCCTGCCCCGTACTATGAGCTGCTGCAGCCGCCCGGTCGACGTGCTGTGCAGCACCTCTATCCCCTCGGGCAGCTTTCCGCCGTCGGGCAGCGCGAGCTGTACCTTGACCATGTTGTCCTGAAGCTCGCTCAGCGAGCGCTCCGTCGTCATTTTCCCGTGATTCACTATACCCACATGGTCGCAGACATCCTCAAGCTCCCTGAGATTGTGCGATGATACGACGACCGTCGTGCCGTTCTCTGCTACCTCGCTCATCAGAAGCCCCCACACCTGCCTGCGCATCACGGGATCGAGTCCGTCCACCGGTTCGTCGAGTATCACGATGTCCGGGCATTGTGCGAGAGCCAGCCAGAACGCAGCCTGCTTCTGCATGCCCTTGCTGAGCTTGCGCATGGTTCTGTTGGCGTCCAGCCCGAAGGCCGCGCCAAGCTTTTCAAAGCGTTCCATTGAGAAGCGCGGATATACGCCGCTGTAGAAAACCGCCATATCCTTTATACGCGCCTGCGTGAAGTAAAATATTTCGTCCGGTATATAGGCAATGCGTCCTTTAAGCTCCGGGTTTTCATATACCGGCTCGCCGTCTATCAGCACCTCGCCCGAGTCCTGCCGGTAAATGCCCGCCATATGGCGGATCGCCGTGGATTTGCCCGCGCCGTTCGGCCCGACAAGGCCGTACACCGCGCCCTTCGGCACATTCATGTTCAGTCCGTCGAGCGCGCGGAAGCCGTCAAAGCTCTTCACGAGTTCCCTTACTTCAATCATTATTCTCTCCGCCTCCTTTTATGATCTCCGTGAGCCTGTCCTCACCCACGCCTAGAGCCTTCAGCTCCTGCACAAGACCGGAAAACTCGTCCTCAAGCTCCTTTATGTGCCGTTTCATCGCCGCTTCATTCAGACTGACAAAGCTGCCCTTTCCCGGCACCGAGACGATATAGCCTTCCGACTCAAGCTCTCTGTATGCACGCTGTATCGTGTTCGGGTTTATCGCCAGCTTCGCGGCAAGCTCGCGCACGGACGGCATTTTATAGTCCGGCGGGAGCGCCCCGGATATGATAAGGGCGCGGAAATTGTCCCTCACCTGCTCGTATATCGGCCTGGGGTCACGGAAATTGATGTTTATCACCGTTTCACCTCCGCTTGTGTTTACCGTATTAGTTTGATTAGTACAGTTCGGATTATACAACAGACAGCCGAAGCTGTCAACAGAAAATTTCCATTATGAACAATGCCGGATAATAACAGCCGGGAAATTTCCGGCCGTTATTATCCGGCATTCCGGTCTCTCACGCTTCCGTGAAGTTGTAGGTGCGGTACTGTATCGCCTCGGCGATATGCTCGCTCTCTATGCTCCCGCTCCCGGCGAGATCGGCTATAGTGCGCGCGACACGGAGTATACGGTCATAGCTGCGCGCGGAGAGGTGCATGCTGTCAAATGCCTGATGCATCAGCTCTTCGCCCTCATCGCTCACGGCGCACACCTCGCGCAGCATGCGGCTTTCAATATGCGCGTTGCACATCGCGCCGTCGCCGCCGAAGCGCCTGCGCTGTATCTGCCTTGCGGCGTCCACGCGCTTTTTTATCTCGGCCGAGCTCTCACTCGGCGCCTTTCTTTTCAGCTCTTCATATTCCAGCGCCGGAACCTCGACGATGAGGTCTATCCTGTCCAGCAGCGGCCCGGATATGCGGCTGTGATAGCGCCGCACGTCGTTGGCCGTGCAGCGGCAGCGGCCGGAGGGATGCCCATACCAGCCGCACTTGCACGGATTCATCGCACACACGAGCATGAAGCGGCTCGGGAACGTGACAGTGCCTGAGACGCGCGAGACCGTGACCTTCCCGTCCTCCAGCGGCTGACGCAGGACCTCCAGCACATCGCTGCGGAACTCCGGCAGCTCGTCGAGAAACAGGACGCCGTTATGCGCAAGGCTTATCTCCCCAGGCCGCGGCACCGTGCCTCCGCCCGACAGCCCCGCCGCAGATACCGTATGATGCGGCGCGCGGAACGGGCGCACGGAGACTACCGGATGCGTCCGGCTCGTGAGTCCGGCGACGGAGTGTATCTCCGTCGACTCTATCATCTCCTGACGGCTCATGTCCGGCAGAATTCCCGGCAGGCGCTTCGCCATCATCGACTTGCCTGCGCCCGGAGGGCCGACAATGAGTATATTGTGTCCGCCTGCCGCCGCGATCTCAAGCGCGCGGCGGACGTTTTCCTGCCCTTTCACATCGGCAAAGTCGGGCAGGGCCTCCCTCTCGCTGTAGGTGTCCGGCGCACTTGCAGGCTCAATGCTCTCTTCCCCGCGCAGATACGCTGCCAGCTGTGCGACAGTCTTCACGGGATAGACCTCTATGCCGTCGGCAAATGCGGCCTCTGCGGCGTTGTCCGCCGGGACAAAGAACTTTTTTATCCCGCTCCTCTGCGCCGCTATGGCCATCGGCAGTACGCCTGCCACGCCCCTCAGCTCCCCCGTCAGCGACAGCTCCCCGATGAACGCGCAGTCATCCTTCGGTGCGGGCAGCTCGCCCGCGGCCGAGACTATGCCTATGAGCATCGGCAGATCGTACACCGTGCCTGCCTTCTTTTTGTCCGCCGGAGCGAGGTTCACGGTCATGCGGCTGACAGGAAACTTGAAGCCGTTATTCTTGATCGCGGCGCGCACGCGCTCCCGCGACTCCTTCACCGCCGCATCCGGCAGACCGACGATGTCAAACGCAGGCAGGCCGTTGGATATGTATACCTCAAGCAATACCTCATAGCCGCCGACGCCCGTCACGCCGAAGCTCTTCACAGAGGAAAACATTGGCATCTCTCCTTTGCAGAAAAGCCGTCAGCACAGCTTCATGCTGACGGCTTTTTAATATAGGATTTACTCTTCCAGCTCGCCGACGAGTGCGATGTGCAGCTCGTCAAGCTGCTTCTGCTCCACGGTGGACGGCGCGCCCATCATTACGTCGGCCGCGTTCTTGTTCATCGGGAACGGAATGATCTCCCGTATGCTGTCCTCGCCTGCAAGCAGCATGACCATACGGTCGACGCCCGGGGCGATACCGGCATGAGGAGGAGCGCCGTAGCAGAAGGCGTTGTACATTGCGGGGAACTTCTTCTTCACGTCATCTTCGCCAAGGCGGACCATTTCAAAGGCCTTCACCATGATCTCAGGGTCATGGTTACGCACAGCGCCGGAGCTGAGCTCAACGCCGTTGCACACGAGGTCATACTGATCGGCAGTGATGGTGAGCGGATCTATCTCGCCGCGCTCCGCCTTCAGCAGCACATCAAGGCCGCCTGCGGGCATGGAGAACGGGTTATGGCAGAACTCAAGCTCGCCGGATTCCTCGCCGATCTCATACATCGGGAAGTCAACGATCCAGCAGAACTCATAGCGCTCCCTGTCCATATGGTTGGGGCATGCCGCGCCGAGCATCTTGAGCATGACGCCCGCAGTCTTCTGCGCCTGTTCCTTCTTGCCGGTCGTAACGCCGACAAGGGTGTTGGGCCTGAGGCCAAGCGCTTCGGTAAGCTCGCCGCTGCGTCCGGCGAGGAACTTCGCAACGCCGCCGACAAGCTGACCGTTCTCGTCCACCTTGAACCAGTAGGGCTTTGCGCCCGCCTGCACCTCGACGTCGGTGCAGAGCTTGTCTATATGCTTTCTCGTCAGCGCGCAGTCGGACACTACGATCGCCTTGACGACGCAGTTTTCTTCATTGAACGGGCCGAACTCGGTGCCGCGTGTCAGCGCGGTTATATCGTCCACATGCAGATCTATGCGCAGGTCAGGCTTATCGCAGCCGTAGCGCTCCATCGACTCAACATAACCGATGCGCTTGAACGGCGCTGTGGACGCAACGTTATAGGTGCCGAACTTTGCAAAGATCGGGGGCAGCACGTCCTCGAGCACTGCAAAAACATCCTCCTGCGTGGCGAAAGCCATCTCCATGTCCAGCTGGTAGAACTCGCCGGGGGAGCGGTCGCCGCGCGCGTCCTCATCGCGGAAACACGGCGCTATCTGGAAGTAACGGTCAAAGCCGGAGGTCATCAGCAGCTGCTTGAACTGCTGCGGCGCCTGCGGCAGAGCGTAGAACTTGCCGGGGTGCTTTCTCGCGGGGACGAGATAGTCGCGCGCGCCCTCCGGTGAAGAGGCAGTGAGTATGGGCGTGGTTATCTCAAGAAAGCCGTGCTCCGTCATTGCCTGACGCAGGGCGGAGATGACGTTGCAGCGGAGGATGATGTTCTTCTTCACTGCGGGGTTTCTCAGGTCGAGATAGCGGTATTTGAGACGGGTCGTCTCATCGGCCTCGCGGCTGCGGTTTATTTCAAAGGGCAGCTCATTGTAGCGGCACTTACCGAGTACCTCTATCCTGTCGGGGACGACCTCGATGTCGCCGGTGTCGAGCTTGGGGTTTTTGCTTGCGCGCTCACGCACGACGCCCTCTACGGAAATCGTGGATTCCTTATTGATGGACTTGACGATCTTCATCATGTCCTCGCTCTCAACGACTACCTGAGTCGTGCCGTAAAAGTCGCGCAGAACGACGAATGCAAAATTGCTGCCTACCTCGCGGACATTCTCCATCCAGCCCACGAGCTTTACCTTTTTGCCTGCATCGCTGATCCTCAGCTCATTGCAGGTATGTGTACGGGATTGAAACATATATTTCCCTCTCTTCTATCTCAAATTTGCTTAATCAACGATTATCGGATGCGCGCCGCGCTCTTTGAGTCCGTCCCCTATGACGGCGGCCGCATCTCCGGCGCTGAGCTTGCGCTGCTCGCCGGTGGTCATGTCCTTGACGGACAGCACGCCCTCGTTTATCTCATCCTCGCCGACGAAAACCACATAGGGTACGCCGAGCTTGCCGGCATAGCTCATCTTGGCCTTGAATTTTTTCTTTTCGCTGTACAGCTGCGTGCGTATGCCGGAAGCGCGGAGCTGCGCCGCGGCGGAGATCGCAAAGCTCAGATCGTCCGTCATCGGAAGCACGAGCGCGTCGCACGGCGCGCTCACAAATTCGTCTGAGAGCAGCCCCTGCTCGCCCAGCACGTAAAACAGCCTCGTAAGTCCTATCGAGATGCCAACGCCGGGCAGCTGCCTGTCCGTATAATACTCCGCAAGATTGTCATAGCGTCCGCCGGAGCAGACGGAACCGATCTCCGGGTGCTCGGTCATCTCGGTCTCGTATACGGTGCCGGTGTAGTAGTCAAGCCCGCGGGCTATGGTGAGGTCTATCTCGAAATTCTCCTCCGGTACGCCGAATGCCGCGAGATACTTTGTCACGGTTATCAGCTCGTCCAGTCCCTGGTCAAAGGTCGGGTCCATTCCGCGGTAGCGCTCGAGCGCCTCTATGACCTCGGCGTTCGTCCCCTTTATCGCCATGAAGTCGAGCACGTTTTCCGCCTTGCACGGCAGCATTTTCACCTCGTCGATAAGGAGCTGGCGCACCTTTTCCGCGCCGATCTTATCTATTTTGTCGACCGTGCGCATGATGTCCCCGGCGCGCTCGCTCATGCCGTTCATTGCATAAAAGCCGTTGAGTATCCTGCGGTTGTTGACGCGGATCCTGAATTTTTTCAGTCCGAGCGCCGTGAAAGTGTCGTATATGATGGCCGGGATCTCCGCCTCGTTTATAATGTCGAGCTTTCCGTCTCCGATTATATCTATATCGGCTTGATAGAATTCTCTGAAGCGGCCCCTCTGCGCGCGCTCTCCGCGGTAGACCTTGCCTATCTGGTAGCGGCGGAACGGGAAGCTGAGCTCGGAATAATGCGCCGCGACATACTTTGCCAGCGGCACGGTCAGGTCAAAGCGCAGCGCAAGATCGCTGTCACCCTTGGTGAAGCGGTATATCTGCTTTTCCGTCTCTCCGCCGCCCTTGGCGAGCAGCACCTCCGCCGATTCGATGACAGGGGTGTCAAGCGGGGTAAAGCCATATGAGGAGTAGCTGTGCCGGAGCACCTCCATCATGCGCTCCATTTTCATCTGCTCTCTCGGCATGAGCTCCATAAAGCCGGAGAGCGTGCGCGGTGAAACCTTTGCCATATTTCAAAATTCCTTTCGGTCTTATCTCAAAAATCGCATACAGCCCCCTTTGTACGGGGGCTGGTACGTATTAAGCTGATTTATCTCTTCTGGGGATTGACAATGTTGCGCCAGTCAAGGTCGCCGCGGCGAAGGCCCTGAACGAGCACCTCTGCTGTGGCCGCATTTGTCGCAAACGGTATCTGGTACTGGTCGCACAAACGCTCTATCTTGTTTATATCGTCAAAGCCCTTGGGGTTGACCGGGTCGCAGAAGAAAAGCACCAGGTCTATCTCATTGAAGGATATGCGCGCGCCGATCTGCTGCGCGCCGCCCTGATCGGCATGAAGGTAAAGCGTGATCGGCAGTCCCGTAGCTTCCGAAACGAGCTTGCCTGTGACATGGGTCGCGCAGAGCGAGTGCTCGGCGAGTATGCCGCAGTAGGCAATGCAGAATTGCACCATCAGCTCTTTTTTTCTGTCGTGTGCCATCAATGCTATATTCATTCTTTTCTCCGTTTCTTTCCAGTCTTTAGTGCTGCCGCATCAAAGCCGCTAAGTTATTATAAACACAATTTCGTCAAACTGCAACAGCTTTTTACTCTGTTTCAGAGCATTTTTTTACTTTAACAGCGACATCTCCTGCTCTGCGTCGTCGCTGTAGCTGCGGATAGTGTAGTACGCGTCGAGTATGTTCCTTGCGATGAACGATACGTTTGCGCCGGAGCCGCCGCGCTCTACGACAACGCTGACCGCGATCTCCGGGTCGTCGGCCGGCGCATAGCATATGAACATACCGTCGTTCGTGATGCCCTCGCCCTTCTGCGCGGTGCCGGTCTTGCCGTTGACGCCGTAGTTTGCGCCGTTTCTTATCCTTGTGAACTTGCACGTTGAGAAAGTCTCATACACGGTGGCGTTGCTCGGGGCGTTGACCACGAGGTTCATGCCCTCCTTTACCGCGTCCCAGTTGTACTGCGCGGACTCCACATGGCTGAGGACCTCCGGCTCGCGCTCGTAGACCTTTTCGCTGTAGTCATAGCTTCTGACGGTCTTGAGTATGGATGCGGAATAGCGGTTGCCGTAATTTGCAAGCGTCGCGGCATACTCCGCCATCTGCAGCGGCGAGAACACGCTGTCTGACTGGCCGATGGCCGCCTGCAGCGTATCGCCTATACGCCACTCCGAGCCCGCATAGTCATAGTGGTTCGCGCGGTTGGACATGTTGCCTGTCGTCTCGACGAGCTCTATCCCGGTGTGTACGCCGAGGCCGAACTGATGTGCGACCTCTCCCAGATCGTCGACGCCGAGCTTTTCGCCGATCGTGTAGAAGTAGTAGTTGCACGAATCCCTTATGGCGGTGGACGTGTTCTCCTCGTCGTGCGTCAGATGCTCATTCTTGTTGACGTTCCAGATCCAGCACTCAGGCGCATAGCCCTCAGCGGAGTACTTGGTGAAAACGCCCTGACATTTTATCTTTTCTTCGGTGTTGATGATGTTGTTGTTGAGCGCCGCTATGGCCGTAACGAGCTTGAACGTGGAGCCGGGGGCGTATGCGCCCATCAGCGCGCGGTTGAAAAGCGGCGCGTTCGGAGTTTCCAGCAGCTCCTGATAGTTTTCTATTATCGTCGTCACGTCGTAGGTCGGCCAGCTCGCCATTGCAAGCGGCTCTCCGGTGTTGACGTCCACCACAACGGCGGCCGCGCCGGTGATCTCGTCCTTCATGTCCGGATTGTAGTCGCCTCTGGCGATGCCCTCCGCTCTCTCCTGTGCGCGGGTCTTGATGAGCGCGTTGACGCCGGCATTCAGGATACGCTCGGTCTGCTCCTGAAGCGTCTGGTCTATCGTGAGGTAGACATGATCTCCGGGCTCAGGCTCCGTGACATACACGGTGCTCAGCACCGTGCCGGAGGCGTTTTTCGTCTCTATCACTTCGCCGTCCTTGCCGTGCAGGTAATTTTCAAAAGCGTATTCCACGCCGTCCTTGCCGACGTATGCGTCGGTCGAGTATTTCATAAGGGAGTATTTCTCATACTCCTCCTGCGTCATGAGGCCGACATAGCCGAGGATATGCGCCGCGTAATCCGTGCCGTATTCGCGCTTATAGGCACGGTCAACGTTGATGCCGGCAAGTTTGTTCTCCATAATGGAGGTAATGAGCTTCATGCTGGCATTCTCGACGAATATGTAGTCGGCTGTGTTGACCGCATAACGGACGTTTATGGAGTAGCGCACACCGGCTATGACGCGCATTTCCTGCGCCGAGTAGCTGTTGTCTATGCTGTACCTGCCGCGCATGTAGCTCATAAGCTCCACCGCGGTCGGATTTTCCGGGTCAGCGCAGATATCCTTGAGCTCCTTCGCCTTATCCTTGATGTACGCCTTGAGCATGGTCCTCTGTATCTCCGTCATGTCCGCGGTGTACTCAAAGGGCGGGTCTCTCGTGATGGGCAGGTCGTCCGTATACGTGTCGCCATAGCCCTCGACCATCTTCACGAGGCCAAGTATCGTCTCGTTGGGGTCCTCGTTTGCAAAGAGCTTCGTCGTGTCTATCGTGAGGTTGTAGGTCTCGGAATTGCTGACGAGCACGCGCCCGTAGCGGTCGAGTATATTACCTCTCGCCGCAGTGACGACGCGCGTCTCATTGGTTATCATACTGCTTCGGGCGTAGTATTCCTCGCCCTCTATTATTTGCAGCTGGTAGAGGAAATAGACGTATACTGTGATCAGAATTATCAGGAACACTATCATTCCCGCTACTCTGCCCGATCTTACAAGTCTGTGATGCATTGAAAAGTCCTTTCTGTAAGCCTGAGTCCTATTCTATCCACTCTGCCGGCGGGAAATACGCCAGCACCGCGGGCGGAAGGGACCACAGGGTCTGCAGCAGCACCGTTGTTATCATCGATCCTGCCCAGACATCCATTGCCGCGGTCTTGAGCATCTGTACGACGCCCGTAACGAGAAGCGCGGCAAGCGTCACGCCCATGAACGCAAAGAAGCGGCGGTTTATGTAGAACTGCGAGACAAAGCCCGCCGCAAAGCTGAGCGCCGGAAAAAGTATCGTGAACGTGACCGTGTTTTCTATAAATGCCATGTCCGCAAATATGCCCATTATAAGGCTGAATACCGCGCCCCAGGTCGCGCCCTCGAACATGCCCACGGCCACAGCCACAGCCGGCAGCACCATCGGGCAGACGCCGAACGGCCGGATCTGCGTGAAGAGCATATTCTGCGCCACGAGCGACAGAAACATGTACAGCGCGTATTTCAGCAGTCTTTTGACGTTTATTTTGGCAAAAAGTTCTCTCAAAGTCATTCCACCACTTCAAAGCTCTTGATCACGAACACCTGCACGAGCGTGTCGAAGCTGCACTCGGGCTTTATGATGCCGTACTCGATCTGTCCGCCGGCCTCGGTCTGGAGGTTTGTTATCGTGCCTATCAGAAGTCCCGCGGGAAATGCGCCGCCGGAACCGGAGGTCAGCACCTCGTCGCCGACGAATATCTGCGCGCCCTCCGCAATGAAGGTGAGCTTCGCCTCTTTCTTCTTCATCAGCGCGAACTCGCCCACCGACATGCCGGATGCGCCGGAGGTGCCGACATAAGCGCCTATGCTCATATCAACATCCATCACCGTGCTGACGGTTGCCCACGTCTCTCCGAGCTCCGTCACCTGCCCCACGACCACGCCGTACTCCGTCACGACCGGGTCGTTGAGCTCGATCCCGCTGCTGCGCCCCTTGCTTATCGTAAATGACGACGACCAGTTTGACGACGACCACAGCACCACCTTGCACGATTCCATCTCGTAGTCGGTGTGCTTTTCCTGCAGGTTCAGCAGCTCGCGCAGGCGGGTGTTCTCCTCGGACGCGGCGATGCCGTCGCGCGCCGACTGCTGCGCGTCCGCCAGCTGCGAGCGGAGCGATTCGTTCTCCGCCTGCAGAGAGTCGTATTTATACAAGTATCCGTATATCGTGTCAAACCAGTTGACAGTCGAGCTCAGGACCTTCTTTATCGGCGCTTCGAGGACGCCCGTCGCGTTCTGCAAAAAGCTGATCTGACCGCTTCTCGCCGTGGCGCTGAAGCCGATTATCACGGCCGCGGCCGCCACGATTATGCCGATTCGTATTCCGTTTTTCTTCAGATATTCCTTCAAAGGGTGTTCACTCCTTAATCAGCCTATGAGCTTCAGTCCTGCCTTCTTGAGCATGGAGTCCAGCAGGCACAGCGGCAGCCCCATGACGTTGAAAAAGTCCCCGTCGATCCCCTTGACGAACACCGCGCCCTTGCCCTGCGCGCCGTAAGCCCCGGCCTTGTCCATCGGCTCGCCGCAGTCGACATATGCCTCGATCTCCTCCTGCGGTATCTTGCGGAAGCGCACAGCGGTCCTGTCCGTCTCCGCCTGCACCGTACCCCCCGCCATTACGGCGACTCCGGTATATACCTCGTGCTCATTGCCCGAAAGCTGCTGGAGCATTTCTATCGCCTGCTCCCGTGAGTGAGGCTTGCCGTAGATCCTGCCGCCGAACCACACTATTGTGTCCGCTGCGACGACTATATCGTCAGCGCCGCACTGCTCCGCGACTTCGCGGCATTTGGCCAGCGCCAGCGCCTTCACGGTCTCCGCGGGGCCTGCGCCCTCCGGCGGACATTCCTCCCCTTTCGCGGGGATTATCTTCATATCCTTAACTCCGAGCATCTCCATGAGCTCCCTGCGGCGCGGAGAGCCGGAGGCGAGAACAACTGCCATTGTGATACCGCTCCTCTTTGATCCTTGTATTCAGTCCACGCCCCTGTAGTACAGTCCGCGTGTCAGCACATTCGGCTTATAATCCGAAAGGCCCATGTGTCCTTTTGCCACCTCGACGCATTCTCTCGCGCTCTCGGTGGTAAACATCATGCGCAGCCCCCACAGCCCCGCAGAATAGAGGTCCTCCTTCTTATCCGCAAGGTAGAGCTTGTGCGCGTTGTATACGACGTTTCGGCAGCCGTATTCCTTCACGACAGGGAACACGGAACCCATACGGTCCGACATCTGCGCCGGCGTCTGGCAGGCACAGCGACCCGCGCTCTCTTTTATGATGCACTGATCCGACACCATCAGCGGCAGGCGGCCGTATATTATAAGCTCTGTGTCAAGCGGCTTTGCCATATCCTTTATCTGCGCTATCCTCAGCTCAAACGATGCCGTTGCCGACAGGAAGCCCATCCGGTCAAGCATATCAAGCGTATATGAGTTGAAAGCGTTGAGCCCGAAATCGCCCCTGAGCTTCATTCCGGCGCTGCGCGCCATGACCACCTGACCAAGGTTCCCAACGAGCGCCTCGTTCACGCCGTAGTCAAAAAGGCGCTGCAGCGTAGTGTAGACCTCTTTCATCTGCCGTTCATTTATTATTCTCGGCAGCACCGCTACCGGCACAGCGCCCTTCTCCACAAAGGGAAGCACGAGCTTCGGCTGCTCCGCCATGATCATCGCCGGTACGTATATGTACGCCGGGCGCAGGTCGGCCAGCTCTTTTGTAAGCTGCTCCTCCGTGCGCACCTGAAATATGAGCTTGGGATCCGCGACGGTGGGGACGTTTTTCGGCATCGGCGGCACGGCAAGGCTGCGCCTCTCCGGCGGCACGGCGCGCTGCTCCGACAGTGCGGATATGAGCTTGCGCCTGAGCTCGTTTATCTCTGCCGCAGGCAGATACAGCCCCGGATCGGTGCGCGCTTTGTTCTCTACGCAGTTATAAGGCGTTCCGCCGGTCTTGAACATCTGCTCTACAAGATAGCCGTCGGTCAGGCCCTGGCGCTTGGCCTTTTCCGGCACAGGGCCGTAGGTCACGGCACGGTGGCCGTCGTCGTCAAAGGCTATCGCCTTTATGCGTTCGTCCTTCTCCGCGACCGTGTAAAAGTGCACCGGCACGCGCCGCAGCTCACCGTCGGCATAGGCGCGGCGGGCGACGGCGAATATCTTCTCGGTCCCGTCATCCGGTTCGCCGCGGACGCCGAACATGTCCTTTTTATCTCCGTTGAAATAACCCTGAGTGAAGCCCTGCCGCGAAAAAGCCTTCGTCAGCATGCCCATCTCTTCCGGCGTGGGCTGGCGCCGTTCCTTTATGGCCTTGGAGTATATGCCGGTCACTATGGCCGTATACTCCGGGCGCTTCATGCGCCCCTCGATCTTCACGCAGGCCACGCCTGCCTCTTCAAGCTCACGCAGCCTGTCGACAAGGCAGTTGTCCTTGAGCGACATCGGGTAGTCATCCATCCGCCCGCCAAGGGAATACTGCATGCGGCAGGGCTGGGCGCACATACCACGGTTGCCGCTGCGGCGGCCTATCAGTGCGGACATATAGCACTGGCCGGAGTGGCAGAAGCACAGCGCGCCGTGGACGAACACCTCCGTCTCTATCGGCGAATTCTTCGTTATGTACTTTATCTCCTCAAGGCTCAGCTCTCTTGCCAGCACGGCGCGGGTCATGCCCATCTCCGCCGCGGCCTGAACGCCGGCCAGATTGTGTATGCTCATCTGGGTGCTCGCATGCAGGGGAATATCCGGCAGCGCCTGCCGGATCGCGGACACGAGGCCGAGATCCTGAATAATTATCCCGTCCGCGCCGCATCTCGATGCGAGGCGCGCATCCTCCACGGCAGAGCTTATCTCTCTGTCGTTCACGAGCGTATTGAGCGTGATGTACACCTTGCAGCCGCGCACATGGCAGTAACCCACGGCCTTCTCAAATTCCTCATCTGTAAAATTCTTTGCGCCGCGGCGGGCATTGAAGTCGCCAAGGCCCATATATACCGCGTCCGCGCCGTTCTGCACAGCAGCAATGACCGCTTCCGGAGATCCGGCGGGAGAAAGAAGTTCGAGCATTGTATCAGTTCCTCTTGATTTTCTAATTCTTGGTATTAGTTTACATATCCCGCTATTATACAGGGTGCATTATAGCACATTAATTGCTATTGCGACAAGATAAAAATAATGTTATAATGACTTTTACATTTAAGTCATATTTTTACTACTCAAGGAGCGCTTCCCCGATGGCTGATACCGAGCGTGAAAAATCAATACCTCTTCTGACTGCGGACAGGCTCATCGCCGCGCATGACGGGGATGTCGCGCTGCTGTACATATACCGCCTGCGCACAGGCTGCGCCGATCCGGAGCGGACCGCGCGCGATCTGTGCCGCACTCTGCGCGAGATAGAAGCCGCCGACGAAAAGCTCAGGAGGCTCGGCCTGTCCGGCCCTGAAGCGGACGTCCGTCCCGCCGCCGCGCCCGTCCCGCCCGCTCCGGCAGAGGCGCTGCCGGAATACCGCGCGGAGGATATTATCCGCCGCAGCCGTGAGGACGGGGAATTTTCCGCGATCATCTCCGAGGCCTCAAAGGTCATGGGCCGCTCGCTCAGCAGCGTGGATATGAAGATCCTCTTCGGCATATATGATTATCTCGGCCTTCCGGCGGACGTTATCATGCTGCTCATCAACTACTGCGCCCGGCAGTATGAGGAGCGCTACGGCGGCCAGCGCCGTCCAAGTGCACGTGCGATAGAGAAGGAGGCCTATTTCTGGGTAAACCGGGAAATAATGACCATGGAACAGGCGGAGGAGTTCATCCGCCGCATGGATGAGCGCCGCGGCAGCATCGCCGGAATAAAAAACGCCCTCGGCATAAAAGGCCGGGAGCTCACCAAAACCGAGAGCGACTATATTTCTTCATGGCTCGACCTCGGCTTCGGTGCGGAGGCAATATCCATCGCATATGACCGCACCGTTACCAACACCGGCTCTCTCCGGTGGAGCTATATGAACAAAATTATCCTCAGCTGGAAAGGAAAAGGGCTTCTCACCCCGCGCGATATTGAAGAAAAGGACGGGCGGCGGCCTGCGAGGACTGCGC
Source organism: uncultured Eubacteriales bacterium (assembly GCA_900546515.1). Classification (GTDB taxonomy): domain Bacteria; phylum Bacillota; class Clostridia; order Oscillospirales; family Oscillospiraceae; genus Limivicinus. Next base: position 27,177 of record URDG01000009.1, on the reverse strand, counting down.
CCAGGAAAGGGCGCGGCAGCAGGCCCTCCGATTTTGAGGGGCTGGATTCGCTTATTGACAAGGTATGATCTGAAAGGACAACGGCCATGAATTATGACGGTAAGCTTCTGGCGCGGGCCAGAGCCGAGCTTGAAAATATCCGCGCCGCAAATCAGGCGGAGCGCGAGCGCCGTACCGCGCTCGTTTACCGCCGCGTGCCGGAGGTTGAACGCATTGACGCCGCGCTGCGCGCCCAGATGGCAGAGCTTGTGCGGCTGACGATCTCCCGCGCGCCGGATATGAAGGACAGGATCGCCGCGCTCGAGCGGGAAAATCTCGACATGCAGATGCGCCGTGCGGAGCTGCTGACGGAGAACGGCTTCGCCGTGGACTATCTTGATGAGATATACTCCTGCAAAAAATGCCATGACAGCGGCGTATACAACGCCGCGCCCTGCGATTGTCTGGACCGGCTCTATAATATGGAGCTGACGCGCGAGCTCGGCGCTCTGCTGCGGCATGGCGACGAGAGCTTTGAGCGTTTTGATCTCACGCTGTACAGCGATGAGTATGACCCGCGCTACGGCGTCGTGCCGCGCGAGGCGATGAAAAAGGTCTATGAGATCTGCCGCCGGTTCGCGGAGAATTTTCCGAACGTCAATTCAAATCTTCTTCTGCAGGGCGACACCGGTCTCGGCAAGACGTATCTCTCTGCCTGCATCGCGCGCACCGTGGCCGAAAAGGGCTGCTCCGTGTGTTATGATTCGGCGGCGGCCGCGCTCGACGCATTTGAGCAGCAGAAGTTCTGCCGTGACAGCGAGGCCGGGGCCGCAGCCTCCGTGCGCGTACAGCGCATGTGCGACTGCGATCTTATGATCCTCGACGATCTCGGCACCGAGATGCTGACGCCCATGTCCGTGAGCGCGCTGTACACGCTTATAAACCATCGCCTTGTCAGCGGCAGGCGCACCGTTATCAGCACCAACTGCACCGACGAGGAGCTTGAGCGCCGGTACACGCCCCAGATATATTCGCGCATAGCGGGTGAGTTCCTGCGTCTGCCGTTTGCGGGGCGCGATATACGTATGATCAGGAAAGGAGTCCAGTAATGCAGCATGAAATTACCAGGGAAATACCTCTTTTGAACGAAAACGGCGATCTGACCGAACCCGGCTTTGCAAGAAAGCTTCTTCCGGTCTACCGCCGCAGCGACATCAAGGCTCCGAAAACGCGCATCAAGGAGTGGGATTACTATCTCATCAACAACGGCCGCTTCGCCCTCGCGCTCACCGTGGACGACAACGGCTACATGGGGCTCGACTCCATATCTCTTCTGGATTTTGTGGAGGGCTGGGAGATCACAAAAAGTCCGATGAGCTTCATGCCGCTCGGCAAGCTCGGCATGCCCGAGACCTCCGCCTCCGGCGATGTGCGCCACGGCGGGAAGAAGCATTCCATCAGCTTTGAAAATGACGGCAGCGGCAAGCGCGTGCTGACCGCCCGCATGGACGGCTTCGGCCCCGAGGGCGCGCTGCTGGCCAGCATTGAGCTTTTCGACGAGCCGGAGGACAGCATGGTCATCTGCACCCCGTTCGATAAGCCCGGCCATTTCTACTATAATCAGAAGATAAACTGCATGCGCGCCAAAGGCTGCGTAAGCTACGGCAGCCGCCGCTATGAATTTGACCCTGCCGACAGCTTTGCCGTGCTCGACTGGGGCCGCGGCGTATGGACGTACCACAACACATGGTACTGGGGCAGCGCCTCATATCATGTCAACGGCGTTCCCTTCGGCTGGAATATCGGCTACGGCTTCGGCAACTGCTCCGCCGCGAGTGAGAACATGCTGTTCTACAACGGCAAAGCTCATAAGCTCAGCCAGGTGAAGTTCAACATTCCCGGAGATGAGAAGGACTTCATGTCCCCATGGACGTTCACGTCCGACGACGGCCGCTTTGAGATGGATTTTGTCCCCGTGCTTGACCGCGCCGCCTGCACCGACGTCAAGCTCATCAAATCCGATCAGCATCAGGTCTTCGGCAGCTTCACCGGCCGCGCCGTGCTTGACGACGGCAAGATCATCGAAGTCGAGAACTTCCCCGGCTTCGCCGAAAAAGTTGAAAACAAATGGTAATATAGGAGGTTTTCATATGTCAAAGCGTTACAGTGAGCTCTCCCTTGAAGAGCTTTTGTCCGAGCAGCGTCTCGTAAACGAAGAGCTTGATGCGCTGAAAGCGCAGCAGCTCAAGCTAAATATGGCCCGCGGCAAGCCGGGTCCCGAGCAGCTCGATATGGTCAGCGATATTCTCACGGTGCTCTCCGCCCCGGGCGACTGCATCGACGGCGGCGTCGACGCGAGAAACTACGGCGAGCTTGCCGGCCTGCAAAGCGCGCGAGAGCTCTTTGCCGGTATTCTCAACTGCCGGCCCGAAGAGTGCATCATCGGCGGCAGCGCATCCTTGCAGCTGATGTACGACGCGGTCTCCAAGGCCTATACTCACGGCCTCAACCATTCCGTGTGCCCCTGGCATAAGCTGGACAAGGTAAAATGGCTCTGCCCCGCCCCCGGCTACGACAGGCATTTCAAGATCACCGAGTCTTTCGGCTTCGAGCTCATCACCATTCCGATGACCCCTACCGGCCCGGACATGGAGTTTGTCGAGAAATGGATAAAGGACCCCGCGGTCAAGGGCATGTGGTGCGTACCCAAGTATTCAAATCCTGACGGCATCATCTATTCCGATGAGACGATCCGCCGCATCGCTGCGATGAAACCTGCCGCGCCTGATTTCATGCTCATGTGGGACAATGCCTACTGCGTGCACGAGTTTGAAGGCGATTATGTCCCGTTCCCGGATATCATCAGTCTCTGCCGCGAAGCGGGGAATCCCGATATGGTGTATGAGTTCGCCTCCACCTCTAAGATCACTTTCCCCGGCGCCGGCATCTCCGTCATGGCCAGCTCTGTGGACAACATAGAGTACGTCAAAAAGCTCATGGGCGTGCAGATCATATCTTATGATAAAATAAACCAGCTGCGCCATGTGCGCTACCTGAAGAACAGGGAGCACACTCTTGAGCTTATGAAGAAGCACGCGGCGGTCCTCGCGCCGAAGTTTGAATGTGTGTTCCGCCATCTCAGCGACGAGATAGCCCCGCTCGGTATTGCCAGCTGGCAGCACCCCAAAGGCGGCTATTTTGTCTCCGTATATACCTTGCACGGTCTCGCCAGACGCACGCTGGAGCTGTGCAGGCAGGCCGGCGTCGTGATGACCGGTGCAGGCGCTACCTACCCCTACGGCAAGGACCCGGACGACTCCAACATCCGCATTGCTCCGTCCTATCCCTCTGTCGAGGAGCTTGACAAGGCCATGCATATATTCTGCGTGTGCCTCCGCGCCGCCGCGCTTGAGCAGCTTCTCGCAAAATAATAGTGAATAAAGAAAAAAGGTGCAGGGCTCTGTGTCCCTGCACCTTTTTTCTTTTCATGCGCCGCGCCGTCATGCCTGAATTGCAAGCCTCAGCAGCATAACCAGCGTCAGCAACGCGCCTAGCACTGAGACCACGGAATATATTTTTTTGGATTCCGCGTCGTTCTTTTCCTTAACGAGGTAATATATCCCCGCACCGAGCACAGCCACTCCGATAATTATCCCTATAATGCTTACTGTCATTCTTTTCTCCTCCAATTTAATAATAATGCTGAATTTGTTATCACCAGTACGGAACCGGTGTTATGTACGAGCGCGCACAGCACCGCCGCTATCCACGCCATATCAAAGGAAAACGGTCTGAATCCCAGCAGGCTGCACGCAAGCGCAGCCCCGGATACGGCCAGCAATATGATGTCCTTACGTGTGCCTCCCAGCTCAAGCAGCGCTTCGAGCTTCTCCATAATTTTCTTCATGATAAGCCTCTCTTTTCATACCATATGGGGTATGGGTATATTATACCTATAGGGGTATATGTTGTCAAGAGGGTCTTACGGTTTAAAGAAGAAAAAAGCAGCCTGTTGGCTGCTTTTTGATTCATTATTCAACCCATATTCGAGAAGCGCTCAACTGCCTTGGTGAAGCTCTCAATGGTCTTGTCTGCGTCCCCGTGCTCAATGCCGTCACGGACGCAGTGCTTTATGTGGCCCTCGAGCACCACCTTGCCGCAGCCGTGCAGCGCAGACTTTGCCGCATTGATCTGCGCAAGCACATCCTCACAGGGGACGTCCTCATCTATCATGCGGTCAATGGCCTGCACCTGACCAATTATCTTTTTCAGCCGCCGGTGCAGATTCTCCGCATCCATACATTGCTTCATTGTATCCTTCCTCTCCGGAACTTAACTTTTTACCGATTATATTGCAGCTCCCGCGCTTTGTCAAACACAGCGCACCGCGCAAGCTCAGTTTACAACGTTCTGTGGCCGTCCCTCAATGAAGGACCGCACATTTTCAACCGTGCAGTCAACGATCCTCTGGCGGCTCTCCTTCGGCAGCCAGCTCAGATGAGGCGTTATATAGCAGTGCGGCGCCTTCAAAAGCGGCTCGTCCGGGCTGAGCGGCTCCTGCTCCAGAACATCGAGCCCTGCGGCGTATACCTTTCCGCTTTCAAGCGCGGCGGCGAGATCTGCCGAGCGTATCAGCGCGCCGCGGCCGTTGTTTATGATTATCACGCCGTCCTTCATCCTCGCTATGCTCTCCGCGTTTATTATCCCACACGTTGCCTCGTTTGCCGGGCAGTGCAGAGATATTACGTCCGAGCGCGCAAAAAGCTCGTCAAGCTCCACGTATTCGGCGATGGCCTCACCCTCTGCGCAGCGGCTGCGGTTATAGGCAATTATATTCATGCCCATTGCCTTTGCTATCGCGCCCACACGGCGGCCGATGCGTCCGAATCCGATGATGCCCATCGTCTTTCCGTCAAGCTCTATGAGCTTTCGCTTCCCGGCAACGTTGCCGCCGCCTGCGTACCAGTGCCCCGAATGTACCCAGTCTGAGTAGTATGACACATGCCCGCATATTTCAAGCAGCAGCGAGATCGCATACTGTGAAACGGACGCCGTGCCGTAGCTCGGCACGTTGGACACAGGTATTCCCCGCGCCCGCGCAAACTCCGTCTCTACGCTGTCATAGCCCGTGGCCGTGACGGAGATGTATTTCAATTCCGGGCAGGCTGCGATCAGACCCTTCGGGAGATCCGGCAGATCGGTCACGATTATGTCCGCATCCGCAGCGCGCCGCACAAGCTCGTCAAAGTCAGACGTGTGCTCATGGTATTCGCTCAGCTCGCCGAGCTCTCTCAGTCCGTCCCAGCTCAGATCTCCGTAATTGAAAAAGCTGTCATTCAAAACGCATATTTTCACATCAAGCTACCTCTCCGGGTGTTATCTGTTCAGCAGCGCCGCAGCAGCGGAGCCCGGCAGCGTCGTCTCACGCCCGACTCTCAGCACGGCGTACCTGCCGAGCTTTGCCCCGGCATAGTCCTTCAGGAAGCCTTCGAGCATCGGGCGGAAATAACGGCTCCTGTCTACAAGCGAGCCCTCCGCGCAGACGCACACGGGCTTATCCGCATGCTCTCCCGCTCCGGTCAGCAGCATTATTGCCGTGAGGTTTGCGCACATGCAGCGCGCGGAACGCTCGAAAAGCGCAAGGCTCACCGTCTTTACGAATTCGCCGTCCTCATCATTGCCGCTCACGAGCTCCAGCTTCTCTCCGCAGGCCCACGCGTCTATGTACGAAGCGTCTATCTTTCCGAGCGCACGTACCTTTTCCGCAGAAGCTGCCGACAGCAGCCCTTCATCGGCCGCCGCATTGAGCATAAGACGGCCCAGCTCGCCGAGATAAACACCGGCGGTTAGCTTTTCCATGTACTTTTCTCCGGGATTATGGCTCTCGCGGTCGAGAATATCGTCAAAATCTCCGGCGGGCATGCCGCCGTACATGCCGGACTCAAGATTTATAAGTATGCTGCCATCCTCATCGCGGCCGAGCTTGCCGATGCGCTTATACGGCAGCGCGCAGCAGGTGTTCGTCCCTGTGCCGCTGATCTGGCCGATGAAGCCGCTGTAGGCGCTCTTGTCGATAGTGCTTGATGCGCCAAGCAGCGCCGCGACGGTGTCGTTGAGTATGAAGACGCGCTTCCCGCTCACTCCCCTGCGCTCCAGCTCCGCTTTCAGAGACGCGCCGACGAGCATTCCCGTAGAGCCTTTGACAACGACCTCCTTGTCGATCTTTCTGACGAGACCGTCTATGTCCGGCGTGATATCGGCGTTATAGGAAAAGCAGAAGCCTATGAGGTCTGTCCTGTCCATCAGCGGCATGATCTTATCTGCTGTGAAGACAATAAATTCCTCCCATGTGCATGGACTGTCTGTGCCCGGCATTCTGTATTTGCCGAGCTCTTCAAGCGTATAACCGCCGTCCGTAAACGTGACAAGTCCGCGGCGGAAGTTCGTGCCCCCGGCGTCTATGACGGCCACGGGAACGCCCTTTGCTATAACGCCGCCGTCCTTTATATAGGTCGGTATCATCGGCAGTGTGCTCTTCTCCCCCGCAAGTCCGCGCTCCATTTCCGTGCGCATTTTCTCTGCGTACTCCGCAGGGTCGATCCTCTCCGGGGCCATGCCGTGCCTTGCAATAAAATCAAGCGCTTTTTTACTGCTCATGTGCTTCTCCTCGTCTTATTCATGCAAAACCGGCGGCTTTTGCCGCCGGTAAGCGTTTTTATTATCGGATCAGTCGGCCTTTACGCCTTTCACAGCCTCTACCACGCCCTCTGCGAGCCCGGCAACGCCCTGTATCTCGCTGGGGATAATGATCTTTGTCGCCTTGCCGTCAGCTGCGGCGGCAAAAGCCTCAAGCGCTTTGAGACGGATGACCGCATCCGTGGGCGCCGCCTCGTTCATGAGCTTTATACCCTCTGCCGTGGCTTTCTGCACCTTCAGTATTGCCTCGGCCTCGCCTTCGGCCTCGAGGATCTGCTGCTGCTTCTTTGCGTCTGCGCGGAGTATTGCAGATTCCTTTTCGCCCTCGGCCTCAAGGATAGCCGCGCGCTTCTCGCCCTCGGCACGGAGTATGGCTTCGCGCCGTTCGCGCTCTGCCTTCATCTGCTTCTCCATCGCGTTCTGTATCTCTTTCGGCGGGAGAATGTTCTTCAGCTCAACACGGTTGACCTTGATGCCCCAGGGATCCGTCGCCTCGTCGAGGATAGTGCGCATCTTGGTGTTTATGATGTCGCGGCTCGTCAGGCACTGGTCGAGCTCGAGATCGCCTATGATGTTGCGCAGCGTGGTCGCAGAGAGGTTTTCAATAGCCACCATGGGCTGCTCAATGCCGTAGGTAAAGAGCTTGGGGTCGGTGATCTGGAAATAAACGACCGTGTCTATCTGCATGGTGACGTTGTCCTTGGTTATAACGGGCTGGGGCGGGAAATCCGCCACCTGCTCCTTGAGAGACACTACTTTCGCCACGCGCTCAATGAACGGCACCTTTATATGGATGCCGACGTTCCATGTCGTCTTGTATGCGCCGAGACGCTCCACGACATAGGCCTTTGCCTGCTGGACGATGCGGATGTTGCGTATAAGGATAACGATTATCAAAAGGATAAGGATTGCCAGTACGTACATTTGTAACTCCTTCTGCCGCGTGTTAGGCCCGCGGCGCGCCGGTTTTCATTCTTCCGATTGCTTACTTCTTCACTATGAGCTTTACGCCCTCTATTCTCTCGACCTTCACTATATCTCCGGCCACACAGCGGACATTCTCGTCCGCGGACCTCGCCGTCCACGTCTGGCCGCCGACCTTGACCGCGCCTTTGCCCTCGATGTTGTCTATATCCTCAGTGACGACACACTCCCTGCCTATTATCGCATCGGCATTGGTCGGCTGGACATGCGAGTTGACATACTTCTGCGCAAGCGGACGGGTCAGGCACAGTGTTGCGACAGACACGGCAAGAAACCACACCACCTGCAGCCAGACCGGCGCTTTCAGCAGAGCTGCGATCAGCGCGGCAAATGCGCCCAGCGCAAACCAGATCGATATCAGCCCGGGCACGATAGCCTCCACGATCAGCAGAATTACCATCGCCGCAAGCCAGACGGCAGCCATATTGACGAAAACCGTCGTCCCCAACAGCAAATGTATCACCTCCGTATTATTATCTGTACATATTATATATTGGAGTCAGACTTTTATCAAGTAAAATTTACTTCTGCCGGATGTCCGCCGCCCGCGGACTTGAAACGCCTGCCGTTTCCCGCAAGTTTTCGGACTTTAACGCTTTAACTCTTTACTTTTCAAGTCCGATGTTGTATCATATGTTGTATCATAAGTATAAATTCAACAGCAGATACGCTGACCGTTTTGTGTCAGCTTCACAGAATACAGAATGGAGATCAGAAAACGAAATGAATAAGCTACCCAAAAAACCGAGAAACGAGAATTTGTATAAAGCCATACTCAGTCTGAAAGACGTTGACGAGTGCATGAAGTTCTTTGACGATCTGTGCACCGTGCCGGAGCTCATGGCAATGGAGCAGCGCTATCAGGTCGCCTCCTGCCTTGACGACGGTATGATCTACAACGACATTCTGGCCGAGACCGGCGCATCCAGCGCCACGATAAGCCGCGTAAACCGCTCCCTGCGATATGGCAGCGGCGGCTACGCCATCGTATTTGACCGCATGAAGAAGGGAGAAGACAAGTGAGCTGCTACGGCCCGCTCGCCGCATGGTACGACCGGCTCACTGGGGACGTGCCATACTCGGAATTTGCAGACTATTATGAAGCGGAGTTTCACCGTCACGGCGGTGAATTCCGCTTTCTGCTCGATTTGTGCTGCGGTACAGGTACGCTGACCTGCGAAATGGCGCGCCGCGGCTATGAAATGATCGCAGTCGACGCATCTGTGGACATGCTGATGCAGGCGCAGGAAAAGTCCGCCGGGCTCGACCCCGCCCCGCTCTTTCTGTGTCAGGAGGCGTCCGCGCTCGATCTGTACGGCACAGTCGACGCCGCCTACTGCTCACTCGACGGCATGAACTATATCCCGCCCGGCGAACTGCCGAAGCTTTTTCATCTGCTGCGGCTCTTTATCCGCCCGGAGGGGCTTCTCATCTTCGACCTGCGTTCTCCCGAGTGGCTGACGTCCATGGACGGTCAGGTGTATGTGGATGAGCAGCCGGACGTGCTGTGCCTATGGCGCGCGGATCTTGACCCCGATGCCGCTTCCGTCAGCTACGGGATGGATATTTTCTCCCGCGAGGGCGGGCTCTGGCGGCGCGACAGCGAAGAGCATGTGGAATATATCCACCGCTTTGACGCGCTCCGCGCCATGCTGGAAAATCAGGGCTTCACCGGTGTGGAGCTTCGTACCGACGGCCCTCAGTGCGCCGCCGGCCGGCAGTTTATTATTGCAGAAAGAGGTTTGAACTGAATGAATAACGATAAGATCATAAGAGCGACCGCCGGAAACGGCATGATCAAAATGGCAGTCGTCACCGCGCGCGACACCGTCGAGCGGGCAAGAGAGATACATTCCTGCTCCCCCACCGCCTCCGCAGTCCTCGGGCGCGCGCTCTGCGCCGCGTCCATGATGGGCGAGATGATGAAAGAGGAGCACGCCAGCCTCACCATCCGCATCAACGGCGGCGGCCCCATCGGCAGCGTTGTTGCTGTGTCCGACTCTGAGGGCTATGTACGCGGCTATGTCTCCGATCCGAGCGTCGACCTGCCGCTGCGTAGCGACGGAAAGCTCAATGTCGGCGCAGCCGTCGGTAAGGACGGTATGTTTACCGTCAGCCGCGATATTGGCCTCAAGGAGCCCTACATCGGTTCCACTGAGCTCGTCAGCGGTGAGATCGCCGAGGATCTGACCTCATATCTGCTTGAGAGCGAGCAGGTCCCGTCCGCATGCGCTCTGGGCGTGCTTGTCGATACCGACCGCACGATAAAGGCCGCGGGCGGCTTCATCGTGCAGCTCATGCCCGGCGCATCCGAAGAGCTTATCGGAAAGCTCGAGGACAACATTTTCATGATGGATCAGCTTACCACCATTCTCGACGAGGACGGCGCTGAGGCCGTGTTCGGTCAGGTGCTGAAAGGGCTCGAGCATCATATCGTCGGCGAAGTCCCAGTTGGCTACCGCTGCTATTGCAGCAGGGAGCGCGTGGGCGAAGCTCTGAGGTGCATCGACAGGGCCGAGCTTGAGGAAATGATCGCCTCCGGCAGCGACTGCGAAGTCAGCTGCCAGTTCTGTGATAAAAAGTACGTTTTCACGCCTGAAGACCTGAAGCTTATGCTCCCGGCTGAGGGCAGCGGAGACGAGACGTAAAAACATCAGAAAAATTTTCAATAAGATATTGACAATTTCGTTTTTTTCCTGTATTATAACGAAGCTGTCACGCGGGAGCATAGCTCAGCTGGTTAGAGCACCTGCCTTACAAGCAGGGGGTCACTGGTTCGAGTCCAGTTGTTCCCACCATCTTATTGAATACGCCTCGGTAGCTCAGTAGGTAGAGCAGCGGACTGAAAATCCGCGTGTCGCCAGTTCGACTCTGGCCTGAGGCACCATTTTGCGGCTTTAGCTCATCCGGTAGAGCGCCACCTTGCCAAGGTGGAGGTAGCGAGTTCGAGCCTCGTAAGCCGCTCCACACAAAATAGATTTGCGGGTGCTTCAGCCCGCAAATCTCATATGGCGCCATAGCCAAGTGGTAAGGCAGCGGACTGCAAATCCGCGATTCCCCAGTTCAAGTCTGGGTGGCGCCTCCAAAAGAAAAAACCGGTCTTTCGACCGGTTTTTTCTTTTGGATATGTTACTCCCTCTCTTGGACTGGCTCAGCGACGGCGGCATATGCCGCCTAGTCCCCGAAGGGGATTCAAGTCTGGGGCGGCTTTTTATGCTCTGCATCTAAAATCGCCGCGCTTACTCCGCCGCTTTCCGCCTACCGGCTTTACCTGTGATATATTCTTTTGAACTCCTCTGATTCGCCGCCGTCCGGCGCAGTGAGCACAAGCGGCGGCTCGACCGTTAATCCGGGTTTCCCGCCGCGGCGTCCCTCTATCAGCACAAGCGACGGGGCCGCGGATGCGCGGCTGTGCACCGTGCGCAGGCGCTTCGGCTCGATGCCGCAGGCGGTCATCGTGCAGAACACCTCGCTCAGCCGCTCCGGCTTATGCACAAGCTCGAAGCTTCCTCCGGTACGCAGGAGCCACGCCGCCGCCGCGCATATATCTCCCAGCGTGCATTCGGTCTCTCCGCGCGCAGAGGCCCGCCCCTCGATCGGAGAGAGCGCGCCGTGCCCGACCGGAAAATACGGCGGATTCGATACGACAAGGTCGAAGCTTCCGGCCTTGAAAAGCTGCCTGTGCTCCCGTATGTCGCCGCAGACGATCTCCGCGCGCTGTGACAGGCTGTTGACCTCCATGTTCTTCTCTGCCAGCGCGGCAGCGTCCGGCAGCAGCTCAAGCCCGGTCATATGCAGCTTCTCCGAGCGCGCAAGCAGAAGCAGCATTATTGCGCCCGACGCGCAGCCGAGATCTATCCCTTTTTTCACGGAGGTGAGCCGCACAAAATCGGACAGCAGCACGCAGTCAGTGCCGAGCCGGAAGTGCCCGGCCTGTGCGAATAACGGCCCGCCGGGCCAGAGCTCACAGAAATCTGACATAACTTCTCCTTACAAAACAATACCGTATAAAACAATGAAGGGGCGACAGCACATCGCCCCTTCATTATTTCTGTTCTCAATTACTCCTGAACGATCGCTTCGGCAGGGCACTGAGCTGCGCAGGAACCGCACTCAAGGCACTTGTCCTGATCGATGACATAGTGCAGATCACCCATATCGATCGCTTCAGCGGGGCACTGAGCCGCGCAGGAACCGCAGGACAGGCACTCGTCGGTAATAACAAAAGCCATAACGTTACCTCCGTATGTAAATTTGGGCCTCATAGACCTTTCCACGCACATTGTAACACATAAAACAGAAAAATCAATTAAAAATTTATGACGGTTAATAATTCCTTTGAAACATGGGGATAATTTTCCTGATCGCAGCTGAGTTTCGCCGTTTTCGGCGGGACAAATGGGCGATAATTCATTTATATGTGCGCTGTATGAGGGGGTATATATCTTGAAAAGCAACGGACAATTCACTCAGCGTGCCGAGCTTGCAATAGAAAACGCCAGAACGGCGGCAGGCAGTCTCGGCCACAGCTATGTCGGCACTGAGCATCTTCTGCTGGGCATAGCGATGGAGAGCGATGGACTCGGCGCGCGGATACTTGAAAAGCACGGCATAGGCGAAAAAGAGCTTCGCCTTGCAATAACGGATCTTTTCGGCACGGGTACGCAGAGCATCCCCGGTCAGGGGCTCACTGCCAGAGCGCGCATTGCAATGGAGAAAGCCGCCGCAGAGGCGGATCATCTCCGGCAGGGCTATATAGGCACGGAACATATAATCCTCGGTGTGATCCGGCAGAGCGACAGCGGAGGCGTGCGCGTACTGACGAACACGGGAGTAGATATAAATGACATATATACCGACATAATGGACGCCTTCGGCGCGCCGAACAGCCGCAGCAAGCCCCAGGCCGGCGCTGTGCGCAGCACGATACGCCGCACCGAGACGCGGGTGCTCGATCAGTACAGCCGCGATCTCACGGAGCTTGCGCTCACCGGGGCGATAGACCCTGTCGTCGGCCGCGGCGACGAAATACTGCGCACAGTACAGATACTGTCGCGGCGCACAAAGAACAACCCCGTTCTGGTCGGCGAGCCGGGCGTCGGAAAGACTGCCGTGGCCGAGGGGCTTGCGATACAGGTCGCGCACGGTCAGGCGCCCGCTGGTCTGAGCAGGAAGCGCATAGTCTCGCTTGATATACCGGCAATGCTGGCCGGGACAAAATACCGCGGCGACTTTGAGGAGCGCGTCAAGGCTGTTTTAAAGGACGTGAAGCGCGCCGGAGACGTCATACTGTTCATAGACGAGCTGCACACGATAATCGGCGCGGGCAGCGCAGAGGGCGCGATCGACGCGGCCAATATCCTCAAGCCGGCGCTCGGCCGCGGTGAGGTGCAGATAATCGGCGCGACGACGCCCGAGGAATACCGCCGGCATATCGAGAAAGACGCGGCGCTTGAGCGGCGCTTTCAGCCGGTGCTCATAGCGGAGCCTGGCCGGGAGCAGACGCTTGAAATGCTCAAAAGCCTCCGCCGCGGTCTGGAGCAGCACCACGGAGTGCGAATAAGCGACAGGGCTCTCACGGCGGCCTATGAGCTTTCGGTCAGATATATAAACGACAGGTTCCTGCCGGATAAGGCAATAGACCTTGTCGACGAGGCCGCGGCGGGCGTGCATGTTTCCGCCCGGGCGGACGGGCTCGTAACTGCGGCAGATATAGCCGGGGTCGTGTCGCGCTGGACAGACATACCCGTCACAGGGCTGGACAAGGACGAGACCGAGAGGCTGAAAAACCTTGAGGAAGAGCTCAAAAAACGCATAATCGGGCAGGACGAGGCCGTCTCCGCCGTCGCAAGGGCGATACGGCGCAGCCGTGTCGGGCTCAAGGATCCCGCAAGGCCGGTCGGAAGCTTTCTCTTTCTCGGGCCGACCGGCGTGGGCAAAACGGAGCTGTGCCGCGCGCTGGCGGCCACGGTATACGGCGACGAGAAGGCAATGATACGCCTTGATATGTCCGAGTATATGGAAAAGCATACCGTCAGCCGGCTCATAGGCTCGCCTCCGGGCTATGTGGGCTACGAGGACGGCGGACAGCTGACGGAAAAGGTGCGCCGGAAGCCGTGGTCAGTAGTTCTTTTTGATGAGATAGAGAAAGCGCATGAGGACGTATGGAGCATATTGCTCCAGATCATGGACGACGGGCATCTCACGGACTCCACAGGCCGCCGCATCGACTTCAGCAATACGGTCGTCGTCATGACCTCCAACGTCGGCGCAAAGGCCATAACCGACGGCAGGCCGCGCCTCGGCTTCAGCGGCGGCGAGTCCGGCGCTGAGGACGATATGCGTGCGCAGGTCATGGAGGAGCTGCGCAGCACCTTCCGCCCCGAATTTCTCAACCGTATAGACGAGACCATCGTTTTCCACCGGCTGACCGGCGAAAACATGTACTCGATCACACAGACCATGCTGACCGGTGTCAAGCAGCGCTTTGAAAAGCTCGGACTGCATCTTGTGGTGCCGGAAGAGACGGCGCGCTGGCTCGCAGAGGCCGGACATGACGAAAAGTACGGTGCGCGTCCCCTGCGCCGTACAGTGCAGCACAGCATAGAGGACGCTGCGGCAGAGCTGCTGCTGGACGGCAAGGCGAGATCCGGCGACTCGATAGCGGCAGTTGTATGCAGCGGCGGAGTGAAGCTGTCCGTCGCGGTATGATCAGATAAGCTTCGGCAGGCAGAGCAGCCCCGGGATGCGCTTACACGCACGTCCCGGGGCTGCTTTTGCTGTTAAGATTTTATTGTAAATAAACTATTGTTGAATTATAATTGAGCAACAGTTTAACGTGAGATGGTACCCTCAATTGACAAAGATACATACACGGTTTTGCGCTTGAGAGGGCAGCTTTATATATACTTTGGGAGGTCTTATTTCATATGTTCAAGATTTTGATTGCTGAGGATGACAACGAGCTCAGGCAGCTGTTCAGCCATGTTTTGATAAAGAACGGTTATTCGGTCGTAGGCGTCCCAAACGGTCAGAAGGCTCTGGCCGCAATGGAGACAAGCTATTACGACCTTATCATATCCGACATAATGATGCCCGTCATGGACGGCTACGAGCTTGTCAGGACGATCCGTGCTTCAGGTTACAATACGCCCGTTCTGATGATAACCGCGCGCGACGCCTTTGACGATATGCGCGAGGGCTTCGTCTCCGGAACCGACGACTATATGGTCAAGCCCGTGAACGTAAACGAGCTGCTTCTGCGCGTGGGCGCGCTTCTGAGGCGGGCTCAGATAATAAACGAGCGCCGTCTTGTCGTCGGGGACACCGTGATGGAGTGCGATTCGCTGACGGTCACGACAAACGGCCAGAGCATGGTGCTGCCGCAGAAGGAGTTCATGCTGCTGTACAAGATGGCTTCATATCCGGGCCGCATATTCACGCGGCAGCAGCTCATGGACGACATATGGGGCTATGAGTCGGAGACGAACACGCACACGGTGGACGTTCACATCGGGCGGCTGCGCGACCGCTTCAAGGATAACCAGGACTTCAGAATAGTCACGATGCGCGGGCTTGGGTACAAGGTGGAAAAGGCATGAAAAAGCTGAAAAATCTGCATCCGGGCTTTCAGCTCAAGTTCTCGTCATCCACCGCGGTAGGCGCCGTGCTGACTGTCATGGTGACATATTTTGTCGTCCGCGTGCTCAATGACAGATTTCATGTGTCGCTCGGCATGCCTATAGGTCTCCGCATGCTCATATCCGGCATCATATTCGGCGTTGTAGTCGCAATAGTTCTTAATTCCACGTTCATCAAGCCGCTCATGACCGTTGCCGCCGCGATGCGTAAGGTCGCCGAAGGCGACTTTGGCATACAGCTCGAATGTAAAAGCAACATAAGTGACATAAAGGAGATATATACGAGCTTCAACGCCATGGCCAAGGCTCTCTCCGAGACCGAAACCTTGCAGACAGACTTTGTCTCCAACGTCTCCCATGAGTTCAAAACTCCAATAAACGCGATCGAGGGCTATGCCTCGCTCCTACAGGACAGCGAGCTGCCGCATGAGCTTCAGGCAAAGTACGTCGACAAAATAATTTTCAACACCCGCCGCCTGTCCGACCTTGTCGGCAATATACTGCTGCTCAGCAAGGTCAACAATGAGAGCATAAAACCCAAGTCGAATACATACCGGCTAGACGAGCAGATACGCCAGTCCATATTTGCGCTTGAGCGCAAGTGGACCGAGAAAAACATAGATTTTGACATTGAGATGGACGAGGTCGAATACTGCGGCTACGAGGGCTTCATGATGCACGTCTGGACAAACCTGATAGATAACGCGATCAAGTTTGACTCCTACGGCGGCTCAATAAGACTGCGGCTGAAAAAGGTCGGCGAAAGGGTGTGCTTCACTATCACCGACACCGGGCCCGGTATTGCTCCCGGCGAACAGCAGAAGATATTCACAAAGTTTTATCAGGTCGATAATTCGCATCAGAAAGAGGGCAACGGTCTCGGTCTGGCGCTGGTAAAGCGCATCGTCACATCGAGCGGCGGAACGATCTCAGTGGAAAGCGCTCCCGGAGCGGGCGCGACGTTTATCGTCGAGCTGCCGCTCTCTGTACAGGAAGCTGAACAATAACATAAGTTCTGCCATGCGCAGCGCGGCAGAGCTTTGCGAAAAAGGAGAAGAAATGAAAATAAGCGTTTACGGCGATTCCGTGCTTGAGTGCGTGCGTCTGGGGGAAGACGGGAAATATGTTCGCAGTCATGAGCTCGTCAGCTGCTTTGAAGCCGAACACAACGTCGTCATAGAAAACAGGAGCAAGTTCGGTGCGACGATAGAACGTGGCTTTTCGCGGCTCCAGCACGATCTGGAGCGCGGCGGACTCGGCAGCTATACCGTGCTGGAATACGGCGGGAACGACTGCGCTTACAGATGGGCCGAGGTCGCCGCGGCTCCCGAGGCGGAGCATGTATGCATGACGCCGCCCGATCGTTTCCGTGAGATATACAGGGAAATGATAGATCTGGTATATAAAAACGGCAGCTGGCCGATAGTATCGACGCTGCCGCCAATAAGCTCGCACCGCTATCTGGACTTCGTCTCGCGCGGCGGGCTCGATAAGGCCGCCATACTCCGCTGGCTCGGCGATCTTGAGGCAATATCCCGCTGGCAGGAGAGCTACAGCCGCATTGCGGAGGAGCTGGCAAAGGACAGGGGCTGCCTGATACTCGACCTGCGCTCCGCATTTCCGGCATCCGGAGACGAGCTTGACGCCTGCCTTTGCTCGGACGGTATACATCCCGATCTCGCCGGGCAGCAGCTCATTTATAAGCGCGCGTCCGAGAGCATAAAGAAGCTGCTGGGCTGACCCCGGCCGTACCGGACTATTGACGGCCGGCAGCTTACGGCTATATAATATCCGTGCAATACTCAGACAGCACCGTATGATACGCCTGCCGCATCATACAGCGCTGCCATAAATCAGGGTGAGATCATATGAACAGGAAAAAAAGCGGCTATATCGTCAGCATCGCCGTGCTTGTACTGCTCCTTACGGTCACTTTCACGGTGTTCAGGAGCAAGCTGCCGGATATAATGGCTGCGGTCAGAGAGGTTCCGGCCGCAGCTGTATTTTTCATAATTGCCGCCGGGATAAGCTACCAGCTCATCGACTCTGCGATGTGCCTTGTGCTCGTGCGCAGCCGTCTGCCGTCGCTGACCTACCGTCAGGCGTTCGAGCTGACAATGACCGGCGTGTTCTCTCTCGTGTGCAGCAACAGCATCATCACGATCCCGCTGCAAAGCGTCTATCTGTACGCTCAGTCGCTCGACGTCGGACACACGGTGGGACTGATGACGGTGAAGTATATTTTCCATAAGGCGACGGTGTTCTGCTATGCACTCGTAATGCTGCTTTTCAATCTTCCGTGGCTTGAGTCGGCAGTCCCCGGCATAATGAAATATCTGCTGCCGGGCTTTGCCGTATGTCTTACGATAATCACGCTGCTGATATTGCTGTGTACGTGGGATAAGCTGCGGCGGCTGATGCTCAGGCTCATCGACAAGCTGCCCGACACAGGAAAGATCGGTGAGAAAAAGGCCGGATGGAAGGAAAACATCGGCCTGATGTACACCGAAATGCAGAACCTTCTCACGCAGAAATGGCGTATTGCGGCGGTGCTGGCAATCAATGCCGTGAAGTTTGCCGTCGTGTATTCGGTGCCGCTCCTGTGCATGCGCGCGCTGGGCTGCGGCGGACTGAGCTTTCCGCATGCGCAGACCCTGGGCTCGCTCGTGTGGCTTATCGCAGGCGTTCTGCCGAGCGTATCCGGCCTCGGTCCGGCCGATGTGGCTTTTGCGCTGCTGTTCGGTCCGTTTGCGCCGGAGAACACGGTTAGCGCCGCGCTCGTGCTGTACCGCGCGGCAACGTATTTTGCGCCGTTTATCGTGAGTCTGCCTACCGTGTTCATTGCGCAGCGCAGGACGAGCCGCGCAATGGAAAACAGGGGCGGCGGCCCGGAGCCGGAACAAACAAATTAATGCAGCGCCGTATAAAGCGGCATTGCCAAAGGAGAAAGAGATATGAGCTTTTATGAGACCGCATGGGTTATATTCATCTATTCCTTCCTCGGCTGGTGCGCGGAGGTCGTGTTCGCGGCGTGCCGGCGCGGTATATTCGTCAACCGCGGCTTCCTCAACGGCCCGGTCTGCCCGATCTACGGCTTCGGCGTGGCGCTGGTGCTGTGGCTGCTGGAGCCGGTGAAGGAGAGCTTTCCGCTGCTGTTTCTGGGCAGCATGCTCGTCACGACGGCGCTGGAGTATTTCATCGGCTTTATCATGGAGAGCTTTTTCCACGACAAATGGTGGGATTATTCCAACAATCCCTTTAACATAAAGGGCTATGTATGCCTTGAGTTCTCGCTCATATGGGGCCTTGCCTGCGTGCTCGTCGTCGACGTGCTCCACCCGCTCGTGCAGCGCTTTATCGACATCATTCCGGTTCGGCTGGGCTGGTGGCTCATCTGGATATTTGCTGCGCTGATGGCGGCGGACGCGCTCATCACGCTCATAGAGCTGCTCAAGCTGCCCAAGCGCTTCAAGGCTGTCGAGGAGCTTGAAAAAATGATGACCGCCGTCTCCGACACCGTCGGCGAAAAGGTCCTGTACGAAGGCTACGACCGCATGAAGGAGCAGCGCGAGGCCTTTGATGAAAAGCATCCTGAGCTCCATGAGAAGGAGAAAGAAGTTATACGCGGCGTGCTTGAAAAGCGCAGCGAGATAAATACGGAGCTCAAAGCGCGCGAGGATGCGCGTCAGGAACGCTCCGCACAGCGCCGCGAGGAGCTGGAGCAGAAGATCACCAGTGTGCTCGGCCACAACATTATCCACGAGCGTATCGCGCGCGCCTATCCTCATCTTGTTGACGGCGAGCATAACGGCAGTCACTTCCGCCGGCTTATCGACACGGCCAACAAGAGACGAAACGAGAAAAAACATAACGGCGCCGCCTGAGCGCCGTAAGATAAACCGGCTCCCCGGAGAGGAACACTCTCCGGGGAGCCGGCTGCTGTCTATATTCTTTTTTTCGCGTTTCCTATGAGTTTTATCTGCCTTGCTCCCGCCTCCATTGCGCGCTTCAGCGGACAGTAGAGTACAAACGTCAGCACAAAGTTGCCGATGCAGTGGCGTATGTCAAACGGTATGCCGGTGATGAAATAGGTGAAAGCCATGTTCCATCCTCCGATGAACAGATACGGGATGGAGCAGCCGAGGCCGAAAAACAGCCCGTGCAGCGCCGCCACTATCGCCCAGACGATGGATGAGTCGTTCTTACGCATCAGCACGGCGGCAGCGGCGAGTATCGGCCACAGGTACATGTATGACAGCACCCACAGCCCAAAGCCCCACATAAGCCCCTCAAGCACCACGAACACGAACACGGAGTACATAACTCTCCAGCCGAAGAAGACGGCGGTCAGGATGATGAGCACATCCGTCATATGCACATTGCGTACCGGCGCCATTGCCACCTGCATCACGAACATCAGCGCGCCCATCAGGGCCAGCAGGCACATCTCACGGACGCTTATTTTACCAGCCGGCCGTGAAGGTGATCTCATAATGCTCCCCGTCCTGGATCATCGTGTCATCCACGCCGGTCATCAGCATTTCGCCGTCCTTCGTAAAGCACCACCACTCGCGCTTCGACTCGTCGGCCCGCTCTCCGTCGACTGTCGTGACGTACAGACCGTAGCTGCTGTTGTCGCCCTCGATCAGATTTTCCTGTTCAAGAGCGCCGCGCAGATTTTCGGAGTCCGTGTCTATTGTGAAATCCTTCGTGCTGCCGTCGGCATGTATGACCTCCACGACAAGCTGCTTGTCCCCCTGCGTTCCCTCAGGGTAATATGCCTTGTAGAGAAACAGCGCGCCGACTATCAGCGCCGCCAGCACGACAAGTGCTATGACGATCTTCAGACTTTTTTTCATTTATCCTTTTTCCTTTCGTTATTCTTCCCGTTCCGGTTGCGTGCAGCAGCCCAGATACATTGCGTACACCGCCGCAGTCATCCCGGCAAGGCCCGTAAACATCAAAAGATAGCAGCGGCCGTACCAGTCCCCATGGCGCTGAACAAGGTATTCCGCAAGCGCAGCGCATATCAGTGACGCGCCCCAGCCAATCCACAGCCCGGCACGCCTGCCGCTGCGGCCGCTGACGCGCACCGACATGCGGCTGTAATAGATGAGCAGCGCAAGCATCGACGCTGCGGAAAACACCTGTACAATACTGATAAAGCTGTTTAAATGCATGAAGCTGGAGTCATAGCGCGTGCTGTCGAATATGAACTCGACCGCGCTGAACAGCAGCAGGAGCATGCGTGCCGTGTGTCCATCGCTCGATTCCCTGCCGCGCATTTCAATGCTGCGGCGGGAAAAATAGAAGCGCAGCAGCGCCGCAGATACGGCGAGCAGCACAAGAAACTCAACGAAGAACGCTGCAAAGCGGTACTCCGCCGCGCCTCCGGTATATACCGGCGACGCGAGCGGCAGATGCTGAAGCGCAGGTCTGGTGATGACGATCTTACCGCGGCATGAGCTGTTGAAGAGCGCGGACAGGCGGATGAACGCCGCGCACAGCGCCGCGCCGGGAGCCGCAGCGTCAAGCATGCGCGCTGCATTGCCGGTAAAGCCCAGCCTGCCTGTCAGATATGCCGCGGTCAGCACACCCAGTACTGCGCCCGGCAGACAGTAGCCGCCGCCGGAATAGTCCGTCAGCGCGTTGAGAAGGCCCGTATACTGCTCCATATGGCAGTACCAGTGGAGGAGCCTGCAAAAGACTACGGAGAAAAACACCGCCGCCGGCAGCAGCACCCACAGCGGTCTGCCCGTGCCGACATATGAGGTATACAGCGAGTAGGTAAGCGCAAAACCCGCTGCGATGCCAAGCGCTATTATCATCCCGCTCCAGTAGATGACAGTGCTGCCCGCGCATATGGCTATAGCGTTCATCCTGCCACCTCCGCTCCCGGCAGTGCCGTAGCAAAATAGATCATATCGCTCACGGCGCGCTCCGCGCCGAAGTCGACATTGTTGGCAGGCTCACCCTGGATCGTTATCTCGGCCGTCTGCCCACCGCTGAGATTATACGCCTTTACACAGCCCCTGTCATACATGAGCTCTGCAAACTCATTGACGCTGATGCCCGGCCTGCTGCCGGTGCCATTGACGGTCATGAGAAGATAGTGCAGCCCGTCCGTCATGCCGATACCTGCGCGCGCCGCTTCCGTGCGTACCTCGCCTATCGGATAGGATGCACACTGCTGCAAAACGCCGCCGTCCACGAGCACCGGGCCGAAGGCCAGCGAAAAGAGCACGTCATTTTCGGCTATGTAGTCTTTCACGGCATCGTCCCCGCCGGGCTCGCCTGCCCGCAGAAAAAGCATGTCTCCGCCGGCTGTGATAAAGCAGGTGTCAAGCTTGTCCGCACTGTTGCGGAACAGCTGCCGCTGATACACCGTAAGCCCGCTCTGCCGGAAGGCATAGCAGTCGGCGTTTGAGGCGACTACGGCGTTTGCCGCCCCGGCCATGGTCGAAGCGTTGAGATATACCGGCGAGCCATATGTATCCCCGGCGAGCTTCCGCCGGAACTGTGAGCCGTCAGCGATCTTTATCTCCGCAAGCGTGGCGCAGCATCCGTCAAGCTCCTCCTTCCACACGATGGCAAGGATAGTAGGATCACTGTAATAATACATCTCTGCGCCGCTGCTGAACGGCCTGTCACTCTGCCAGACCGTTTTCTGCCCGCCGAGCAGCTCTGCCGATGCGTCTATCACGGACTGTATCACCGCAGGCTCAGTCGTCCGTCCGAAGCCGTCCGGGTCCGGCTTCGGTGCAATGGTGTCCGTCTCCGCTATGGCGTACATTTTTTTAATATCCGTATAATCGCTCAGCACATCGCTCGCAGCGTTGTTGGCGTATACGTCGAGCCTGCTCGTGAGATTCAATTCTTTCTGCATGCGCGCTGCCGTGCTCATGCCGGAATCCGGGTGTATATGCACCGCGGCCCAGCACACCGCCAGTATTGCGAGCACTGCGAATATGACCGCCATGATGTTTTTGGCCGGTGTCTGCGCCCTCGCCCGCACCTCGCGTATGCGCTCCTGCGCGGCAGTCGCGTCCTTATCCTTACGGCGCAGGGCGGATTTCTGCGCGTCGAGCTTTGCCTGCGCCGCCTCCTCCCTGCGCTGGATGGCGGCAGCCTTTTTCTTTTCGCTGTAATTCAGGTATTTGTCCGGTTCCGGCGCAGGCGTGCGCCTTTCACGTATTCCGGGAATAGACCACGCGTCCGGACGCCTGTACGCCCTGCCGGACGGGGTAAAAAGCGGTGAAAACTCCTCTTTCTCTTCCGCCGGGGCTCTGCCCTCCGGTTTTCCCTGCTTCTGCACCTGGTGCGCACTCAGATAGCTCTCAAGGCGCGAAACATCCACATAGTACTGCGCGTCCCCGCTATCGCCGGAGCCGGGCTGTCTTTCCACCGGCCGGTCCTTTTGCGCGCCGTCCGGCTTCACGTCTCCCGAAATATCTTTGCTGTATGACGAGAACTCGGTAAGTATCGCGTCGAGGTCCGAATTATAATCATTTGTGTTGCTGCTCATTTATGCCTCCCCGGCTCAGTATGCCGCGCCGCCCATCAGGGCGTTCAGCATATCCCTGTTCGTGACTATGAGCCACTGTCCGTCGGTATAGGTAAGCTCGACTTCGATGACGGACGCGGTATAATAGCTGCTTGCATGGCTGAGAACGGATGTCAGCGCGTCGCTGTACGCCTTTTCGGCCACAGCCGGAAGATATTTGTTGTTCTCATCGTAGACCTGGTCTGCCGGTTCGTCTCTGGCGGCCTTCTCTATATTTCGCTGCATGCCGTCCTCCACACTTGCCTCGAGCGAGCTCAGATCGAGATACCTGAATCTGACATTCTGCACTGCGCTTATGCCGTCCACCTTTGCCGTACCGCTGAGAGCATAATCATAGCTCTCCCGAAGCGCGGCATATATCTTCACGGCGTTTTCACCGGCCGGCTCAGTCTCAAGGCCGAGCCCCGTATAGTCGCTCAGGCATGAGTAAGCCGTGGGATAATCACCGGCCAGCACCGCGTCGTAAAACTTTGCTACCGTCTGCGCCGGGTCCCCGCCCGGGCGCGCGTAAAGCGGCCCCGCAGTGCTTCCTATCACGCACAGCAGCAGCGCAAGTCCGGCCAGCAGCACCGACAGCACGGCCCACGGCACGTTCAGGTGCCCGCTCTTCCCCATGCGCACAACTGCGGCAAGGCCCACGAATATAAGTACAATTATCACAAGAGCCGCCGCTATCGCCGCCGTGTTCCGGCTCGTGTCGACAGTGTTGTCAACATATGTCCGCGCCGCGGCATATGCGTCGGGGCGGCATAAGAGCACCAGCCCTGCGGCCGCAGCGGCGGACAGGATTGTTTTTATTCGCTTCATTGTCTTCTCCAGCAATAATTTGTCGAAGTGTATGTAAATTTTATTTTACATTTTTTCCGTTCCGAATTCAAGACGTTTGTTTATACTATTTTTTCCACACTGTACATGCTGTTGAGCACCTCAAGTCCCGGGCGGAAGAGCTTATCTATCGTCCAGATGCTTATTCCGGCAAGCCCGAACTCGGCGGCGAGCCCCAGCCGCGCCCTCACGCTGCGCACGTCCTCAAACCACACCGTGCGCGGATGTCCGGCCGCGTCCGTATAATTGAAGTACGGCGCAGATGCAACTGCGTCGTAGTGTATTTCCGCCCCCATGCTCACGGCAAGGTCTGTCGCTCCCGCATTGGAGACGACCTGCGCCGCCTCGCCCTGCCTCCACGGCAGCCGCCAGTTATAGCCGTAGTTTGAAAAGCCCATAAGTATCTTGCCCGCCGGTATCTTCGTCACGGCGTATTCGAGCACGGCGCGCATTCTGTCCACCGGCGACACGGCCTGCGGCGCTCCGTAGGTGTAGCCCCATTCATAGGTCATGATTATTACGCGGTCCATGTACAGCCCGTGTGCGGCGTAATCATGCGCCTCATATAGAAGTCCGCTCTGCCTGTCGCTGTCCTTGGGCGCAATGGCGCTCGTCAGATAATAGCCAAGCGGGTGGAACACCTCCGCCGCCCTGCGGATAAAAGCATTGTACCCCTCCCGGTCAAATGGATAAACGTATTCTATGTTGAAATTTATACCGTAGTATTTTTTCTCGCGCAGAGTGGAGAGAATATTATCAAACACCCGATTCTGCACCTGCTCATCGGTAAATACCGCGTGAGCAATATCGCTTGAAAACCCTGAGCTCTCGCTGAGGTTGGTCACGGTCAGAAGCGGCGCTGCGGACGCCGCGTAGGCGGCTGAAACGAGCCGCCCGTCGTTTATCGGCCTGAGCTCTCCTTCGGCTGTCATGCTGTGCGAAAACGGGCATAGAAACGTGAGATAGGGCAGCGTTGCATTGAGCGCCGCCGCAGTTATGTTCGGATAGGCATAGCCGTTGACTTCTATCGGCGGCCGCTGTCCGTCCTCAAAGCCGGGTATGTACAGCGCCATTCCGGCCGTCAGGCGCGACGGGTCGGACAATTGATTCAGCTCCGCCAATGTCTCCGCTCTGAGGGCGTATTTTGCGGCAATGTTATAAAGCGTATCTCCGGGTCGCACAACATATATTTCCATGCCATCGTTCCTTTCAGATTTACTGTCACTAATATATGCCCCGGAGATTGCAGACAAAACGCGGACGTGGTACAATACAGTATAATAATATTAAACTGCCGCCGCGCAGTTCGACTGTACACCTGTGCTGCGGCGGCTGAAACCTTCAGGAGGATTTTATGGCAGAGCATACTATACCTAAGAGAGAAGATGTTCCCGAGGAATATACCTGGAATCTCGCGGATATATTTCCCGACGACGCGGCGTGGAGCGCCGAGTATGAGGCGCTCCAGCAGCTCCCCGAAAAGATAGCGGCCTATTCCGGCCGGCTTGGTGAAAGCGCGGAGACGCTGCTTGAGTTTCTGCGTCTTGACGACGAAGCCGGCGTGCGCCTCGGCAAGCTCTACGGCTACGCCAGCTGCAAGAGCGATCAGGACACTGCGAACGCCTTTTATCAGGACATGCGCGGCAAGGCGATGAGCGTATATGTCGCAGTGTCCAGCGCCGGCGCCTTTGCAACGCCTGAGCTCATTGCGATCGATGAAGACAAGCTCAACGGCTTCTATCTCACCGCGCCGGAGCTCGGCGTATACCGCCGCAGTATATACCGCATCCGCCGCATGGCCCCGCACGTTCTTTCCGCCGCTGAGGAGCGGCTGCTGGCCGCTGCCGGAGAGATGGCGCAGACGCCCGACAACGTATGCAGCGTGTTTAGAAACGCCGATCTCACGTTCCCTGGCGTCAAGGGTTCCGACGGCGATGAGCACCAGCTCACGAACGAGACCTTTGTTCCCCTTATGGAAAGCGCAGACCGTTCTCTGCGCAAAGCAGCCTTTGAGACCTACTACAAGCGTTTGGGCGAGTACAAAAACACTGTTGCCGCGACGCTTGACGGGCAGTTCAAGCAGCTGCGCTTCTTTGCCGGCGCGCGCAGATATCCCACGACGCTCGCCGCTGCGCTCGATTCGACCGAGGTGCCGCAGGAGGTGTATCTCAACCTCATTGATGCGGTGCATGCGAACATGGACAAAATGTACCGCTATGTTGCGCTGCGAAAGAAGCTGCTCGGCGTGGATGAGCTGCACATGTACGATGTATATACTCCGCTTGTGCCGGATGCTGCGGAGAAGATAAGCTATGACGAAGCCAAGGCCACGGTGCTTGATGCGCTGGCCGTACTCGGCGACGATTACACCGCGCTGCTGCGCAAGGGTTTCAATGAGCGCTGGATAGATGTATATGAGAATCAGGGCAAGCGCGGCGGCGCATATTCCACCGACGTTTCCCGTCCGCATCCGTATGTTCTGCTCAACCACAAGGACACGCTCGACAGCATGTTCACCATCGCCCATGAGATGGGACACGCGCTGCACAGCTGGCACAGCTGCAAAAATCAGCCGGTCTGTACCTCGGACTATGTGATCTTTGTCGCTGAGGTCGCCTCCACCTGCAATGAGGTCCTGCTTATGCGCTATCTGCTGGGCAAAACGCAGGACAAAAAAGAGAGAGCCTATCTCATCAACCACTTTCTCGATCAGTTCAAGGGTACGGTCTACCGTCAGACGATGTTTGCCGAGTTTGAGCTGGAAATGGGCCGCATGAGCGAGGCCGGTGAGACGCTGACCGCCGATGCCCTGTGCGATAAGTATCTTGCGCTCAACAAGCTCTACTTTGGGCCGGATATGGTTTCCGATGCCGAGATCGCACTTGAATGGGCGCGCATCCCGCATTTCTTCTACAACTATTATGTGTTCCAGTACGCGACCGGCTTCTCCGCCGCGGTCGCCATTGCAAATCGGATTCTGAGCGATGGAGCAGGCGCCGTTGCGGATTATAAGCGCTTTCTCTCCGGCGGCTGCAGCACCGGCCCGATCTCTCTTCTGAAAATCGCTGGCGTCGATATGAGCACTGCCGAGCCCATAAATTCCGCGCTCTCCCTCTTCGGCGAGCTCATAGACGAGCTGGAGAAGATACCATCAGATGACAAGCTGAGCTAAGCATAAAAGTTCATATCTGTAATAAAACAAGGCAGTCAGACCCATGAGGCGACTGCCCTGTTTTTTAATATATCCCCTTGATGCAAAGAGTAAAAAGCCGCCAGGCGATACAAGGCTTACGGCGGACCGCATGCGCGCCGAATCCGCTGCCCGAATGGAGTCGTATGTCAAGTGCATACGTGGTGAATGAAATCTGTAAAGGGAAAACACATTGTCTCAAACGAAAAAAAGCCTTGAAAACGTCGTGTTTTCAAGGCTTTCTGCATGGCAGGGGAAGAAGGCTTCGAACCCTCGGCCTACGGTTTTGGAGACCGCCG
>URDG01000008.1 GCA_900546515.1 uncultured Eubacteriales bacterium | reverse complement strand
ACTCGCTACCTCCACCTTGGCAAGGTGGCGCTCTACCGGATGAGCTAAAGCCGCATCAACAACAATAGGTATATTACCACATTTTTCAGAAATGTCAATAGTTTTTTTCAAAAAGCTGATACCGCACAGCCGAAACGTGCGGTATCAGCTCGAATCATATTCCTTTATCCAGACTATTGTCCGGCAGCAGTCTCATAGCTGAGCGTTCCCGTACACGCGGGATAAGACGCCACATCCCAGCGATAGCTTTCCCAGAAGCTCTGGTCCGGCTTCATGAAGCTCGTTTCCGGGTCAGCCTCAGCAAGTCCGGCATCAACATGATAATAGTCCCCGTTGATACGGACAATGTTCCAGCAATGATCCTGCCAGTCTCGCTGGCCATAGACTATCTGACAGTCTATATTCAGCTGACGGCAAAGCTCCACATATGCAAGAGCAGCGCCTTCGCTGTCCGAGCTGTGCTCGACAAGTGCGGAATATATATTTCCCCCCTGCCCCTCGCTCGTCACAGTGCAGTGTGCAGTAAGGTACTCATAGGCGGTAAGCGCCCGCTCCGCCTCGTCCATCTCATCCGTTTTCAGCTCTGTAAACGGCCGGACTGCATCCATCTGCTGTTTTTTTGATGCAAGCTCATCGGCCGGCATCCCATAGCGCAGATTTATCTCATACAGCCGCTGCATGTTCGTCCCGCTGTACATATTCACGCTGACGCTTGGAGCCTTGGGCGCGGTCGCCGGGTTTTCCCGGTAAACGCGCGCAGCCGTCCCCTCCATGTCTTCCGCGCTCAATGAGCTTCTGTTTATGAGCACAACGACTCTCGTCTGTCCCTCGTCCAGCGCGCTCTTTATCAGCCGCTCAAGGCCGGTGGAGTACGGCAGCTTGATTATATTCTCCGCTTCCTCTCCCGTGCCTGCGTAGCTTATATACACTCTGGCCTCATAATAGGTAACGATTTTTGAAAGATCATAGGCTATATTGTCCACGCAGTAGGCGCACAGCGCATCCTGCGTGCGCACCTGCCAGCATGCGCTGGCCATATCCTCAGTCGTATCTCCATCATAAGCGGCATCGAAAACGATACTGCCCTCACGTTCACCGTTTGAGACCAGCGTGCGTATGGCCTGCTTGAGGCCGGAGAAATTATGCACCGTCACGCGCTCACCGGACTGGTCGTTCTCCTGAACGGCGGACACATAATCCTCGATCTGAACATATTCCTTGTCAAATACGCTGCCGCAGCCGCACAATGCCGCAGCTGCAAGCAGCAGCGCTGCCGCGGCTGCTAACCTTTTTTTCATACAATGCCTCATGAACTCAGCTGTTTTCGATTATACTGTCAAAGCCCTTGCCGAAAACATTTTTCGCATCTGTCACGACCATAAACGCTTTCGGGTCTATGGCGCGTACCATGCGTCGTATTGCCGCGATCTGCGGCCGTTTTATGACGCACATGATGACCTGCTTCTCCTCATGTGAATACGCGCCCTCCGCATGCAGCAGCGTTACTCCGCGATGCAGCTGCCCGAGTGTGATCTCGCTTACTATATCGTCCGTATGCTCACTGACAATATAGCAGATGTTTGAATTATCAAGACCGTAGAGCACAAGATCCACAGCCCTGCTCATCACGAACATGCAGATGAGCGAGTACATCGCGCTCTCATATATCTTGAATATCCATGCATAGGCTGCGATGATGACCGCATCCATCAGCAGTATGAGCGTGCCGAAATTGATATAAGGGAAGCGACGGCGAAGAAACCGAGCGACTATATCCACCCCGCCCGTCGTCGCCCCGACATAATATATGGTGCCGAGACCAAGCCCTTTTATAACGCCGCCGATGATGCTTGCCAGCATGGGATCCGTCGTGGCAACGATATTAGTCATTGCCGCCGCATCTATGAACACAGAGTAGAGCACCGTTCCGGCAAATGAGCTGATGATGAATCCAAGGCCAAACTGTTTCCATGCAATTATAAAAAGCGGAACGTTGAGAACGATGCTGAATGCACCGACCGGGAGCCCTGTCAGGCGGTTTACTATCTGTGCGATACCTATAAGCCCGCCGGAAACAATGGCGTTCGGGAACATGAAGAACTGAAAACCGACTGCTCCTATCGCTGCCCCTATCGTAATGAGAGCGTACTTCACGACCTGCGACATGACAGGGCGTCCGTTAAGCTGTTGTTTTATCGAGTCCATCCACTGCCTCCCACATATTATTCGTCAAGCAGCGACATCTGCTGCTCTTCCCTGTCGTCCGTCTTGAGGACGGCGCCCGCTGCGGGCAGACTGCGCACACGGTAACGCGCAGTGTTCTTTATGCCCGTACCCTCCAGCTTTTCCGCGCGCACCAGCGTGCGCCGGGCTTTCAGCGTCATAACGCCGACCCCCTGCGTACTCCTGCTGGATTTAGGCTGCAGGAGCAAGGTATTGAACACGATCACCCGGTCGTCGCTGGAATAGCAGGCTATGTCTGTCTCTGCGTCAAGGACGATTACCGACACGAGCGGGCTTTTGTCCGAATATGCATTGACAAGCTTGCGGCGGTTCGTCTTCGTCTCATATGCAGACATCTCTATCCTGGCCGCCTTGCCGTTTTCAAAAACGAACAGCAGGTTAGACCTGTAATCGCCCGGGTCGATCATGGTGATAACGCTTTCACCCTCATCCATGCCGAGCTTCGTGGGCAGATACACGCCAAGCGCAGACGCCTTGCAGTCGTCAAAGTCAGCGACCTTGACCTTATATATCTGCTGCTTATCAGTAAGTATGAGCAGTTCCCTGCGGTTGGACGAATCAAAGCTCAGCTTCAGGCCGTCGCCGTCCTTGTACTTCTGCTCACTGCTCATGCGCAGGGATTGGCTCGTGATCTTCTTGAAGTACCCCTCGCGTGAGAGGAAGAGCGTCACAGGGTAATCCTCGATCTGCTGCTCCTCTGTGTATTCCTCGACCTCACCGGCATAGACGATATCCGTCCGGCGGGGCATGGGATATTTTCTGTTTATGTCCTCGAGCTCTTTGATTATTATATTCTTTATCTTGCGGCGGTTATTGAGTATACTTTCGAGCTCTTCTATCTCATCTTCCAGCGTTTCGGTCTCCGCCGTGCGCTTGAGAATGTATTCGCGGTTTATATTGCGCAGCTTTATCTCCGCAACATACTCTGCCTGTACCTTATCAATGCCGAAGCCCATCATGAGGTTCGGTACAACATCCGCCTCAAGCTCGGTATTGCGGATTATCTCTATAGCCTTGTCAATATCCAGAAGAATGCGCGCAAGACCCTTGAGGAGATGCAGCTTCTCCTGCTTTTTATTCAGATCAAAGTACACGCGGCGGCGGATGCACTCCATACGCCACGCCGTCCACTCGTCAAGTATCTCGCGCACCCCCATGACTCTGGGGTTCCCTGCGACGAGAATATTGAAATTACACGGGAAGCTGTCCTGCAGCGTTGTCATCTTAAACAGCTTCTGCATGAGTTTCTCCGGATCTGCGCCGCGCTTGAGGTCTATCGCAAGGCGCAGGCCGCCGAGGTCCGTCTCATCGCGCATGTCGTTTATCTCGCGTATCTTACCGGTCTTGATAAGCTCCGCGACCTTATCGATAACCGCCTCTGAGGTAGTAGTATACGGTATCTCGTATATCTCTATTATGTTCTCTTTCGCAATATGCCGCCACTTTGCGCGCACTTTGAAGCTGCCGCGGCCCGTGCGGTATATCTCCTCCATCTCGCGGCGGTCATAGATTATCTCTCCGCCGGTGGGGAAATCAGGCGCAGGCATGGTCGCCATTATATCGGCTTCCGGGTCGCGCAGATAGTTTATCGCCGTCGTGCAGACTTCGTTCAGGTTGAATCCGCAGATCTGGCTTGCCATACCGACGGCGATACCGGAATTTGCGGAAACAAGAACGTTGGGATACGCTGTCGGCAGCAGCGTAGGCTCCTGCATACTTCCGTCGTAATTATCGGCAAAGTCCACATTGTCCTTATCAATATCCTTGAAAACTTCTGCGCAGATAGCTGAAAGCTTCGCCTCAGTATAACGCGAGGCCGCATATGACATATCTCTGGAATAGACCTTGCCGAAGTTGCCCTTGGAGTCTACAAACGGGGTAAGCAGCGCCTCATAGCCCGCCGAAAGGCGCACCATCGTCTCATATATGGCCGCATCGCCGTGAGGATTAAGGCGCATGGTCTGCCCGACTATATTCGCGCTCTTCGTGCGCGCACCCGTCAGCAGCCCCATTTTGAACATCGTATACAGCAGCTTTCTGTGCGAGGGCTTGAAGCCGTCAATCTCCGGAATGGCGCGCGAGACAATGACGCTCATCGCATACGGCATATAGTTTGTTTCCAGAGTCTCTGTTATCGGCTGCTCGAGCACTTCCGCCCGGAGGCCGAGCACATTTGGATTGTCGTATTTTTTCTTTTCTTCCTGTTTTTTCTTCGCCATTTCTTTCCGCTCTTACTGCAAATCAATAGCCGATCTGGCTCTTCTTCATCTTCTTGCCGGTTATAAGGCTGCGGCGGCAGCTGGGGCAGGTGGTGATCTTCAGCACGCCCAGCATTATATGCCGGCCGCAGTGCGGGCAGCGGCAGTATTTATACATCACATAGATCGTCGCAACAAATATGACTATCGTCAAAAAGAAAAACACGGACTGGAACGGACTGCCTATTCCTGAGCACACAAGGCTCATTATGCAACTGATGACCGCGGCTATCATAAATTTTTTTGTCAGTTCACGTCCCTGGATGAACGTATTCTCATATACTCTTTTCATTCTGCTCCTCCGTTAAGATATATCTGCAAGATCAAGATATTTATAGCCGAATTCGGCAATATGACTCTTTCTGCCGTCAAGATTATCCCCGAGCAGCAGATCAAAAACAGCCGCCATACGCTCTGCATCCTCCGGCATGACCTTTATAAGACGGCGCGTCTCCGGGTTCATGGTGGTCATCCACATCATATCCGGGTCATTTTCGCCAAGGCCTTTGCTGCGGTTTATGCTGGCTTTCGCGCCCTTGAGTCCGTCTATTATCTCCGCCTTCTCCCTGTCGGAATAGGCGAAATATGTCTTTCCTTTGCTCTCGATCTCATAAAGCGGCGACTCGGCGATGTACACGTATCCCTCACGTATGAGCGTGGGGACAAGCCTGTAGAGCATCGTTAATATGAGCGTTCTTATCTGGAACCCATCAACATCGGCATCCGTGCAGATTATGACCTTGCTCCAGCGCAGATTATTGAGGTCAAAGCTTGAAAGATCCTTGGAATGTTTGTCCTTTACCTCAACACCGCAGCCAAGCACCTTTATGAGGTCTGTTATAACGTCGCTTTTGAAAATACGCACATAGTCCGCCTTGAGGCAGTTGAGTATCTTGCCGCGCACAGGCATGATCCCCTGAAATTCGGCGTCTCTTGAAAGCTTGCAGGCGCCAAGCGCCGAATCGCCCTCGACGATATATATCTCGCGCCGCTCCGGCTCTCGGCTGCGGCAGTCAACAAACTTCTGCACGCGATTTGAAATATCTATGCTGCCGGAGAGCTTCTTTTTCATACCTTGACGGGTACGTTCTGCCGTCTCGCGGCTGCGCTTGTTAATGAGTACCTGTTCGGCGATCCTGTCGGCCTCGGGCTTGTTCTCGATGAAATAGACCTCAAGCTGAGACTTGAAAAACTCCGTCATCGCCTGCTGTATGAATTTGTTGTTTATGGCCTTCTTTGTCTGGTTCTCATATGACGTCTGCGTGGAAAAGCAGTTCGTGACAAGTATAAGGCAGTCCTGCACGTCCTGGAACTTTATCGGAGATTCGTTCTTCTGATACTTTCCAAGCTGCTTTATATATGCATCTATCGCCGAGACAAAGGCGCTTTTTGCCGCTTTGTCAGGCGCGCCTCCGTTTTCCAGCCACGATGAGTTGTGGTAGTATTCGATAGCCTGCACCTTATTTGAAAAGCAGAACGCTGCTGACAGTTTGACCTTATATTCCGGCTTGTCCTCCCTGTCGCGGCCTTTGCGTTCCGCGGAAATGAATTCCGGTGCGGTAAGCGCGCCGTCTCCCGCGATCTCGGCGACATAGTCGATAATGCCGTTTTTATAACAGTAGTCGCGTGTGTCAAACTTTTCGTCTTTCTCTAAGCGGAGGCGGAATGTGACCCCGGCATTGACGACCGCCTGACGATGCAGCACATCGTCAAAATACTCGTCGGGTATTTCAATATCCGTAAAAACCTCACGGTCAGGACGCCAGCGGATCGTGGTGCCGGTTTTCTTTCTGTCCGCCGGTTCTACGGTCATCTCCTGCCCTTTTTTCCCGACGGGCTTGCCCTTTTTGAAATGAAGCGAATATTTGTTCCCGTCGCGCCAGACAGTCACGTCCATATACTCGGAGGCATACTGTGTTGCGCATGATCCAAGACCGTTCAGGCCCAGAGAATACTCATAATCACCGCCGTCCGCGTTTTTATACTTGCCGCCGGCATACAGCTCACAGAAAACGAGCTCCCAGTTAAAGCGTTTCTCATTTGGATTCCAGTCCATCGGGCAGCCGCGCCCGAAATCTGCGACTTCAATTGATCTGTCTTCAAAATAAGTCAGCGTGATAAGGTCGCCATGACCCTCTCGCGCTTCGTCTATCGAATTTGAAAGTATTTCAAACACGGCGTGTTCACAGCCGTCCAACCCGTCGGAGCCGAATATGACGCCGGGACGTTTTCTTACTCTGTCCGCGCCCTTGAGCTGGGATATACTGTCATTGCCGTATTGTGCGTTTGTTCCTGCCATGTGTGCACTATCCTCTTATCTGCATAATAAATCAAGTATATTATACCATAAATCGTGTGTATTTCAAGTCTCGCACTTCCTGCTGCGCGGGCGGCGCAAAATGATGTATGTGTGAATGTGTGGGCATAAAAAAGGCCGCGGACTTGTCCGCGGCTGTCGGAATACTTTCACTTGTTGTTCTGGAATCTGTAGAGCATGTTCTCCACACTGTTATCCAGCACTGCTATAAAGCGCTCTTTTGTGATGCTCGGCGGCAGCTTCATGCCCAGATCGAGCCACTGAGAGATGAGACCTATGATCCCGTTTGCATAAAACTCAACGACAAACTCAAAATCCTGACGGTCGATGTTGCGGTTTTCACAGGCTATCTCGGCAAAGCCTCTTATACAGCTCTGAAGGCGCTCCTTGAGGAAACGCAGCATATACAGGCGGCTGTTGGAATTATACACATTGATGGCAAAGGTGCTGTTATGATAGAGATATTCAAAAAACACCATAACATCCTCGCGCCAGTGGTCATAGACGATCTTCTTAGGCAGGACATGGCTGGCATCCTCCTCAAACACCCATTCGAGAAGATCATACACGTCGTCGAAGTGATAATAAAAAGTCTGGCGGTTCACGCCGCATATTTCCACAAGATCCTTGACCGTGATTTTATCCATTGGCTTTACAGCCATCATCTGCTTCAGCGCTGCGGCAAAAGCTTCCTTTGTTGAAGACCCCATAACACCAATCCCCCCCGAAGATTTTTTCGACAAAATTATATCATAGTCTAAACAATATGGCAAAAGTTTTTTTAATAAGTAAACAAAAATTTACTTTGCACAGAAAATTTGTGCGGCAGCGACTTTTATATTAACGCGCAATATGATAAAATCAGATCATACCTTTATATGCCCGGAGTATAATCATGGATGACAACGAAAATCAAATGAAAAACGCCGCGCTCAACGATGAAAAAACATCCGAAAGCAGTGAAGCGCAGGAAAATGCAATACCGGCCAAGAAAGCTTTCCCGCTGAAACGCATTATTATTTCCGCATTGGCCGGACTTCTCGCTTTTGCGTTATTCTGGGGCGCATATTTTCTGCTGCGGGCAGCACCTGATCCAGCCGCTGCGGAATATGCCGGAGAATACGTTCTCAGCTCCGCGCAGAGCGGAGATATAACACTGGAAGAGACTGAAAACCCGGATATACTGTCCCTGAGCCTCGAAAGCAGCGGGAAATGCAGGCTCTGCACCGCCGGCGGTTCTTATTCCGGCCGCTGGACATTGAACGACGGAGTATTTTCCGTGCGCTGCGGCACTGTCAGGCTGAACGGCAGCATATCAGGCAGCGTGCTCCGGCTGGAAAACATCATGGGCAGCGGATTAGACGCGGAGCTTACGAGAAGCGCAGCGCCGTCTGAATCTGCCGGTTCGGCTGCACTCAGCGGGAAATACACGCTCACCGGGGTCGAATCCGACGGCAGTACATACTCTTATCCGACTATAGAGGCCGCCGGATACAGCGGTTCATACATCGCATTCAGCAAAAACGGCACCGGCAAGGCGCTGCTGTTTGACGGCGAGACCCAACAGATAAGCTGCGGCGAAGGCTTTATCATCTACAAAGGAATGCGGCTTGGCCGCACCTCCGACAAAGGCCTCCTCAGGATCGAATATCCCGGCGGAGTCACGCTGATTTTTGAAAAGTCCTGAAACCGTAAGATTTCAGGACTTTTCCAGTCGATGCAGCTTTATTACTTGTTGAGTATCTCGTTGATCTTGGCTTCGGCCTGCTTTGCAATGTTCTCGGGAACTATGCCGGTAGCAACGACCTTGTCAAACACTTCGCCGCATTTTTTCTTGTTGAAGAGCTTGATGGGGTATTTGAGAAGCTGCGGGGCAAGCTCCTTGATGACTGCGGCGGTCGCTTCGTTGTCAAAAAGTTCCTTGACGGTGATGTTTCTGAATTCCATAGTTGTACTCCTTTTTTATTGATTGTCCGGGTGTCGGATATATGTATTATACCTTTGTGCAGGCGCGGCGTCAAGCGAACGCAGAAGAGGAATTATGGTCGAATAACAAGAAGATGAGCCGTAACTACCAAATTAATATTTATAAAAACGGACACGGAAGTTCCGCACATAGAAAAGCGCCGGCAGACGCCGGCGCTGAATCATGTCTAATTTTTACAGGCTTGCCGCCTCATCAAGCCATATCCTCGCCGATGCATCGGACGGCATACGCCAGTCCCCGCGCGGCGAAAGCGTGACCGTACCGACCTTGGGGCCGTCGGGCAGACAGGAGCGCTTGAACTGCTGGGCAAAGAAGCGGCGCAGGAACGTGCGCAGCCAGTGCAGGATGACTTCACGGCTGTAGCTGCCGTCGAAAGCATACTCGGCAAGGTAGAGTATACGTGCGGGCGACGCGCCGGTGCGCAGCATATGGTAAAGGAAAAAGTCGTGCAGTTCATATGGGCCGACCAGATCCTCGGTCTTCTGTGATATCTCCCCGTCCTTGGCCGGAAGCAGCTCCGGCGAGACTGGCGTGAGCAGAATATCGTTGAGGACTGCCGCAGCCGCCTCGTTGCAGCGGTGCATCTCATACTCGACTATATAGCGCACAAGCGTCTTCGGCACAGAGGCGTTGACACCGTACATCGACATATGGTCGCCGTTATAGGTCGCCCAACCAAGTGCAAGCTCGGACAGGTCGCCGGTGCCGACTACGATCCCGCCGGTCTCGTTTGCAATATCCATCAGCACCTGTGTGCGTTCACGCGCCTGACAGTTTTCATATGTGACGTCCGTAACGCTCTCATCATGGCCGATGTCGGCAAAATGCTGCCTGACTGAGGCGCTGATGTCGACCGTGCGGAAGCTCACGCCGAGTTCGTCGCAGAGCTTTTCGGCGTTGCTGCGCGTGCGCGCAGTCGTCCCAAAGCACGGCATAGTGACCGCAATGATGTCTTTTCTGCTGCGCCCAAGCATGTCCATCGCCCTTACCATGACGAGCAGCGCAAGCGTACTGTCAAGCCCGCCGGAGACGCCGACAACGATCTTCGGGCAGTTTATGTGCTCTATACGGCGCATGAGGCCGTCAGACTGTATCCTGAGTATAGCCTCCGCGCGCCCGGCAAGTATCTCCCCGTCGGACGGGATGAACGGATGGCGCGGAATGAAGCGCGTGAGCTTTGATTCACGTACCTCCTGATCGAAATATATTCTGCGGCACTCCGGCGCCTGACTCTCGTCAAAGCTTGTGCAGAGATGGCGCGCGCTTCTGAGCTTGAAAATGTCTATCTCCGTGCTTATGATCTCCTCCGAGGCAAACGGTTTTCTTTCGGCAAGCTTTGCGCCGTTTTCATACGCAAGGCAGTGTCCTGAAAAAACGAGATCCTGCGTGGATTCGCCGTGTCCGGCGCTGGCATAGACATAGCCGCAGATAAGCCTTGAGGAAGCAGACGAAACGAGCAGACGGCGGTAATCATCCTTGC
Source organism: uncultured Eubacteriales bacterium (assembly GCA_900546515.1). GTDB lineage: Bacteria > Bacillota > Clostridia > Oscillospirales > Oscillospiraceae > Limivicinus. Next base: position 59,519 of record URDG01000008.1, on the reverse strand, counting down.
CTATGAGCTCATTTGAGGCCGAGAGATTTGCAATGACGGTCGCCCCGGCAAGGCACAGCCCCGTCGACTCCGGGACAGGCGCCCAAAGATCCTCGCAGATCTCTATGCCGAGCACAAAATCCTCCATTTCACGGCAGCAGAACAGAAGATGACGGCCGAACGGAACGCTCTCCCCGGCTATTTCTATCACATCCGGTCCGCGATAATCAGCCCCGGATGTGAACTGGCGCATTTCATAAAACTCACTGTAGTTCGGCAGCGCGACCTTCGGCACGAGGCCGAGTATCCGGCCGTTCTGAATGACCGCGGCGCAGTTATAGAGCTTGCTGTTTATACGCACCGGAACACCGACGGCCGCAAGGCAGCGCTTGCCGCGCGTATACTCTCGCAGAGCCGCGAGCGCTTCAAGAGCGCCGTTCAAAAGCTTGTCCGAATAAAAAAGATCGCCGCAGGTATAAGCGGAGAGGTACAGCTCCGGCAGCACGAGCAGATTTGCGCCCATGTCTTCAGCCTCGTCAAAGCATTTCTTCGCCTGCTCAAGATTATATACCGTATCCCCCACCTTGAGTTTGGGACTTGCCGCGGCCGCCTTTATAAAACCGTATTTCATCTGATCTGTACCCTCCTGATCTGTCTTTTACTGAATATTAATCCCCGCAAATAAGTATGTCAATTCTTTTCAAAAAACAATAAATAAACAAAGCCGTTACCAAAACTTTTTCTTTTTGCAGATATGTATGCTCACAAGCACTATCAAGATACTCACCACAACTATCGCAGGGTAGCCGTATTTCCATGTAAGCTCCGGCATGCCGGTGAAATTCATTCCATACCAGCCGACAAGCAGTGAAAGCGGCAGGAAAACAGTCGTCACAATAGTCAGTATCTGCATTATACGGTTCTGTTTTATATCTATCTCCGCCTGAAACATGCTCTGTATCTGGGAGCAATATTCGCGCAGGAGCTGCGCCTCCTCGCGCAGTCTTATGACTCTGTCCTCGAATGCGCGGAACAACAGCTGTTCCTTCTCCGTAAAAAAGCCGTTTTCGTTTTCGTGCAGCTCACATGCGACATCGTCAAGCTGAGAATAATAGCGGAACCATGCCATGGTCTCTTTGCGCAGCATTGTCATCGGTGCGTTGAATCCATCCAGCTCCCCCGCGAGCACCCTGTCCTCAAGCTGCTGCGCTTTGTCCTCTATCTCCTCGAGATGATGAAGATCCTTTGAAATAAGACGCTCAAAAAAGCTGTAGAGAAACCGGCCGACGCCGCCTCCCATCCAATATTTCTCCTTTGAAATATGCTTGATATGCGATGCCAGCGCCCCCGTATCGTCCACAAGGATCACTCGTTTTGCGGTTATAAGGTAGCCGCATGCGAGTTTGCCGCCGTCTTTCCACGCCTGCGGGATAACGAGCGTCCCGGTGAGGCAGTCGGAGCGCACTTCCGCCTTGCACACTCTGGCGTCACGCGCACTTGGAGTGTGTCGGATCACCCTGTCGAGTCCTTTCACTTCCGCCCCATGCGAAAGCTCCTCTGAGCTCATAAGGACAACTGCCGGCGTGTCTTCCGCCGGCTCATGCCCGGATGCAGTCAGCCTGTCGCCGATTTCATAGAAATACAATTTGATCACCCCGACTTATTCCTTTTTTAATATTTTAACATAAACTGAAAAAAGTACAACCATGCCCCGGAGATATTTTTTAACAGGTCATTAACTGTTAGGTTCAGCTTATTGATTATTTTCCTTCTATCTGCTATATTATTAGAACTATAAGAGAAAGAGTTATTTTTTCCTAGAGGTTTAAATTAATGGGATTATCTGCAAAGCTGGTCAGATCACAGCTTAATTTTTTCAAGCCCTTTGTTGCAGGCTGCTCACTTGAGGTCACACGCAAGGGGCAGGACAAGCTCGGCGAGCTGATGGAAGCCATTCACCGCCATGACGTTATCGTGCAGGACCATCCGTTTGATAAATTTGAGGGCGCATGGGTCATACCGAAGAATGAACGGCGTTCCGGGATGATATTGTATCTCCACGGCGGCGGTTATACCTGCGGCGATCTCGATTATGCCAAGGGCTTCGCGTCGACGCTGGCTGCCGAGTGCGGGGTGCGCGTTTTCTGCGCTGCCTACCGTCTTGCACCGGAGACGCGGTTCCCCGGCGCGGTAGACGACGCTGAGGAGGCCTACCGCTATGTTCTTTCAAAGGGCTACACTCCCGGCCAGATCTGCCTGTGCGGGGAGAGCGCCGGCGGCGGACTTATTTATGCGCTGTGTCTGCGCCTGAAAGAAAAAAATCTGCCGCTGCCAAGCGGCCTTATCGCCATCTCTCCGTGGGTCGACCTGACCGGCTCAGGCAATTCGTATGAGACCAACCGTGAAAACGATCCGTCTCTCACAGAAGAGCTTCTGCGTTTCTATGCGGAATGCTATACCGACGATGAGACCGCGCCGCAGGCCTCTCCCCTTTTTGGCGACCTTGATGGCTTGCCTCCCTCGCTGATATTTGTCGGCGGAGACGAGATACTGCTGGACGATTCCCGCCGCCTGCACGAAAAGCTCACGCAGAGCGGCTGCAAAAGCAAGCTTATTATTGCGCCTGAGCGCTGGCACGCATACGTGCTGTACATGCTCAACGAGAACATGTCCGACTTTGACGAGATGAATAAGTTCCTCTCGCGCATTATGGCAGCAGAGCAGAAGCCCGGCTGGATGCGGCTTGACAATGCGGCAAAGATATACCCCGCTGCACTGCGCAGAAAATGGAGCAATGTTTTCCGCATTTCGGCCACGCTGAGCGAGCCTGTTGACAGGGAAATACTGCGCGCCGCGCTTGACGTCACTATGCGGCGCTTTCCTTCCATCAATGTGCGCCTGCGCAAGGGTCTGTTCTGGTTTTATCTGGAGCGTGTGCCAGATGTGCCGCCGATCTCTGAGGAGCACAGCTATCCGCTGGTGCATATGCCGTACTCTTCAATAAAAAAATGCGCTTTCCGTATTGTGGTGTACAAAAACCGTATTGCCGTGGAGCTATTCCATGCGCTCACGGACGGTACCGGCGGCATGATCTTCCTTAAAACGCTGCTGGCCGAGTATATTTCTCGCAGATACGGCGTGACCGTGCCGAACATGGACGGCGTTCTCTGCCGTCTCGACGAGCCCTCTCCCGAGGAGCTTGAAGACAGCTTTCTCAAAAACGCCGCGCCTGTCAGCGCAGGCCGGCGCGAAGCCACGGCGTACAAGCTGACCGGCACAAAAGAGCCGGACGGTTTTGTCCATCTCACAACATTTATGCTCGACGCCGCCGCAGTCAAGGACAAGGCGCATGAGTATTCGGCCACGGTCACAGAATTTCTCACCGCAGCCATGATGCAGGCTATCCTGCGGCTTCAGGCCGAGAAAGTGCCGTTCCGAAAGCTGCGCAAGCCGGTAAAGGTTTTGGTTCCGGTAAACCTGCGCAGTCTTTTCCCGAGCAAGACCATGCGCAATTTTGCGCTTTTCATCACGCCTGAGATCGACCCGAAGCTCGGCGACTACACCTTCAGCGAGATATGCAGCGCCGTGCACCACCGCATGGGCATCGACAACACCGCCAAGCAGATGAGCACCAAGATTGCCGCAAATGTCAACAGTGAGAAATCACCCATATTGAAAGTCATGCCGCTCTTTGTAAAAAACGCCGCGATGAAGGCTGTGTTCGACACTGTCGGCGAGCGGAAATCCTGCCTGTGCATGTCAAACCTCGGTCTCGTGCGCTTACCCGAAGTCATGCAGCAGTATGTAGAGCGTATGGATTTCATAATCGGAGTGCCTTCGTGCAGCGCATATAACTGCGCCCTGCTCTCATACGGCGGAACAACGTATATCAACCTTGTGCGCAATATAGAAGAGCCTGAGCTTGAGATGCACTTTTACAAGGTGCTGCGCGAGCTTGGCATCCACGTAAAGGTAGAGAGCAACGAGCGCTGAGATAAAATCGGAAGGGATGATATAAATGTATTGTATAAAATGCGGTGTGGAACTGGCGGACAGCGAGAAAAAATGTCCGCTATGCGGAACGGTCGTATTCAACCCGGAAGTAAGCCGTCCCAATGGCGAGTCTCCGTATCCGAAGGAGAACGGCATAAATCCGGAAAATGTCAACCGCTCCGGTATAATGTTCATTATAACCATGCTTTTTCTGCTGCCTATTGTCACCGTTTTCCTCGTTGACTGGCAGGTAAACGGGAAAATCATATGGTCGGGCTACGCTGCCGGAGCAGTACTCCTGCTGTATATTCTCGTTGTGCTTCCGCTGTGGTTCAAGTCGCCCAATCCTGTGATCTTTATTCCGTCCGATTTCGCGGCTCTGGCGCTTTATCTGCTGTATATAAACTGCGCGACCGGCGGCCGCTGGTTTCTCTCCTTCGCGCTGCCCGTTATCGGCGGGGCGTGCCTGATACTCTCTGCGGCTGCCGCCCTGCTCAAATACCTGCGCAAAGGATATTTCTTCATCTTCGGCGGTATGTTCATACTTATCGGATTATATAATGTTCTGATAGAATTTCTGCTTAACCTCAACTTCAATATGCACGCGGGCTTTATCTGGGCCTTCTACCCTCTGGCAGGATGCGTGATCATCGGAGTAATGCTCATCGTCATCGGGTGCAGCAGGCCCCTCAGAGATTCTCTGCATAAAAAGTTCTTTATCTGATAAAAAAACAGCACATGGCAGGCTATGATTCCGCCATGTGCTGTTTTTATTTATCACAGCTCTTTTATACGTCCCTGTATAAGCTTTCCGACAGTGTCCGCAAACCATCCGGCGGACGGTATTCTCACAAGATCCCGTCCATATATTTTCCGCGCCCCCTCAAGCTCCACGTCGCTGCCGGTAAACACGCATACCGGCGCTATGCCCTGACGCCTGAGGTTCGCCGCCTCTGCGGCGGCATCCTGCACGCCAAGCTTACCGCCGTAAATTTTTCCGCCCGGAAGAATGCCCGTGTCAGGTATTTTCTCGTCATCGTTGGGATTTGCGTCTGACAGGATTATCAGAAGCCGGTGGTCACTATGGCTGCGGCGCATCAGCCAACCGATCGCGCGCATGGCCAGACCGTCTCGGTTCCATCCGGCGGCAGCATAGTCAAATATTGCGTCGTTTCCTCCGCTCTCGTTGTAATCGCGCAGAACACGCAGCACCGTACAGCCGCTTATCGAGCAGTAGGACGAGACCCGCACCGGAATCTGACAGCGCGAAAGGCTCTCGGCTATGATAAAGGCCTGCGTTGACAGCTTCTCCTGCTGTCTGTTCTGTGATGCCGAGCCGTCGAGAAGAATATCTACTGACAGCTCCCCCAACTCTGCCTGACGCCGCTGGAGAAATATCTTCTCATCGCTCAGCGCGCTGCCGCGCCACGCGTTCGGCGGTGAGACCCGGCCTGCACGCGAAAGGTTCTCACTCACGTCGCGCTGGAGCAGGATGGTGTTCTGGAGCTTCTGCGCAAGCTGTGATATTACAAGCCGGTTCTGCACGATGTGCTCCTGAAAATATTCGCGGTTTTTCACGCGCTGACGCTTGAAGCTCTCAATGTCCCACGCTGTCTCGCGGCTGACCTCGCGCTTTGCCGGTGCGCCGCGCGTAAAATGCAGCCGGCAGTTTCTATGGATTCCCGTGCACAGCTCACGCTCTGCCTCCGCAAGTTCGGCCGGCGTGAGCATGGACGCGCCGAAAACGTCCTCCACATACCGGCGCAGCACAGGCTCAGGCGTTTTGCCCTGCAGCAGCATCCACGCCCTTCTGGCCTTTCCGGCCGTTCCCTCCGTTGAACCGCCGTCGTATTGTCCGAGTCTGCGCAGCGCATTGCGTTTGACAAACGCTCCTGATCTATTTCCTTTACCGTTTATGCTTCGATCCACCCACGCCGCCCACTGGCGGTCCGTGATACTGCGGCGGGCGCGGCGGAAATAGCGGTAAAGCAGCTCTTCCATGCGTTCCGTGATCTGCCGTTCGCTGAGTTCCGGCGGAAAGCTGAGGGCATCTAGTACGCCTTTTTCCCATTCGTCCTCTTTTTCCGGCTCGCCCAGCGCTCGCTGATACCACGCCCCGCGCAGATCATCAATGCTCCCGCGGACGGCGCTTTTCCTGCCCCCGTCAAGCACGCTGCGCGCATATTCTTTCCTGAGCTCATCAAGGACCGGCCTGTCCTTTACGGCGCGTTCAAATGCAGCCCCTTCCAGACCAAGCCAGAACAGGTCGCTGTAGAAATCGCCGCGCGGCTGGCTCTGGAACGCGTTGAAAAGCGGCCTGAACTTTTCAAAATCATAATAGCGGCAGGCAAGGCCGATGACCGTGTTGAAATACAGCTCCGCATCGCCGTGCCTGTCAAAGGCGCGGAATTCCGGGCGAATACTGTAATCCTGCGCTCCGTTCCACACCTGATTATCGGCTCTCCGGCTTTCGATATCCTCTCTGTCCATGTCAGACTCCGAACAGCTTTGTCCTGTCTGCATCTCTGGGGATGCGCGACCACACCGCGTCCGCCACGAGCTGACGCTCAAACGGGTCAAACGCCTTGTTTATGATACCCAGTTTCAGTGCCTGCCCGGAGCTTATGCCTTTTTCGATAAGATGCAGCGCCGAGAGCAGCCCACGCAGATCCAGTGCTTTTGTGGATATCTCCGCATTGTCGCATTTCCGGCGAAGCTCCTGAAAGAGCTCTGCAAATTGCCCTATCCAAACGGGTTTCATTTCCGGGAATCCCCGGCGGAGCAGCTTTTCAAGATTTTCCTGAGAAATCACCGGCATATCCAGCACCACAAAGCGCGATACGAGCGCCTCATTCAGTTCGCGTGTGCCGGCATAGCCGTAGTTCATCGTTCCGATGAAGCGCGCCGCCGTGTCAAGGAATATACGGTCATATCCCGGAACATCTATCACGCGCCGGAAATCCAGCGCCGCGTGCAGAACCGCCAGAGCTTCATTCTTCGCCATATTCACCTCGTCGAGCACGCCGAAGCCGCCGAGACGGGCGCACTGGCATACCGGCCCCTCGCGAAACACCACATTTCCGTCCGCAAGCGTATCCGCACCGATCAGCGAGGCCGCATCCACATTTATGTACATTGAGACATCCCAGCACGGCCGCCCGAATGCTGCGGCCAGATTCTCAGCCAGAACGTTTTTTCCCGTCGCTTTTGGCCCTGCAAGCAGAAGATGCTCTCCGCACAGAAGCGCCGCGGCAGCGCTCTCCCATATCTCTCTGCCGTAATAGATATATTTTGGATTCGGAATACGCGATCCGGCCTCCGGCGGCGCCGGATGCGCCGCTCTGAAAGCGCGTATCTCGTCGATAAGCGCCTTGTCTATCCCCTCGGCCTCAAGCTCTTTCCAGAGCTCCATAAATACCCCCTCTTTTCCTTTCATTTTTGGCTATATTATACGCCCCGCAGGCGTTAATATCATGCTAAGGATACGCAGCCGAAGTTATTTAAAAGATACAGTTTATTTTCTAACAGTTCACAAAAACTCTGTATTTTATAATTTGGAAAACATGCTATAATTTATAGAATTAAAATCATGGAACGGAGAACAGCTATGAACGAGATCAAGAAACCAAACAAGCGGCCTCTTGTCTATTATTCTATCGTCGCACTGCTTCTTATTCTCATTTTCAATATCTTTGCCGCACCGGCGCTCTTTACCGCACAGGTAAAGGAAGTTGATTACGGTACATTTATGAAGATGACCGAGGACGGCGACATCGGTCTTGTTGAGGTCAGCAGTACAGAGATCGTATTCACCGACAAGGCCAAGGAGAATTACTATAAAACCGGCGTGATGGACGACCCCAACCTCACTGAGCGTCTTTTCAAGGCCGGTGCACAGTTTTCAAGCGAGATAGTACAGCAGACCTCCCCGCTGCTCAGCTTTTTCCTCACGTGGGTGCTGCCCATTATTATCTTCGTCTGGATAGGCGATATAATGTTCAAAAATATGGCTAAGAGCGCCGGCGGTCCCAACTCCCTGATGTTCAATATGGGCGGCTCCAACGCGAAGGTATACGTCAAATCCGCCGACGGCATCAAGTTTGACGATGTTGCAGGCGAAGAGGAAGCGAAGGAAAATCTCGCCGAGATCGTCGAGTATCTCCATAATCCGGAGAAATACAGGGAAATCGGCGCGAACATGCCAAAGGGCGTTCTGCTTGTAGGCCCTCCGGGAACCGGTAAAACCATGCTTGCCAAGGCTGTCGCCGGTGAATCAAACGTCCCGTTTTTCTCCATGTCCGGCTCCGAGTTTGTTGAAATGTTTGTCGGCATGGGCGCAAGCAAGGTGCGCGACCTGTTCAGGCAGGCCAAGGAAAAAGCGCCCTGCATAGTATTCATAGACGAGATAGACGCCATCGGCAAGAAGCGTCAGGGCAACATGTCGGGAAACGATGAGCGCGAACAGACTCTCAACCAGCTGCTCACCGAAATGGACGGCTTTGACAGCAACAACGGCGTCATCATCCTCGCCGCGACCAACCAGCCTGATTCTCTCGATCCCGCGCTCACCCGTCCCGGCCGCTTCGACCGCCGTGTTCCCGTCGAGCTGCCGGATCTCAAGGGCAGGGAAGAAATACTCAAGGTCCACGCAAAGAAGATCAAGCTTGCAGAAAATGTGGATTTCAACAAGATCGCCCGCATGGCATCCGGCGCGTCCGGCGCAGAGCTTGCCAACATTGTAAACGAAGCTGCGCTGCGCGCGGTGCGCAGTGACCGCAAGTTTGTGACACAGGCCGATCTTGAGGAGAGCATTGAGGTCGTCATCGCAGGCTATCAGAAGAAGAACGCCATACTCACAGACCATGAAAAGCACATTGTCGCGTACCATGAGATCGGTCACGCTCTCGTCGCCGCCATGCAGACGCACTCTGCGCCCGTGCAGAAGATCACCATTGTTCCGCGCACTTCCGGCGCTCTCGGCTACACCATGCAGGTCGAGGACGGCAACCACTATCTCATGACCAAGGAAGAGATCGAGAATAAGATAGCCACGCTCACCGGCGGCCGCGCCGCAGAGCAGCTGATCTTCAACTCCATCACTACCGGTGCATCCAACGATATTGAACAGGCTACAAAGCTTGCGCGAGCCATGATAACGCGCTACGGCATGAGCGACGAGTTTGATATGGTCGCGCTTGAGGTCGTTACGAATCAATATCTCGGCGGAGACACATCCCTCGCCTGCTCCGCTGATACTCAGCGTGAGATCGACCGCGAGGTCGTGGAGCTTGTCAAGAAGCAGCATGACAAAGCTTTGAAGATCCTTACCGACAACAGGGAAAAGCTCGACGAGCTTGCAAAATACCTCTATGAGCGTGAGACCATTACCGGTGAGGAATTCATGAACATTTTGAAAGAGCCTGAGTTTTTAATCAGGGAGAATTGAACAAACCGAGGCCGGGCTTTTGCCCGGCCTCGGTTTATATTATTTTATCTATTTATGCGCCCGTATGCGTAAGCTCCTTGCGCGCCGGAGCGACGGCGAACGGTACATACGTCGGGACCATATCTATAACTAGCTCCCGTATGTTTTCGTCATTGGAATAGGCCGCTTCCTTGAGCTCGTTTACCCGGCTCAAGAACTCGGCAGTGTCAAAATCTACCGGATGGCCGATAAAGATCAGGTCGTTTGCCGTCTTTTCAAGCCCCTCTTCGCTCATCAGCTTTTCCTCGTAAAGCTTCTCGCCGGGCCGTAAACCCGTGTACTCAATTTTTATGTCCACATCCGGTCTCAGCCCGGAGAGCTTTATAAGGTTGCGCGCCAGACTGTCTATTTTCACGGGCGCCCCCATGTCGAGCACAAATATCTCGCCGCCATGTGCATAAACTCCCGCCTGAAGCACGAGACTCACGGCTTCGGGGACGGTCATGAAATACCTTATTATATCAGGATGCGTGACGGTAACAGGGCCGCCGCGCGCGATCTGCTTTTTGAAGAGCGGCACGACGGAGCCGTTACTGCCAAGAACATTTCCGAAACGCACGGCGACAAACTCTGTCCCCGCATCATTTTCCGCCTTTGCCAGCGGGTTTCCATGCACACTCAGGCTGGGGATCCTGCATGCCTGTCCAAGCTTTACCATTCTGTCAAAGCTCTGGACAACCATTTCGCACAGACGCTTCGATGCGCCCATGACATTTGTCGGATTTACGGCCTTGTCCGTGGAAATAAGCACGAAACGCTTACAGCCGTGGGTAACAGCCGCATAGGCCGTCTTATATGTGCCGAGGACGTTGTTTTTTATCGCTTCGCAGGGGCTGTCCTCCATCAGCGGCACATGCTTGTGCGCCGCTGCATGAAAAACGATCTCCGGGTGATATCTTTCGAAAACCTGCTCAATACGGCGGCTGTCGCGCACAGAGCCGATAAGCGTCACCAAATCAAGCTTCGGATATTTTTCCTTCAATTCAAGCTGAATATCGTAGGCGTTATTCTCGTATATGTCAAAGATTATGAGCGTTTTCGGGTCGTGCGCGGCGATCTGACGGCAGAGCTCACTGCCGATGGAACCCCCGCCGCCGGTCACAAGGATGACCTTTCCGCTTATGAATTCAAAGACCTCGCTCAGGTCGATCTTTATTGGCTCGCGCCCCAGAAGATCCTCAATGGAGACATCCTTTATCGACCCGGAATCTACTATCTGCCCCATCTGCTGATAGAGAACGGTGACCTGTTTGAGTTCGCAGTCCGTCTCGCTGCATATGCTCAGAAGCTCGCGCTTCTGCTCGACCGTTGCGCTCGGTATGGCGAGGATGATCTTGTCGATCCGGTATTTTTCAACGTTGATAAATACATCATTCCTGCCGCCGACTACCGGCACGCCCTCCATATAGCGGCCCCATTTATTCGGGTTGTCGTCTATAATGCAGCAGACCTTATCGCTGTCCTTATGGGTATTGTTGAGGTCGCGGACAATCATCTGGCCTGCGGCTCCTGCGCCGATGACCATGACATGCTTCAGTCCCGCCTCATTGTCCGAACGCTTCATGCTAAGAACGATCCTGTATGAGAAACGGACGCCCATCGTGAGCACAAACTGCACCGCGATACCGATGCAATAATATGTAATGGGCATGCGCGGCATCTGCACTGTCGTCCCCATCACATGCGTCAGGATTATCGTGCCGGCGATCTGGAAAACGAGCGTCGTGCCGGTTGCCACGAGCGCCCTGTACATTTCATGTGCGCCGGCGAAGCGCCATATAGTATTATACATCCGGCAGCGCCAGAAAATAAGGATGCAGAACACCGCATATATCGGCGCAAAATGCTTGAGCGCTTCCACGTAGAAAATCGGAATATCCGCAAACTTGCAGTCATAGCGCAGCCAGAGCGCAATATAGAATGCGGCATTGACGGCAACTGCATCATATATCATAAGGCCAAGACTTATAATGCGCCAGTGCTCAAAATGCAGGCCTCTTTTTTTGTTCTGACGAGTTTCAGGCATATCTTCTATCCTTTTCAAACTGTTTTCCGCGTATTTTCATACAGTTTAACAGTATATCACATATCGCACAAAAAACAAGCCATATTGAAGCCATATAAAAAGCCGCTCCGGTGATAAGCCGGAGCGGCAAGTGAAAGGCCTGCTTATTTGATCTCGGTAACGGTATAATCCTTGGCCTCTACGGCATTTTTGAGTACGCTGTCATCAACGGGCGCGGAAAGCGTAACGACTGCCGTGCCGTTCTCATGACTCACTTTAGCTTCGCTGACCCCCGGGACAGCCTCAAGAGCCTTTTTCACGGTCGCCTCGCAGTGGCCGCACATCATACCTTTGATCTTCATTGTCTTTTCCATGGAATTTGTCTCCTCCCTGATTTCTTTAAGATGAGTATTTCTTTTATGATCGTGACTTGCGTCACGAAGCTTGAACAGATTGAGCCTCAGCGCATTGGATACAACGCAGAAGCTGGACAGGCTCATTGCCGCGGCTCCCAGCATCGGATTGAGCGTCAGGCCAAGCGGAATAAACACGCCCGCCGCAATAGGGATACCGATGGTATTGTAAAAGAAAGCCCAGAACAGGTTCTCGTGGATATTCCTGAGTGTGGCGCGGCTGAGCCTTATAGCTGCCGGAACATCGCTCAGACGGCTCTTCATCAGGACAACGTCCGCCGCATCTATCGCAACATCCGTGCCTGCACCTATCGCAATGCCGATATTGGCGCGCGTCAGCGCCGGCGCATCATTTATTCCATCCCCGACCATCGCTACCTTGCCGCGCTGCATGAGTCTGCGTATCTCAGTCTCTTTCCCGTCCGGTAGAACACCGGCTATGACCTGATCGACTCCGGCCTGCGCGCCTATTGCCTTTGCCGTGCGTTCATTGTCGCCGGTAAGCATCACGACCTGTATGCCCATGTTCTGGAGCTCGCGTACAGCCTGCGGGCTGTCCTCTTTTATGACGTCCGCAACTGCGATTATGCCGAGGAGCCTGTCCCCCGCTGCGAAAAACAGCGGTGTCTTGCCGGATTCAGAAAGCTTTTCGGCCTCGGCTCTCATTTTATCCGTCACTTCCGCCCGGCTTCCGATGAAATCAAGGTTGCCGCCGCAGATAGTCACACCGTCAATCACAGCCGTAAGGCCGTTGCCGGGCAAAGCCTTGAACTCCGATACGTCTCCGGCCGTAATGCCGGCTTCGCGGCAGTGCTGCAGCACTGCGCGGGCAAGCGGATGTTCGCTCTTCTGCTCAAGTGCAAGGGCGCTGCGGAGAAGCGTGGTCTCATCCCCTCCGTCCGCCGGAACTATATCCGTGACCTTCGGCTCGCCGGAAGTGATGGTTCCGGTCTTGTCCAGCGCGACGATCTCTATCCTTCCGGTCTCTTCAAGCGAGGCCGCGGTCTTGAACAGTATTCCGTTTTTCGCTCCGAGTCCGCTGCCGACCATAATTGCAACCGGCGTCGCAAGCCCCAGCGCGCACGGGCAGCTTATCACCAGCACCGATATACCGCGCGCAAGCGCATAGCCGAAGCTCTGCCCGATGAGAAGCCATACGGCGGTCGTCACCAGCGCCATGCATATTACCGCCGGCACAAACACGCCGGAAACCTTGTCCGCTATCTTTGCAATAGGTGCTTTTGTGGCTGCGGCATCGCTGACCATCTGGATTATCTGCGAAAGCGTCGTATCCTCGCCGACGCGCGTTGCGCGGCATTTGAGGAAGCCCGACTGATTGACCGTCGCCGCAGACACGCTGTCCCCTGCGGCCTTATCCGCGGGTATACTCTCGCCGGTCAGCGCGGCCTCATTCACAGCGCTGCTGCCTTCCAGCACCACGCCGTCCACCGGTATGCTCTCGCCCGGCCGGACAAGGAATACATCATCTTTCTGCACCTGATTGACAGGTACAGTCACTTCCGTTCCGTCGCGCAGAATACACGCCGTTTTCGGCGCAAGCTTCATCAGCCCTTTCAGCGCGTCCGTCGTCTTTCCCTTTGAACGCGCCTCCAGCATTTTGCCTACGGTTATAAGCGTAAGGATCATTGCGGCCGACTCAAAATAGAAGTCCATCATGTACTTCATCACGCCGTCCATATCGCCCTTGACCTGCGCGTCCGTCATTGCGAAAAGAGCATACGTGCTGTATATAAATGCAGCGGCGGATCCGAGTGCGACAAGCGTGTCCATATTAGGCGCGCGGTGCCACAGGCTCTTGAAACCGCTGATGAAAAATTTCTGGTTTATTACCATTATCACAACGGTCAGCAGCAGCTGCGTGAGTCCCATGGCAATGTGATTGCCGTTATAAAACGACGGCAGCGGCCAGCCCCACATCATATGTCCCATGGAAAAATACATTAGGACTACCAGAAATCCGAGCGACCAGAGCAGTCTGCGCTTTAGCTTTGGGGTCTCGTGATCCTCAAGCTGCGCCTCAGCCTCGGACATGCTCGGCGCCGCTTTTCCCGCGCCCTTGAGGGACGCACCGTAGCCCGCCTCCCGCACTGCGGCAATGACCGTCTCCGGGGCGGCGGTGCCTTCAACGCCCATTGAATTCGTCAACAGGCTCACAGAGCATGCAGTCACGCCCGGCACCTTTGACACGGCCTTCTCCACGCGCGCCGAACACGCCGCGCAGCTCATGCCTGTCACATTATATTGCTTCATATCTTCAAGCCTCCTTTATGCAAAGTAATTCATCTGCATGAAACTTATTTCATGAGCTTTTGCAGCGTAGCTACAAGCTCGTCGATGACCTCGTCCTTTCCCTCGCGTATATCGTCCGCAACGCAGGTCCGGATATGGTTGGCAAGAAGCTCTTTATTGAAAGCATTTACGGCAGCGTTCACCGCTGCGGACTGGATAAGAATATCCGGGCAGTATGCGTTATTTTCGACCATGCCGCGTATGCCGCGTATCTGCCCTTCTATGCGGTTGAGCCGGTTTATAAGCTTGCTGTATTCCTCCGGCGTCCGCTCTTTCCGGCGCTGACAGCAGCAGCATTTTCCGTCTTCCATTTCATGCACCTCGCACATTTGTTATACCCCTCGGGGGTATTTGGAGCATATACCCCCGAGGGGTATTTTGTCAAGACTAACTTCATATTAATTTTGCACAAAAATTCGGACGCAATTCATCCGCATCTGTGCGGGCAAACTGCGTCCTTATAAAAACCATGGGCTGACGTTTATTCTTTATTATTATGCGCTTCCTTTTCCTTGAGCAGGTCGCGTATTTCAGTCAGAAGCTCCTCTTCCTTTGACGGCTTTGGCGCCTCTTCTGCTTTTTCCTCTTCCTCTTCTTTCTTTTCGAGCTTTCCCTTTGCGGCATTGAAGCCTTTTACGATCAGGAACACAATGAACGCCATGAGAATGAAGTCAATGACGGTTGTCATAAACGTCCCTATGCCTATCTCCACTTGATTTTTCAGTATCGTGGTGCCGTCATCAAGCACAATAGCCGGCAGAGTAAAATTGAAGGTGGAAAAATCAATACCGCCGATGAGCCAGCCAAGCAGTGGCATGAAAACATCGTTGACGAGTGAATTTGTGATCTTGCCGAAAGCTGTGGCTATAATGACGCCTATCGCCATATCCAGCACATTGCCGCGCGCTATAAAATCCCTGAATTCCGCAAAAAACTTTTTCATATGTACTCTCCCTGTAAATATAATTTGTTTTCAATCCGGACGTATTATTATATTACATACTCCATAAGCCGGACAATATGCAGCAGTGATAAGTCCGGTTTTCCCCGCATAAATTTCATGTGCAGAAAGCTCAATTTTGAAGAAATCCATTCTCAATTATTGAACTCGAAACCGTAATATGCTAAAATATTTTTTGAATTTCGATTGCAGAAGGAAGCAGTTATGAGAAAAACTAAAATTATTTGCACTATCGGTCCCGCCAGCAGCGACGCAGATACTTTTGCCGCAATGTGCCGCGCCGGTCTGAATGTTGCGCGGCTGAACTTCTCTCACGGCACGCATGAGGAACACAAACAAAAGCTCGACATGATAAAGCGCGTCCGCGAAGAGCTTGGACTGCCCATTGCCATAATGCTCGACACAAAAGGCCCTGAATACCGTATCAAGACCTTCAAAAACGGTGAGATTATGCTGCACGACAGCGACGATTTCACATTCACGACAAGGGAGGTCGAGGGTGATGAAACGATCGTCAGCGTAAGCTATTCCGATCTTGCCAGGGATCTGGAAGTCGGCGATACCATTCTTGTAAACAACGGGCTTGTTATTTTCAGGGTCACCTCGATAGACGGCGACGATATACACTGCACTGTCGTCGTAGGCGGCAAGCTCTCGAACCGGAAGAGCATGAGCTTCCCCGGCAAGGTGCTCAAGCAGGAATTTCTCAGCGAACAGGATAAATCAGACCTTCTCTTCGGTATTGAAAACGGCGTGGACTTCGTCGCCGCCTCATTCGTCTCCTGCCGCAAGGATGTCGCCGACATGAAAGCTTTTCTGAAAGAAAACGGCGGCGAAAATATCGACATAATCGCAAAAATCGAGAACCAGTCCGGCATTGACAATATAGAGGACATATGCAGCGAATGTGAAGGCATTATGATAGGCCGCGGCGACCTCGGCGTAGAGGTCCCTTATACGGAGCTTCCCGCGATCCAGAAATACCTTATCACAAAGTGCCGCCTCCTTGGCAAGCGCGTAATAACCGCCACGGAGATGCTCGAATCCATGATATACAATCCCCGTCCTACCCGCGCTGAGATCTCCGATGTGGCAAACGCCGTATATGACGGAAGCAGTGCAATAATGCTCTCCGGGGAATCCGCCGCCGGCAAATACCCTGTGCAGACCGTGCAGACCATGGCCTCGATCGCAGAGGAGACGGAAAAGCATATCGACTACGTAAAGCGCTTCAAGAACACCGGTTTCAAGATAAAGAATCTGCGCGACGCTATCTCTCACGCTACCTGCGGCATGGCTATCGACATCAACGCCAAGGCTATCGTCGTCAGCTCCCTGTCCGGGACTACCGTGCGCATGGTCTCGCGTTTCCGCATGCCCATTGATATTGTCGGCATTGCGACAGATAAGCGCGTGTGGTATAAGCTCGCGCTCTCCTGGGGCGTTCTCCCTGTTCTCGGCGAGCAGGTCGATTCTACGGATGTCCTGTTCTACAACGCACGCAAAGCCGCAATAAAAGCGCTCAATTTGCAGCCGGGCGACAATATTGTTCTTACCGGCAGCGCAGTCAGTGGATTTTCCGGAAGCACCAATCTCATAAAGGTCGACACTATCTGACGGCAAATACCGCATATAAATACGCAGGGCGCGCAGATTTTTCTGTGCGCCCTGCGTTTATTGCCGGCTGCCGGTTAAAAACGGTTCAGCGGATATTCTTCGTGATTCGTTTTGCAGTCGGCGTCGCTGCAAGCCCCCCGAGTCCGGTCTCGCGCAGGCTCGCAGGGAGCGCGTCCCCGATCTCGCCCATCGCGTCGATAACCTCATCGGCCGGAATATGGCTGGTTATTCCCGCGAGCGCCATATTTGCCGCGCTCACAGCGTTTACAGCGCCTACAACGTTGCGCTTGACGCACGGTATCTCTACCAGTCCGCCGACAGGATCGCACACGAGGCCAAGCAGATTGCCGAGCGCGATAGCAAAGGCGTGTGCGCACTGCTGCGCCGTCCCGCCCATGATATGCGTCAGCGCCGCGGCGGCCATTGCGCTCGCCGTGCCTATCTCCGCCTGACAGCCGCCCTCCGCGCCGGACACGTTAGCCCGTGCAGCGGTGACCTGACCGAAGCCTGCCGCAATATAGAGCGCCTGAAGCACAAGCTCGGTGCTCACTCCAGTCTCCTCTGTGAGCGGGATAAGCACCGCTGGAAGCACGCCGCAGCTTCCAGCAGTAGGCGCGGCTACAATACGCTTCATACATGCGTTGCACTCCGCAACGCGCAGCGCTTCCTCTGTGACGCGGAGAAAATATGTTCCTCCGACAAGCCGTCCTTCCTTTGCCGCCGTTCTCAGCTTATCGGCGTCACCGCCGATAAGGCCGCTGTTTGAGCGGTCAGATGCGCGGTACTGCTGGCTTGACTGGAGCATCGCCTCCCAAAGCGCCGAGATCTGACGGTGGGATGACTCAGGAGAATATCCGTTCTCGCGGCAGTCATCCTCGCAGATCACCGTGTAAAGCGGCATACCTGTCTTTTCCGATACCTCAAGCATAGCGGCGATACTGTTAAAGCTCATTCGGGATCCTCCTGATTGAATATAGTGATCTTCATAATGCCGTCGATATGGCTCAGCCACTCCTCAATATCCGTCGGGATCGGCTGATCACATTCGAGTATCATAACGGCATAGCCGCCCTGCTCGCTGCGGTAGAGCTGCATGCTTGCAATATTGACATGCCGCTGCATGAGTGCAGTCGTGACGGCTGCAACATGTCCTGGCACATCCTGATTGTGCACGATAAGTGTATTGTGCTCGCCGGAAAAATTCGCGTCGATCCCGTCGATTGAAACAATGCGTATCCTGCCGCCGCCTATGCTCTCCGCAACAACGTCAAGCGTGCGCCCGTTCACGCCGGTGAGCTGCAATCTTGCGGTATTGGGATGCACGTTCCTCAGCTGCACCGCAGAGAGCTTGACTGTCAGTCCGCGCTTTTCCGCCTCCTTGAAGCTGTCCGGAATACGCAGATCATCCGGCTGCATGCCGAGCAGCCCGGCAACGAGCGCGCAGTCCGTCCCATGGCCGTGGCCGGTAAGCGCAAAGCTGCCGTGAAGGGAGATGTCCGCATGCGCAGGCTCTTCCCCCAGAAGCTTCCGCGCGGCAAGTCCGATACGCACGGCGCCCGCCGTATGACTGCTGGATGGCCCCACCATAACAGGGCCTAGAATGTCAAATAAACGCATATACTTTCCTCTTCAGACCTGATGCATGCCGCAGCAAATGCATTCTCTTATCTCATGTTATATATTGAAAATCAATTTATAATATTATACTAGCTGTTAATACAGATTTCAATGCAATAATCGTCAATCTCCGCATATTCGGCACATCAGAAAAAGCAGAGGTATTTTCTGCCGCAGCTTTTGTCACTCATGTCAGCCGCAGAAAAATATACACGGCTCATTATTTGCAATTTAGGGTCAGTCATGCTAAAATAAGCGCGAATAAGAGATATAAAAGGAAGTAATTCTATGTCCGAATACACACCCGAACTTATACGCTGGCTCGACGGCGGCCGTTCCCCGTGGCACACCGTGGAGATGGCCGCACAGTATCTGAACGCAAACGGGTTCTCCCCGCTCGACCTCGCAAAGCCATTTGAAGTACGCCGCGGCGGACGGTATTATATCAAGGACGGCACCTTTCTTGCCGCAGTCACCACCGGCAGCCGGAATATTATCCGCGTTGCTGCCGCTCATACGGATTGGCCGTGCATGCGCATAAAGCCGCAGCCCGAGCTTGTCTCAGGAGGCTGCTGCCGTCTGAGCGTCGAGCCCTACGGCGGCGCGATCTTCAACACCTGGCTCGACAGACCTCTCGGTCTTGCCGGCGTCGCCATGCTGCGCACTGACGACCCCATGCGGCCGGAGCGCCGTCTCGTCTCATGGGATGAGCCGCTTCTTGTGATTCCCAACGTCGCCATGCATATGGATCGGACTGTCAACAACGGCAAACCGTATAAAGCCAACGTCGATATGCTGCCCATATGCCGCACCGTACAGCATGCATGGGAGAAAGAGGGCTATCTTGTCGGTCGGCTTGCAGAGCGGCTGGCCGTCTCACCTGCCGACATTCTGTCCTTTGAGCTTTGCGCGTACTGCTATGAAGCCGCGTCTGTCATCGGCTTTGAGCACGACCTGCTTTCTTCGCCGCGGCTGGACAATCTTACCTCCGTGCATGCATGTCTGCGCAGCCTTGCCAACTCGGACGGAGACGGAATAAATCTTGCCGTACTCTACGACAACGAGGAGATCGGCAGCAACACCCGCCGCGGCGCGGACAGCAGCACACTCTCCGTCATACTTGAAAAGCTCTCTCTGGCGCTCGGCCTTGACCGCGCCACGATGCTTGACGCATGTATGAACGGCATGCTGCTCTCGTGCGACGCTGCGCACGCGATGCACCCGAACCATCCGGAGTACGCCGATCCGTCCTGCGCGCCTCTGCTCGGCAGAGGCGTCGCACTCAAGCGCAGCCCGCGCTACGCCTCTGATGCGGAGACCTGCGCCGTAATACAAGGGCTTTGCGACGCATACGGCATCCCGCTGCAAATTTACATGAACCGCGCCGATCTGCCGGGCGGCAGCACTGTCGGCTCGATGGCCTCGTCCCTGCTGGCAATGCCGGCTGTCGATATAGGTGTGCCGATACTGGCTATGCACTCGGCGCGTGAGCTTATGGCCGCTGCCGATCAGGATGCTTTTGTGAAGCTCTGCACAGCGTTCTTCTCCGCGAAATAATGCCGCTTTGAGCAGGTGTTAATACATCAAATACCAAAAACGCGAGTCCCGGTATCAGCCCGGGGCCCGCGTTTTTGACGCTTCATATTCAGCATGAGAACGCCTTGTCCAATGTCTCCAGCAGCTGATACGCCTTGGCGTAGGTCGGGCAGGCATCTTCCGGTACGGCATAATTTCCGGTCACATCCCAGCGTTCCTGTTTTATCAAAAACGACGGTATCTGTTTTTGCAAACGTATGAATACTGTCCCCGCCTTTGAGCAGGATGCCCTCCTGCGCGCCCCGTCCGATACCGGCTACATTGGCAATGGGCGCGCCGATCACCAGCGCGCCCGGGCATGCCAGCACAAGAACAGTAATCGCAGTATCAATATTCCGTGTAAAAACAAGCACGGCGGCAGCTATCAGAATGACCGCAGGCGTATAATATTTTGCAAAACGATCAATAAACCGTTCCGCCGGAGACTTTGCATCCTGCGCCTCTTCCACAAGCGCAATGATTTTTGAAAAAGTGGTATCCTCGCCCACCTTGACTGCGCGCATCTGCAAAGCGCCGCTGTCGAGAATAGTCCCGGCATATACCGTATCGCCAGCCGATTTGTGCTTTGGCAGCGCTTCACCGGTAATACTTGCTTCCGCCGCATAGCCCTCGCCTTTAACTACAATGCCGTCAGATGCGATCTGACTTCCGGCCTTGACAAGAAGAATATCGCCTATTTCCACCTCATCCGCGTCGATTTCTTCCGTTTCAAAGGCTCCGTTATTTTCCGCTTTTATGATCCTGCATGCGGTGGACGGCGCCATCTCGGTCAGCGCTTTGATCGCCGACCGTGTTTTCTTCATGGTTTTCTGCTCAAGAAACGAGCCGAACTGGAATAAAAA
This sequence comes from uncultured Eubacteriales bacterium, assembly GCA_900546515.1. GTDB lineage: Bacteria > Bacillota > Clostridia > Oscillospirales > Oscillospiraceae > Limivicinus. The sequence continues at coordinate 38,701 of URDG01000008.1, read as the reverse complement.
CGTCACTATTGCGGACTCGTTGAACTCTCCGATCACACACGCGCCGGCAGCTGCGATAGACACAAGAAGCTCGATACTGACCGTTTTGAAACGCAGCGCCTGAATTGCCCTCAGCAGCACCGGCAGCCCCGACAACACAAACGCGGCAAAATAACAGATATCCGCAAGCCTTTCATTATCCGCAATATGAGCCAGCGCCATGGCAAGGACTATAAGAACTCCGGCTGCCCACAAAAACGGCAGCGAAAGGCGCTTTACCCACATATTCAGTTTTGTCAAGATACCATCCCACCTTTGCTGTTCAATATAACACAAACACGGGCGCAAATCATTATGCACAATGACAAGTTTTCCTTATTACATGTTATCCTGCTTCTCCTTTTAAATTGACTTTCCATTCTCCATAAATTATAATTTATCCGGCCAATCGGATAATATCATTTTTTCACCATTAAGAGCTGGAGGAAGATATAAAATGAACTTTGTATGCTCAAAATGCGGTCATATAGAGTCTACAGGCACACGTAAACCCCATTGCAGCTGCGGCGGGCTCTGGACTCTTGACTACGCTCCGCCTGGATTTACCCTCAGCGGGATTGACACTCACGAGTGGAGCGAGTTTCGCTACCGCAAATATATGGCGCTCGACGGCGACAGCTGGCGGTCGATCACCCTCGGCGAGGGAATGACGCCGGTAGTCCGCCTTGACGAAGACGTCCTGCTTAAAATGGACTATTTCATGCCGACGCTATCCTTCAAGGACCGCGGTGCGGCAGTGCTGATCTCACACTGCAAGGCAATAGGCGTTGACAGGGTAGTACAGGACAGCAGCGGCAATGCCGGTAATTCCGTTGCCGCCTACTGCGCAAAGGCCGGTATCGCCTGTGAGATATTCGTTCCGGAAGGTACCTCACCGAAGAAAATCGACATGATCCGCGCGCATGGCGCGGTATGCACCGTCGTACCGGGCACGCGCGACCACTGCGCGGAGGTCTGCCGCGCAAAGGTCGAGCATGACGGCGTATATTATGCAAATCATGTATACAATCCCTTTTTCTACGAAGGAACCAAAACCTATATCTATGAAACATACGAACAGCTCGGGCGTATTCCGGCAAACATCGTTATCCCTGTCGGGAACGGGACTCTGTTTCTCGGCGCCATGTACGCGCTGGAGCATCTTCTCTGCAGCGGCGTTATAGACAGAATGCCGCAGGTCATTGCCTTGCAGAGCGAGAACTGCGACCCGCTCCTGCGCGCATCGGCCAGCGGCTCAGATACGCCGGTTGGAGTCATTCCATCGCCTACTCTCGCGGAAGGCATAGCAATCGGCAAGCCCATGCGCGGTAAAGAGATACTCGCCCTGTGCAGGAAGCATAACGTCCGCTTTGTACACGCGCCGGAGGGCAAAATACTGGCTGCACGCGCCGCGCTTGCGCAAAAGGGTATATACTGTGAGCATACCACCGCGGCCAACTACGCGGCATATCTCGAGTACTGCCGGATATACGGCAAGACTTCCGACTGCCTCATAACCATGTGCGGCGCCGGCCTGAAATCCGATCATTGAACACGCGCCGTCTCTTGCCATATATCCCGCATCGTAGTATAATGGATACATAATAAATTTACGGAGGTTTTTTCATGGACACATATATTATTGACAAAATCAACGAGCTTATTGCAGCTTCCAGCTGCTGTGCAGAGGCCAAGGCCGCCGCACAGGCTTATCTTGCCTCTGTCGGCACCGAGCGTCAGGCAGAAGAGGCCAAGAAATTCATAAAGGAGCTTGAGGAGGATATCGAGCCTATTGATGATCTCCTCGCTTTTGCAGGCTCGGACACCGCTGTGAAGTATTTCGGCGCAGAGGGTCAGAAGAAGTTTCTTGCGCATGCCGAGGAGCTCAAGGCATCCGGTGCAAAATACTGCGACTGCCCCGCCTGCTCTACCGTTGCTGCAATTCTTGCGAAGAAAGAGCTGCTGTAATAAGTTTCAACAAAAATTCCACCCGCCGGTCCCATTGCAGTACACCGGCGGGTGGAATTTTTTATGGAAGCGCCGCAGCATTCCGCGCGGCTTTATCAGCGCTCAGTCCTGATCCTCGCAGCAAATACCGTAACAGCGGCAGACGACAAACGCCATCAGCGCAGCAGCAAGAGTCTGAATACTGCGGTAAAGCACGAACATGCCCGTAAATCGTTGGACAAGATACTCTGTCCCACCAACTCCGGCCAGAGAAATGATATATCCGGCAAGAAGCAGCGCCGCAGCCTTACCGTGTCCGGGCGTTCTTCTTACCCCCTTATAATAGTGGATAAAGATGCAGAGTATGCTGACAGCGCACGCAAACATCGTCACGCTTATAAAGCCAACATATTTGTTCAGCATCGTCAGAAACGCAAAATGTATGGACACCGGGTCACTCCGCGTGCTGTCAAGCACTATCTCTATCGCCGCGAACAGAACAAGTCCTATCCGCGCAATATTGCCCGTGCCGCTTATTCCGGGTATCATCCGCACATCGCGGCGCTCAGCGCAGAAACGCACAAGCGCAAGCGACAGGACAAGCAGCAGAACAAAGGACATGAAAAACGTCGCAAACTTATATACCGTGTTCCCCGCCGAATCCGTCGCCGCTATCGCAAACGGCAGTCTCTGCAGAATCGGCAGCATGACTGTAATCTTGCTGCGGCAGGCCGTCCCGAAAACGTCCGCAAGCCTTATGAATGCCATGCTCATAACGGCTCCCGGTATCACCGCATCAAAAAGCGAACCGGCGCGCCATACAAGGCCAAGCCTGCGCACTATCGCTCCGGCAAGCAGCGCGCCGAGCAGGATGCCGGTGATGCAGTAACCGCCGCTGCCGTAATCCGTGATCGCCGCGGCAAACGATGCATACTGCTCCATATAGCTGTACCAGTGTATAAGGCGGCTGAATACTACCGAAAAAACAGCAGCAAGCGGATAGAAGCAGAGCACCGCAGACGCCCGACACTTTTTCCCGCAAAGGGAAAGGCTCAGTAGCAGGCCGGAGAGCAGACCGAGAATTATTACGATCGAATTCCAGTAAACGGTGAGTCTGCCGGCAGAAACCGCTATAGCGTTCATCAGCCCACCTCCTGTTCGGGAATTGCCGTGGCAAAATAAAGTATATCGCTCACAAGGCGCTCATTGCCCCAGTCAACATAGTTGTACATCTGCCCATCGAATACGATCTCGCTCGTCTGGCCGCCGTCAAAGTTATATGCATCCCTGACGCCCTTGCTGTAAATGATCTTGGCAAACTCGTTGACATCCGCGCGCGGTGTGCCGTCATTTGAATGGTTGACAGTCATATAGAGATAATGCAGCTTATCATACTGACCTATGCCCGCGCGGGAATACTGCTGATACATCTCGCCCATCCCGCCTGCGTAGCTGCCGCTGAGCTGCTGAAGCTCGCCGTCCTGAACAAGTATCGGGCCGAACGACATGCTGAACTGAATGTTATTGTCCGCAATGAACTGCTGCAGCGAAGCCTGATCGCCAAGCTCCCCGGCGCGCTTCATTACGAAGTCGCCGTCCGCATTGATGAACAGCACATCGCATGAGGTCTCAAACCGTCCAATCTGACCCTGATACACGCATACGCCAAGATTGCGGTACATATAAAAATCTGCATTCATCGCAACAACGGCGTTTGCGCTTCGGGCAAGCTCCGAGGCATACCCCCATTCCGACGAGCCGAACGTGTCGTTCATGATCTTGCGGCGTATCTGCGAGCCGTCCGCTATCTTTACCTCAACGCATGAGCACACACGGTTGTTGATCTGCTCTTTCCAGCAGATAACGAGTATCGTCTCATCGCAGTAGTACTTTATATCCGAATCCCAATAAAATTTCGTCTCCGGGTCGAATATCACATCCTGCCCGTCAAGCAGCCCATAGCTTTTGGCCTGCTCAACAACATCCATGACCTTGCTGGCCTCATCAATGCTGACAGTACCGAACTTCGAGGAATCGGGCTTCGGCGCAACGGTCGTGTAATAATCGAGAATATACTGCTTTTTGATATAGGCCAGACTGCCAAGCGCATCGCTGGCAAGATTGTTCATGTAGACATTCAGTCTGTTTACAAGATCGGTCTTTGCTGCGCCTGCGGTATCAGATACGGCACTTTCTGTACCGGGATGAACATTGGCTCCTATCCAGAACACAAGCACGAGCATCAGCACAAAGGAAACGACGCTCAAAAACACGCGCACAGGCGCTGACACGCTGCGTGGCCGCGCCTCGTTCTCCTCTGCCGCATCATTGCGCCGCGGCGACGGCCTCTGAATCTGCTCCTTTTCCGCGCGCACAGGTGCTTTCACCGGGCGCGGGTCATTCGGACGCGCGGCGCGGACTTTATCGTGAGCCGGCTTTTCCGGCTGCACCGGAGCTTTGGCCTGCTGCGGCTGCACTTGAGGCGCAGGCTCCTTTTTGGCGGCGGGCGGCGCTTCCGCCGGTTTTGCCGGCCGGCCATCTGCGGTTTTGTCGTTTGTCAGCTTATCTGAATATGATGAAAATTCCGCCAGTATATCGTCGAGGTCAAAATCGTAACCCGTTTTATCACTCATATGGATAACTCCTTACTTCTTCATGCAGTGCCGCCCGCGAGGGCGCCGAGCAGACTGCCGTCTGCATTTATCAGCCACTGCCGGTCAATATAGTCAAGCGTGACCGTGAGATCATCCGTCCTGTAGTAATCCGCTGCATTGGCCAGCACATTTTTTACCGCCGTCTCATATGCCTCGTCCGTGACGGCAGGTAGGAAATTATCTTCGGAATCATATATCTCGCTGCGCTTCCGTGATCTTACCATCTGCTCGAGCACGCTGCCAGTCTCCGTCTCCACATCGGTCTCCATAGCCCTGAGATCGAGATATGTAAAGCTGACATTCTGCTGCGCGGTGAGCTTGTCGACCTCCGCCCCGCCCTGAAGCTCATAGCTGTAGCTCTTTTTCAGAGCGTCGTATACAAGGCGTCCCGACTCTGAGGACGGCGTATTTTCCAAACCAAGGCTGCTGTAGTTCTCAAGACATGCATATGCCGTGTCATAGTCGCCCACGCACACCGTGTCAAAAAAAGTCTGCACAATAGCCTGCGGATCTCCCTCCGCTTTTGCATAGAGCGTTCCGGCCTGACTTCCGTAGGCGCAGACTGCCGCAGCCGTCCCTGCAAGAACAACAGCCAAAACTGCCGGCAGCGGCTTTACCCGCCCGCTGCTGCGCAGGATGAATACTATGCCGGCAATCGCTGCGGCGGTAATAATTATAATATACAGGACAAAAATTCCGCTCACGCAGATACCCTCCTCTTCCGCCTTTACAGCAGTCATAAAAAAAGGCGGTAAATTATTATAGTTTATTTTTGGCTCTCTTTCAAGTCCCGTCTCGTATCATTGTGCATATGTATAAGCTTATTTACCGGTTCAAATGCAAAAGCGGGCCGCAGTGAGTGCATTGATGCACTTTGCAGCCCGCTCCGCGGCGGATATTTTCTTTTTACGGGAAAACTCTCCTACCGCTTGACAATTTCCCGTTTTGGATGTATCCATTATATATAGTCTATAATATGGATAACAAACCGCAGCATATATCTCTCGCGCCGCGCGGAAGAATCGTCTGATCATATTATCTGCACGGCCTGCAAAAATAATCTGCTATTTTCTGCCTGCGTTGAAAACAGAAAGGAAGCAAATTTACTATGGATCTTACTACTATTCTCGAAATCGCCGCAATGATCGTCGCGGCATATGTCTTTCTCCGCCTGCTCTCCGCACCGCTCAAGCTGGCAATAAAGCTGCTGCTGCACGCCGGACTCGGCTTTCTGCTGCTGCTCGTGGAGGAAATAATAGGCGGATTCTTCGACTTTTCGCTTGGGATCAATTTCGTAAACTGCCTTGTCGCCGGTATACTAGGTATTCCGGGCGTTATCATTATGGTGTTGATAAAGTTATTTATGTAAACCAGATTATGTAGATACACTTTTAAAGTTTATTGTAATATCCGGGGTAATAATATGAACAAAAAAGCCAAACGACTGCTGAAGGCCGCAGCTTTTGTCCTGCCATTTATATTGGGAACCATATCATATATCCAATTGTATGACAATGGGCTGTTCAATGCAATGTACAGCAGCATCAGACTATATCTTATTGATTTTGACGGCGATCCGGCCAACGTAAGCACAATTATGCAGATCGCGCGCTGGACCGCTCCTCTTATGACTGCTACCGCCCTTTTGGCCGCGCTCAGCGGGTTTTTCAAGCATATCGGCGGCGCGTGGCATGTATTACACGGCGATGCCGTTGCACTGCACGGAGACAGCAGGTACATTGAAATTCTCTCCTCGGCACTGGGACGGCGCGGTATAAGCGGTGATAGTACGCTCGGCAGAAAAGCAGCGCAGCATATGGTCTCCTTCAATGACGAATCCGATATGCTCATGTGTATTCAAAACGGTAAAAACACTTTTTTCGGCGACGCAAAAACCGTCTACATATGCACTGATAAGCTTGTCCGTGCAAACTATACTAATAAAAATATAATATTGTGCAACCTTGCCGAGAACTGCGCAAGAAAATATTGGGCAGATTATCCGCTCAGCGTCTCATCCTCAAGCCACCGTATATTGCTTATAGGCTCCGGCAGCTTTGCGCAGGAACTTCTCAATCAGGCGCTGGTGCAAAATATATTTTCCTCGCACGGCGGTATACGCTATGATATTTTTGGTGATTTCGGTGAATACCGCGCCATTCACACCGAATTGGGCAGTATAGCTGAATTCGGCCGTCAGGTGGATGGACGGGACAGTCTTTTCTTTCACAGTGAATCGTGGGAATGCTCTCAACCGCTGATTGAGCAGGCGGATCGAATCATTCTGGCTGACGATAGCGATATGAACAATATACGGACCTTGAATCTGCTCACGCGGTACTGCTGCGTCAGAAATATACATATCCGTGCATCAAGCTCATATGCTCTGGGCGAACTGTGGAATACAGACGGGTGCAGCATAACGGTATTCGGCACTGACAAGGAGCTATGCACCCCAGAGATAATAATGGATGACACGTCGCTCAAAGCTGCACAGATCATACATGCGCGCTATTTCTCTCAATACGCATGCAATGCCCGCTCCGTTCAGTGCGATCACAGCGGCACCGGCTGTCTGAATTGCGAAAGCATGCTCAGTGATTGGCGCAGCCTCAGCAATTTCACGCGGTATTCAAATGTGGCTCAAGCTGACCATATAAATGTAAAAATGGCTGTGCTTTTGGGCGATAAATATGCAGCCGATCAGGACGCCGCTTCCCACGCGCTCGAAAAGCTGGATACAATGTCCGCCGACGAGCGGTCAGAGCTCGAGCGCATAGAGCATATTCGCTGGGAACGCTATCATTTTTTAAATAACTGGAGCTACGCCCCTGTTCGGAATAATGTCAGAAAAAAACATAATCTTCTTGTCCCTTTCGACGAATTGCCTGAAAGCGAACAAAGAAAAGATATTTCCCCATGGTACACCGCAGCAGAGATATACAAAAACGTTGAAAGGTGATCATTATGGCTCCGCATTACAACGCTTTTATTTCATACCGGCACAGGCCTCTTGATATAAAAATTGCCTCTGAGGTGCAGCGTCAGCTCGAACATATGCATGTGCCAAAATCACTGCGCAGCAGCACCGGCACGAAAAAAATAAACCGTATCTTCAGAGACCGTGAAGAACTTCCGATAACAAGCAATATCAACGACGACATATCCGCTGCCATAACAAATTCCGACTACCTTATCGTGATATGTTCTCCGGACACCAAAGAATCGATCTGGGTACAGCGCGAAATAAAGCTATTTCTCCAGACGCATGAAAGAAGCCGTGTGCTTACAGTGCTTGCGGCCGGTGAGCCGGGTGAAGTTATCCCGGATATTCTTCTCTCTGAAACTCTGACTGACCCAAATACCGGCAATGTAAAAACGGTGCGGTACGAGCCTCTTTCCTGCGACTACAGGATGCCGTTAAGACGTGCAAGGCGCGAGGAAATCCCAAGGCTTGCCGCTGCCCTTCTCGGATGCAGCTACGACGAGCTGCGTCAGCGTCAAAGGCAGTACAAAAACCGCCAAATCATGACTGCCCTGAGTGCCGGCTTTGTCATTGCTGCGATTATTGCCGGTTTCTTTATTCGCGCCAGCATAATTATACAAGACAGTTATAAACAGGCGCTCATAAGCCAGTCAAACTATCTTGCCAACGCTGCGCTGAATTCTCTTGACGACGGCGACCGGCTCACCGCTATTCTCCTGGCCTCAGAGGCTGTGCCGTCAAGCAGCAACGAGCGTCCATGGACGCCTCAGGCTGAATACGCGCTCAGTCAGGCGGTAAATGCCTATGACTCAAGCATACAGGGTAATCTCGTTGCAGCCGCAGCTTTTGACTCTCCGAGTGAGATAGAACGTTTTATACTGTCATTAAGCGGAAATCATCTCTGTATAATGGACGTGTACGGCGCTGTTACGATCTGGGATACAGGCACACGTCAGATAACGGGGCATATTCCTGCTTCCAAAAACGGCGCAGATGTCACAATAAAAGCCTTATCCGGCGAGCAGCTGCTTATTGCCGATATTGGACACCTCCGCAGTTATGCTTTCTCATCAGGCGCACTTTTATGGGATGCTGTTCCCTGTGCCGAAAAGGCTGTCCTGAAATGCGACGTTTCTTCTGACGGAGAACTGATTGCCGCATGGAACGCCTTGGACGAACCTATAATATCTGTTGTTGACAGCTCTACCGGGTCTGTCGTCAGCACATACAGTCTTGCTTCGGGGGAAATGCCGGATGGCATACAGCTCTGGCAAGTAAGCTTCTGCCAGAGTAAAAACCGGCTTTTCAGTAAAACAAGCAATTTCTACACCCTTGAAAAAAAATTCTGCTCAATTGACCTCTCAAGTGGAAAAATGAATTTTTTCCCTGTTGAAACAGATTATGTACCATCCATGCTTGCCACTGGCAGCGGCGACATTTATACCGCAGAACTCAACTATCCAGAGGATAATATCTTTGGCACAAATTTCGTATATAATGACGACTTTTTCTACACGTCGCCGGACACGGTGTATATTAGCCGCTACTCAGCAGAACGCGGCCAAAAATTATGGACAGCCAGCTTCAACTACTCAAATATCATATATGATATCGGTATATTCGATGGTCAAAACGGCAGTATTTATATAACAGCAAGCGATGTCATATGCCAATTTGACGTTGAAAGCGGAAAATTGCTCGGCAGCTGTGAAGTTCCGGCACCTATTCTGTATTCAACATATTCTAACGGCAATCTGCAGTTCGTGCTCACAAACGGCATGCTGGGTTTATACAACGAGGCAGACAGCTCCTCAACGTCGCTCAAGTGCATGATCTCCGATCTTGAAATGGCCGAACGCTTTGCTCTCGGAAATAAACCGGCATTCTGTGTAATGCAGAGCGGCAGCAGCCGCGTACTCCTCTACGAGTGGGGGCAGAGCGGCTCAAACTGGCTGAAATATTCCGATCTCTCTTCCGGATATTCTTCTCTTGTCAGCGCAAGCAGCGGCGACCTTCTGTTTCTGAGCGCAGATAACAAGTCAGTTCTTATAAACTGTGCCGAGGATCGCTGCTTATGGGAAGTGGAATTTGACGGCAGCTCCTGGGACACTGCCGGTTTTATAAACAATGGTAAAAATATATTGCTCAGCAGTAAATACAAAACTCTTATTTTTGACGTTGAAACCGGTTCCTCACGTTTGCTTCCATTAGACTCTTCCAGTCACTCAAACCCCGTAGTATTGTCTGACAGTCTCTTATATACGTCTATGTATTCTCCCGGTCCGGCGCTTATCCGCTATTATTGCGACCGCAACAGCTACGACACTATACCCCTGCCTGACGCTGATTATAAACGGGCAGATTATAATTCGGATTCACTTTTCAGCAATGGGATCTTATCCCTTGCCGCTGCAAAAGACAAAAGCGTATTGGTCGACCTTAACACCGGAAACTGCCGCTCTATAAACTTTATACCAGAGTATGTGTATTGGAGCAGTGACTCTTCATTTCTTGCTGCCGCCGGAAGTGAACTGGCATATTTCAGCAGCAGCGGGGAACAGCTGTGGACAGTCTCCGCAGACACCGACATTCTGGCAATATGTATATTGACTGAACCCGAAGGCATCCTTGCAGCCGGGAGCGACGGGCGCTTGTACAGGTATGACTATAACGGCGCACCGCTCGGCAGATCAGATGTGAAAGGTTATATTTCCCAGCGCGGTGTACGTGAATTTTTCTGTGACGGAAATGGAAGATTGGTCTTCAACTATAACGGTATAGCAAATATTATTGATCTCGAAAGTTGGACTACAGCCGGAATTGTCAATAATTTTATCCATTATGATATACAGGCGAAGCGTTTCATCGTAAATTCCGATGACGGTATCGGCCGGTTTGATATTTGTACTACTGACGGCCTTCTGGCTCTCGGCCGCGATATTCTCGGCGACGTTGTACTCAGCGCCGAACAGCGTTTTGAATACGGGCTGGACTAGAAAAGTAAAACGGAACGTCATTTTGTATTTATGTAAACCAAATTATGTTCCCTGAATTATGTATTCCATATAAAATAACCGGAGCATTTCTGCTCCGGTTATTTTACTTCATTGCTTATCTATTACAGTTCTTCGACTGTCAGCACATTTTCAAGCTCAGTTATACTCTTCACCAGCTCGTTATCAAGCTGTTTTTTGCTGATCTGGACTGTTATGACGGCATTATAGTGCTGCGCTCCGTCCTCGGCGGCTACGCGCGTAATCTCGAGACCGTTCATCTTCACACGGCGCTCACGCAGGAGGCGTACAATGCTCTCTATACTGTCCGCCTTGACGTACTCCACATACAGGTTCACGTCGTCTATTTTGCGTGCGAAGCGGTACTCTATCTTTATGAGCAGCAGCTCTGCGACAAGCACCATGAATGTTGCAAAAAGCGCGCACTCGACATATCCAGCACCGCAGACGAGGCCGATGATGGCGCTTGTCCAAAGTCCGGCAGCAGTCGTGAGGCCCTTGACGCGCTGACGGTTCGTAACAATGATCGTACCCGCGCCGATGAAGCCTATACCTGCAACGACCTGCGCGCCGAGACGCCCGATATCCGTGAACATTTCGAGTTTAAGGTACAGAAACTGACTTGTAAGCGTGGTTATTGCCGCGCCAAGACAAATGAGTATATGTGTTCTGAATCCGGCTGGGCGGCGCTTATACTCACGCTCGATACCGATGAGCCCGCCGCAGAAAACGGCCAGCACCATACGCACCGCTACCGCGAAAAAGTCAAGCTCACGTACAAAATCAAAACAAGAAAGCATATCCGTCCCTCCTTTCAGACTTCATCTATCGCTATCACGCCGTCAAGCGTCGACAGCGTCGCAAGAAGCTCCGCGTGCTGTCTGCGCTTGGGCAGGTGCATCGAACACAGCACGCTGAAGCGCGCCATATGCTCGATTTTGTCCTTCTCGATCTCAACATCATAAAGAATTATACCTTCGGACTTGATGCGGTTTACAATGTTGCCGAGATTCTCAAAGGAATCCATCTCCACATAAATGGTCATGTTCCTTGAATAGGCGAGCATTGCATCCTCAATGGCCGGGAGAAGCTTCATCGAAAGCACGATGAGGACTATACCGACTATCATGCACTCATAGAAGCCCGCGCCGATCGCAAGGCCCATGCACGCCGACGCCCAGAGGCCGGCGGCAGTCGTGAGGCCCTTGACCTCCTGTCTGCCGGTTACTATAATCGTGCCGGCACCAAGGAAACCGACGCCGTTTATGACCTGCGCGCCGAAACGCGATACATCCGTTTTTACTCCAACTTTATTCGCTGTTTCGAGCCACGGATTATTGAGCATATAAGTGAGATACTGACTCAATATCATCGTCAGCGCTGCGCCGAGAGCCACAAGCATATACGTCCTGAAGCCCGCCGGCCGCCGCTTTTTTTCACGCTCAAATCCTACTATTCCGCCCATGAGCATTGCGAGCATTATGCGCAGCATCATTGTATATATATTCAATTCTCGAAGCGGAGCAAAAAATTCATCCATTTTTCTTTTTCCCCGTTATCCATGAAATAAATATCAGAGCGCTGACATTTCAGCGCTCTGAAACAGTGGTGTGTATTATAACATTTTTTTAATAATAATCAAGTGAAAATACAGACAAAAAGCACAATGATTTTTTGTGGATTTTACATATTCTTTACGAGCGCGGGTATCTCGTCAAGACTGGTAACCATGTAATCCGCCGGTATATCGGCCCTCGCCGGGAGTCCTTTGGGATTGAACCAGCAGGTTCTGATGCCGGCATTGATGCCGCCGCGGATGTCGGAGGTCAGGCTGTCGCCGATTATCAGCGCGCGGTCAGGGTCAAAACCGGGTATCTGTGCAAAGCAGAGATCAAAAAACGCCTTGCTTGGCTTATCGCAGCCCATCGTCTCGGAGATGAAAATCTTCTTGAAATACTTTGATATGCCGGAGCTTGCCAGTCTTGCGTCCTGCACCTTTGCATTGCCGTTTGAAACTATATACAGGTCATGCTCTTTATAGAGCGCCTCCAGCAGCTCCTCCGCGCCGGGGACAAAATAATGTCCCTGACACAGATACTCTTCGTATGTATCCTGCGCCGCGATATGATCCGCCTTTGCTCCGATCTCTTCAAAAAACGCTTTGAACCTGCCGTACAGGATCTCCTCGCGGGTCATTTTCCCCTTCTCAAGCTGCTCCCAGAAATGCCTGTTTATCTCGCTGTAGAGCTTCAGATTATCATCCGTTGCTTCTATGCCGCTGTCATGCAGCGCTTTCTTCATTGCCGCCGCCTCGGCCGTGTCAAAATCCAGTATCGTATTGTCCAGATCCAGCAGCAGTATCATTCTCTCCGCCATGTGTCTCTCCTTTACTTTTTCACTCAACCGTGCCAAGCTTTTTCAGCGCCTCTGCCGCATCCTCAAGATGCATGCCGAGAGACGCCTTGACAAGCACGTTGTCGCCGCGCTCTACGAGCGCAGGCAGCGCCGCAATGAGCTCCGCCTTAGTGTCAAAATGACGGGCTTTATCGCCCATCGCCGCAGTCAGGCAGCGCGACATGGGGCCGTAGGCCGCAACGAAATCAACGCCTTTTTCAAGCGCATAATGTCCAAGCTCACGGTGCATCTCCGGCGAATCTTCGCCCATCTCGCGCATGTCTGCCAGCACGCAGACATGCCTTCCCGGCAGCTTCACGAGAGAATCTATCGCGCACTGCATTGAATCCGGATTTGCGTTATAACAGTCGTCTATGAGCGTTATATACCCTGTATTGACCACGACGCCGCGCCGGCCGACAGTGTGATACGCTGCGATGCCCGCCGCGATCTCCGCGTCGCTCAGTCCCATGACAAATCCGGCGGCCGCCCCTTCAAGCGCCGCATACACCATATGCTGACCGTAAGCCGGTATCCGCACCGGAATGCGGCGGCTGCCATACACAATGTCGCAGGATATGCCGTTTTCTCCGTCGAAGCTCACGTTCTCCGCCCTCACGGCGCAGTCCGCGCCGAGGCCGAAACTGACAATATTCTGCCGGCAGCGCAGTTCTCTCAGCTTCTCATCGTCACCGTTTATTATGACCGTGCCGCCGTCCGGCATGAACTTTATCATCTCCGTCTTGGCCGCAAAAACGCCGTCGAGATCGTGCAGGAATTCAAGATGCGCATGACCTATCTTCGTAAACACAGCTATAGCAGGCCTTGCCATCGCCGCAAGCACGCTCATCTCGCCGAAGCCTGATATTCCCATCTCGATAACTGCGGCCTGATGCGCGGACGATATACGCGAGACCGTCATCGGAACGCCGATCTGATTATTCAAATTGCCCTCTGTCTTGAGCACGTTCATATGCTGCGAAAGTACGGCCCAGATCATCTCCTTGGCAGTGGTCTTGCCGACACTGCCCGTAATGCCGATAACAGGAATGTCGAACCGTGCACGGTACGCCGATGTGATCGCCTCAAGCGCTTTCTGGACATCCGGAACGACGATGACGCCGCGCGTCTCCCCTTCGGGCACGCGCTCGGCAAGGCAGCAGGCCGCGCCTTTGTCCAGCGCCGCAGCTATATAATCATGCCCGTCGGCCTTTTCACCTCTGTAGGCTACGAACATGTCTCCGGGTTTTACGAGACGGCTGTCTATAACGACCTCGCCGAGCTGCGCACCGGCTTCGGCTTCTCCGCAAAGCACGCCGCCGCTGGCCTTTATCGCATCATTTATCGTAAAATTATCCATACCGATTACCTCCAGGATAAATAACACGTGGATTTTACCACATATTTTTCTCAATGCAAAGTCTATTTATAAAAAAACAGGTGCATGAATGAGAAACTTGTGTTATAATAAAATTTAGTCTTGATGATATAATTACAAAGGATACGATTGCATATGAATTACGTAGTGGTGGATTTGGAATGGAATCAGGCTATGAGCTCCAAATCCTCCGTTTTCAACAAACTCCCCATACATCTGCGCGGGGAGATCATAGAAATAGGCGCGGTAAGACTGGATGAGAACATGCAGCCCGCCGAGGAGCTTACCATAGACGTCAAGCCTGTCTATTTCAAGCGCATGCATTATAAGGTGAAAAAGATCACCGGCTTTGACAAGGAGCGCCTTGCGCACGGCATCGCCTTTGCCGACGCGCTTGAACAGCTGCACAGCTTCTGCGGGGACGACGTCACATTCATCACATGGGGCTGCGACGACCAGGGCATCCTCGAGCAGAACATCATAATCCACGATCTTGACTGGGACTGGATCGCAGGCTGGGTCAACCTTCAGCTTATCTACAACCTCCAGACCGGCGGCGACAAGAACCAGAAATCCCTCGCCTGCGCGATGGAGCATTTCGAGATCGAGCAGACCCGCGTGGCGCATGACGCTCTCGGCGATGCGTACAATACCGCCCTTGTCTGCACAAAGCTCGACATGGCTGAAGGACTGCGCCTCTATCCCGAGGCCGGCAGGATACTTGCAACGCGCATGCCAAACTACAAGCCACCGGTGGATAAAAGCGGCGAAGAGCCGATCCTGCACGAAAGTTTCGAAGGCTTTGAAAGCAAGGCCGCAGCTTTCAACGATGCAAGACTCACTGAGCTCCCCTGTCCGGTATGCGGCGGCGCCACAACCGACGTCAAATGGATAAATCAGGGCGATCAGCGCTATATGAATATCTATACCTGTCCGGAGCATGGCTCGTACCTTGTCCGCGCAAAATTCCGCAAGGATGCAGAGAGCAAAAAATGGACTGCAAACAAGCTCGTATACGAGGCCACTCCCGCCATGCAGGACTTTTACAAAGCAAAGTCCACGCAGGCGCGCAGAAGAGGTCGCGGTCATGTCAGCCGCAAGAACCGTCCGGCCAAGTGACGCCCGGTTCGGTCTCCGGCAAATACAAAAGCCTCTCATGTTTTGTGCATGTTCGACAAAACGTGAGAGGCTTTTTTGACGAAAACGTATACAAGCGGTAGAATCACGCTCTGACGTATTGACATTATGCCTTTATGGTGCTAAAGTGCAGCCATCATCATGAAGGGAGACGCAATAATGACTGAGCGCTTTGAAAACCGTTTCAATATGTCCAACTCAAATGCAGCATGCACTGAGTTCCGCTCTGCGTCCTCTTCCTGCACCAAGACCGCAAAGTCTGAGAATACGGCCCTCCTGCTTACTATGGACACTGCTCTTGCAGTGTCCATTTTTGCTGCCCTCTGTCTCATACTTGCGCGGTTGGTCTCTTCCGCCATAATAATAATTGACGCAGCGGCAGTTATAATAATTACTGTCGTACTTTTCGCCATAATTATTTGCATATGCGGTGGAAACTCAAGACGGCTGAACGTGGTTTTGGTGCAATGATTTGATTGGTATACTTCAAATCGGCTCTGACCAGTTTGGTCAGGGCCGATTTTTTGTATAAATAGATTTTTCAAGGAGAAACAAAATGAAAAAACTCGTATCTCTCGTAATGGTATTTGCCATGTGCGCCTGCCTGCTGGCCGGCTGCGGCAGTTCCTCTTCTGCTCCGGCGGCAACTGATGCCCCCGCAGCTTCCGACTCTTCCGCAGATACCGCCGCTTCTGCCGGTACCTTCAAGTTCGGCGGAGTTGGCCCTCTGACCGGCGCCGCGGCCATCTACGGCCAGGCAGTCAAGAACGGCGGCCAGATCGCCGTTGACGAGATCAACGCAGCCGGCGGCATCAACGGCGCACTGATCGAGTATAAGTTTGAGGACGACGTCAACGACGGCGAGACCTCCGTCAACGCTTACAACAACCTCTACGACTGGGGTATGCAGGTTCTGGCCGGCCCTGTCACCACAGGTCCTTCCATCTCCGTTGCAGCCAAGGTCAACGAGGACCGCGTGTTCATGCTGACTCCCTCCGCTTCCTCCCCCGACGTAACCGCGGACAAGGATAACGTCTTCCAGATGTGCTTCACCGACCCCAACCAGGGCACCGGCTCCGCAACCTACATCGCATCTAACATGCCCGAAAGCAAGATCGCTATCATCTATCAGAACGACGACGCATACTCCCAGGGTATCCGCGACACCTTCGTGACCGAAGGCAGCGCAAAGGGTCTCGAGGTCGTTTACGAAGG
Source organism: uncultured Eubacteriales bacterium (assembly GCA_900546515.1). Classification (GTDB taxonomy): domain Bacteria; phylum Bacillota; class Clostridia; order Oscillospirales; family Oscillospiraceae; genus Limivicinus. The sequence continues at coordinate 21,958 of URDG01000008.1, read as the reverse complement.
CACCTTCACCAAGGACACCATGACCGACTTCTCCGTACAGCTCACCGGTGCACAGGCCGCCGGCGCTGACCTTGTATTCCTACCCATCTACTACCAGCCCGCTTCCGTCATCCTCACTCAGGCCAACGCAATGGGCTACGCTCCCACTTTCTTCGGTGTTGACGGCATGGACGGCATCCTCACCCTCGATAACTTCGACCTCAGCCTCGCAGAGGACGTCATGGTTCTGACTCCGTTCTCCGCAGACGCACAGGATGAGCGCACTCAGAACTTCGTCAGCGAGTATGTAGAGCGCTACGGCGAGACCCCCAACCAGTTCGCTGCCGACCAGTACGACGTGATCTATGCTCTCAAGCAGGCACTTGAAACTGCCGGCTGCACTCCTGACATGTCCGCAGAGGAGATCTGCGACGCACTCGTCGCCACCTTCCCGACCATGACCTTTGACGGTCTGACCGGCACCGGTATGACCTGGAACGTAAACGGCGAAGTCAGCAAGCTCCCCTCCGCTGTCGTCATCAAGAACGGCGTTTACGTCTCCGCAGGTGAATAAGCCGACACCTAAAACCGGCTGAAACGCATACAGAAACCGCTTGTCGGGAGCTCCGGCCCGGAGCTCCCGGCGAAATGCGGTATTTACACCGGGGCAGATGACTTCTGCGACGGTGTAAATACCGCAAAGCACATAAAGAGAGAGGATAAAGCAAATGGAATTCCTGTCATACCTTGTCAGCGGCATAAGCCTTGGCAGCGTGTACGCCATTATCGCGCTTGGCTACACGATGGTCTACGGCATCGCCAAAATGCTGAACTTTGCCCACGGCGATATTATTATGGTGGGCGGATACATCTCACTGATGGCCATCAATTCTCTTGGGCTGCCGTCATGGCTCGCCGTGATACTGGCCATGATCGTATGCACGGTGCTCGGCGTCCTTATCGAAGGACTGGCCTACAAGCCGCTGCGCTCGGCCCCGGCGCTGGCCGTACTTATCACGGCTATCGGCGTGAGCTATTTTCTCCAGAATGCCGCGCTTCTGATCTGGGGTGCAAGCCCGAAGGCGTATACCCCTGTTGTTGCCGGCGCTGTGAAGCTCTTTGACGGACAGCTCACCATCTCCTATGTGTCGCTGCTGACTGTCGTTGTGTGCCTCGTCATAATGGCGGCGCTGACGCTGTTCACCTCCAAGAGCCGTATGGGCAAGGCCATGCGCGCCTGCTCTGAGGATAAAGGTGCGGCGCAGCTGATGGGCATCAACGTCAACTTCACTATTTCGCTCACCTTTGCGATCGGCTCTGCGCTGGCGGCAGTCGCAGGCGTGCTTCTGTGCTCATCCTACACCTCGCTCATGCCGACAACAGGCTCCATGCCCGGCATCAAGGCCTTCACGGCCGCAGTGTTCGGCGGCATCGGCTCCATTCCCGGCGCATTCCTCGGCGGAATACTGCTGGGCATAATCGAATCCATGGCAAAGGCATATATCTCCACACAGCTTGCAAACTCCATCGTGTTTGCGGTCCTTATCGTGACTCTGCTGGTACGTCCGGCCGGTCTGCTGGGCAAGTATGTGCCGGAAAAGGTCTGAGGTGGCGGAAATGAAAAAGCTGAAGAAATCCACAAAAGTCGATTTTGCAACCTATCTCGGCGTTACGGCGGCCTTCGTCGTACTGACCGTGCTGAAAAACAACGGCATGCTGACGCGCTCTCTCGCAGGTCAGCTGGTCCCCATCTGCTGCTACATTGTGATGGCCGTGTCTCTTAACCTGACTGTCGGTATTCTCGGTGAGCTGAGCCTCGGTCACGCGGGCTTCATGAGCATCGGCGCTTTTTCCGGGATCATCACCGCGATGAGCCTGCAAAGCGCTGTCCCCTCCCCCGTTGTGCGTCTTGTTCTAGCGCTCGTTGTGGGCGCGGTATTTGCCGCCCTCGCCGGGCTTATCGTCGGCGTGCCCGTCCTTCGTCTGCGCGGCGACTATCTGGCTATCGTGACGCTCGCCGCGGGCGAGATCATCAAGGAGCTCGTAAACTGCCTCATTGTCGGGCGGGATGAGAACGGCCTGCATATCATCTTCAATGCGACCGGTGCAAAGAGCGTGACCGATCTGGGTCTTTCCGAGACGGGCAAGGTGATCATCAAGGGCGCGCAGGGTGCGACCGGCACGCAGACCATTTCCACTTTTACTGCCGGCTTCGTACTTATTATGATCACTCTCGTTATAGTGCTCAACCTCATCCACAGCCGTTCCGGCCGCGCGATCATGGCTCTGCGCGATAACCGTATCGCCGCGGAATCCGTCGGCATCAACATCACCAAGTACAAGCTCATGGCCTTCATCACCTCCGCCGCTCTCGCCGGCGCCGCCGGTGCTCTCTACGGCCTGAACTTCTCAAACCTCACTTCATCGAAATTCGACTTCAACACATCTATACTCGTGCTGGTATTTGTAGTTCTCGGCGGTCTGGGCAACATCTGGGGCTCGGTCATTTCCGCCGCCGTGCTGACTATCCTGCCGGAGGCTCTGCGCGGCTTTGACGATTACCGCATGCTCGTATATGCCGTGGTGCTTATCCTTGTAATGCTGGCCACGAACGATCCCCGCGTCAAGGCGCTTCTAAGCCGTATCATTCCGCGCAGGGAAAAGGAGGAAACGACAAATGGCTAAGGTATATTCAAAAAATGAAAGCCCGCTTGTCCCGCTGCCGACAAATTCGTTTATTCCCGAACGCGATCTGGACAAGAGCCCTGTGCTTGAAGCACGCCACATCGGGATCGACTTCGGCGGCCTGACCGCTGTTGACGACTTCGATCTTACTATCGGGCGCACAGAGATCGCCGGTCTTATCGGGCCTAACGGCGCAGGCAAGACTACGGTATTCAACCTGCTCACAAAGGTCTATCAGCCCACCCGCGGCTCCATTCTTGTCGACGGCATCGACACGCACGGCATGTCCACCGCGCAGGTAAACCGTCTCGGCGTCGCACGTACCTTCCAGAACATCCGTCTTTTCTCCAACCTCAGCGTTGAGGATAACGTCAAGCTCGGCTTGCACAACTCCATAAAGTATAACATGGCAAGCGGCATACTGCGGCTGCCCTCATACTGGAAGCAGGAGCGCATCGCGCACGAGCGCGCAATGGAGCTGCTGAGCATCTTCAATATGGAAGGCATGGCCGACTGGAAAGCAGGCTCGCTCCCATACGGTGCACAGAGAAGGCTTGAGATCGTCCGTGCGCTTGGCACGAATCCCAGTCTGCTGCTGCTCGACGAGCCCGCAGCGGGCATGAATCCCTCAGAGACTGCGGAGCTCATGGAGAACATCATCAAAATACGCGACATGTTCCAGATAGCTATCATGCTCATCGAGCACGATATGAATCTTGTCATGGGCATTTGCGAGGGCATCTGCGTGCTGAACTTCGGCAAAGTCATTGCCAAGGGCACGCCCGCAGACATCCAGTCCGATCCTGTCGTGATCGAAGCTTACCTGGGAAAGAAGAAGGAGGCTTAAACCATGCCGCAGATACTTAAAGTAGACAACCTGAACGTATATTACGGTGCTATCCACGCCATTAAGGGCATTTCATTCGAGGTCAACGAGGGCGAGGTAGTCACGCTTATCGGCGCAAACGGCGCCGGTAAATCCACCACGCTCCAGACTATTTCCGGTCTTCTTCACTCCCGTACCGGCAGCATTGAATTCTGCGGCGAAAACATCAGCCATCTCCCCTCCTACAAGATCGTTGAAAAGGGTCTCGCACAGGTTCCGGAGGGCCGCCGTATTTTCCTTCAGATGACCGTGCAGGAAAACCTCGAGATGGGCGCATACACGCAGAACAATTCCGGCGTAGACGCCGATCTTGACGCCGTGTATGAGCGTTTCCCCAGGCTCAGGGAACGCCGCAGGCAGATCGCCGGTACGCTGTCCGGCGGCGAGCAGCAGATGCTTGCTATCGGCCGTGCGCTGATGAGCCATCCGAAGCTTCTGATGCTTGACGAGCCGTCAATGGGTCTCGCGCCGATTCTTGTTGAGCAGATCTTCGATATTATCCGCGAACTGCACAAATCCGGCACCACTATCCTTCTTGTCGAGCAGAACGCACAGATGGCGCTGTCCGTGGCCGACCGGGCATACGTGCTCGAGACCGGCAAGATCACGCTCAGCGGCACAGGTGCAGAACTCGCTGCAAGCGATGCCGTCCGCAAGGCTTACCTCGGCGGCTGAACATATCCTCTCTTCATAACCGGAAACCGGGCTGCAAAAATGCAGCCCGGTTTCTGTTTTGTTTATTTCGTTTTATTCGTCTTTTGCCCAGCCGTAAGTGCATCTGACAGCTCTGTTCCAGCCGGCTACCTTCCTGTCGCGCTCGGCCGGCATGATCTTGGGGCCGAAAACCCTGTCTATGGCCCAGTTGTTGAGCACATCCTCCTTGCTCTTCCAGTAGCCTACCGCAAGACCGGCGAGGTACGCCGCGCCCATTGCGGTGGTCTCAACGCAGACAGGGCGGTTAACGGGTGCCTGTATGATGTCCGACTGCATCTGCATCAGCAGATTATTTGCGGATGCGCCGCCGTCGACCTTGAGCGCCGCCAGCTTGATGCCGGAATCGGCTTCCATTGCCTTGAGCACGTCGTATACCTGAAATGCAAGAGATTCGAGCGTTGCGCGGATGATGTGATACTTATTGACGCCGCGGGTCAGTCCGACGATAGCGCCGCGGGCATAGGGGTCCCAGCGCGGCGCGCCAAGGCCCGTAAATGCCGGGACAACATAGCAGCCGTTCGTGTCCTTGACTTTGTTTGCGAAATACTCGGAGTCTGCCGCCGAGTCGACCACCTTCAGCTGGTCGCGCAGCCACTGAACAGCAGATCCGGCGACGAAGATAGAACCCTCGAGTGCATACTCGACCTTCCCGTCTATTCCCCATGCGATTGTGGTAACAAGTCCGTTTTTGGAGAACACAGGCTTCTCGCCGGTATTCATGAGCATGAAGCAGCCGGTGCCGTATGTATTTTTCGCATCGCCTGGCGTGAAGCACGTCTGTCCAAAAAGTGCGGACTGCTGGTCTCCCGCCGCGCCTGAGATCGTGATCGCCCCGCCGAAAAGGTCGGCTGTCGTCTCGCCGTACACGCAGCTGGAGGGCTTGACTTCGGGCAGCATGCAGGCGGGTATGCCAAGCTCCGCAAGTATTTCCTCGTCCCACTTGAGGTCTATGATATTATACAGCATCGTGCGCGAAGCATTTGAATAGTCTGTGACATGGACCTTGCCGCCGGTCAGCTTCCAGATAAGCCAGGTCTCTACCGTGCCGAACAGCAGCTCGCCTCTCTCCGCCTTTTCACGCGCGCCGGGGACGTTCTCAAGTATCCAGCGGATCTTCGTTCCCGAGAAATACGGGTCGATCACGAGTCCCGTCTTGGCGCGGTATTTCTCCGTGAGCCCTTTGGCGATGAGCGAATCACAGTACTCCGCAGTGCGGCGGTCCTGCCAGACTATGGCGTGATATACGGGTTCTCCTGTCGCCTTGTCCCAGACAATGGTTGTTTCTCTCTGGTTTGTGATGCCTATGGCGGCAATGTCTTCCGCTGTGGCTCCAAGCTTTGAAAGCGCTTCGGAGGCGACGGAATACTGCGTGAGCCAAATCTCATTGGCGTCATGCTCTACCCAGCCGGGCTGGGGAAAATACTGCGTAAATTCCTGCTGCGCGACGCTGCATATCTCACCATGCTGATCAAAGAGTATGCAGCGGTTCGACGTCGTGCCTGCGTCAAGCGCCATGATATATTTTGCCATTGCTTTTCCTCCTATGTATCAGGTCTTTCCGTGCTTGATAGCGCCGCTGCGGTAAGCCTCGAGCAGCTTTTCAAGGTCCGCGATCTGCGCGGCGATCTCGCGCCCGTCATCCGTATCGGCGATCTTGACCCGGCTGGGGTAAGTCTTGACAGGTATCAGGCGCGACTGCATGTCAAGGTTATTATATATAGACTCTCTCAGCGACGTAAACGGCTCATGCTCCGAAAGATACAGCTGGTGAGAGTTTGAGATCAGCGTAAACCCGGCGATCCCGGTGACGGACTGGTAGGCTCTGGATAGTCCTCCGTCGATGATGATGAGCTTCCCGTCCACCTTTATCGGGCTCTCGCCCTTCTTTATCTTGACCGGGATATGTCCGTTCACAATAACGGCCTCGCTGTCATTTATTCCAAACTCTTGCAGTATCCTGTCGGCCATTTCCCTTGTATAGGCCAATTTGAAGTACGCATCGGAGATTTCCCTTTGCATCTGTTTATCTTCGAGGAAGTAGCGCTCGAAAGTCGCCATTTTATTTTTTCCGAACAGCGGCGACTTCGCGCCGCACCAGAGATACCACATGAAATCACAGCCGCGCCGCTTTTCATCTGACCCCTCTTCGCCGTAACGCCCCTGCCGTGCAAGGCGCTCGCAGCAGTCGAACAGCGACTTGCCCGAGCATATATCCCCATAGACATTCAGCGTCGTGAAGCTGCCGTCCGGCTCCATTGGGATACAGCCGTGGAACATCAGGCAGTTGTTGTAATACTTGTACATTGAGCCTTTCTTATACAAAAACTCAATATGCCGCTGAAGCTTCTCGCAGTTGATGAAAGAGCTGACAAGCCCCTCTATGACCTTTTCCTCCTCCGGGGTGAGCGCATATGGCGCCGCAGGATCGACAGTCGGGAAATTTCTGTCCCTGAGCGGATACTCCTGCCCGTCCATCTTCAGCACGCCGCGCTCAAGATCCAGCCTTTCCAGCAGCAGGCGGTCATTCATATCATACTCAGGATGCGCAAGAATATTCTGTCCCTCGAGCTTGAACTGAATGATGCTGATCGCCTTGTGCATCTTTGCGATGACCGCATCGCTGTAATCCTCATAAGTCTCCGGATTTGAACGCTTCGGCGCGAAGCACTCACAGGGATCGTTCTCATAAACATGCATGGCAAACATCGCCAGCGGCCTGATGTTTATCCCGTATCCGTCCTCAAGGAAGTCGTAATTATTATAGCGCAGACAGATACGTACGGCGTTTGCAATGCAGCTTCGGTTGCCGGCCGCCGCCCCCATCCACAGAATATCATGGTTGCCCCATTGGATGTCGACATAGCGCTGCTTCTCCAGCTCGTCAATTACAAGATGCGGGCTGTCGCCGCGGTCGAAAATGTCGCCGACGATATGCAGCTTGTCAATTACCGAGTTCTGCACCAGATTGCACATGGCGATGATAAACTTATCCGCCCTGCCGATAGCTATAATGGAATCTATGATCTGGCTGTAGTATTTCTCTTTGTTGAAGTCCTTGCTGCCGGTGGTCATAAGCTCTGTTATGACATACTCAAAGTCCTTCGGCAGCATCTTTCTGACCTTCGACTGGGTGTATTTCGACGTTGTTATCTTGCAGACGGATACCAGCTGGCGGAGTGTGATAGTATACCACTCGCGCGTCGCCTTTCCGGCCTCCTTCATCTCCCGCAGCTTGAGCTCCGGATAATAAATAAGAGTTGCAAGATTATCTCTGTCGTATGATGACACGAATTCTCCGAGCGCCTGATCGATCTTACGGCGCACCGAACCCGAAGCATTATGCAGAATATGCCTGAAGCCCTCATACTCTCCGTGTATGTCGCTTATGAAATGCTCCGTTCCCTTTGGCAGATTCAGTATTGCTCTGAGGTTGATGATCTCCGTGCTGACTGCCTGAATAGTCGGATATATCTTGGCAAGCAGCTTTAGATATTTCAGCTCTTCCCTGTTCAACTCCATGTCTTTCATGTCAGCCTCCTTTGCATATGTTTTCTCGGTTTTTGGTGCTTTAAGTATACAGTCATTCCTTCAAAAACTCAACCTTTGTTTTGTATGCGTCAATCAGCCGGCTGAAAAAATGCATATTCTCCGATCATCCGGCGCTTCCTTCAAAAACACAGCCGCGGCCATATGGCCGCGGCTGTGCCGGTATGCGATTATAAGGTTTTTCAGATGCTCCTGAGGATATTATGCAGCTCATGTACATCCGGGAGTATGTAGTCGGGCTGACGCTCCGCCGCATCGGCCATCTCCTTCGTCGTCTCTCCGGAAAGAACAAGTACGGAAACGGAGCCTGCATTCTGTGCCACGGCAATATCGGTATAAAGTCTGTCGCCGACGGCGCAGATCTTCTCGTTGGGAATACCGGTCATCGTAGAAATGACGTCGATCATATTGCGGTTGGGCTTGCCGATGTAGTTTGGCTTTACGCCGCTGGACGCCGTGAGCAGCGCGCAGATACTGCCGCAGTCAGGCAGGACCTCGTCATGCGGCATCGGGCAGACCCAGTCAGGATTTGCCGCGATGAACTCTGCGCCGCGGCGCAGGAAGTGGCATGCCTTGTCAAGCTTCTCATAGACGAGCTCAGTATCAAAGCCCTGCACCACCACGTCAACGCTGTCCGCGTTCGTATGGCCATTTTCGTCGTTCACGAGGTCGATACCGTAGCTGACCAGCTCGCGGTAGAAAGCTTTCGTACCGGCGAGATAGACTTTTGCGCCTGGATGGCGCTGGTTGAGGTACATGCCGGTGGCCATGCCGGAGGTGAAGACATTCTCAGCCTCGCAGGGGAATCCCAGACGGCGGAGCCTAGTGATATAGTCGGCACCGGCGCGGGAAGAATTATTTGTGAGATAGATATATTTCTTTCCGAGTGCAGGCAGATCCTCCATCAGCTCTATCGCGCCTTCATAGACATTGTCGCCGAGGTAGAGGGTCCCATCCATGTCGAAAAGGAAGAGCTCGGTATTTTTGAGTTTATCAAAATTCATATACAGACTCCTGTTTTTTATTCTGGGAAAAGGCTCGTCCGGGCTTACTTGATAAGTCTGGTCATCCTTGCGAAGGTTAGGCGGTTGCGGATAGCAGAGGAAATGTCGAGGAAGTCGCCTCTGACGCTTTCGTCTATATCGAGCTCCTTGAGAGAATGCTTTGCACCGATCTTGGTGTACAGCTCGATGAGCTCGTCAGCCGACGGGATGGTATTGATGATCTCGCGGATCTCCTGCCAATGAGTCTTGATGTTCTCGGGATCAAAGGTCTTGAGGACGTCGTTCTCATTCTCCTTGAATATGCCGTCGGCCAGAGCGCCGAACTCATCGCGCACCCATGCCTCATCCAGCGGCTCAAAGGGCTTGACCTCAATGGTCTCGCGCTTTGCATACTCGTGATACGCCCTTGCGCACATAATCGTGCCGACGCCGACGCACTCGCCGTGCATGCCGTGGGCATGCTCAAATCCCTTGGGCTTCATCTCGACAAGATGTGCAACCAGGTGCTCTGCACCGGATGCGGCGCGGCTGTTGGAGAGTATCTGCATGGTCAGACCGGAGAGCATCTGCGTATAAGCCATTGCCTCGTAGTCGGGCGCTTTACCGTCTGCAAGATCATGCGCGCAGCGGACCATGATGTCGAGCGCTTCCTGCGCCATGCCGCAGACCTTGTCGCAAAAATACTCGCCGGAAACAAGATGCGCGATCTTCCAGTCGGCAATGGAGACGTACTTTGCCATAATGTCCTGAACACCGGCAATGGTGAGGAACATCGGCGCGCCGGAAACGATGTCCATATCGCAGATAACGGCGTCGGCCGCCTGCATGGGGATGGACTTCTTCTGGCCGTCAATGATGATGGAGCAGATATCCGCGGTGAAGCCGTCGGAAGAAACGATAGTGGGAACGGCGACGAATGGGATGCCGAGCTTGTACGCGCTGTAGCGTGCAAAGTCCATGAGCGTGCCGCCGCCGACGGTGACGATATAGTCGGGCTTGCGCTCGAGCAGCTTCATCATGTCCTCGATCATGCCCTTCTCGCTGTGCAGACCCTCAGCCTTCAGAATGATCTCCTGATCGGCACGGACATGGGTCATGGTGGGAAGATTATAGGTATTGGTATCGTAAATTACAGTGCGGAAGCCGGTGAGGCCGCAGTCGTCCATATATTTGTCGAAATTTTTGAGCGCTCCGTACTCGCATACTACAAGCTTCGTGCGCAGCTCATGATCGTGCCCGCATTCGCAGACACCAGTGTACTTGGTGCAATCAAGAATCATTTTCTTTTTCCTCCAATATATTTTTGCCGCCAGAGACGGTAACATACTGCCGTTAAACAGACGTACAGATATTATCTCGCAAAATACAGATCAAGTCAAGATTTTGTGTTTTTCTCCTGAGCTTCTGTATACTACCACATTTTTCTTCACTTGTCTACGTGTCAGAGGGAGCGGAAAGAGATAAAAAGCATATATCTCCCCAGCGGAGAACGGAGGCGTTTTCGTCACGAGGCCTGCTCAAACTGGCTGTTGTAAAGCTCCGCGTAGAACCCGCCGCGCTGCATGAGTTCGTCGTGCGTTCCGCTTTCGATCACGTCTCCGTCGCGCATGACGAGGATCAGGTCTGCATTCTTTATCGTGGAAAGACGGTGCGCGATAACAAAGCTCGTGCGGCCTTTTGTCAGCTCGTCCATGGCGCGCTGTATAAGAAGCTCCGTGCGTGTATCAACTGAAGACGTCGCTTCGTCGAGTATCAGCATGGGCGCATTCTGAAGCATTGCCCGGGCAATGGTAAGAAGCTGCTTTTGTCCGGCGGAGATGCTCGCGCTCTCCGACAGCACCGTGTCAAAGCCCTGCGGGAGCAAGTGGATGAACTTGTCAAGTCCGCAGGCGCGGCACACCGATTCAAGCTGTTCGTCCGTGATGCCGTCCATGTTGTACACAAGATTCTCCCGGACCGTGCCTTCAAAAAGCCACGTATCCTGAAGCACCATGCCGAACAGCCTGTGGACGTTCTCTCTGCTCATTTCCGAAATGGGAACACCGTCAATTTTTATATTGCCGCTGTTGAGCTCGTAAAATCTCATAAGGAGATTGACCATAGTTGTCTTTCCCGCTCCGGTGGGCCCTACGATAGCTACCTTCTGCCCCGGATGCACCTGCGCGGAGAAGTCCTTTATGATTATCTTGTCAGGGTCTCCGGGATAGCTGAAGCGAACATGCTCAAAGCTGACAGCGCCGCGCACATCCGTGAGCTGTTCCGTCTTGCCGCTTTCATCGGGCAGATCCTCTCTCTCGAGGAAGTCGAAGATGCGGTGAGCCGAAGCCGAAGCCGTCTGCATATTCGTCATGCCCTGCGCGATCTGCGTCAGCGGCGATGTGAACAGGCGCACATAGAGGATAAACGAGACTATCACGCCGAACTCTATTTTCCCGCTGATAGCCAGCATTGAGCCGAAAATGCAGACCGCAACATAGGCAACGTTGCCGACAATATTCATTATCGGCTGCATAACGCCGGAGAGAAACTGCGACTTCCAGTTTGCATCGTAAACCGCAGCGTTCAGCCGGTCAAACTCAACGCCGGTACTGCGTACAGCGCGGCTTATGCGCACGACCTCATGCCCGGAATACATCTCCTCCACATATCCGTTCAGCTCTCCGAGGCTTTTCTGCCTTGCGGAAAAGAAGCGCTGGGACCGGGACATGATTATTACCATCAAAAACATTCCAACAAGCGTAACGGCTATTGAAACAAGGGCGAGCCGCCACTCCGTGACGAACATCATTATAAGGCAGCCTATGAACTGAGTCGCTGCGCTGATGATAGTCGGCAGGCTGTTGGTGAGACCCTGCTGGAGCGTAGAAACGTCGTTTGTTATCCGGCTGAGAATATCGCCCTGCGAGGTCGTATTGAAATACTTCTGCGGAACACTGTTTATCTTGGCTGACAGCTCGCCGCGCATGCGGTAAGACATTTTAAGCGTGACTACCGCCATGACATAGTGCTGCACAAAGCTGAACACCGCGCTGAGCGCATAGAGCAGCACAAGGAAAATGCCAGTCCGCGCAATAGCATTAAGGTCGATCTCCCCCGCCAGTCCGTCGGACATCAGCGTTGCGATCCGTCCGATCTTATCGGGGCCGATTATCGTCATGACCGCGCTCAGCGCCGCGAGTACCAGCGCGGCAATGATAATGCCCATGCTGGAGCTCATATATTCCGTTATTCTGGGAACGGCGGAACGGATGCCGTTCAGGTTATTTTTCTTCTTCATTTTTTTCTCCACTATGCCAGCTCCGAAGCGCTGAGCTGCGAAGCCGCGATCTCTCTGTAGACCGGGCAGGACTGCATGAGCTCCTCATGCTTACCCATACCGGCGATCTCTCCGCGGTCAAGCACAATGATCCTGTCTGCGTGACGGATGGTGCTGATACGCTGGGCGACAATGATCTTTGTCGTGTCCCTGAGCTGCCGGTTCAGTCCCTCGCGCAGCTTTGCGTCCGTCTTGTAGTCCAACGCAGAGAAGGAATCGTCGAATATCAGGACCTCCGGCTTCCGAGCCAGCGCGCGGGCTATCGAAAGGCGCTGCTTCTGTCCGCCGGACACGTTTCGCCCAAGCTGTGCAATGCTGTGCTCCGCGCCGTCCGGAAGCTTGTCGACAAACTCCTTTGCCTGAGAAAGCTCAAGCGCGCTGTCAAGGCCGGCGTCGGAGTCCGCTGCGGCGCTTTCTCCGAAAAACACATTGTCACGTATCGTTCCGGAAAACAGGACCGCTTTCTGGGTGACATAGCCAAGCTTATCGTACAAAGCGTCAAAAGCGTAATCTCTGACATTCACGCCGTCGACCAGCACCTCGCCCTCAGTCGCGTCATAAAAGCGTGGGATAAGGCTGATAAGCGTTGTCTTGCCGCTGCCGGTAGCGCCTATTATAGCCAGCGTCTCGCCGCGCTCTACCTTGAAGCTGATATTTTCAAGCTCATAGTCGGACGCATTGGGATAGCGGAAGGACACGTTCCTGAACTCGACCGTACCGGTGGTTTTCGCTTCGCGGACGCTGCCCTCACGTATGGACGCCCTGCGGTCCAGAACCTCATTGATACGCTCGGCAGAGACCTGCGCCTGCGGCAGCAGCATGAATATCATGGCCAGCATCATAAACGACATGACGACATAGGTCGCATATGTGCTGAATACAAGAACGTTGCTGAACATTGTGAGCCGCGCGGCCGTATCGGCGGCGGCAATATTGTTTACCAGCGCGGCGCCGACCCAGTATATTGCCAGCGCAAGCCCGTTCATTCCAAGCGTCATCGACGGCTGCACAAGCGCAAACAGCTTCTGGTTTTTCATTTGAAGCTCCATCATGTCTTTACTGGGTCCGTCAAACTTTTCATTCTGGAACTGCTCGGCGTTGAAAGCATGCACGACATTGATGCCGGTAAGATTTTCACGCGCAGCGCGGTTGATCCTGTCCGTCATCTTCTGCACAAGGCGGAAGCGCGGGATGCACGTGCCCATTATAAGCATCACCGTCACAAAAAGCACAACGACGAATGCTGCCGTTACCGCAGACAGCTCCCAGCTCTTTCCGAGTATTTTGATGATCGCCCAGACGGCCATGATCGGTGCTTTTATCATCATCTGCAGCCCCATTGCAATTATCATCTGTATCTGCGTAATATCATTGGTCGTTCTTGTGATAAGGCTAGGGACAGAAAAATCCTTCATTTCCTCGCTGCCAATGTCCATGACGTGATGGAAAAGCTTTTCACGAACGGAAAAGCTGAAGCCCGAGGCCGTCTTTGCGGAGAGAAAGCCGCAGACAATGGCAAGCACCGCGCTAACAGCCGTGCAGCCAAGCATTTTCAGGCCGACACCGGCAATGTCCGCAGTAGTTCCAGATGTTTTTATAAGCACCGTCAGCTCTGTCATATAATCCGGCAGGCGCAGGTCAAAATATATCTGACCCACGACAAACATCAGGCAGAGAAGCGCCATGTATTTTTCTTTCCGGCGCATATTTTTCAGAAGTTTTATCATGTGTTACCCCCTGTCATCCGCTGATAACCCATTTCTGCGGATGTTATCAATGTTTTCGCTCAGCACCGAAAGGCAGCCGCGGAACGCTTCAACATCGGCCTCATCAAGGCCGTCCAGCAGCCGGTGCGCAAAGGCCCTTTGAAGCTCATGTCCCGCCTCAACGATCTCCGCCGACTTTTCGGTGCACACGAGCTGTGTTTTCCTCCTGTCGCCGGGTACGCTCTGCCGCGTGAGCAGGCCGTCATTGACGAGCCTGTCGATATGGACAGATACTATTCCCGGTTTGAGGCCGCGGTACTGACAAATATCCTTCGCCGTACCGTTTTCCGGGTTATTGGCCACAAACATGAGAATGTCCACCGCCATCGGCGGAAGCCCCGTCTGCCTGCATACCGGCTGGAGCACCGCGTGATAGGCTTCTATAAACCTATTTGCGCTGCTGAACATTTTCGACGCTGTAAAATTCCACTCGTTCATATTTCCCTCCGGGCTTCATTTTATTCTAATATTAGATTATCTATAATTATAGATATGTCATTTTGAAAATCAATGAATCTCGTGTAAACTTTGTGTGTACAAATATCGGCGTCAATGTACGATCCGGTACTGAAAAAATCAGGCAGCGCCGCAGCACTGCCTGATTTTTTAATTATGTAAACCGAATTACGTTTACTTCTTTGAAACTATATTGTCCTTGTCCTTATATATGCTGTGCGGCGGTATCACACCGCGCACGCAGGAGGTGGGATATATATTGGACTCGCGGCCGATAACGGTGCCCGGATTAAGCACGCTGTTGCAGCCGACCTCAACATTGTCGCCGAGCATTGCGCCGACCTTCTTGCGCCCGGTCTCGACGGGATTGTCCGGTTCTTTTATAACGACCAGTGTTTTGTCTGACTTAACATTGCTCGTGACCGAGCCTGCGCCCATATGTGCCTTGTAGCCAAGGACGGAATCACCGACATAGTTATAATGCGGCACCTGCACCTTATCAAAGAGAACTACGTTTTTCAGCTCCGTGGAGTTGCCGACGACCGCGCCCTTGCCGACTATTGCGCTGCCGCGGATGAACGCGCAGTGGCGCACCTCGGCCTCATGGTCAATAATGCAGGGCGCACCGATATATGCGGACTGAAAGACCTTCGCGTCCTTCGCTATCCATACTCCCTCCGAAGGGTGGTCATACTCATCCGGACTGAGCGTCTCACCCAGCTTGAGGATGAAAGGCTTTATCTCGTCGAGCACCTCCCAGGGATAGGTCTTGCCGTCAAAAAGCTCCGCCGCAATGGTCTTATCCAGATCATAGAGTTCCTGTATCGTGGTCATATGCTGCACCTCATTTAACCTTTATCAGCTTGCCTGCCGACTGCATGGCGGCGATTATCTCATCTACCTTCTGCTCGCAGAGCTCGTGCGTACCGGCCTCGACCATCACGCGCAGCAGCGGCTCTGTCCCGCTCTTGCGCAGGACAACGCGGCCCTCGCTCCCGAGATCAGCCTCGACCTTTGCAACAGCGGCCTTGACCTCAGCGCAGGCAAGCGTCTCATCCTTGTCGGTAACAACGACATTTTTGAGCTTCTGCGGGTACATCGTCATACCTGATGCCAGAACGGAAAGCGGCTGCTTTGTCTCGGTAATGGCCTCCATGACCTTTATGGCAGTCAGAATACCGTCTCCGGTGTTGGCCAGACGGCCGAATATGATGTGACCGGACTGCTCGCCGCCGATAAGATGGCCGTTCCTGCGCATATTTTCAGCGACGTACTTATCGCCGACTGCGGTCTTTTCATAGCCTATGCCGATAGCGTCCAGCGCCTTGTAGAGTCCCATGTTGGACATAATGGTCGTGACGACCTTGGAATCGCCGAAAGTGCCGTGATCCTTCATGTACTTTGCGCATACGTAGAGGATATGGTCGCCGTTGACGATATTGCCCTTTTCATCCACCGCAAGGCAGCGGTCAGCGTCGCCGTCAAACGCGAAGCCGGCGTCGAGCCGGTTCTGCAGCACAAAGTCACGCAGGCGGTCGATATGTGTAGAGCCGCAGTCCACGTTGATATTAAGTCCGTCGGGATGGTTATTGATAACATAGGTGTCCGCGCCGAGAGCATCGAACACGCTCTTTGCCATCTGCCACGTGCTGCCGTTTGCGCAGTCGAGGCCTATGCGGTAATCCTTGTAGGATCTTGTCGCAAGAGAAATGAGATAGCCGATATATCTGTTGCGGCCGGCTGCATAGTCGATAGTGCGGCCGATCTTCTCGCGCTCTGCATAGGGCAATGCGTCGCCGCCGTCTATGTAGCTCTCTATCGCGTCAAGAAGCTCCTCGTCCATCTTCTCGCCCTTGGAGTTGATGAGCTTTATGCCGTTGTCGTAAAAGGGATTATGACTTGCAGAGATCATTATGCCGCAGTCGAAATCGTCGGCGCGCGCGACATAGGAGACGCTGGGCGTGCTTGTGACGTGCAGCAGATATGCATCCGCCCCGGATGATGTCAGGCCGGCGCAGAGGGCCGACTCGAACATATAGCTTGAACGGCGGGTATCCTTGCCGATGACGACCTTGGCCTTATGGTCGCGTCCGTAATACCAGCCGAGATAGCGGCCAATCTTGAAAGCGTGCTCCACGTTCAGGCTTTTGTTCGCCTCGCCGCGAAATCCGTCAGTTCCGAAATATTTTCCCATTGGTTTTCTCCTTTTTGATTTTAAGATCAGAGCTTTGATGAAGCCTCAGCGTCCGCATAGACAGTGACGTTCATCGGTATTTGCAAAAATGCAGCAGGGATAACGCTGTCATCCCGCGCATATAGCATTTCAAATACAGCGGCTGCCTTGTCAGCCCCGAAGGCTAGGACGATTATGTCCCTGGCGTCGGTAATGGTCTTTATGCCCATTGTCACGGCTTTTTCCGGCACCTTCTCCTCGCCGCCGAATACCCCGGCGAGCTGGCGGCGCGTCGCGGGTGCGAGGATCTGGATGCGGGTGTGCGAGCTGAACGGAGTTGCAGGCTCATTATAGCCGAAATGGCCGTTGTGACCTATGCCGAGCACAGCAAGGTCAATGCCTCCGGCAGCCGCTATCTCATCGTCATACCGCTCACAGCAATCCGGACCTGGAAAACGGCAGTTCCGGGGCATAACGTCGATATTTCCCAGCAGCTCCGCTTCCAGCTGCGCGCGGCAGGTCAGCGCTTCCGGCGCGCCGATAAACTCCGTCACGGCAAAGATATGTGCATCCTTAAAGCTTATCGCGCCGCTTTTGCACATATCCGACAGCACTGCAAAAAGCCCTTTCATGCTGCGTCCCGCGGCAAAGGCGATGACGGCATCGGGCTTTTGTTCAAGCAGCGCCTTTATTTTCTGCGCGGCCTGCATGTTTATATTGTTGTAATCGGAAATAATTGTTTTCATAAATATGCCTCCGAAAATACAAACTAAACTGGGGTGTTGAGTAATGGCAATAATTATAATAAGAACGCTTATAATATACACCGCGCTTCTGGCGGCAATGCGTCTGCTGGGCAAGCGTCAGCTCGGCGAGATGGAACTGTCCGAATTCATTGTCGCCGCGCTCATCGCAGATCTCGCGGCGCATCCGCTGCAGGATCTGGGCATACCGATGATAAACGGTCTCGTACCCATACTGACGCTCTTCTGCTGCGAGGTGCTCATCTCGCGCGTCGCGCTCAAAAACAACCGGCTGCGCACCGTATTGTACGGAAAACCCAGCATGATCATAGAAAAAGGCGTGATCCGGCAGGATGAAATGACCAAAAACAGCTTCACCACGGACGAGCTGATGCAGGAGCTCAGAAATCAGGGCTGCATCGACATAAGCAAGATAGAATACGGCATACTTGAGACCGACGGGCGGCTCAACGTGATCCTCTACCCTCTCGAACAGCCGGCAACAGCCGGTCAGATGAACGCCGCTGTAAACGACGGCGGGTATCCTGCGATCGTGATCAGCGACGGGCGCGTGATAGATGAAAACCTCACACGCATGAAGCTTGACAGGCGCTGGCTCGAAAACGAACTGAAAAAGCGGAAGATCGGCGATGCGTCCGGGGTTTTTCTGATGACCGTAAACGAGAAAAAACAGATATATCTTGCAGGCATGGAGGCAAAGAAATGACAAAGCGCGAATACATTGCCATCGCGGTGCTGATATTGCTGGTCGCGCTGTCGGTATGGAACCTGAAGAGCATTGACGCGCTTACAGGCGACATCGGCATCGCGCTTTCAAAATCACAGAGTGCCGCGGAAAAGCTCGACTTCAAGGCCGCAAGAGGCTACCTTAACGAGGGCCTCGACCGGTGGCTGTCCGCCGACAGCTATACTCATATTTTTCTCCGCCATCCGGAGATCAACTCCACCGCTGATGCATTTTATGAGCTTCAGCAGGTATTGATGCAGGAGGACGTGACCGCCTGCGCCGCCGCCTTCGACAAGCTCAGGTATCATCTGAACAGCATAGACGGCATGGAACACCTGTCATTTGGCAGTATCCTTTGAATCGCTCTCGGTGAGAAGCTTGGAAAGCTCCTCCATAAACGTGTTGATGTCCTTGAAGCTCCGGTAGACGGACGCAAAGCGCACATAGGCGACCTCGTCCACATCCTTCAGGCGCGACATGACCATCTCGCCGATGTCCACCGTCTTTATCTCCCGCTCAAGGCTGCTCTGGAGCTCCTGCTCGATATCGTCGGCAATCTCCTCAAGCTTTGCCAGCGGGACCGGGCGCTTCTCACTTGCGCGCACCATGCCGTTTATGAGCTTCACCTTGTCGAACGACTGGCGGCTGCCGTCACGCTTGACGACGACGAGGGGCATGCGCTCTATTATCTCATATGTAGTGAAGCGCTTCGAGCAGGCAAGGCACTCGCGGCGGCGGCGTATGGTAGCGCCTTCCTCCGCAGGTCTGGAATCAATTACCTTGCTCTCGGTATATCCGCAAAAAGGACATTTCATTTTATCTTTCTCCCGCACCTGTTATATGGTTCTTTTTTCAAAACATTGAGATTATACCACAATGCACTTTACATTGCTATAAATTTTTTCAAAAAATATTTATATTATCCGAAAGATTTTACTTATTTTGTGTCCTCCATGTTAACAAGCATTGCATATTCCGCGGCAGATATGCTAGAATACGCTGAATGAATAATGAAGGGACGCGAATAAATGGAAAAACGCTTGAAAATACTCGTGGCAAACGACGACGGCATACAGTCTGAAGGAATAATGCGCCTTGCGCGTATGGCATCGCAGCTCGGCGACGTCTGGATCGCAGCTCCGTCCTCCCAGTGCAGCGGCATGTCGCAGAAGCTCACGATAGCAGATGATATAATAGTAAAAGAGGTGGCCTTCCCCGTGCCGGTAAAGGCTGCATACAGCATCGGCGGCACCCCCGCCGACTGTGTTAAGATTGCCGTCAGTCACCTGCTGCCCGTCCGTCCGGACTACGTTTTCTCCGGCATAAACTATGGGTACAACGCCGGATTTGACATAGCCTATTCCGGGACGCTGGGCGCATCGCTGGAGGCCGTGATGAACGGTATCCCCGCCATCGCCTTTTCATCCCAGCACGACGGTACATATGACGTTGCCGAGGAATACATGCTCCCTCTCGCCAAGGAGCTTATCGGGCTCGGTCAGGCTCCCGGCGAGATCTGGAACATAAACTTCCCCGGCTGCCCTCTCGGCGAGCTCAAGGGCATACTCCGCGGCCGCACTATAGCGGATATTGATCTTTACGACAATGAATACACAGAGCACCGCATGCCTGACGGCTCCGTGCGGCTCTCCATAAAAAGCCGCCCCACTACAGCCGAAGCCGCGCCCGAGGGCAGCGATGTGCGCGCTGTACTCAGCGGATATATATCAGTCGGCAAGGTGAAATGCGCAGTTTTATGACATAATTTCGCATTATGTAAACTTTTTACTCAGTTTTTACAAATAAAAATGCGCAGGTACTTGTATTAAAGGCAGAAATGTGTTATATATATCCTGCATGGCAGTTTTCTGACAAAAGATGTCGGTCTCTGCCGGCTGTACAAATGATATTCACCGGCTCAACGCCGTGGATATAAATATTTTATGGAGGAAAATCCAGAATGAAAAAGGTAATAGCACTTCTCCTTGCACTCGTCATGGTTTTTGCTCTTTGCGCATGCGGTCAGTCCGCCGCTCCCGCAGCGACCGAGGCTCCTGCCGAGGCACCCGCTGAGGCCGAGACCCCGGCAGCCGCAGAGAACCAGCACTTCGACAAGCTGACTCTTGAGTTTGTCCCCTCCAAGGATGCTGACGTTATCATCACCGGCACCAAGAATCTGCCCGATCTCGTTAAGGCAGAGATGAGCAAGCTCGGTTACGACATCGACGAAGTCGACATCACTGTCGGCACCAGCTACGATGCGACCGGCGAGGCTATGGCCGCAGGCTCTATCGACCTCGGCTGGCTGCCCGGCGGCACCTACGCTCTCTACTCCGACGACGTTGACGTCATCCTCACCGCGACCCGCAACGGCCTGTCCAACGACAGCACCGATCCTACCACTTGGAACGGCGAGGCCAACGCCACCCAGAAGAACGGTCCTCAGGTCACCTACTATCGCTCTCTGATCTACGCAACTCCGTCCGAGTACGGCAAGGAGCTTGCTGCAAAGGTCAACGCCGGTGAGAAGCTCACCTGGGAAGACCTCGACAAGGCAAAGTGGGCAGTTCAGAAGACCTCCTCTTCTGCCGGCTACATCTACCCCTCCATGTGGCTCATGGAAAACTATGACGGCAAGAAGATCTCCGATCTGAGCAACGTCATTCCTCTTGATTCCGGCTACGGCACCGCATTCTCCTACGCCGCTGCAGAGCAGGTCGACATCATCGTCTGCTACGCTGACGGCCGCAACGACTACGAAGCCAGCTGGATGCTCCCCACCGATCAGCAGGATGAGACCGGCAAGCAGGGCATGGGCCGCAGCGACTCCATCTGGAACGAGCTCAACGTTATCGGCGTGACCGAGGGTATCTACAACGACACCGTCGCTATCTCCAAGGAGAGCCCGTACTACACTCCGGAGCTTGTTGCCGCTCTTCAGGACTGCTTCATCAACATCATCAACACCCCCGAGGGTCAGGAGATATTCTCCGTTTACAGCCACACCGGCTATGCCAAGGCTGTTGACTCCGACTACGACGGCGCCCGTGCCGCTCTGAATCTGGTCTCCGGCTAATATCTCCCGCGTTTGCCTGCATCTTTGGGTCTGCCGCAAAAGCGGCAGACCTTTTTTTGCGGAAATAACCCCCTGGGGGGCTTGCGGGTACGGGCGGCGTCTGATAGGATAGGCCCGTAACAAAAAGACCGAAAGGAATCACAAACATGAGAAAAAACCGATTCATCCCTATGCTGCTGGCCCTGGCGCTGTGCGTGAGTCTGCTCCCCTGCGCGGGGGCGGAGAAGCCCGGCACCGTTGTCTACGGCTCCGGCGACTATACCCGCATCAACCCCGCCATGGACGAGCACGGCGAGATCAATGTGCTGCTCTTTGACGGCCTGACCGACCACGACGGCGAGAATAACATCGTTCCCCGGCTGGCCAAATCCTGGGAATATGACGCGGAAAGCATGACCTATACCTTCCATCTGGAGCAGGGCGTCAAGTGGCACGACGGTGAGGAATTCACCGCCGAGGATGTAAAATTCACCATTGAGGCCATCATGGACCCGGACAACGGCTCCGAAAACGCCCCCAACTACGAGGATGTGGAGCAGATCACGGTGGTGGATCCCTACACCGTTTCCTTCCGTCTGTCCGCTCCCAACTATGCTTTCCTGGAATACATGACCATGGCCATCCTCCCCAAGCACCTTCTGGAGGGAGAGGACATGCAGCAGTCCGATTTCTTCCGCGCCCCGGTGGGCACCGGCCCCTATAAGCTGGCCCAGTGGGACGAGGGGCAGGCCATCATCCTGGAAAAGAACGAGGACTATTTCGCCGGGGCGGCGAAGATCGACCGCATCATCTTCAAGGTCGTCGCCGACGACAATGTGAAGGCTTTGCAGCTGCGCTCCGGGGAGCTGAACCTGTCCCAGGTGACC
>URDG01000007.1 GCA_900546515.1 uncultured Eubacteriales bacterium | reverse complement strand
CGGTCAATTTCCTCCTGCGCCATCGGGAGATATAGCCATGTGATGTGCTCGGTATCCTCCGGCTCGGATTTGGGAGTCGCCGCGACCATAGTGGCACGCGGCTCATAGTAATAGCAGGGGAAAAATTGACCGTCATATACTTGCTCCAGTTTCATGCCGTTGTCATAGATCACGCCGTAGGGAGTGATCGTGCCGCTGCCGCTCTCAATAAGCCGCAGTGCCATTTCCTCACCGTTCAATGCTTCCAACTCAGCAGCAGTTGCACTACCGCTATGCAGGTTCATGTAGTGGTCACGGCCAACAGCGGCAAGGTCAGAGAAATCCGTAATGACTGTGGCCTCCTGGCAGCAGAAGGTTAGGTTGATAAAATCCTTCAGTTCGAGAAGCTCCAGTTTGTGAGCCATTGCCTGAAACTGTGCGGCCTCTCCGATATCGAAACCATCCAGCCGCTTGGCAAGATAGTTGAGCTCCTCCACATTGACCGTTAGCATCTCCGTGCGCTTGAGTACAGAGTAAAAGCTATTGATCTCCTGCGCCTGACAGTCAGCTTTGACCGCATCGCCAATTTCCAATGCCTCCAGCAACTCCATGCAGTGTGCGTACTGGTCATGTGGGATGGGGAACGGAATGGTCGCCACGCCGTATTCCGGGTGGTTTGGATTGCCGAGCACAGCTTGTATCATCATATTTCATTGGCTCCTTTTCACAAATTCAAAATCACATCGCCGACATGCCAGTTATATCTGCATCTCAGGAGTCTGCGATTCGCTGTCTCGAAGCTGCTGGGTGTATTCGTGCAGACTCATGCCGGTCTGCTGCTGACAGAATGCCTCCATTTTGCGGAGCAGGACTTCCTGTTCGGCAGCGTTGAGACGGTAAAACCAGCTTTCTTCCGAACCGTCTCCTTTGCAGAGGTTCAGTTCCAATGTGTCACATAGCCGATCCTGCTCCACGTCATAGTTGGCATAGATGTTGAGCCAGTCGTCATTCTGATCAGTGCAGACAAATGTCCCGAACGCAGAATCCACATCAAAGTCTGCCTGAATATAAAAGTTGAGCTTGCCGTCCTCCTCAATTATCTCATCTGAGAACGAAAAGTTGTTGGCAGCGAGATGTCCCGCCGAGGTGATCTCTTTTCCGCTCAGATGATCCAGCAGCTTGCGCCACCTATCATCGTTAGACGCAAACTGTGACCGGGTGGCATGATAAACTGCCACCGACACATCATGCATCGCCCAGGTCTGCCAGCCATCCATGATGCTAACAGCGGAGAACTCACGCTTGTCGAAGTTCACGTCGAACACACCACGTACCTTTCCGGTGTTCTCCATGCGCAGAGCCGTCAGCGCATCAAACTCTTTTGCTATGATGGTCTGCCCGCCGAAAAACATTCCGATGAATTTGTCCGGCGTCACACTGTTGCCTTTCGTAATATAACTGCGCAACTTTTTCCCGGCCTCCAACAGCTCCTCACCGGGAGAGGTTTTAAAGTACCATTCTTGACCATGCTCCGTCACATGGTAGGCAGCATAAGTGCGAGCCGCTTCTTCCGCTGCGCGCCGTGCGGCAGCTTCCGATTGAATCTCACGACTGATGTGCTCATACTCTCGCTCTGGAAGCTGATCGCACAGCTTGTCCAATACATTCTCCAGATGCTCTTGCAAAGCCTCGCCATTTAGATGCTTCTCGATGGCATTTTTCCAGCGCCGGTCAATCCATAGAACAAGTTCTTCCTGCTGTGCCATATCAATTGCCATCCTTCACCGCTCCATTTTCTAAATTCAGAACCACATCCCCGTACTTGGCCATCAGCAATGCGCAGATAATCAGTTGGAACGCCTCATCTGTGACCAATTCCGGAGACGCAAGGTCCGCAAGAGTAATGTTGCAGCTACCTACCGCAATGGCCTTTGCAGCCTGATAAACGCTGTAAAGCTCCGGCTTGATCCCATGGAGATGGACTGCTTGGAAGTCAAAGCCGTCGTTGCCGCACTTCCAGACCATCCTTCGCCAAAGGCTTTCGTAAGCCGTGAGCAGGAAGAGGGCGGCTTTATTTCGGTCAGACAGACGCCAGCAGAGCGCTCTCCAGTGTGTCCATCTTCTACGATGAGAGTTGGATAGGAAAAAACGAAATCTTCTGTCTCCGAACTGCTGCCGCATTCGTTTTTGAAGCTGTGGTTCCACAGGGGATGCAAAGCAGTCCCATACAAACTCGCTCAGATTCAGAACACCCGCCTCAATGCGCTCCTTCAAACAAGTGCATGCACACAGGAGGCATGGATTCTTACGGTCATAGTTCTGGCAGTATTCGCACTCCACATCTTTTGGAGTGTAATGAAATTGACTTCGGTACCTTCCGCCTCCTCGCGGCTTGTGGCCTGGCTGAGACATCATCAACCGCTCCATCGCCCACAGAGGTGTATCTCGCATAAAATAGCGTGACATAAATGACTCCTTCCTAAACAAGAAGGGTCTGAATCTTATTACTAAGACTCAGGCCCGTGCTGTTTGGTATTACAATAATTCCTGATGTATTGATGCTCCGGATTTCAAGGCTACAATTATCTCGCTGCCGGTTTCTGCCGTCACGCTCTCAACTACCTGACGGATCAGCGCTTCATCCCACTCAGTTATAGCTGATGGCGTTGTTTCTGCTGCTTGTCTGCATTGCTCTATATGAGCCGCGGCTTTACCGCTCTCGGCTAACATCCGTTGTATCTCGTTGCGCTGAGCTTTTAGCTCGGTCTGGTGTTGCATTATATCCCGGAACCTATCGCTGTACGCTGCCTGATTACCGCTTTCGGATGCTTCGGCAAGCACTTTGCTGAACTCGGTGTTTAACTGTTCGAGCTGACTATCTATCTCGGACAGACTGAGCTGCTGCCCTGCGACCGGAGCAAGTTCTTTTTCCATTGCTGCTTTTAGGTTGTAGACTATATTGTCTTTATCATTGACCGCACTGTTTATAGCGGCAAGGACGGCTCTGTGCAGCGGCTCCTCATCCAGCGTAGGTGAGTCGTGGCAGTACTTGCTGCCATAGTCCACCCGGCTGACACAGCGCCAGACGATGCGCTTGCTGCCATCGCGGTTGCGCCATGTACATCTCTGATACCGCGTACCGCACTCACCGCAGTACAGCCTATCCGACAGCGCATATTTGCTGCTGTACCTGCTCCGACCTGTCGGGGCATTTTTCTTTGACGGGCTTCTTCCGGCGTTACGCCGGGAGAGTTCTGCTTGAGCCGCATCGAAGGTCTCTCGGCTTATTATCCCCTCATGATGATTCTGCACCAGATACATCGGGAGCTGACCGGTGTTTTTCTTGACCTTCTTGTTAATACAATCATCTATGTATGTTTTCTGGAGCAGTACATCGCCGCAGTATTTCTCATTTGTAAGTATGCTGTCTATGGCGCTCCGCGCCCATTTTGACTCACCATTTATGTTCGGAACGGCGCTCGCATTCAGATACTCCTGTATCCCGCGGATCGGTGTTCCGCTGAGAAACAGGTCGTATATCTTGCGAACGACTTCAGCTTGATCCGGTATTATCTCAGGCTTGCCATCATCACCCTTGCGATAGCCGTACAGATATTTGTACTGTATGGTGGCTTTGCCCTCTTTCATGGCCTGCCGGATACCCCAGCGGACATTGGCGGAGATGGATTCGCTCTCGGACTGAGCGAACGCACCGAGCATGGTTATGAGTATCTCGCTGTCGATTTCGAGAGTGTTCATGTTCTCTTTCTCGAAGATGACCGCTATGCCAAGCTCTTTTAGGGCACGTACATAATTTAGGCAATCGACTGTGTTGCGGGCAAATCTGGATATGGACTTGGTGAGCACAATGTCAATTTTGCCCTGCTTACACTGACGGATCATACGCAGAAACTCTGGGCGCTTACGGGCGGATGTGCCGGTTATACCCTCATCAGCAAAGATACCCGCCATTGTCCACTCTTTATTAGTCATGATCTTGTCTGTGTAGTAATTTTTCTGCGCCTCGTAGCTGGTGAGCTGCTCTTCGTCATCGGTCGATACGCGGCAGTAAGCCGCCACCCGTAGCTGGCGTTTTGATGCCCGAACGGCTTCTGGCTTGGCTGGGATACATATAACTGTCGGCGTTGTATTGCTCATTTGAAGTCGTCCTTTCCAATATATTGTCCGTTCCATAGCAGGAGCTTGACTGACAAGGACTCAACGTATATGCCAGCAACGCTCGATTTGAGCAATTGAGAGTCAAGAGCAGTGGAGTGGGCAGCTTTTTCGAATAGTCTCTGGAGCCGATCTGACTCATAGTCGCTTGTGTTTACCTGATCATATAGAGCGGCAGCCTCTTGAAATATGTGCCCTCTGGCAGCAGCCTCATCCACAGGCTGGACTAACATAATCGAATCCAAGTTCCTTTGAAACTCGCTGTCGTCATGATTTGCTATGGAGCTGAGCTGTGGTCGAATCTTCTCAGGATGCATGGACAGCAGATTCAGGATGGATAAAACCTGCTGCTCAAGCTGCGCAGACAGTTGGACTGAGCACAGTTTTGACAGTGCTTTTTGAACTTCGGTTTTCGCACAAATCTTGGTCCTGGACTCCCTTTGCCGCTGGACTATCGAGAAATCTGCGGCAGATATGATTTTAGGATAGACATCATTTTCAATGTAACGTCTATCCCCAAGAATTCTCGCTATCATGTTTTTGTTCCAAGGCTTGCCTTCGTCATACGAAACAGCCTGCCCGCGGAGCATATCCGTTATAGTGCTGTACGATGCGCCGCTGAGATATGCTTTGAAAATTTTCCGGACTATATCTGCTTCGGTTTCATAAATGACCGGTTTGCCACGGCGTATTTTATATCCAAATGGCTGCTTTCGGTTTGTCATGACAGTGTCCTTCCTATATGCTCGTCTAATTCGAGCCCGTTTTTGAGCCTAAACCGTACATCTGTGCGGCTTTTTACGATCACATTTTCAATGAGCTCGCTGAACAGTTCCTCGTCATAGTGTTCGAGAAAATCCGGGCTATCTCGAAGCAACTCGATGATATGCCGTGTCTGAGACAATGGATCGTCTGTTTCTGAATCAAGCAGATGTGCCTTTTCAAGCCTTAGCTTGCGAAGCTGTTCAGCCAGCTCATTGGTTTTGGATATAAAAATGTCAGGATCAACGAGCCCCTGCTGCTTCAGTACGGCTAACATTTGATTCTGACTTAATATATCGGATATTTTCTTGTTCAGCTCTATTATATCCGGACTCCAGAGCATTCGCCGGTTACGAAGCTCAGTTAGAGAAGCGGCTGTCTTAGCCAGAATTTCCGGATGTTTTTTCAACTTGAAGTGGAGAATACGAAAGGCTTCTTTCACAGTTGCGTCGGCAATAGGGGGCAGGGGGCAAAGCTCTTTGCTGCGGTTATGCCGTCTGCATACCCAATATATTTGAACGTTCACGGTTTTAGGCTGCATTTGCGTACCGCACTCGCGGCAGATAAGCTTTCCGCGCATATCATCGCATACGGGATGCTTGCCATTAGACTTACTCCGAGAGTTTCGCAATTCCTGAGCTGCGTCAAACAGCTCCTGACTTATGATGGCGGGGTGCGTATCCAGCACGCGATACATCGGCAGCTCACCGGCGTTTTTCACCTGCTTTGCGGGAAGCGTATTTGTGGCATAGGTCTTTTGCCATAGGGAATTGCCGGTGTAACTCTCGTTTGAGAGTATGTACAGAATGGTTGTGCTGTACCAGTATGGCCGCATCTGCTCAGACGAGGTATTATTAAGTGTGTTCAGCTTTGCGGCGATAGTGTCCATACCGTTGCCGGAGACGTAGCTTTCAAATATGTATCTGACGATCTCGGCTTCATTAGGAACAATGATGTATTCTCCGTCTTGTATCTTATACCCGAATGGAGTTGACGGTGCAAGATATGTACCAGCCTGCATTCGCTTGCGCAGCCCCCAGCGCATATTGCCGGAGATGGATTGACTCTCGGCCTGTGCGAGCGAGGCAAACACGGCGGTGAGCATCTCACCGGAGACCTTGCCGGTGTCGATGCCTTCTTTCTCAAAGTACACGCTTACGCCGCGAGCTTTCAGAGAGCGCACCGTTTCGAGACACTCTGTTGTGTTCCTGGCGAATCTGGATATGGACTTTACGAATATCCTGTCTATGAGCCCGCGCTCACAGTCACGGAGCATACGCTTGAAGTCATCGCGCTTTTCTATTGATGTGCCCGTGATGCCCTCATCGGCGTAGATATCTACAAGCTGCCAGTTGTCCTTGCTGGATATGAGTTCTGTGTAGTATCGGTTCTGAGCGGCGAAGGAATTGAGCTGCTCGTCAGATGATGAACTGACGCGGGCATAGGCTGCAACTCTCAGCCGTATATCCTGCGGCTGTTCTGTTGCCGCTATCGTTATGACTCTTGCGGTGTTTTCCTGTGCCATGCGCCGGTTCACCTCCCTCTACAGCAACACACAATACCACAACACCTTTCACAAAGCTACTGAAATATGAGCATTTTCAGACAGAAATAATAAGCGTCGCGCCGGTCTGTTTGGCAACGCGGGAAAGGATCTTTTCAGCCTCTTGCTGTGTAATCAGTCCGTTGTTCCGCAGTTCTCTGAGGATCGTCGCCGTCACCCACAGGTCTATATCTACTGTCATATTAAACCTCCATATGATTCGAGCCGGGCGGATACCCGGCTCTTTGTCTATTCACTTACCCTCTCGCAGAAGACGAGAAGCCTCTGCCGACCGCCGGTGTTTGGCGGATGGCAGGTCAGGAGAGTCACAAGGTCGCGCCCCTCCTGTATCTTTATTGCGTCGACATCGTCCGGGGAGATGACTTGTATATCCACCACTTCGTACTTCATCAGCGTCCAGATGTTGTCTATGTACACAAGGTCGCCGATCTGAAGCTCATCAAGGTTCAGAAAATACGGATAGCCGTTCCACCCGCGATGACCTGCAATTACGGAATTGGTATTGACACCGCCGATGGGGACGTTCGTCTGCCCAAGCACCGCCGCGCCGTTTGCCATGTTCTCATCGTTTGCGCCGAGGTACAGCGGTAGAGTTACCTCAAGCTTTGGAATGTAGATTATCCCGAAGGTCTCATCCTGCAAGCCGTACTGCGTGAGGATGAATGCGGGCTGCTCGTATGCCGCCGCATTTGTGAGCGCTATCTGCTTGCCCTCGTACAGCCAAGTGTTGTACTGCTCTATCTGCTCACGGAGCTGCGCATATGGCGTTGCTTCAGGTGTATCCTGCTGTACGGATTGTATCTGCTCCAACTGCTGAATGAAGCTGTCGTTGGCTTCGTTCACCTGCTTCTGCCGTGAAGCGCGCTCCATGAGCGGCTTGAAGGTAACAACAAGTCCGGCAATTGCGAGGAGTGCCATAAGTGCGAGAAGGATCATCTTAGCCTTTTTCATGTAGCCCTCGCTTTCTCCGCCGTGGACGTATGCGGTTTATCTCATAGACTATCCCGATGGCAGCTATGCAGATAACGCCGAGCCCTATGCCTTTGAAATATTCCTGCTCCCATGTGGGCTGTGTGACACCCTCGCGCTCATTCCTCTCAGCCTTGAGATTTTCTACATATTCAGCCTGATCATTGCGAATGCGTGTCCCACGTACCATGAGGCGATGAGTGTTGACTCCGTATGGCGTGCAGGTCACCAGCGTGCATACATCATGCTCCGGCAGGATCACGAGCTTAGAGGTGTCCTCCGGGAGCACAGTATTTATCTCCAGCACCATGTATGCCATAGTCTCATTGAGCGTGTGAACATAGAACGTATCACCGCACTCTAACTTATCCAAGTCAGAAAACAACCGCTGTCCGGCGAGTCCTGAGTGCGCTGTCAGCACCGTATGGGATGTCTCACCGCCGACCGGCAGGGAGCTGCCGAGCAGATGCCCAACGCCCCGGTCAAGGCTGTCATCCCCTGTGCCGTGGTAGATGGGCAGATTTACGCCTATCTTCGGTATCTCGACATAGCCCATTATCCCGTCGCCGCGGATGTTCAGCAGGTCATCATAATTCTCAGCGGCAGATTTGAGCGCTTCTTCCGAGAACGAGAGGTTATCTGCGACGCCTGGGATCAGCGTGCGATTGTACGCCAGAGCAGCTTCCTTTGCTTTTTTCAATTCGGTGTCGTCCATATTGTTAACAGCTTTCTCATATCTGGTCTGAACTATGGATTGGTACTTGACGGCGGTGAAATTGCTTATGACTGGGTACAGGCAGACGAGCAGAGCAATCGAGAGAAGTATAATGCCAAGGATCATTTTTGTTTTTCTGCTCATACGCAAAAATGAGAGGCAGGTTTCTTAGCCTGCCTCCCTGACCTTTACTTATTTGTTTCTTTCTTCTTATCTCTGAACGCAAAGTATATGACCACAACTGCGACAGCCACAAGGCTCAGACCAATAGCCGGGAACATCCAATTGCCATAACCGCCGGTCTTGGGCAGGTCAAAGCCCTTGGTGTTCACGACCGTCAGAGGTACAAACGCGTTCGCCGAGCCGTTGTCCGAACCGAGTGTGACCTGCTTGTTATCCACCTTCGCCGACGCAGTCAGGAGCTTGTGCTCAAGATGCTTCTGGGGCATGTTGTGTAACAGCCCCTCTTTAACGTCTGCGTAACGGGGATCGTTCTGGATAAGACCGAGGACGTCAGAACTGTAAATGTCACAGACCGTGCTGCTTTCGCCGACGCTTATTACAAGCCCGATGCCGTTCTTGAGCAGAGTGTAAGCTCCGTCCGTCTTGAGCTCGGTTATGGTGTATGCGTCATTTTCAAGACCGTAGATGAGCATACGCCCATCAGAGCGCGGAGTGAAGCGTGTGGCTTTTGCCTTATCATCGGTGCTGCCGGTCACATAGTATGCTTTCGCGGCCTCGTCATATTTGGCGACTACATAGTAATCGTCCGCATCGTTCTGGAGGCAGAACTCGACCTTGCTGAAGTCTCCCTTGCCATCGGAGAACTTCTTCGTGAGGTCAAGCCCGAACACGTACACATGGCAATCATCGACGAGCGTATCGTAATAGCTGCTGTTCGTGCGCTTCCAAGTGAGGACAACGTCGTTGGTGTTGCCCTTGTCGCCGTAGTTTGCGGACTTATCCAGCTGGGCAGAGTATGTAATGCGAAGAGTGCAGTCGGAATACCCGGAGTTGACCATAGAGGCATCGGCATACACGGCCTTGCTTGTGTTGATCTCGGAAAGGCCAGATTCCGTCATGGTGATGCTCATGACATAACTGCCAGATTCCGTAGTGGTGTAGCTGACGTTGAACTTGCCGTCAGCCTCTGCCCACGTCGCTATTTTGTCCGTACAGGCAGCATCCTTGAAGAACTCAAGCGTGACGCCGTTCTGGAGATACGGTATGCCTTTCTCTGCGGTATCTATGAAGCTGTAATCCGTGAGATACGAAGCTGCCGAGGTGATGGACGGAAGCGTAGATATGATCTGGTACTCAAGTACATCACCGACAGAGGCGGTTGCGGTATGTGCAAAGCCATCCGTGATGTCTGTGCTGCCGTTGTTCTTGCCGCTGCTGGTCTTTGCTTCACGCACAGTCTTTTCAAGCGTCGGGATGCCGGTGAGGTTTTTGGGATAAAGCGTCACATCATAGAGCCAGCTCGCGTTATCTGCGGTGCTGGTCATGGGCAAAGAGACGAGGAAGGGTGCGGTAGTCTCCGTGACCATTTCGGGAACGCGGGTCTCGACGAAGAGGTACAGGCCAAGGGGAAGACCGCTGACAGAGGAATGACCATAGCCGTCAGTCTCCAGCATGACAGTGCCGCCGTTCTCGCGAACGTAGCTTTCAAGCGCATTCTTGACAGTGGTTGCATTATTTGTGAGCGAGTTTTTCAGTGCATCAATGAGCACGTCCGACTGATACGCATATACATTGCCGTTGTCTGCGGCGGAGTATCTGTCGTCTATGCTCAGCCCCAGTGCGGCGAGGAGCTTGTCCGTGGTGTCGTTGTGCTCAATGCCGTAAAGCACCTGTGTATTGCTCGTATTGTTGTCCACATCAGTGTAAGTGCAGATGTCCGCGATTTTGAGATAACTGAACTCAACTCCCTTGATAGCGTAGCCGTAGGATTCGCCGTTGCCGGTGAGCTGGTTCACTATCTGTGTATTGCCGAGGATGGATTCTACTCCGGCTTCATCGCGGACACCGGATGAGACATAGGAACTGTTCCAGACACCGTCTTTCTCTGCCGAGGTGAGGTCATATTTATATATGTCCACTGCGCCTGTGCGGGCGTAGTCTATGGTGGGCAGCGCCTCGACCGACAGTGCGCTTGCCGAGATGGGGAAGCAGAGGATCGCCGCAAGGGAGAGTATGAGTGCGAGGGCTTTTCTGAGTTTATTCATGCGTGTTTTTCTCCTTTTTTTCATTAGATTTTGTGTCATGTGTGATCGTGAACGCGTAGAGCACAGCGCCGAGGATGCAGAGCACGATGGGGATATACGCAAACCCGCTGCCGCCTGTGTTCGGCAAGTGGTACATCGCACCGTTGACCGCTGTGACATAGAGAACGTAGCAGTAATTCTCGCCGTCTATGACCTCGCAGTCATCAGAGCTGAAGGACTTGTCCACTTTCACGGGAAGCGTGCCGGTGTACAAAGGCTCTGCCAGCAGAGTGCAGCCGTCAGGTGCTCTTGTCTCTGTGAGTTTATATATAATGGAACGGTCTGCCTTGAGACCGGAAAACGTAGCAGTGCCCGCACTGTTCACGGTGAGGCAGCCGTTATTCAGCACAGAGCTTGTGCAGCCTCCGGCTTCTATACTGTCAGAGGTGCGGCTGAACACCGGCTGCCACGAAACGCCGTTGTCTGTGGAGTATTCGAGCAAGTATTCAGCACCGGTGAGAATGCTGCCATCTGTACTCTCCTTCGTGACGGTTATGCTGCCGTCACGCTCAGGTTGGATGGCTGTGTTGTCTACCGTGACCGTGATGGTTTTACCGTGCTCGGTAATGTCCAAGGGATAAACGGTGTCGTCCAAAGCATACCCCGGAGGGGCTTCATATTCCTGATACGTGTAACTGCCTTTCTTGAGGTTCTCAAAGGTTATCTGCCCATTCTCATCGGTGCAGCCTTCACCGACTATCTCACCAGAAGCATTGAACAACCTGAACCCGGCACCGGAGAGCGGCGTTTTAGTCTCGCCGTCCTGCTTGACGATGACAAGCTTTGCACGGAAACGGCTGTTTGTCATCGTGACATCGACCGTCTGGCCGCTGGACACCAGAGAGACCGAATAACGGGTGTTGTCTAAGACATACCCATCAAGGGTATTTATCTCTTCGTAGTAGTAATCCCCAAGAGGCATATTCGTGAAATATACATACCCGTCCTCGCCTGTAGTACCGTAAGCGACGGTCTCGCCTGCGGTGTTGTACAAAGCGAACGTGACGCCGGGCATGGCCGCGCCGGTGTCGGCGTCTATCTTGCGGATGGCAAGCCCGGCAGTTTTGGGCAGCTCCGGCTCCGGTGTTACGACTTCAACGTTTGCATTCGCAACATCCTTTTCAATGTCGTAAGTGTAGGCGAGTATTCTCTGCTCGCCCCAGTTGTCCGGATTGAAGAAGATAAGCGAAGCGTCCGTCTGATTGTCTATGCCGGTGGCATTCAATGTGAACGCAGCGCCGCCGTAGACTTTGGGGATGCGTATCGTGAGCACGTCTCCGTCATTGCCTGTCCAGCCGTATACCTCGGCGTCTGACGGCAGCCCGCTGTGGTCGAGCGTATAGCCGCCTGTGCAGTTCACAAGGGTGACAGTAGTCGTGCCGACATAGTAGTCTCCGTCCTCCGTGAGTGTGATAGGCGAGAAGCTGACGGAGTGGTCGTATGTCACCTGATACCTTGCGTTCTCAAGAAGATACATGCACCACTGGAACAGATACTCATAACCGGATGCTCCACGGAAGAACTGTGAATACAACTGGAGATTCATCCAATCCGGTACGCCCTCCGCACCACGTTCTGCGAGCCAGAAGCGTATGGCATTGGCAGTGGCGTATCTCGCCTCATCTGCCGAGAAGCCACCGTCGTCGTTCGGATAGCCGTGCTCGAGGATGGATTGCAGACCGCGGATGGTAGTCTCATCATAATACTGCCAGCCGCTCGTTGAGGAGTAGCCGCTGTTGTTGGGTGAGTTATAATTCGTCTGGAGACAGTAGGCGACCTGACCGGTCTCGTTTATGTAGTGCGCGGGAGTGCCTATTGCCGTCCAGACGCCCTTGCTGCTGAAGGTCTGGAAGTACGACGCTGAGTTTACCGTACTGACCGTGACCCAGTCCGCGAAGGCTGAGATGGGTAAGATTGCGATGAAGATAAGGAGTACACAGAGCAGAGAAAATATGCGTCTGTGTACATAGGCGCTTTTTGTTACAGTGATGATCACGACCTCCTTCTTTTTCTCTGCCGCTCATCTGCGGCGGCTTTCATGAGCTTCTTCTGGTACTTACCGCACTGCGGCGGTGCGCGGTACGGTGCTTTGCATTTGTGGCGGTTTTTCTTTCCCATAATGGTCTCCTTTACATGCTCATATTCGGTTCTTCAGATTCTTGCTGTTCAAAGGACGTATCCGGCAAAACTTCAAACCTGCCGTTTGCAATGTTGAGGATTTCGGGCTGAGCGAAGAGCTGAGAATACTTCTCTATGTACTCCGGCGGCAGCGATGTGAAATCTTCTTCTCCGAGACCTACGATCATAAAGTTACCGGCGATATAGTCATAGAGATTGCCTAACTCATCACGCAGCCCACGGTTGAACGGGAGTTGTTCAAGCTTGCCTTCTTCATTGCAGATGATTGCGACGGGGTCATCGTAGGGCGAGATTGATTCTATGTACCCGCCGACCACCTGCTGCAAAGACTTGAGATCTGCGCCGATAGCAGCCTGATACGGAGCTTTGCCCGGCTCGACCATGAGCACGGTCAATGTAGATTTTTCATTTTCCATGTTTCCTCCTGATAATGCGGCAGCCGATGTATAACACCGGCTGCCATTGTTCTGAATTTTGACTTTTTTGGATTTTTGCTAACCTGTATTCGACACTACTTCCCCAGGTCGGGCGGACTACTGAACCGCAGCTGGCGCTGCGCACGGGAATTTCACCCCTCCGAGGATCTCTCCGAGCTGCCCCCGTTGCCTGAAAGCTGTGGCTGGACAGGAGTACCTGCGTGAATGCAGTCATGGCGCGCGGCTTGCCAAGGCCGCTTTTGAATGGACTGACCCGCTCGTCACCTTATGGCCGTCGATTGATGCGGTTTCCCGCACAGGTGAGTTCTGGCGCATCCTTCGTCTCGCTCGTACATTCACTGATGTTATTCAGTAGCCGGATATGACCGGTTGCCCCGGTGTTTGTCAAGGTACACCGAGGGGTGATAATTTATCCCCTCACTTCTTAAGCGAGTTCGGAGGGGGCTTGTAACAGTTTTTTTCAACTTTTTATAAAATTTTTTAATTTTGCAAGGATTTTTTGAACTTGGCGTTGTATTGTCATGTGACTTACACCCTGCTTTTCTGCAATCGTGCGCATTGAATAACCGTTGAAATACAAATCTGAGATCAACTCCTTTTCTGCTTGCGGCAGCATCTCAATAGCCCTGTGTAGCTTGCGGTAAATAATGTTCGTTAACGCAAGCTCTTCAACGCTCGGCTGCAAGAAATCGTATATCTGCTCCTCACCGGTAATCTCTCCATCTGCAAAGTCCTCATACTTCAATACAAAGTTGCGGGAATCTTTCTCGGCCAGCGTGCGTTCATGCCGCCTCATTTGGCGGTAAACGTTGTATACTTCCTCGGAAACACAGATTTTTTCGCTGTTGATGGTTATGTAATAGTTCCTTATTCTGAATTTTGAAAAAGTCAAAATTCAGAACGGGAGGGGCGTGGATGGGCGGTAAAGGACTAAAGTTGTGCAGAATGCACTTAGGGGTGAACTGCGAGCAGGTGTTTGCTGGACGGTTCACCCCTAAGTGCATTTTAGAGGCAATATTCAATTTCCACGAAAAGATGTAAATCTTTTTCTATTTCAAACCCTCGTGGCACAACCTAATAATATACATAAGTCTCTCCGTATAAAAAATCCCGGCATGATTCAATACAGAAGCATACCGGGAAAAGAGGTGAAAGTGGAAATTCAGTTTTTCTTGGTGAGAGCTGCTTTGACAGTTCCTCGGGGATCCTTAATGAGCAGAATAACAAGCCATACGACAAGACCGAGCGCAACAACGGACAATCCGAGGTATGCGTCATTGAGCATATCCACGGGAGCCGGCGTGAAGAATTCTGCATGGAACTCGGCATACTCAAAGCATGCATCAATGAACCACATCAGCGATGCACCCCAGTATATCCAGCAGAGAGTACCTATGCGCAGGTCTTTATTGTAGCCCTTGTACCATATGACGGTACAAATTATTGCGGCGAAGAGAGTTATAAGAAGAGTCATGATTAAATCCTCCGTTACGCCGTAGCAGATACAGGGGGCTTGCGCTTTACGATAGCATTTGCAACAAGAACGATGAGTACCCAAACTACCGTTATTTCGATTGCCATCATCCCGCCTACGGAACGCATTTCAGAGAGCATTACGCTTGTCTCATCAGGACTTGCCATTGCTGTGAGGAACGGGAACCATGGAACAACCTCGCCGTGCCAGATATGCTCATAGCACAAAAGCAGGCAGCCGCCCCACAAAAGATTTGCAAGCCACATAAGTTTGGTGGAAACTGCAATCTTGACATCCTCAACAGCATTGGCAGCTTCTTCGATAGCAGAGTCATTGAGAGTGGGTGCTTTCTTCTCTTTTGCTTTCATACCGTATGCAACTGCAGTGACAACAACTGCTTCAGCCGCTGGAACCAAAAAACATGCCATAGTATTTCCTCCTATATTCCGGCTTTTCTCGAAAGCCTTTCTTGTTTATAAGTATAGAATTTCAGATGTTGCGTAGCAAGCCCCCGCCGGGGATAATAATGGAAATCTTCTCAACATTCGACATGTTTACCAAAAAAGAAACTCGGGTATAGAACACTTTTTTGCAATCTGTGTAGTGAAACAAAAGCGTGTCAAAGTTGATTTATAAATCACAGAGAAATCTGCCGAAAATCTGGATAAATAGTGCCAGAACCCCTACCGGGGGATCTGGCACTATTTTCATTCAGTAAAATTAAAACTATCGTTCCAAGCAGCAAGGTATGCATAGGACGGCCAGAAGCCGTCCCGTTGAAGTATCTGTTCCATGATTTTCCTAGCACAGCTGCTCTGTTCTGAATAGGAGGCATATATGCATAGCCCGTATAGTGTTATTACACTCTCAAGATCGTTATTCTCATTAAGAGCTTCATGATACGCATCATCAAAGCTCCGCGCTCCGGCAAATACGCTCACTGCTTTCTCATAGGCTGTATGGTGTCCGACAGCCATCCCCGCGTGATATTTTACGAGCAGCGCAGCAGTATGTTCAAGCTTGTATGAACATAGAGTGTGCCAATACATCACCGCAATGCCCATCTCATCATCGCAGAGTTCGAAACAGGCTAAAAACGCTTCGCATGCCGAGGCATACTGATGCATGAGGTAGCGGCACAAGCCAATACGGTACAGAATATCCAGCCTATCTCCGCCCATTACCATACATCGTTCAAAGTCTTCAAGGGCTTTCGCACATTGCAAGGTAGAAATATATCTGCCGGCTCTGCGGCGCAGCAAACTCGGATCATTAGGCTTAAGCTGCAATGCGTCATTATATGCTTCGGCAGCCTCACGGTATCGAAGCTGCTTTGTCAAAGCGTCTCCTAAAGCGGCAAGACCTTCCGCAGTGTCGACCGACTTTTTTGCAGTTCTTACATCGACGGAGTCGTTTATCTCCACGGCAATCCCGGCAAGTTGGCTTTGCCAAGATGCATGTATATCATCAAAGTATTTCACTATAATTATTACCTGCCTGATATTAGCTTCATGCGCTGTTCGAAATACAGACTTATTAAATAAAAGGCTAGAGAAAGAAGAACTATGCAGATGCCGGGCGACAGCAAGTAGTTATATGCACCCCGTATAAATGCCCCGCGCTTATATGCAAAGTTGATCATCGTTCCCCATGTTGGATGGTATAGGTCGCCGAAACCGAGAAAGCTGAGAGTAGATTCCATCATAATACAGCTGTTTATACTCAGAAGAAATTTTGCCATAAGAATATCGTATAGGTTCGGAAGAATATGGCGAAATATAATATGAAAGCTACTGTAACCTTGAATAATGCAGTTTTCTATAAAAGGCTGTGCATTCAAATGAATGACCTTGGAGCGAATACTGCGTGCGACGCCGACCCAACTGAAGACTGCGATAAGTATTATAAGATTTTTGACAGAACCGCCTACAAAGCTTGCAAGCACTATGAGAGTTATGAGCTTAGGGAGCAGAACGAACACGTTGATAAGCCCGTTGAATATCACACCGACAAAACCTTTCAGCGTAGACAACGAACCGATCACTGTGCCAAGTGCAAGGGCGGCTGCACTGCTGGCAATACCTACAAGCAGTGTCTCCTGCGTTCCATATATAAGCTCCGTATATATATCATAGCCAAGAGAATTAGTCCCAAGAAGATGCTCTGCTGTGGAAGTCAGCCATGCCTTAAACATTTCCTTCTGCCCGTAGGGAGTGAACAAATGAGGGAAAAATGCCACAACAATAAATACTGTCAGCACGGCAAGCCCCACAGTAAGAGGAAGAAGTCTTTTCAGCTTCATATTGATGCCCCCAGTCTGACTTTGGGGTCAATGAGAATACAGACCATATCTGTCGTGATTATTGAAAGCGCCATTATAGATGTCGTTACAAACAGTATCCCTTGCATCAGCGGGTAGTCGAGGGTGTAGACCGCATCGGTCAGCAGTACTCCCATTCCGTTGATTGAAAAAATATTTTCAATAACGACCGATCCGCCAACGCACAGGCTTACGCTCATACCAACCATAGCAATGAAAGGCTGTGCAATGTTTTTCAGGATATAACTGAATTTGATTGTTCGATCAGGCAAACCGCGCTCCTTCGCATACAAGACGTATTTCTCCTCGGCTGCCTGACTCACTGTATTACGCATCAGAAGAAAACGCGAAGGGGTAGCAGCTATGGTAAGCGTCAGCACAGGGAGAAAAAGATGGTGTATTCTGTCGGCGAGATAAGCGGCTGTTCCCGCTGTGATATCCGGAGCATTAAGCCCTGTATAAGGAAACCAGCGATTTTTAAAACAAAGCAGAATCATCAGCGACAGACCTATTATAAATGACGGCACGGCGTTGAGCACTATTACAAACGCACTTGATAGCCTGTCAAATATCCCGTCCTTTTTATAGCCGCATTGGATACCCCAGAAAAGACCGATAAGCGTGCTGAAAAGCACGCTTGGAACGGTTATTTGCAATGTGAATTTGAGCCTTGCCGCGATGAGAACGGACACTGGGCAGTCCTTCTTGAATGAGTAGCCAAAGCTCCCGTCGAGGAGGGATTGAATGTAGTATCCAAACTGTACCGGCAGGCTTTCTCCAAGATGCAGTGCATTGTAATAGTGACGGTACTGATTCGGCGTCATATCCTCTTCGGCAAATCCTGTCAGGTATGCTACCGGGTCGCCTGGCAGCATACGCGGCAGGAAAAAATTGAAAACAATAACGATAAGGAAGCACACCAATGCAGTCAATATGCTCTTTATGTATCTTTTCATAGGTATGCCTCCTTAGGCACGTATTACTTTGCGGTGATGGTATACCAGTTGTTGATGTTGTTCAGCCCGAACACGGCATCAATGGTGAAGTTGTCCAGAGCTGCGCTGTGGGCAAGTATCATGCTGTCCCAGTAAAGGGCGATGAGCGGTGTATGCTCGGCATAGTAATCCTGAATTTTTGCCGCGCCTGCGCAGTAATCGTCAAGATTTACCGCAGCTTTCATTTCGCTGACGATATCAAGGAACTCTTCGTCAAATACCTGACAGCCGCCTTGGACGGCGTGAGTACCATCAACATAGATAGTTGCAAGACCTGCCATCATTCCCATTCCGGCCGCGGTATAGCCATATATTGCGGCTTCCATGGTTATGTTGTTTTCAGAGAACTTGTTGCTGGTCTTAGCGTTATAGGAGTCGCTGTCAATAGCGTCAAGCTCAACTTTGATACCGAATTCCTCAAGTTGGGTTTTGATAAGCTCTGCATAACCTACGTGGGCTTCCTTGCCTGCATTAACAGTCAGGGTAAAGCCGGCAACGTCACCGTCTGCGTTGATATAAAAACCATCGCCGTTTTTCTCAATGAAGCCTGCATCGGCCATATATTTTGCCGCGAGCTCGGTATTCTGAACCAGCTTGTCGGTATCCTTATAGCCCACGGTGGTGGGAGGGACAAAGCCGCGGTTGGGCACTTCCGCATAAGCGCTTCCGAAATACTCTTTAAATGTTTCGTAATTCAGCGCAAATGAAACAGCCTTGCGGAGGTTTTCATCTGCAAATGGTCCATTTGCATTGTTGAAAGCAAGTACGGCAGGAGCATTTGCGGCGGCGAGACTTTCAAATGCTACTCCGGTATCGGTAGCAAGGACATCCTGATATGCTGCGGGAACACCGCTTGAGTAGTTCCATACCATATCAATATCGCCGTTCTGTAAAGCCATATACATTGTATCGTCATTACCAAAGAGACGATATACTATCTTTCCGACATTGGGTTGGGTAGGATAATTGGGATTGGCGGTGAAGGAGATCGTACCGGCTTCTTTATTGAAGCTGTCAAATATGTAAGGACCGCAGCCTACGCGGGACTCATCCTCACTGACACTATCCTTACCATCATAAATATGTTGAGGCATGACACGGAAAGACGTCATATTGCTGAGCATACGCACATTAGGAGAAGCAAGCGTGAGAGAAATACTCCGACCGTCGTCAGATATGACATAGCCAGTATATCGGGCGGCAGTTACTTTCCCGTCTTTATCTGTCTGCTCAACGAAATTTGCGCTTCCGTTGGAATCTTCATAATTGAGAGTGAAGAGAATATCTTCGGCCGTCACAGGCTCACCGTCAGACCATTTCATGCCGTCTATGACGGTAAATGTCCATGTAACTGCGTCGTCAGTCTCATAATCCGCAAGCAGCGAGTGATAATTGCCAACATCATCCTGCCACACAAGCGGCGGTTCGGATACTCCGCTTGCAAGCATGTCAAAGGCATATTCGTCTCTCGTTGCCGTTTCTATTGCGGCGGTGGTACCTACAATGATTTGTTCGATAGCAAATGTGCTTTCGGCGGGAGTCTCGGTCTGTTCTGCTGCCGGGGGAACGGTCGCAGATGCTGCTGTCTGTTGTGCTGTACCGCAAGCTGCAAGTGAAAGCAGCATCAACGCAGCAAGCAGCGCGGAAATGATTTTCTTTTTCATTTGGTTGTTCTCTCCTTTAGTTCGTGATTATTATCAAATACGTAAATTTGATCACAGAGATAGTTTATAAGCTCCGGGTCGTGACTTATCATCAGCACAGAGCCGTTATGCTCGGCCGTCATCCGCTTCACAAGGGCAATCACATTTGCCTGAGTTGATACATCGAGCATTGACGTGGCCTCATCAAGTATCAGCAGACTCGGCTTGAACAAAAGGCAGCGCGCAATTGCGATGCGCTGAGCTTCTCCGCCGGAAATTTGATGCGGAAGATGATTCAGAATGTCACGGTCAAGACCTACCAATTCGATAAGGTCGAATATTATC
This sequence comes from uncultured Eubacteriales bacterium, assembly GCA_900546515.1. GTDB lineage: Bacteria > Bacillota > Clostridia > Oscillospirales > Oscillospiraceae > Limivicinus. The sequence continues at coordinate 56,341 of URDG01000007.1, read as the reverse complement.
CTATCTGTTTGAGCTTTGCCTTTGGAAAAGCGGTGGTAACGTATCAGCTCTGACAGCCCGTTATATATGCGTTGGCTGGGATCTAGCGAAGAATATGGCTGCTGATATACCATCTGGATCTTAAGCCCTGCCCTGCGATCGTAAACCGTGTTATCCGAACACAACAATTTACCGTCTATATGTACGCTGCCGGTGTCCGGGCGCAGTACACCGCAAAGTATCTTGGCAAGGGTCGACTTGCCAATGCCGCTTTTGCCGTATAAGCCGATTATCCTTCCGTCTTCTATTGTGAGGTCGGCTTTACGCAGCACTGCTCTTCCATCGAAGCTTTTTGACACATTCCGGACTTTTATCACTTAAAATTACACCACCATTCAGACGCGCCGTCAGTCTGCACGCATATTCGTGTAAGACATTCCGGCAGAGCTTTGGGACAGCGGCGGTAAAACGGGCATCGTCCTCGTTCCGTTCTCAGCAGGGGCGTTTCGTTTAGCCCATTTTCCACAAGCGCCGAGATAAGAGCTTGCGTATAAGGATGATGCGGATTTGAAAACAGCTCAGCCGTATACCCAGATTCCGACATTCTTCCGCCGCAGAGGACGATGACCCTTTCACACAAAGCGGCAACGGATATGTCATGTGTGATGATGAGCTTGCCGGCTTCAGGGAAAATCCTGTCAAGGAGGCTCTTGAAACTTTGCTTGGAACTCTGATCCAGTCCATTGGTAGGCTCGTCTGCAATTATGAGCTTGGCATTGGAACAGGCGGATATTGCTATGGTCACACGCTGCGCCATGCCCCCCGAAAGCTGAAACGGGTATTTCTCCATGATACTTTCCGGATGTTCAAATCCTGAGACACGCAGAGCGCTGACTGCATGCGAATGCATTTCCGATCTGCGGCAGCCGAGTTTTCTCAGACTGTCAAACAGGTGATCTTTTATCTTCCTTGAAGGGTTCAGAAACTCTGCTCCGTTCTGAGGGATATACACAAGCTCAACGCCAAGAAGCTTTTTCATAAAATTTGGGTCTGCTTCTCTCCTGCAAAAAATAATGCGGCTGTCTAGCATAGTTACGTTTGTGGGCAATAGACCCATAATAGAAAGCGCAGCCATGGTTTTTCCGGAGCCCGTTTCACCGATGAGTGCCACACTTTCTCCGGAAGATACAGAAAAATGCACGTCGGAAAGCAGGATCTTACTTGACCGTTCAAGCTTCGCGCTGATTTTCCCACTCGAGTAGTTTAATATTTCAGTGCTCATCGCAAGGTACGTTCCACCATATCATTGCCATGTTCATACGGCACTCCTCAGTGAGAAGTCCACACTGTGAATTTTCGGCGAAATACTTTTCAAGTACCGGAGCTGCCGTCTGTTCGCTGACGTCAAACAGCTTCAGGTATATAAGATAGCGCTCTATGAAAGTTTCATGGCTAATGCTATAGTCTCCGGAAACCGACAATGTTTTTACGCTGGGACTGCGCCCACTGAGATAGAGCACATTATAGTAATATATTGATTCAGTTGTCATTCCACGCGGCTTGACATCGAGCAGACGCATTATTTCTCTGCGGTGTTTTTCGTATGAACCGCGTGAAGCAGAAATAAGGCAGGCTGTGCGTTTGGTGATTTTCTCCATGCGCGCTAATTCTTCTAATGTGCATATGGCGGGACACATCGAAGAGAATGACACATCATATTTTTTAGCCCGACTATCGGTATTGAAATCTTCCCAGTGAATAGGAATACAGCTTATCCCAGGAACGTGCGCTTGCGATGTATGCTTTTTCAAAAGCTCAAGACAGTCCTCATTGGCATCAAGTGCGGTAACCGCAGTGCGGTGCTTTGCGAGCTCTATACTATATCGTCCGCTGCCGGAACCAATATCAATAATTTTATCACCGTATTTTATGATGCCCTCGCGCAGCATGAATTCAACAATATTTTCGGCTGCGCGATCAGGTGCATACGCGGCATCTGCCTGATTTCCAGCAAGGTAGGAATAATATGTATTCCAGCGATCAGCGATATTTTTTCGCTCGTTTATATCTGCTGTGCCTATGGCGGCGGCCCAATCTTTTTCTACTTCATTTATAGTAAGCATGGTTAATCCTCATGTAACAGAATTGGTTATATGAATCTGTCTATAGCATCATTCATTTCCGCAAGCTGTTCTGCATTCCCGCTGCCGGCAGCAGAAATGCAGTGCTCAAGATGATCCTTGAGTATTATCTTCGCTGTGTTGTTCAATGCGGAACGCACAGCAGCAAGCTGGATGAGAACCTCTGAGCAGTCACGTCCATCCTCTACCATGTGTTTCACAGCTTCGAGATGCCCTATTGCACGGGAAAGCCGGTTTACGACAGCTTTTGTCTGCGTATGATGATGTCCGTGGCTGTGCTCATGTTCGTGCTCATGCTGCTTATTATGGTTGGAATGTATGTGTTCATCATCATTCATTTATATCGCCTGCCTGTTGACTGGCGGAGGTCAGTTTCCTTGCCAAGCCTGAAATCATATAGAGATCCGGAGTATCGCACATAATGTCAACATCGAACCAGCGCTCCCAGACGGTTTTCTCATCTGCCGCGGGTTGTAGTGGAGATGTAAGTCCTGACGGAACAAGTACGCTGTATGAATTGACCCGTTCGCGTCCAAATCCGAATGCAACAGTGAAGCGTCCTTTCGGCCGAAGCAGAGAATGAATCTTACCTATAAGAGCGGATTTATCCGGCATATACTGATAAGCGTCGAACATGACGGCAGCATCATACCCAGGTTCTTCGAAGTCGAGAATATCACAGCAGTGTAGGGATATTCTTGGGTCAAAGCCGATTTTGACCTCTGCGTATTGAATCATCTTCTCTGAGAGATCCACGCCCGTTATTTCGCTTGCTCCGGCATCAAGCAAAGAAGTAAACATTTCGCCTGTACCGCAGCCGACATCCAGAATGTATGCACCGCTTGCTGCGCCGGAAACCAACGCTGCTGTATTTCTGGCTACGATATGAAACTCAAATTCGTTGTCCCAGCATTCGGCAATATCATCAAAATACTCTTTAGCCTGCATAATATCCTCCAATCCATGTTATTTATAAAAGGTGTTTTATTGTCAGATAGAGTTTTGGGATGCGCCCCTGCTATAAGCGCATCCCAAAAACTTTGAAAGATCTCAAGCATCTCATCTACTGTGGTATGAATATACCATACGCAAAAACCGCCACACAAGCCCCCAGGGGGGATTGAATTTTGATTAAAGTTCCATTTTGTCAACTGCAACTAAAAAAGAATCCTCCTGGGGAGGATATTTTTTGACTAAAACAGAGAAAAACCAAATTGTGCTCTTTTTTGCGCTGTAGTCATCCCCCCCGGGGGCTTGCGGAGAACCAGCTCCAAAACTAATATAAGAATAGACTTTAGCAAGGGGCTTGAAAATGAAGTTCGATTATAAGAACATAGACTTTCTTGTGCTGCTGCCATGCCCTATGAAAGCGGCCTTTGGAATAATCGCAAATCAAATTTCAATAGAGTACACGGCACGGAGTGGCAACCGAGTCAATTTTCTTCCTGTTTCCGGTATGGACGTTGAAGTCATACATGATCTCATGTCAATAGAAAATGCCGAAGATTTCCCGGCCGTTATGATGATCCCAGGCATGGGGATACCGTATTCAAAACGCTTTATGGAAAAATTCCGTAATGCTGACTGCTTTGAAAGCATTATGGACGAAACAAATCCTACATTCAGAGAATATGGCTTTTATGACCCGAAACATGTATATGATATCATTGGCATAAGCCCTATTGCGTTCTTCGCGGACAGATCATATCATCCAGACATGGATGTGCCGAGAAGCTGGGAAAAGCTTTTGAACGACCCGCAGTATACAAGAATAGTCGGTATGCCGGGAAGAGAAGATTCCGGTTTTCAGGATTTCCCGATAATGGCCGCTTATCATTTATTTGGGGAGGACGGCGTATTGCAGCTCGCCCGCACAGCGCGAAGCTGCCTGCTACCTGCTGAGATGGTGCGCATGGCAGGCAGCAGACACGATTTGGCCCCTGCAGTCGGAATACTGAATTACAGCATGGCAAGGGCAGCTGGGCAGAAAAACAGCAGATGCGAATTTGTTTGGCCGGAGGAAGGCTTGTTTGCCGGCCCAATAACGATGTTGACGCGAAAAAGTGCGCCCCTCAAGTCACGCGAGCTTGCAAAAGAAATCGTTGGAATGAGAACTGCAGGAGCGTTTAGGATAGGCGGTTTTTATTCCGCCGCAGACACAGAGCCACTCGGGAGCGGAAAAATAATGTGGCATGGCTGGGATTTCATCGAGAAAAACGATATAAATGCGCTCTCTGCGAGGCTTTGCAAGATGATGTTTGATAGCTGTAATTTGGTTCGTGTGTCTGAAGCCCTGAAAAAGGAATATAGAAGATGAAGATAATCACTGTATCGGGTCCTGCCTCTGCGGGAAAAACCTCAGTTATTTTACATATAGCACATATCTATAAGGCAGCCGGCAAAAAGGTCGGCGTTGCAAAGTTTGACTGTCTTACAACAGAAGATGATGAGCTCTATGCGAAAAACGGAATAAAGGTTTTGACCGGACTTTCCGGCAATCTGTGTCCGGATCATTTTTATGTGTCTTCTGTCCTTACCTGCAACGACTGGGGCATGAAAAAAGAATTGGATGTTCTATTCCTTGAGAGCGCCGGGCTATGCAACCGCTGTTCGCCGCACCTCAAGGATATAGCCTCGATCTGCGTCATTGATAATCTAATGGGCGCAAAGACTCCGCGAAAGATAGGGCCGATGCTGAAAAAAGCCGATATTATAGCAGTAACAAAAGGTGATGTTGTCTCTCAGGCAGAGCGAGAAGTGTTCTCCTTTTATGTTCGTCAGGCAAATCCGAATGCTGTAATTTTTCAAGTAAACGGTATAACAGGACAGGGTTGCCTTGAGCTTTCGCAGCTGCTCAAACAGACTGGAAAATCAGAGCTTGATGACTTTTACCTGCGTTTTACCATGCCCGCTGCCGTGTGCGCTTACTGCGTGGGAGAGAGGCATCTGCAGAACGAATGCAGGCTCGCAACAATGAGGGAGATGCGGGAATATGAACAGTGACATCCTTTCCTTGACAATAGAGCAGGCATATAAGACATACCCGTTTCTTGACGATTTTTTCTTGTCGTGCGCGATAGAGTCTCCAGCGAAAACGGATATGCGTTCACTCGGACAGTGGATTGAGGAACTTGAGTATTTCACTCTCGATGAAGTCGGCTTTGACCGGGATGAGCTTCCTGGGCTTCTCGAAAGGTTTATATTTCAGATGCTTGAAAGGCTCAGTGGAGAAAAGTTGAACGTTGAGTCGATCACTATAATGTGCGGTCGTGACAAGGATGGCAACCCGGAGGTGCCGGAGCTGACGCTGAAAAAGGGCGATGTGGTTTCAATCGTAGGCGCTACAGGCTCCGGGAAAAGCAGACTCCTCAGTGACATAGAATGGCTAGCTCAGGGGGATACCCCTACGAAGCGAAAGATACTCATTAACGGTCAGGTCCCGCCGCAGTCACTGCGGTTTTCGATAGATAAAAAGCTTGTTGCGCAGTTATCCCAAACGATGAACTTTGTCATGGATATCACGGTAGAAAAGTTCCTTCATATTCATTGTGACAGTCACATGATAAAAGACAAAGATAGTAAGACCGAAGAAATCCTTTGGTCGGCAAACCTTCTTTCTGGCGAACCGCTGAAAATGAATATGCCGGTTACATCGCTCAGTGGCGGTCAGTCAAGAGCACTGATGATAGCCGATACGGCATGTATAAGCACTGCTCCGATAGTTGTTATCGACGAAATCGAGAATGCCGGTATTAACCGAAAAAATGCAATAGACCTGCTTCTGAAAGCAGAAAAGATTGTCCTCATGGCAACGCATGACCCCGTGCTCGCCCTTCAGGCTGACCGCCGTATAGTAATCAAGAACGGCGGCATCCAAAGGGTCATTAAAACAACAGACAGTGAACGCGCGGTGCTGGCGGAGCTTGAAAGAATGAACGAAAAAATTATGCAATGCCGCGAGCGCATGAGAAACGGAGACCTCGTCGAGAGCATTTGAACGTATATTTGCCCATATGGGCCAGATATAACAGAAAAACAAACAGGAGACAAAAAAATGAAAAAAACTCTCGCAATGATCCTTGCACTGTGCATGATTTTTGCACTGTGCGCATGTGGCGGCACTGACCAGCAAGGCACCGGGCAGCCCGCTTCCGCCGGCACGGCGGCAGACCCTGGCTCTACGGATGCCGTCACCGCAGCTCCCGCCGAAAGGGAGTACGTCATAGAAGTCCTGCGCCTCAGCAACGACGGCGGAGATTTCGGAGGTCCGAACCCATTCCGCCATTCCACCCGCGGTCCCGGCAGCACAAAGATGCGCCATGTGTTCGACTCTCTTCTGCAGGAGGGTCCCGATAACTATATCCCTTGGCTTGCGGAAACATGGTCTATCAGCGATGACAATCTTGTCTACACCTTTACGCTGCATAAGGACGCACTCTGGCACGACGGCGAGCCGGTAACTGCGGACGACGTTGCTTTCTCTATTGACTATTACTCAAAGTATCCCAACAATGGCGGCAATCTGTTCACGGCAGATTCCTCTATCATTGACCATTATGAAGTAACCGACGATTACACCATCGTTATATACGCTGCAAAAGCGCTTTCAACGAACACTGGCAACATTGGTACTCTCCCAATTATTCCGAGACACATATGGGAAAATGTTGAGGATCCGTATAACTATGACGGTGATGACAAGTATATTGGCTGCGGCATGTATAAGCTTGTTTCGTACGACAGTGCGACCGGCAGCTATCAGTTTGAGGCAAACGAAAGCTACTACGGTCATAAGCCCGCCGCCCATTATATCGACTATGTCCCCACAAGCGACAACATCCTTGCTTTTGAAAACGGCGATATCGCAATGACGGATGTTTCTGCAGACCTTTATGACGCATACGCTGCAAGAGACGATATTGCAATGATTCCCAAGAGCGACGAGATGGGATATCGTCTTATGCTCAACATGGAGAAAGTTCCCGAGCTTCAGGATGTTGGAGTTAGAGCAGCTCTTTACAAGGCCCTTGATCGCAATAAGATGGTTGACTCAGTGTTTCAGGGGCTCGGGCATGTAGCAAGTGCAGGTTATGTCCCGCAGACCAATCCGTTCTACTGCGATGATGTCATAAAGTACGATTACGACGCAGAAGCAGCAAAAGAAGTTCTTGCTCCACTCGGTCTTAAGCTGCGCTTTGTCATTGGTCAGGATACCCCAGCTGAGGCTACACTCGCAGAGCTTGTGAAGATGGATCTTGAAGCAGTCGGCGTTGAGGTTACTGTTGAATCTTATGATGTTCCCACCCGCGACAGTATGGCGACTTCCGGTGACTACGACATTCTGCTGACCTATCATGGCGGCTGGAATGCTGAGCCCGTTTCCATGCTGAGTGCGATCTATGCCGGTACTCCCGGCAAGAGCAAATGGGTAACCTATGGCTACTCTAATGATGAGCTTGTCAGCCTTATCGGCTCCATCCCCGGCATATTCGATAGTAGCGAGCTTAAGGACGCCTACAACAAGGCTCAGCTGATAATCTCCGAGGATATCCCCCAGCTACCGCTTATCACTCAGGTCTCCTATGCGATGTATCGTCCGGCAGAATATAACTGCTGGCAGGCATGCTTCAACAGTACCCAGTTTGCAAACTGCCGCCTGTCATACACCTCGGACTCTGAATTCTAAACATCTTCTAACGAATACAGGGGGCGCATATTGCCCCCTTTTCGTTTTATAACCTGCTCCAAAGAGGGAACAACATCATGAAGAGAAAAACGGTAATGCTGCTTCTCACCTTTCTTGTAATATATATATTCACTTTTTTCGTTCCACGCCTGATGCCGGGTGATCCGTTTTCATATTTGGATTATGCGGATACGGATACATCGGGGCTTATGTCTGAGCAGCATAAAGCGGTAATGCGAGAGTATTACGGTATGAACAAACCGTTGGTTACACAGTTTGCAGAAACTGTGAGAAATAATCTTCATGGTAATTTCGGCACGAGTATTTATTACAAAGGGCCCGTGCTCTCTTTGGTCATATCAAAGCTCGGCTGGAGCCTTTATATGATATTCTCCACGCAGGTCTTGAGCCTTCTGTTCGGACTCATGCTTGCAAAACTCAGCGTAAATCATCCGCGCATTGACCCGGGGATATACGGTTTCATGACTGTTATGGCGGAGGTTCCGTCCTTCCTAATCGGTATAGCGCTGCTGTTTCTTGTTGCGGCGCAGGTGAAATGGATACCCCTCTCCGGCGCATTCTCCAGCTTTGCAAGATATCAAAACGAGTGGGAGCATGTCTCGGATATTCTTATTCATAGTCTTATGCCTGTCTCGGCAATGGTGCTTGCAACTACCCCGATGTTTTATTTCACCGCACGCACAAGCTTTCTGAACATTGCGGAGAAAAAGTATGTATATGCCGCACGGGCGAAAGGGCTCCCTCCAAGACGTATATGGCGCAAATATATTGTGCTCAACGGCATGATGCCGGTCGTGGCAAGGTTTTTTCTTTGCGTTGCAAGATGCGTTGAGGCGACCCTGCTCGTTGAAAACGTTTTTGCATATCCGGGACTCGGTAAACTGATGCGCGATGCGGTTGTGTACCGCGACTATCCGCTGATTCAAGGTGTGTTTCTCATTGCAACAGCAATCGTGCTGCTCAGCTCATATATTTCAGACATAATAGGGCTTTTCATCAGCAGGGAGAATGACTATGCGAAAGCAAACTAAAATATATTTCTCACTTCTCATCCTGCTGACTGTTTTTTTCCTAATCGGGGCAATAACGCAGGAGTATAATCTGGCGTCTGGCGGCATTCTTGAGAAACCCTCGGCAGAACACATACTTGGTACCGACGTAATTGGCGTGGATATATACGGGCAGGTTTCCAAGAGCTATTTCAGCAGTATGCTGACGGGTATCTGCGCGGCAGCGTTTGCGGCGGTGCTCGGCTGCTTTATGGGAGTTGTATCCGGATATGCAGGCGGTAAACTTGATGCGTTTATCAGCTTCGTAATAAACGTTTTTCTCGCTGTACCACAGCTGCCTATAATGATTCTCATCGGCGCGTTTCTTGGTCAGAGCAGAGCAAATATTATAATCATCGTCGCTTTATTCTCGTGGGCACCAATAGCGAAAATAGTAAGAGCAGAAACACTCGATATAAAAAACAGCGGATATTTAAAGATGGCTCAGCGTTACGGCGGTAAAATAGGCTATCTTTTCAAAGTGCATATGTACCGGGAGATACTTCCGCTCGTTACGGCAAATGCGTTGTTTGTGGTCGGCAAGGCAATCATTCAGGAGGCTTCGCTTGCATTCCTCGGCCTGTCAGATCCGACCGCCCGCTCATGGGGGCTGATGATAAATAAGGCAATTTCATACACCGGCATTTATTTTACTGACTACTGGAAATGGTGGTTGATGTCACCGTTGATGTGTCTTGTCGGTGTGACCGTGCTGCTCAGACTGTTCGCAAGAGAATTTGAGCACAGTATTCACAGTTGAGGGGCGTACACGCTATGTGGAAATTACTTGAAGCAAAAAATCTTTCGGTAAAATTCAGAAAGTCAAATTTTGTTCTCCGTCCGCTGGCCTTTGAAATTAACAACGGAGAGACAGTCGCTATAATCGGAGAATCAGGAAGCGGCAAAACAACGCTTTTGAAAGCGCTTTCATGCCTTTCGGACGATGATGCAATCGTCAGCGGCGAAGTCAAGTTTAAGGGTATCGAGCTTGTTGGCATGAAAGAGCTGGTGCTGAGAAAATACAGGTTCAGCAGCTTTTCAATGGTGTTTCAAAACTCCAATGAATATCTTAACCCACGTCTGACACTTAAAGAATCTCTCTTCGAAATCCTCATTAAAAAATTTGACCGCGCAGAGATTATGAAGAAGGCGCTTGAGCTTATGAGAGAAGTCGGGCTTGATGAAAGCGTTCTGGATAATTATCCGCATGACTTATCAGGCGGCATGATCCAGAAATTTCAGATAGCCTGCGCCGTTTCGCTGACGCCAGAACTTATATATCTCGACGAGCCGACAAGCTCGCTTGATGCCGCATCACGCAACGAGTTTGTGTCATTAATAAAGAAAATAAAAAAGAACTACGGCACAGCGTTTATCTGTGTGACGCATGACATGGCCTTAGCCGCAGAGCTTGCGGACAGAACCATTGTTATGTATCAGGGTATTATATGCGAGGAAGCGGAGACCGCCGCGCTCATTCGCATGCCTAGACATCCGTATAGCCGTGCGCTGTTAAACTGTGCGGTCGAGCTGAATCTTTATAAGGACGCATGGGGAATAAGAGACGATAATAGTGGTGGGCAAGAATCTGGCTGCCCATTTGCGGGAAGATGCACACAGAGTATCCCCGACTGCTTCTGCTACATTCCAGAGCTGACGGAAAGTGCAGGCGGCGGAAAACTATCATGTATACGTGGGGGAATAGTAAATGTCCTTGAATGCGAGGAAATCAAAAAATCTTATGGGGGAAAAACCGTTCTTACTGGATGTAATCTTGAACTGTATAGCGGAGAAATTGTTTCGATAGTCGGACGCAGCGGAAGCGGCAAAACGACTTTGTGCAATATTCTGGCCGGATTCCTTGCACAGGATTCAGGCAGCGTAACCTTTTGCGGGAGAAAGGCGGACTATGACAGCATATACCGCCGCATGAATGGCCTGCAGTTTTTAATGCAGGATCACGGCGACTCACTTGATCCCCATTTGAGCGTGTATAATGCAATCAATGAACCACTGTACCTTTTTGTAGATAAGAGCGATCATCACGTAGAGGTAAAGGCTGTACTTGAAGCGGTTGGCCTTGAGCATACAGATACCTTCCTTCAACGTAAAATACATACGCTTTCCGGCGGGCAGCGGCAGAGAGTAGGCTTAGCACGATGTTTGATCACGCAGCCGAGTGTTTTGATTGCAGATGAACCTACATCTATGCTTGACAGCTCAAGCAAAGCAAATCTGAACAGGCTGCTGAAAGCAAGGCAGAATACCAGCGGATTTTCGATGCTTGTTGTGACACACGACCTGCCATCAGCGTTAAAAATATCCGACAGGATATACCTGCTCAGAGACGGCGTGTTAAAGGAACTGGAGCGTGCATTACCTCCAGAAAAGATAGCAGAGTTAATGTATAATGTCGCTGCGCACTGAGTGAATAACGAACCGGAAAGGAGCTGCCTATGATAACCGAACGGGAAAAGTGGAACAGAGTTTCTGGCGATTATCAGAGTGTTTTCAAACTTGGCATCAACGAATACAACACCAGTCTTCTTCAGTTTTTGGTAGAGAACGGGATGCTCATGCCGGGTTGCCGCGTGATAGACATCGGCTGCGGCGTCGGCAAATACGGTACTTATCTTGCCGGTCTTGGCTGCGACGTAACGCTCGTCGACTTATCCGAAAAAATGATACAGCTGGCAAAAGAGAATATGGAGCCGTTCAAAACTCCATGGACAGCATTGTGCTGTGACTTCAATGACCTCACCGGTACAGAGGAGATGTTAGCGGAGGGCTTCGACCTTGCTATCTCCACAATGTCGCCTGCCATTCATGATGTCGGCACCGTGCGTAAAATGAGCCGCATGACGCACGGCTGGTGTTTTGCTGCAAGGTTTTATGACTGGCAGCAGCCGTTCCGCGATGCGATTATGCGGGCAATAGGTTTGCAGCCCCGACCGGTTTTTGAAAAGGATCTAAAAGCCGACTGTGCGGGCATAATACGTGCGGTGTCTGAAGCGGGGTATATGCCTATGGTAAAGTACGTCGATTACGATTGGTCAGATAAGCGCAGCGTTTCAGAAATGACGGATTATATGTACCGCAATTATTTTGGAGATTCTCCAAATAAGGAGATTCTGAGAATGGCGGCATTCGCTCATCTAAAAGGTATGTGTGATGCCGAAGGTATGATAGATGATAATGTGAACACAAAAGTCGCATGGATATACTGGAATACGGAGGAACAGAAATGATAAAAGAATTATACAAAAAAGCAGGCGAATTGCATGGGCACTATTGCCCCGGACTTGCCATAGGCGTTCGCGCAGCAGCAGAAGCACTTGAAATTCTGAAGCCGTCAAAGAAAGCGCATAATCTATGCTGCATTGCAGAAAACCGTGCCTGCTATCTTGATGGTATACAAATGATTTTCGGTACAACCATGGGCAACGGAAACATTGAGCTGCGAGAAACAGGAAAAACGGCCTTCAATTTTTATGATCGCGCAACAGGCAGAAGCGTGCGCCTTGTCGCCAAAGTCTGGCCGGAAAACCTGAGCCGTGATGAGTTGACAGATTATATTCTCACTGCGCCGCTTGAGGCTGTATTTGATCAGACAGAGGTGCACTTTGAAGCACCGGCGGATACATTCAAAAGACACAAAAGCATAGTTTGCCCGCGCTGCGGGGAAGCCTGCACCGAGCCATTTCTTCGCGTTGTTGACGGAGTGGTAGTCTGTCTAGATTGTGCAAGTAGAGTATAGCATTATTGCAAAGAAAGGACGCCTGCCGCTTTTATACCGCGGCAGGCGTCCTTTCTATCTCAGCGTTCTGCAGGTCAAACTCTGCGCTTTCCTACGACCTGATACATTTTTTCGTTAGAAATGACGGTTGTAACTTCAAGATATTTGGCAAACATGGCTGCCAGCTCCTCAGCGGGCATGAGCCCGACAGAGACCTTGCTTGCAAAGCCATGATGATGGGCATCGATCGTTTCCCTGCTTGCCCCATGCGCAACGGTCAGTATTCCATCAGGAGCAAGCAGCGTCGCCAGATGTGCGATCAGCCGCTCCTGATCGGGAAAATGCGGAAAAGCATTGTATATAACGATCGCATCAAAGCCGCTTCCGACATCCGCTGTCTCCACATCTCCGCAGACAAAACGTATATTGTCCTGACTGAATTTCTGCTCTGCGATCTTTATCATCTCGGGTGAGATGTCTATCCCAGTCACCGAGGCAACGCCACGGCTCAGATAATCCGGCATTAGAACTCCCGTGCCGCAGGCTACGTCGAGTACGCGGCTGCCGGAATGTACTCCGGCGTTATCCAGTATAGTGTTTATCTTCTCGTCACTGCGCACCATTTCCGCATCCCATGAGGGAGCGCAGCGGTCAAAAAAATCTATAACATCCGTTTTCTTTATCATGTTTACCATTCCTTTTTAAACAATGACCGTCAGGCAATGTCTGACGGTCATTATAAAGCTTTATCTCAGGCAAAGAAAGAGACAGTATCTATCTTCTGATAGCCGCCGAAGCTGGACGGGCAGCTGAAGATCGCATTGGCAAGCTCTTCACCGAGGAACATCTCAGTTATTTCATTGGTCTTTGCGGTGATATCAATGTCCTCAAAGAGATCGGGGTAGACGGTTTTGGCGATGAACCATGTATTTATAAGGGCGATTTCATAATTGGTATAGTAAGCGTTGTATGCCATCTCCAGATATACCTCGCCATCCTGCCATGCTTTGCAGGAGTCGAACATTGTGGGATCTTCCGCGTAGAGAGGCTTGATGTTCTTGACAGCGGCAGCGTCCATAATGATGATGTCCATGTCCTCGCCGAGCGCAACAAACTTCTCTCCCTCAATGGCCTGAATGCCGTCTTTTTCAAGGTCGGTCACAACATTGCGGACATTTGCGATGTTGAAGGAAATGTAGTTCTGCGCGGTCATGAGGTGGTTGGTCGTTCCCCAGTTGCCAAGTCCGCAGATGTATACTCCCGGCTTGTCCTCATCCTTTATATCAGCGGTGCGTGAAGCGATTTCGGCGGCTTCGGAATCAATGAAGCTGACAAGCTTTTCGGCCTTCTCTTCATTGCAGAAGATTGTGCCGAGCATTGTCATCGTGTTTTTGAACGCGTCGTCAAACACACCGTTGGGCCCGGCCTTGAGCGTGATCACAGGCACGCCGAGCTGCTCCTGCAGTGCATTCTCCTTGTCGACATCCTCATACTCGGAGATAACGATATCCGGGTTGCAGGAGAGTATTTTTTCGGCTTCCGCCGCCTGTGCATTAGGACCACCGACGCCGCATGAGGGCAGAGTGCTGAAGGTGCCGCCGAACGCGAGAACATAGGGACGGGCAACGGAATCAAACATCTTGGGGCGTTCATCAAGCGTGGTGTTGTCGATATCCTCGACACCGCACAGCAGAGACACATCACCGATGTAGCTGTACATTCTCAGCGCACCCGCGCCGATGCAGACGACACGTTTATAACTGCCCGGAATAACAGTTACTTCACGGCCTATCATGTCAGCAATGGTGATTTCTTCCGGCTCGGCTGCCGGGATTACACTTTCCGCGGGCGCTTCTGTTGCCGGTGACTCGGTCGCGGCGCTCTGGCTGCCGCAGGCGCAGAGAGACAGCAGCATTATAAGCGCCAGGACAAGTGCGGTGATCTTCTTAGTTTTCATATTGTTTTCCTCCCAATATTATTTTCTGGCCGTCATGCTCAATGATTTTTGAATTTATATCAAAGATATCCTTGATGACATTGGGAACAAAGATATCCTCAGAGCCGGAATACTTTATAACGCCATCCTTGAGAAAATAAAATTTGTCTCCGAAATACATTGCCTGATTGAGATCGTGCAGCGAGCTTAGAATAGCTATGTTCTTATTTTTTGCAACCTTCTTCGCTTCCTCGACAATAAGCTCCTCGTTTGCGATGTCGAGATTACCTGTTGGCTCGTCGAACACGAGCAGCTTCGGCGACTGCGCAAGCGCCCGCGCAATGGCGATTTTCTGCTTTTCGCCTCCGGACAGATTTTCAGCGTTGCGGTCAGCAAATTCTTCCAGCTGCATCTCGAAGATTATTTCGTCGACGACCTCATAGTCCTCTCTGCCGGCGCGCAGGCCAAAATAGGATACGCGCCCCATAAGTATGGAGTCGTATACCGTGAGTGAGCCAAAGTGAATGTGCTGCGGCACATAGGCGATGAGCCGCGCCCGCTCACGCTGCGGGAGCCTGAGAATATCTATGCCGTCAAACAGGATCGATCCGCTTTCGGGTGAATCAATGCCGAGAATGTTTTTGAAGAGCGTTGTCTTCCCCGAGCCGTTTTTCCCTAGCAGTATACCTATTTCGCCGTCGCAGAGTTCAAGGTTTATTCCGTTCAGCACCGGCTTGGAATGCTTGCCGTAGCGAAAGCACAGGTTTTCTATCTTCAGCATTGGCCGTGCTCCTTCCGCGAAAAGATTATTGCAATGAAGAACGGAGCGCCGAGCAGAGAGGTGATTGCCCCGACGGGAAGCGCCGAGCCGTTGCCCATACTGCGGGAGAGCGTATCGGCGATGAGGAGCAGCAGACTGCCGCTGAGCGCGGAGACCGGAATGGAATAGCGGTGATCCTGTCCCAGCAGCTTCTTCGTTACATGTGGACAGATAATACCGACAAAGCCGATCACACCGAGGAAAGACACGCACACCGCTGTAATGACCGAAGCCATCAGCATCGACACGAAACGCAGCACGTCCACATTTACACCCATGCTCTTTGCGCTTGCATCTCCGCTGAGCAGAACATTATAGCGCCATGACAGCAGCATGAACACAAGCATACCTGCGGCGACGGCGATGAACATAAGCAGGTCGGTCTTATATGTTGCACGGCCAAGGTCGCCGAAGTTCCATATAACCGCAGCGGAAATGCCAACATCGGTCGCATAGAACTGCAGCACAGTCGTTGCGGCAGTCCAGACAGCGCCTACCGCGATACCGGCCAGTACCACAACATTCGGAGAGAATGAACGCATCCGGCACAGGGCGAGGATCAGCAGGATAGAAAGCGTAGAGAATATAAACGCCATGACCGAGGTGGCATACGGGTTCGCCCCGACGGCATAGTTTGCGACATTGCTGCCAGTAGAAAGAAAGCCGCCTGCGAAAGCTATAATAGAAAGATTCGCGCCGAACACTGCGGCATTGGATACGCCGAGCGTCGAAGGCGAGGCCATGGGGTTGTTCAGATTCGTCTGCATAACAAGTCCAGAGACTGAGAGCCCAGCACCTGCTATAATAGCGGCAAGTACACGGGGAACACGGATATTCCAGATAATACGGTTATTTGCAGCGGTGCTTTTCTTTGCCAGTGCCGCAAAGCAGTCTGATACCGTCATACCGGACGAGCCGACAAACAAGCAAATAATAGCCATGATTATAACGGCGGTAAGTAAAATGTATGCTGTCGTTTTTTTGAGACTGTGCCCGTGCAGCACATTTCTTTTCATTCTGTGTTTTCTCCTGTCCGATCGGGTGGCTTTGATTATATATGAGTTTCTACTCATGTGTAAGCCCCCCCGGGGGATATGTGCGCAAAAATCATAACTTTTTTCTCTGTACTAATACTTAGAGTGTTCCCTTCAAGGCGGTTCACTGTGAACCGGGGATGGGTGCAGTATATAGGTGCAGTTGCCCCTTGGCGGAGAATTCAAAGGTCAATCATCGACAAGTACATACAAATTAGAAGAACGGCTGCCGCTTTCTCTGTATCGCGGCAGCCGTCGTATATATCCGTGCTTCTCCAGATCGTGCAGTGCACGTTTGACCGTGGAGCGGGAGCAGTTGAGTTCGGCGGCAATGGTGTTTATCCCCGGCCAGCATTTGCGCTCTTTGTCTGACCTGTCGCGCAGATACATATACACCGTCTTGGCACGTATGGGCAGACTGTTGTCAGAGTATATCGTAGAGAAGTAGCTCACGAGTACCCCCCTTGAAAGAAAAAAAAGGCCGGAACTTTCAATTTCTCAAAAGTTCCGGCTTTGCCGATTTGTTTGTTATTTTTAATATGCAAGGTTTACATAATTCAAAAACCGCCTCCGAAAATAAAAAAACGCCGGATCGTTGATTCTACGAAACCAACAATCCGGCGTTTGAATTTTTGTGATATTTATTTTTGAGGAATCTCGAAAAGCTTATGAGAAATCCGCGGCAATGAAGGGATAAAATGGCTCAAAACCCGGTTTGGGTAGTTCAAGTCTCCTCAGTTGCATGAAAACGGCGTTTGTCATCAATGGAAAAATAAAAAAATTTCCGAGCCTTTTAAGCCCGGAAAGCATTGATGACACTGCGTTTGACGCAGTGTCATCAAAATTGGCTGACAAGCCTGGTGCGAGAGAGGAGACTTGAACTCCCACGTCGGTTGACACACGCCCCTCAAACGTGCCTGTCTACCTGTTCCAGCACTCTCGCATAACGCCGAGGCTCCGACTCCATTTAAAGTCGCCTGCCTCACTTGGCGCGCCACATTTAAGGCATGAGTTATTATAGCAGATAATCTTCTTTTGTCAAGCATTAATTTTGCGTTTTTTCTTCTTTTTTTCGCAGAGGGAATTATAGAAGAAAATGGATGCAACGGCAAGCGCTGCTATAAGCGCGGCTGCACCCTTGTCCATAAGGAGAAGATAGCGCATTTTCAGATAGGCGTGGTAGCCCAGAAGCGATGCAAACTGCACGAGCACTGCGGCGATAAAATACTCGGCTGCGGTGAAAGCAAGGATGAGCGAAAGAATGTCTGCGGCAAAGAAGTACCGGTCGTGCATATGCGGGAGAAGAAACGGGATTCCGATCGCAAATAGCAGCGCGGCGCCCAGCACAGCCTTGTTGCTGATCCGCCTGCGGTTGAAAAAGCAGATCAGAAGCAGCACTGCCATATACACGAACGCGGCAATGATGCCGAGCCGCGAGGCGAGCTCGTTGTACTGCTCGGGCAGACTGTACTGAAAGAGCGAATAGACGGATGGGGAATTGTAGTTAAGCCCGTCGCCTATGCTGCCGGTCTGATTGAAGTAGAGGGTCAAAGTCTCGATAAACGGGCGACCGAGAAGTACTGCCGGCAGTACGAGAACAACATAAGCCGCAGGAAACACAAGAAAATGCTGCCATTTAAACTTCCCCTGCATCCACAGCACTGCGTATACCGGCAGAATGAAAACAGCCTGAAGCTTGAAGCCGAAAGACAGCGCTGCGCAGACCATGGACAGCACCGGACGGTCGTCCAGCGCAAGATATATGCCGAGCACGGCCAGCGCAACATAGCTGCTGTCACACTGAGCCCAGAGCGAGCCGTTGAGGAATACGGTCGGCAGAAAAAGAACGGTGAAGAACAGCCCCATGCGCCGCGCAGGGCTTTGGGTGTACCGGCCCAGAAGCAGCATAGATGCCCATGCGAGGATGATATCGAAGAAAATACTCAGCAGCTTTATGAGATACAGGTCGCTGATGCTGCTGTAGGAAAACAGCGCAAGAAAATAAAGATAGGGAATGTTATAGTTGCCGACCTGCTCACGGAGTGCGCGGAAGCCGCCGCTGCGGCGGAAATAATCCACCCAGCGGGAGAGAAAGTCCTGATAGTCAAGCGTCTGATAATCCAGCACTGCGAACCGTGCACCGAAAGCCAGTATGACCAGTATCACGGCCGCCGCGGCATATGCGGGCTTTTTCATAAGCCCGGCGCGATACAGAAGCCACAGCGCGAACGCACCCTCAAGAATCAATAATAAAATAACGCGGTAGTCCATATGAACCTCCGGAATTGTATGAGAGAATAACAAAAAAGGCCGGAGCAGAAACTCCCGCCGAAAAAACACCAAGATTTAATAAAATAATCCTTGACTTTCACATGCAGACGATGGTAAAATAGAGTGCTATGTTCGTAGGATAGGGGATACATCCCCACTTTCTACTACACGTAGTATAGCATCCCTAACCTGTAAAATCAACACCGGGTATATGAATTTTGACAACACACCCGGGCGTTTGCAAATCGTGATAAGGAGAGTGCGCTAATGCCAAGAGATGTTCTCTACGGCAAGACTCTGAGAAAGAGCTTTGCCCGTACCCAGGAAATCGTGGACATGCCCAATCTGCTGGAGATTCAGAAAAGCTCCTACGAGTGGTTCCTCAAAACGGGACTGCGCGAGGTCTTCAAGGATGTCGATTCTGTCACCGACTACTCCGGCAACCTTGAGCTGAGCTTCATAGACTATTCTATGAATGAGAAGCCCAAGTACACCGAGGAGGAATGCAAGGCGCGTGACGCCACGTATGCCGCCCCTCTCAAGGTGCGCGTAAGGCTGCGCAACAAGGAGACCGAGGAGATCAAGGAGCAGGAGATATTCATGGGCGACTTCCCGCTCATGACGGCCGGCGGCACGTTCATCATCAACGGCGCCGAGCGTGTTATCGTCTCCCAGATAGTCCGTTCTCCCGGCGTATATTTTGATAAGACCACCGACAAGTCCATGATGAGCATTTATGCCGCGACGGTCATACCTTACCACGGCGCATGGCTCGAATACGAGACTGATGCGGCAGACGTTTTCAATGTCCGCATAGATAAAAACCGCAAGCTGCCCATCACATGGTTCCTAAAGGCCATGGGCAAGTACAATCCCGACAGCCCGGCGACATGGCTCAGCTGCGTTTCCGATTTCACCTCCGGCGCAACCACGAATGAGCGCATGAAGGAGATATTCGGCGACGATGAGCGCATGACGGCTACGCTCGACAAGGATACCTGCGCGACCCGCGACGAGTGCCTGATCGAGATATACCGCAAGCTGCGCCCGGGCGATCCTCCCACGGTCGAGTCCGCAGAGGTCCTGCTCGACGGCCTGTTCTATGACCGCCGCCGCTACGAGATCAGCAATGTTGGCCGCTACAAGTTCAACAAGAAGCTCTCCCTCTTCCCGCGCATCGCAGGCTTCCAGCTGGCAATGCCGGTCGCTGACCCCTTTACCGGCGAGATCATCGCTGAGGCAGGGGAGACGATAACCCGCGCAAAGGCCCGCGAGATCGCGGATGCCGGTGTTATCGACGTTGTTCTTGACCTCGAAGGCAAGCATGTCCGCGTGTTTTCCAACGGCATGGTGGATATCCGCCGCTACGTTGACTTTGACCCCGCTGAGCTCGGCATCAAGGAGCTCGTGCGCGGCATAGTGATGCGCCAGCTCTGCGAGCAGTATGAGGGCGAGGCGCTCAAGGACGCGATCCGTGAGAATATAGACGTTCTTATACCAAAGCACATTGTAGCGGACGATATTTTTGCCTCTGTCAATTACCTCAACTGCCTTGCCCACGGTATCGGCGAAGCGGACGATATAGACCATCTCGGCAACCGCCGCGTCCGCTGCGTAGGCGAGCTGCTGCAGAACCAGTTCCGCATCGGTTTCTCCCGCATGGAGCGCGTTATCCGCGAGCGCATGACGCTTCAGGATCTGGACATCGTCACTCCGCAGAGCCTTATAAATATCCGCCCTGTGACCGCGGCCATCAAGGAGTTCTTCGGTTCCTCCCCGCTGTCTCAGTTCATGGATCAGACCAACCCCCTCTCCGAGCTCACTCATAAGCGCCGTATGTCCGCACTGGGCCCCGGCGGCCTCTCAAGAGAGCGCGCAAGCTTCGATGTCCGAGACGTTCACTACAGCCACTATGGCCGCCTGTGCCCGATAGAGACCCCTGAAGGCCCGAACATCGGCCTTATATCCTACCTCGCGTCCTATGCGCGCGCAAATGAGTACGGCTTCCTCGTGGCACCCTACCGCAAGGTCGAGAAGGGCACCTGCCGCGTTACGGATCAGGTAGACTACATGACTGCCGATCAGGAAGATCAGTTCACCGTCGCGCAGGCGAGCGAGCCTGTCGACGAGAACGGCGTGTTCATCAACAAGCGTATCACCTGCCGTCACCGCAACGATACCGTTCAGGTCAACCGCGAGGATGTCGACTATGTTGATATAAGCCCGAAGATGATGGTCTCCATAGCGACCGCTATGATACCTTTCCTTGAAAACGACGACGCTAACCGTGCTCTGATGGGCGCGAACATGCAGCGTCAGGCGGTTCCTCTTATGACCACTCAGGCACCGATAGTCGCCACCGGCATTGAGCATAAGTGCGCGGTCGACTCCGGCGTGTGCGTGCTTGCAGAAGGCGACGGCGTTGTTACCCGCGTCGACGCAAATTACGTCACCGTCCGCTATGATGCGGGCGAGGTCAAGGACTACAAGCTCATCAAATTCTCCCGCTCCAACCAGGGCACCTGCATCAACCAGCGCCCGATCGTCAATACCGGTGACCGCGTCGTCAAGGGCGATGTTCTGGCGGACGGTCCCAGCACCAGCCACGGTGAGATAGCGCTCGGCAAGAATATACTTGTCGGCTATATGAACTGGGAAGGCTACAACTACGAGGACGCTGTCCTGCTCAACGAGCGCCTTGTAATGGAGGACGTGTTCACCTCCATCCATATTGAAGAATATGAGTGCGACTCCCGCGATACCAAGCTTGGACCCGAGGAGATCACCCGTGATATTCCCGGCGTCGGCGACGATGCACTCAAGTACCTTGACGAGCGCGGCATAATCATGGTCGGCGCCGAGGTCACTGCCGGCGACATACTCGTCGGTAAGGTCACGCCCAAGGGCGAGACCGATCTGACGGCAGAGGAGCGCCTGCTGCGCGCGATCTTCGGCGAGAAAGCGCGCGAGGTCCGCGACACCTCGCTTAAAGTTCCTCACGGCGAAAGCGGCATCATAGTCGATGTCAAGGTCTTCACCCGTGAGAACGGCGACGAGATGAATCCCGGCGTAAATCAGGTCGTCCGCGTTTACATTGCGCAGAAGCGCAAAATCTCCGTCGGCGACAAGATGGCCGGCCGCCACGGCAACAAGGGCGTCGTCTCCCGCATACTTCCGCGCGAGGATATGCCTTATCTGCCCGACGGCACTCCGCTGGACATCGTGCTGAATCCTCTGGGCGTTCCTTCACGTATGAACATCGGACAGATCCTTGAGGTACACCTTGGCTATGCCGCTCAGGCTCTCGGCTGGAAGGTCGCAACGCCTATCTTCAACGGCGCGGACGAGAATACCATCCGTGAGACGCTACGTCAGGCTGGCCTGCGCGAGGACGGCAAGAGCACCATGTACGACGGCCGTACCGGCGAGAAGTTCGACAACGACGTCACGGTCGGCTGGGTCTACTTCCTCAAGCTCCACCATCTGGTCGATGATAAGATACATGCCCGTTCCACCGGCCCCTACAGCCTTGTTACTCAGCAGCCTCTCGGCGGCAAGGCGCAGTTCGGCGGCCAGCGCTTCGGTGAAATGGAAGTCTGGGCCCTTGAGGCCTACGGCGCGGCGTACACTCTGCAGGAGATACTCACCGTCAAGTCCGACGATGTGACGGGCCGTGTCAAGACTTACGAAGCCATAGTAAAGGGCAACAACATCCCGCAGCCCGGTGTGCCTGAGTCCTTCAAGGTCCTCATCAAGGAGCTGCAGTCCCTGTGCCTCGATGTGCGCGTTCTCGATAAGGACGGCAACGAGATTGAACTCAAGGAAGACGATGACGACGATTTCATCCCCGATATGAAGGACGAGATCTATCAGTCTGACGACGACGAGATCGAGTCCGAGGGCTTCTCCATCGAGGACGTCCCCGAGGATGAGCTGGGTGCGGACATGGATTTCGGAACTGACGATAATTCGGATTTTGACGGCGAGGAGGATATGTAATGAGCTATACACCGTTTGACGCTATTCAGATAGGCATTGCTTCCCCCGAGAAGATACTCGAGTGGTCCTACGGCGAAGTAAAGAAGCCGGAAACCATTAACTACCGCACGCTCAAGCCCGAGCGCGACGGCCTCTTCTGCGAGCGCATTTTCGGACCGACAAAGGACTGGGAGTGCCACTGCGGAAAGTACAAGAAGATCCGCTACAAAGGCAAGATCTGTGACCGCTGCGGCGTTGAGGTCACAAAGAGCAAGGTTCGCCGTGAGCGTATGGGTCACATTGAGCTCGCCGCTCCCGTCAGCCACATCTGGTACTTCAAGGGCATCCCCAGCCGCATGGGTCTCATGCTCGACCTCACTCCGCGTATGCTGGAGAAGGTGCTGTACTTTGCAAACTATATAGTAATAGACCCCGGCTTCACCCCGCTGGAGCGCTGCCAGATACTCTCCGAACGCGAGTACCGCGACATGCGCGAGAAGTATGAGGATGATTTCAAGGCCGGCATCGGCGCCGAGGCAATAAAGGAGTTGCTTCAGCAGATCGACTGCGACCAGCTCGCAACGCAGCTGCGTGAAGAGCTCAAGAATGCCTCCGGCCAGAAGAAGGCAAAGATCGTCAAGCGCCTCGAAGTTGTCGAGGCCTTCCGCCAGAGCGGCAATCGCCCCGAGTGGATGATAATCGACATTCTGCCTGTTATCCCGCCTGAGATTCGCCCCATGGTTCAGCTCGACGGCGGCCGCTTCGCCACCTCCGACCTGAACGACCTTTACCGCCGCGTCATAAACCGCAACAACCGCCTCAAGAGACTCCAGCAGCTCAACGCGCCTGACATCATAGTCAGAAACGAAAAGCGTATGCTCCAGGAGGCAGTTGACGCACTCATTGACAACGGCCGCCGCGGCAGAGCTGTCACCGGCGCAAACTCCCGCGCTCTCAAGTCGCTGAGCGATATGCTCAAGGGCAAGCAGGGCCGCTTCCGCCAGAACCTGCTGGGCAAGCGTGTCGACTATTCCGGCCGTTCCGTTATCGTTGTCGGCCCTGATCTCAAGATCTACCAGTGCGGCGTTCCCAAGGAAATGGCTATCGAGCTGTTCCGCCCCTTCGTTATGAAGAAGCTGGTCGAGGACGGCGTTGCCAACAATATCAAATCCGCCAAGAAGATGGTCGACAAGCAGCGCACCGAGGTCTGGGACGCGCTTGAAGACGTTATCAAGGAGCACCCGGTCCTGCTCAACCGCGCGCCTACGCTGCACCGTCTCGGTATCCAGGCGTTTGAGCCGGTTCTTGTTGAAGGCCGCGCACTGAGACTGCACCCGCTGGTCTGCACTGCGTACAATGCGGACTTCGACGGCGACCAGATGGCAATACATCTGCCGCTTTCCGCCGAGGCTCAGGCCGAGGCGCGTATCCTCATGCTCTCCGCCAACAACCTTCTGCGTCCGCAGGACGGTCACCCCGTCACAGTGCCTACTCAGGACATGATCCTCGGCTCGTACTATCTGACGATGGTGCGCATCGGCTCCGCCGAAAAGGGCGCCGAGCAGCTCGTTATCGACGATCCCGGCGACAGCGGCTTTGAAGCCGGCTCTATCGTTGACGGCGATGCGATATACGCAAAGAATCAGGAGCTCAAGCGCGACGGCAAGAAGCCCGTCACCTACAAGCCCACTCTCATGTACCGCGACTCCGCAGAGGCCATCATGGCCTATAACGAGGGCTGCGTCGGCCTGCATGCGCCTATCCGCCTGAGAGTCACGAAGACCATCGACGGCGTCGAGGTCAAAAAGACTATCGTCACCACAGTAGGCCGCATAATCTTCAACGAGCCTATCCCGCAGGATCTTGGCTACGTAGACCGCACTGATCCCAAGCATGCGTTTGACCATGAGATCGGCTTCC
Organism: uncultured Eubacteriales bacterium; assembly: GCA_900546515.1. GTDB lineage: Bacteria > Bacillota > Clostridia > Oscillospirales > Oscillospiraceae > Limivicinus. The sequence continues at coordinate 31,770 of URDG01000007.1, read as the reverse complement.
AGGTCGGCAAGAAGCAGCTGGGCGACATTATCGACCGCTGCATCCAGAAGTACGGCTTCACTATCTCTGCCGAAGTGCTCGACAGCATCAAGGCCATGGGCTACAAGTATTCTACCAAGGGCGCTATTACCATATCCGTTGCGGATATGACCGTCCCGAGCGCGAAGAAAGAACTCATCAAGGAGACTGAGGACGAGGTCGTCAAGATCGAGCACCAGTACAAGCGCGGCCTTATCACCGATGATGAGCGTTACCGTCTGGTCGTGTCCGAGTGGGAGAGGACCACCAAGAAGGTCACCGACGCGCTGACCACCGTCCTTGACGAATACAACCCGATCTACATGATGGCTGATTCCGGCGCCCGAGGCTCCATGAACCAGATCCGTCAGCTGGCCGGTATGCGTGGTCTGATGGCCAACACCGCCGGTAAGACCATTGAAATTCCTATCAAGTCCAACTTCCGTGAAGGCCTTTCCGTTTTGGAATACTTCATTTCCACGAGAGGTGCACGAAAGGGTATGGCGGATACTGCACTGCGTACCGCCGACTCCGGTTATCTGACCCGCCGTATGGTCGACGTCTGCCAGGATGTTATCATCCGTGAAAGCGACTGCGGCACGACCGAGGGCGTCTGGGCGTCCGCCGTATATGACAGAGGCCAGATGGTCGAGTCCTTCGGCACCGCTATCCACGGCCGCTTCCCCGCAGCCCCCATCACCGATCCCGCAACAGGCGAAGTCCTGTTCGGTACCGATCACATGCTCATGCCTGAGGATGCTGATGTTCTTGAGGCTCATGACATCCACAAGGTCTATATCCGCTCCGTGCTGACATGTGAGGCGCGCATAGGCGTGTGTGCAAAGTGCTACGGCATCAACCTTGCGATCGGCAAGCCCGTCAATGCAGGCGAGGCTGTCGGCGTTATCGCGGCGCAGTCCATCGGCGAGCCCGGTACTCAGCTGACGATGCGTACCTTCCACACCGGCGGCGTCGCGGGCGACGATATCACTCAGGGTCTTCCCCGTGTTGAAGAGCTGTTTGAGGCGCGCAAGCCCAAGAAGATGGCCACTCTGTCCGAGATTTCCGGTACGGTCACCATCGAAGAGGCGAAGAAGGGCGTCATGTACACCATTACCGTCACCAACGAGGCTCAGGGCGAGACGGTTGTCTATACCGTGCCGCATTCGGCAGGTATACTTGTCCACAACGGAGACCATGTGGATCGCGGTCAGGAGCTCACCTCCGGCGCGCTCAATCCGCACGATGTCCTGCGTATCCGCGGCACTGACGACGATGAGTTCGGCCGTCAGGGCGTGCGCAGCTATATCACCAGCGAGGTTCAGAAGGTTTACCGCCAGCAGGGCGTTGACATCAACGACAAGCACATTGAGGTCATTGTCCGTCAGATGATGCGCAAGGTCAGAGTTGAGGATGCAGGCAGCACTGATCTGCTCTCCGGCTCCACCATCGACATCAGCGTGCTCAAGGATGCCAACAAGGCCGTTCAGGATCGCATCGATGCCGGCGAAGAGGGACTCAGCCTAGCCACCTATACCCAGCTTCTTATGGGTATCACAAAGGCGTCTCTGGCGACCGACAGCTGGCTGTCCGCCGCGTCCTTCCAGGAGACCACAAAGGTTCTCACCGATGCCGCCATCAAGGGCAAGGAAGACCATCTTGTCGGCCTGAAGGAGAATGTCATCATCGGCAAGCTCATTCCCGCAGGCACCGGACTCGACATATACCGCGAGTTCGAAGAGCATACCGACGAGTCTGTCGTCTCATCTCCGGAAGAGTACGTCGACCTGACTGCGCTGGTCAATAAGTCCAACGCACTCTGAGTTTTACAGCTTTGTGCAGCGCCGCATCATGCGGCACTGCCTTTGAAAAGGAGTATCCGCAAGGGTACTCCTTTCCTTTAAATAATAAGGAGGGGCGCTCATGCCGAAGCCCGGCAGAAACAAAACGATAGATACGGCGCTTGAAGAGGGCGCGGAATATCTCACGCGCTGCCTCAGACCCGACAGCCTGCGCGCGGGCGCGCCGATTCTTGACAGCACGATAAACGGCGATATGCTGGAGGTATGCGGCTTGCTGCCACGGCAGTGCGCAGATCTCATAATCGCCGATCCTCCGTACAATCTCACCAAGTCGTATGACGGCACGCTTTTTTCAAAAAAGAAAGCGGATGAATATGAGACTTATACGCGTGCATGGCTGGCGGCGGTGAAGCCGCTTATGAAGGATACAGCGTCCATATACGTCTGCTGCGACTGGGAGTCGAGCCTTATAATAGGGCGTGTGATGCAGGATATGTTCACCGTGCGCAGCCGCATCACATGGCAGCGTGAAAAAGGCCGCGGCGCAAAGAAAAACTGGAAAAACGGCATGGAGGATATATGGTTTGCAACGCCGGGTGAGGAGTATACCTTCAATCTTGACGCCGTGAAGATACGCAGGCGTGTTGTTGCACCGTACCGAATGGATGGGAAGCCGAAAGACTGGACGGAATCTGCCGGGGGAAAATACCGGGATACCTGCCCGTCAAATTTCTGGGATGATATTACCGTACCGTTCTGGTCAATGCCGGAGAATACCGCGCATCCGGCGCAGAAGCCGGAAAAGCTGCTGGCCAAGCTGATTCTCGCAAGCTCAAATGCAGGGGATACCGTTTTTGACCCGTTTCTCGGCTCAGGCTCTGTAAGCGTCGCGGCAAAAAAGCTCGGACGGCACTATATCGGCGTGGAGATCGAGCCGCGTTATTGCGTCTGGGCAGAGCAGCGCCTTGAGAGGGCAGACGCGGACAGAAGGATACAGGGAATGTCCGGCGGCGTGTTCACAGAAAGAAATTTCCGCTATTAATAAAAAACTTAAAATGCCGGGATATAATCACTCTGCCCAGTTGTCTGGGCAGAGTGATTTTTCAGCGGTATTATCTGACGCCGGTATGTGCGTCAAACTCAATTCCCGTTGAAAAATGATGCATATGTTTTGTAACTTGTCGTCATATTTGGCACCATCTATTGACAAAAATGCGTCGAGGCGATAGTATACAGACACAAGATATAGTGATTATGTAAATCGCTTTGTGTGCCCTTTGCTGTTGAAGATCTGCAATAAAGGACGCGCAATTCAACGTTAGGGAGGATAACTTCGATGAAGAAGAAAGTACTCAGCATTCTGCTGCTGGTGTGCATGCTCGTCAGTCTGATGCCGGCCGGTGCGGCCGCATATGCGGAGGAGCTGCCGGCCGTTGAGGGAGCCGAGGCCAGCCCCGCTCCGGCAGATCCCGCACCGACCCAGGCGCCTGAGCAGAGCGGCAGCCCGGCGAACGATACACCGGATGATGAACCCGAGGGCGGGGAGAAAGAAGAACTGAACGAGGGCTTCTTTGCCGGCCTGAGCGATGCTGAGATCGGCGCATATATAGAGAAGATCTGCAAGGCGGGATATGACGCCAACGGCGCGGACAGGGCAGAGCTTTACAGCTTTGTCACCGATACGCTCGGACTCGGATCGCTTGAAGAATTTGACGCATGGCTGAAGCTGGAGCTTGATGCGGAGGCATGCATAGGCGAGAAGAAATACGCGTCTCTTGCTGATGCGATCAACGCCGTTACCAATGCGCAGAACACCACCATCATGCTTCTGAAGGATGTTGAGGCCGAGGGCGTTTTTGTGCCTGCCGGCAAGAATATTGTATTCGAGCTCAACGGGCATACTATAACTCTCACCGGAGAGACGGCCCAGTGCTTTGCGATAGCGGATGAGTACAGCCGCGATGAAGAGACCGGCGAGGAGCTGCACAGCTATTCAAACGTTGCAATAAAGAACGGCACCGTTGTTTCCCGCGGTGCAGACGCTGCTGAGACTGCGATACTCAATACCGGCTGCCTGAGCCTTGAGAATGTCAGCGTGACAGGCAGAATAAGCCACAGCGGCGCGGAGCAGGCATGCAGGCTTGATATTATCTCCGGCGTATTCGGCGGAGCTATCACCGCAGAGCTGCCTGAGACCGTCAGCGTCAGCGGCGGCCGCTTCGCTCAGGATGTGAGCGCGTGGTGCACCGGAACCAAGCGCAGCATCGCGCTTGGCGGCGGCGTTTATACGGTCGTTGACAAGGCGCACTATGTTGATTCCACCGGACACACGGTCTATGTTGAAGAGATCCTCAAGGACGCGCAGAGCGTTATGGATGACGACAGCGCGGTACCCGGCGCGTACATAAGCGTCAGCGGTTTGAGCGCGGCCTTTGATGAAACCAGAATAAGCGAGCTTCTTCAGCGCTGTGCCGATGCGGGCGCTTTCGGCGGCGCGGCTGTGCTGGCGTCGGCCGGGACTGCGGACGATACTCAGGCGGAAAACGGAGTTGCCGATATTGAACTCTTTGCCAGAGCGACCGTCAAGGAGACCGGCGATAACCTTATAAGCTATGAGATAAAGCCCTATGCCAGCGTGAACGGCAGCGAGCCCGTTCCCGTGCCGAATGAATGGCTCAACGGAAAATCTATTGCGGTCAGCATTTATACGGGATTCGAGCCGCAGGAGATAGAGCATATCCACGATGACATGACCGTGGACACCTATTATGCAGATGCGGCGCTCGGAAATACGTTTACGTATGATGAGGCGGCCGGAACTGCCACGGTGAATATCTCCAGCTTCTCGGTCATAAAGGCCAATGCGAAATATGCCGCCGCAATAGGCGTGCACCTCTACGAGACTCTTCAGGACGCTGTCAACGCGCTTGGGACCAAGGATACCCTCGGCGTAGAGATAAGCGGCAAGATCAGGCTGCTGAGCAATGTAAGCCTGACGGAAAGCATTACCATTCCGGCTCAGAATCCTGTTGAGATAGACCTTCAGCTTCACAATATAACCATGATCGAGGCAAAGCCTCTCTTTGTCATTGAAGACAAGGCCGAACTGACGATAACAGGCAAGGGCACGGTCAGCTCCAAGGGGGTGCTTGCACGCTTTGAAGGCGCAGGCAACGGTATGCTGGCTCTCGGCGACGACAGTATTCTGCTTGTCGGGACCTATGAGGGCGAGGCGCCTGTGTTCGAGAGAGCGGACGGCGGCGAAGTGACCGGCGGCAGAGCCAAGAATGTCAGCATAAAGGTCTCAAAGACGAACTTTGACCCGACTGCATATGTCGACCTCACAACGTATGAGGTCATTGACAACGGCGACGGCACATGGAATGTCAACAAGCGCGAATTTGAAGCGCAGAACCTGACAAGGCTTGATAAGAAGATGTACGCGACCGTGGAAGGCGCGATCTTTGACGCGGATGAGGGCGACTCCATACTCCTGCTCAAGGATATTCACGAGAAGGATCTTGTTATTGACAAGTCCCTTACCATTGAGAGCAACGGAAAGACGGTCAGCGGCAATATAGATGTAAAGGCGCCCGCAGAGACGGTCGAGATCAGGAGCCTGCTCCCCGTGACCAAGATGACGGTCGAAGGAACGATCACGGCAGGCAGTGGAACGACGCTCACCATTGTCGGGGTCGAAGCGGAGAAGCTTGCCGTCGAACCCGGCGCAAAGGTCACGCTTGGAAATTCACTCACAGACCTTACATATACCAATAAGATAAACGGCATCGACAATGCCGGAGAGGTCGAAATATACAGCGGCTCATATAATAATCTTGTCCTGCTTGAGGGCGGAAAGTACAGCCTTTACGGCGGCGACTACGACAAGGACTATTCCGCATACTGCGGCAGGATCATTGTCAGCGACACAAAGATATTCCAGTATAAATGCACCCAGCGCGCATCTGACGGCAGGTGGGTCGTTACCAAGTTCAGCCCCGTTATCATTTCACCGACTGAGGCAAAGTCCATACAGAAGGGCTCGAACACCACTCTGACCTTCATTTCAGACGCTCCCTACGAGACTGAGGACGGCGGGATAGAATTCCTCGCGGTCTCGGTTGACCGCAGCATGTCGACCAATCTCAGCTCCCAGAATGACACTCTACTGCCCGCAGGCAGCTTCAGCGTGGGCGACGATGGACAGGGACACACGATGGTCACGCTTAACGGCAGCTATCTCAGCACGCTCAACGCCGGCACCTACTACGTGAGGATATACTCCAAGACCGGTATGGCCTACAGGTTCCAGAGCGACAATACGCTTGCCTGCTTCAAGGTCACGCTGCGCAGCACCACGATCCCCGGCCGCAGCAACGGCATTATCAGGACCGGCGACGATGCAGACCTCGGACTTCTCATAGGAATAATGGCGCTCAGCGCCATCACGGCGGCAGGCGCAGTCACTGTCCTCAAAAAGAAAAAGCAGAAGTAAGCGGCATCAAATCAAAGCGTTATGACCGTTCACGGCGGCAGGGTTTTCTCTGCCGCCGTTCTTTAGCGCAGCAGGGAAACAGACCCGGCAAGATACAATAAAATAAAAAGAAAAAAATATTATTTCACAAAAATTCTTGACTAAGTTTGTGAAATATGCTAAACTCAATCATTGCATGGGTATCACTGCGCCCTATTGCAAAAATGCACAAAAAACCTTGATTTTCAAGGCTTTCGGCACAGCAAAAGCACAGGGAGCCCATGACGACTAAAGAAAGGAGAAAACAATGCCAACCTTTAACCAGCTTGTCAGAAAGGGAAGAGAAAAGGTCACCAGCAAGTCCACCTCTCCTGCAATGCAGAAGGGTCTGAACACTCTCAAGAATAAAGAGACCAATCTCAGCTCCCCCCAGAAGAGAGGCGTCTGCACCGCGGTTCGTACTTCTACTCCTAAGAAGCCTAACTCCGCTCTGCGTAAAATCGCCCGTGTACGTCTGACCAATGGTTACGAAGTCACAGCTTACATCCCCGGTATCGGCCATAACCTGCAGGAGCACTCCGTCGTTATGATCCGTGGCGGCCGTGTGAAGGACCTTCCTGGTGTCCGTTATCACATCATCCGCGGTACCCTCGATGCTCAGGGCGTGAACGGTCGTATGCAGGCCAGATCGAAGTACGGCGCAAAGAGGCCCAAAGCTGCTAAGAAGAAGTAATTCCGACAGCTAAGGCATGGGCAGCCCTGCGCCGGTCATCCCGGAGGCTGCTCGCTCAGCCCTGTCGTTTATCTATAATATGTGGATAAACCTCGGGGCGCAACGGACGCAGAGATGCGTTCGAGTACCTGTGATTCCATTTTTTAATGAAGGAGGGAAGCAACGTGCCCAGAAGAGGTAATGTTCCCAAAAGAGAAATTTTGCCTGATCCTCTGTATAACAGTGTTCTGGTGACCAAGCTCATCAACGGTGTTATGCTCGACGGCAAGAAAGGTGTTGCTCAGAAGGTCGTTTATGACGCTTTTGACATCATCAAGGATAAGACCGGCAAGGAGCCGCTTGATGCGTTCACCGAAGCGATGAACAACATCATGCCCGCACTTGAGGTCAAGGCCCGCCGTGTCGGCGGCGCAACCTATCAGGTTCCTATCGAAGTTCGTCCCGCCCGTCGCCAGACTCTGGCTCTGCGCTGGCTCGTGGATTACTCCCGCAAACGCGGCGAGAAGACCATGAAAGAGCGCCTCGCAGGCGAGATCATGGATGCATGCAACAACCTCGGCGCATCCGTCAAGAAGCGCGAGGATATGCACAAGAACGCAGAGGCCAACAAGGCTTTTGCCCACTTCAGATGGTGATCTGATTTTAGAGAGATTAAGTTCAGGAGTTTTAAATGCCCAGACAGTATTCACTTGAAAAAACAAGAAACATCGGTATCATGGCTCACATCGATGCAGGTAAGACTACGACGACAGAGCGTATTCTTTTCTACACCGGCGTCAATTATAAGCTGGGTGAGACACATGAGGGTACTGCGACCATGGACTGGATGGAGCAGGAGCAGGAGAGAGGCATAACCATCACCTCCGCTGCGACGACCTGTTTCTGGAATGGTACCCGCATCAACATCATCGACACCCCGGGTCACGTTGACTTCACTGCCGAGGTCGAGCGTTCACTGCGAGTGCTGGACGGCTGCGTGACAGTCCTGTGTGCCAAGGGCGGCGTTGAGCCCCAGTCGGAGACGGTTTGGAGACAGGCCGACCACTACCACGTTCCCCGCATGATCTACGTCAATAAAATGGACATCATGGGTGCGGACTTCTATAATGTACTCAACATGGTACATGAAAGGCTCAAATGCAACGCCGTTCCTATCCAGCTGCCTATCGGCAAGGAGGAAAGCTTTGAGGGAATTGTCGATCTGGTGGATATGAACGCTGACGTTTATCTCGACGACCTCGGCAAGCAGATGGTCACGGAGGAGATCCCCGAGAGCATGAAAGACCTTGCCGCAGAGTATCGGGACAAACTCCTTGAGGCTGTCTCCGACTTCGACGATGAGATCATGGAAATGTATCTCAACGGCGAGGAAGTACCGGCGGACAAGATCCGTGCAGCAATAAGAAAAGCCACCGTCGCGGTGAAGATGGTTCCCGTGACCTGCGGCACCTCTTATAAAAATAAAGGCGTTCAGAAGCTTCTGGATGCGATAGTGGATTACATGCCTTCGCCTGTTGATGTTCCGGCAATCGAAGGTACTAATCCCAAGACCGGCGAGACCGAGACGAGAGAGGCGAGCGATGACGCTCCGTTCTCCGCTCTGGCCTTCAAGATCATGTCAGACCCCTATGTCGGCAGGCTCAGCTTCTTCCGCGTGTACTCCGGTACTCTGGAGACAGGCAAGACGGTTATGAACTCCACAAAGGGTGTGCGTGAGCGCTTCGGCCGCATCCTGCGTATGCACGCCAACCACAGAGAGGATATAGACTGGGTCTATTCCGGCGATATAGCCGCCGCGGTCGGCCTTAAAAACACCACCACCGGCGACACGCTCTGTGATGAAAAGAATCAGATAATCCTTGAGTCCATGGAATTCCCCGATCCTGTTATCCGCGTGGCTATCGAGCCCAAGACGAAGGCAGGTCAGGAGAAGATGGCTATCGCCCTTTCAAAGCTGGCTGAGGAGGACCCGACTTTCAAGACCTATACGGATGAGGAGACGGGTCAGACCATTATTGCCGGTATGGGCGAGCTGCATCTGGAGATAATAGTGGACAGACTTCTCAGGGAGTTCAAGGTCGAGGCCAACGTCGGCAAGCCGCAGGTATCCTATAAGGAGACTGTGACGAAGTCTGCAACGGTCGACACCAGGTATGTCCGCCAGACCGGCGGCAAGGGCCAGTTTGCCCATGTGAAGCTCATGATCGAACCCAATGAGACCGGTAAGGGCTATGAGTTCATCAACAAGATCACGGGCGGCGCGATTCCCAAGGAGTATATCCCCTGCGTCGATCAGGGTATCCAGGGAGCAATGCTCTCCGGTGTCCTGGCCGGCTACCAGATGGTGGACGTCAAGGCCACCCTGCTCGACGGTTCCTTCCACGAGGTCGACTCGAGCGAGATGGCATTCAAGATCTGCGGCAGCATGGCCTTTAAGGAGGCCGCCGCAAAAGCCGGCCCGACCCTGCTTGAGCCTATAATGAAGGTCGTTGTGACCGCGCCTGATGAATACATGGGCGACGTTATGGGCGATATAAACGCAAGGCGCGGTCAGATCGTCGGTTCGGAGATCAGGAACGGCGCTGCCGTTATCGAGAGCAATGTTCCGCTTTCCACGATGTTCGGCTATGCCACGGATCTGCGCAGCAAGACCAAGGGCAGAGCGACATATTCAATGGAGCCCAGCCACTTTGTTGAGCTGCCGAAAAATCTGCAGGAAGCCCTTGTGAGCAAACACAATGGTTTCACCAAATCATTATAATTATTGTAAAACTTAATTAGGAGGATATTCTAATGGCAAAACAGATGTACAACAGAAGCAAGCCCCATTGCAACATCGGCACCATCGGCCATATCGACCATGGCAAGACCACTCTTACCGCTGCTATCACCAAGTATCTTGCAATGCAGGGCGGCGCAGAGTATACCGACTATTCTTCCATCGACAAGGCTCCTGAAGAGCGCGAGCGCGGCATTACCATCAACACCGCACACGTCGAGTACCAGACTGAAGACCGTATCGGCCACAACTACAAGACCGGTGAGGACAATGCTCAGATCCAGGGACGCCACTATGCACACGTTGACTGCCCGGGCCACGCTGACTATATCAAGAACATGATCACCGGCGCTGCTCAGATGGACGGCGCAATCCTTGTTATCGCTGCATCCGACGGTCCTATGGCTCAGACCCGTGAGCACCTTCTGCTTGCCCGTCAGGTTAACGTTCCTTCCGTTCTGGTCTTCCTCAACAAGTGCGACCAGGTCGACGACGAGGAGCTCCTCGAGCTCGTCGAGATGGAAGTCCGCGAGCTGCTCGACTTCTACGGCTTCCCCGGCGATGACACCCCCATCATCCGTGGTTCCGCTCTGAACGCTCTCGTTTCCGAGTCCAACGACCCCAATGCACCTGAGTTCAAGTGCATCAAGGAGCTCATGGAAGCAGTTGACACTTGGATCCCCACTCCTGACCGTAAGGCAGACATGCCTTTCCTCATGCCCATCGAGGACGTCTTCACCATCTCCGGCCGCGGCACTGTTGTTACCGGCCGTGTTGAGCGTGGCCGCGTCAAGATCGGCGACAAGGTTGAGATCGTTGGCCTGAAGGATGAGTCCACCGAGACCACCGTTACCGGTACCGAGATGTTCCACAAGACCCTCGAGTACGCAGAGGCTGGCGACAACGTCGGCTGCCTGCTCCGTGGTATCGACAAGAAGGCTGTTGAGCGTGGTCAGGTTCTGGCTGCACCCAAGTCCATCCACCCCCACACCAAGTTCAAGGGCCAGGTTTACGTCCTGTCCAAGGAAGAGGGCGGCCGTCACACCCCGTTCTTCAACAACTACCGTCCCCAGTTCTACTTCCGTACCACCGACGTTACCGGCGTCATCTCCCTGCCCGAAGGCGTTGAGATGTGCATGCCCGGCGACAACGTCGACATGGACGTCGAGCTGATCACCCCGATCGCAATCGAGAACGGCCTCCGTTTCGCTATCCGTGAAGGCGGTCGTACTGTCGGTTCCGGTGTTGTTATCGGCATCAACGAGTAATTTATAATTACCCATAAACACAAAAAACCACCCGAAAGGGTGGTTTTTTGCTGCTTGTCAAAATTGCCCCGCAGGGACTGTTCTGACAGCTCTTTTCAGAGGTGAGAAATACTTTTGCTCAGGTAAGGCCCTCGCCTTACTGCGCGCAGCAGTATTTCTGCTTTACCTGCTGCATCCGCTGCGGCTCAGCCTGTTCGGTGGTGTACCAGCCGTGGTTAGTCATCTGCTCATAGATGCCGCTCTGCATGCTGAGGGAGTCGTTGAGGGCGGTGTTGAAGGCCTGTCTGACATTAGGCGTTGCTGACTCGATGGAGCCGTGCATATACAGGTCACACACACCCTTTGTGGTGAGCAGGATGTTTTCCATGATCTCCTTGTCGTTCATTGTGCTGCCTCCTTATACGAGATTGTAAAACTGCGTGAAAAGCTTCTGATTGCCGTTCACAAGCTCCTGCGCCTTTTGGCGCAGAGCCGGGTCAGTCAGCTGTGAGGCAGCTGTGCGGCACTGATCCATGAGAAACTGAGTGTGTCCAAGTGCGTCTTCAATATAGAGTAATTCTTTGGGACTCATTTTTATCACCTCGGCGATATTATCTGTCATGCCGCTTTATATAACCGAGGCAAAATATGCTTGGGAAAATTTTTTAAAGCAGTTTGCAGTATGCTTTCTTTTGTGTTATTATATAAAATATAACGCATGTTCGCGGAGGTAACTGATATGAATTATGTTCTGGGGGCGTTTGTCGGCCTCCTGTGGGGCGCGGCGGGCGCGTGGCTCAACGGACTTATTACGAAGAGGGCTGTTGAAAAGGGCACGCAGAAAGCCATGATGACGATGAATTTCGGGCATATGGCGGTCGATATTGCCGCGCTGGGCATTATCTTCCTTTTACGTAAGGCGCTTCCGTTCAGCTTTGAGGCCGCGCTTATCGCAACGGCTGTCGCCCTGTCGATGGGGAATATTCTTTTCACCTATTCGGAGAGCAAAAAAACAGGTAAATAAAATATCCGGATGCGGTCACATTGTACCGCATCCGGATATTTTATGTCCGCTTATTCAGCGCCTTTTTCTTTGTTTTCGGCGCCTGCATCTTTCTTCTTGAAGACGAACACCTTGCTGAATACATAATTCGCAATCACGACGAGAACGGCGGAGATAAGCGTTGCAATATAGAGGTCGAGGCCGACGGCGACAAGGATCTGCATCACAACAGCATCGAGAATGAGCGTGGAAACGCGGGAGAGTACAAACTTTATGCACTCAGGCAGTATCTTCGGATCCTTGCTTTCAAAGACAAATTTGCGGTTTGTCGGATAGGCAAACGCAACGCCGGCGACCCAGTTGACTATGCTCAGCACCAGATTCTGCGACGGCGTGGGGAATGCCGTTCCGGCATAGAAGATAAAGTTGAACAGGAATTTTGCGACCCATGACACGACTGTCGTCAGACCGCCGACAATGACATAAACGATGATCTCTCTGTATTTTTTGAAAAGTGCGATGATTTTTTCCTTCATTTCTTTTCTCCTACCATCTGCGAAATAATATAGCGGGGACGTCCCTTGATCTCGTCATAGATGCGCGCGATATAATATCCGACGATACCCAGACTGATCATGATGATACTGCTGGAGAACATAAGCAGCAATATGACCGTCGTAAAGCCGCCCAGAGCCTGCCCTGTGAGCTTCTGCACAAGCGAGATGATGCTGAACACTATGGCCACGGCAAGCATTATAAAGCCCAGAACGGTGACTATATGCAGCGGGGCGGAGGAGAATGAGCCGATGTTCGTTATCGCATATTTGATAAGGGACTTTGTCGACCATTTGCTCACGCCCTCAGTGCGCTCACGCACGCTGTAGTACACGGTAGCTTTCTTAAAACCGACCCAGAACGACAGGGCACGGAAGAATACGTTGCGCTCCGGCAGCTTGTTGAGCGTGTCCACGACCTTGCGGTCGAGCAGCTTGAAGTCGGATGACGAGGACATGTCCATGCCGGTCGCTTTGCTTATAAGCCCGTAAAAGCTATTTGCAGCGAACTTGTGGAAGCCGGACTCCTCGCCGCGGTCCTCCTTAATGCCCTCGACGACCTCATAGCCGTCCTCCCAGAGCCTGTACATCTCTACTATTTTCTCCGGCGGGTGCTGGAGATCGCAGTCTATGACCACACAGCAGTCCCCGCTGGCCTTTTCAAGACCGGCAAACATCGCGGCCTCTTTGCCGAAGTTGCGGCTGAAATGCACGCCGACGACGTGCTTATTGAGCTCTGCTGCGCGGGTTATATTCTCCCATGTAGCGTCCTTTGAGCCGTCGTCTACAAACAGAAGCTCAAAGTCGATATTCTCGCGCTCCAGAATGGCGGAGATCGTGTCCGCAGCGACGGGGATCATCTTCTCCTCGTTATAGGATGGCAGGATCACTGAAAGCATTTATATGTTTCCTCCCTTCAGCAGGTAAACGGCAGAAAATCCGTTGCTGTATAGTGAAATAGCTTCTTCATAGCCGGTGCTCTCCTTGAGCCCGGCGATTATCTTCTCTGCATCGTAGCCGCTCGACCACTGCTTGCTGATGTCGATGAACACCACGGTCTCATCCGCGCCGCCGATATAATTGAGCATTGCCTGAGATGCAGTGTTGTTCGTAACGAGAAAGTCGTCAAAGTTCATCAGCTGAAGCATGTCATAGGTGATGGGGGAGAAGTAATTATCGTCGATATATACGCACGGATCATCGCTGTGCTCCGCGAGTATCGCGTCATAGTCGCTGTACTCGTCATAGAGATAATCAGGCGCAAGGCAGCGCGCCTCCCAGAGGCACAAAACGGCTGCGGCCACGCCGATGAAAAGCTTCATGCTCTTCATCGTGTTGAGCGCGGTATCGCTCTCTTCCACGAGATGCACGAGCAGCGAAACGGCGAGAATGAGCATGGGTACGATGTTGTATATATAACGTATCTCTGTCACAGGAGAGATAACGGCGACGAGCACGAAGGTGACGAAAGCCGGGACGATAAGTACCAGCGCGTCAAGCGCCAGCTTCTTCTCTTTTGCGGCAGCAGCGATCTTTTTGCAGCTCAGCACGGCGGCGATAGTCATAATGACCGCGATGTACACGACGGCTTTCATACGGTGCGCGGAATCATGCAGAAATATGCCGAGCCGCTGCGGGTACTGAGAAAAAGTGACGAGATTGTCCATTGCGCTTCCGCCGGAAACAAGCGCGTCGGCAAAGAGCTGGTTCAGGCAGGCCGGGAAGGCGGGCAGCAGGCATACCGCGCCGCACAGTGCGGCAAGAGAGAACATTACAAAGCCGCGGTAGTCCTTTTTTATAAGCGCGTAAATATCATAGCTCAGGCACACGAAAAAAGCGTAAAATACAAAGTAATACTGCGTCATCAGTCCGGCAAAGACAGTCAGGCCGATGAGCGGATACAGCACGGTCTTTTTTTCGTGCATCAGCCGTGCGATAAGGTAGGCCAGCAGCACTGTCAGCAGCGTCAGCAGCACGTACATGCGGATCATCAGCATAGTCGACAGTCCGATAGTCGACAGCCCATACAGCAGCACGGCCATTACCGCGTTCAGGCGGCTTGAGAAAAGGAGCATCACAAGCTTGTAGAGCAGAACCAGCGCGAGCATATATATGATGTAGTTCATGACCAGCGCGGGCCACATGGAAAATTGCCCGGGAAAGAAAGAGGAAACGAAGTTCAGCAGCCAATAGTACATCGGCGGGTGCACATCGCGCGTCTGGTTGTAGTATACGGAGCCCGCGGCAAACCTGTCGTTGCTGCCAACGGTGAGGTAATCGACAAGCTCCTGCCGCGTCATCACCTTGTCGATTAGGCTGCCGTCTTTCAAATCGGTGACATACGGGGCATAGTAGCTGTTTGAGAGACCGTAGGTATATATCTCATCTATAAACATGCCCTCTTTGCGGCTGGAAAACAGAAAACATACTCCGCTTATCAAAATGAGCGCCAGCAGCAGTGCGGCGTATTTTTTCAGCCAATTTTTCATAAAATACTCCACTCTGAAAAAGAATCATATTATTATACGACAAAAGGCGCTTTTTAGCAATACATATATGCGGGCAAAGCATAAAAAAGAGCAGAAAACAAAAGGTGCAGGCATAATGCCTGCACCTTTTATGCTGTTCAAAAACGCGGGATCAGAGAAGTCCGCCGATCTTCACAAATATGGGGGCGAAAACGAGAGACACAACGGTCATCAGCTTTATGAGGATGTTGATGGACGGGCCGGAAGTGTCCTTGAACGGGTCGCCGACGGTATCGCCGACAACAGCCGCCTTATGTGCATCGGAGCCCTTACCGCCGTGATGGCCGCCCTCAATGTACTTCTTAGCATTGTCCCATGCGCCGCCGGAGTTGGACATGAAGATGGCGAGCAGCACGCCGGTCACGAGAGAGCCTGCGAGCAGGCCGCCGAGTGCGCCGACACCGAACAGAATGCCGACGAGCAGGGGAGAGATAACTGCCATCAGACCGGGTACGATCATCTCGTGCAGCGCGGCTTTGGTGGAGATGGACACGCAGGTGCCGTAGTCGGGCTTTGCTTTGCCCTCGAGTATGCCGGGGATCTCATGGAACTGACGGCGAACCTCTTCGATCATCTTGTATGCGGCCTTGGACACGGAATCCATCGTCATTGCAGAGAAAGCGAAGGGGAGCATGCCGCCAATCAGAAGGCCGATAACGACATACGGGGAGAGAAGATCGAGAACATCGAGCTGGACCTCGGTCGCGTAGGAGACAAACAGAGCAAGCGCGGTGAGCGCGGCGGAGCCGATAGCGAAGCCCTTGCCCATTGCTGCGGTGGTGTTGCCGACAGCGTCGAGCTTATCTGTGATCTCACGGACGTGCGGGTCAAGACCGCTCATCTCGGCGATGCCGCCGGAGTTGTCGGCGATAGGACCGTATGCATCGACAGCGACTGTAATACCCGTGGTGGAGAGCATGCCGACGGCTGCAAGAGCGATACCGTACAGATTGCCGGTGACGGAGTAGGAGACGTAAATACCGACGCAGATGAGCAGGATAGGCACCCAGGTGCTCATCATGCCGACGGCGACGCCGCTGATGATAGTAGTGGCGGAGCCGGTCTCAGACTGCTCGGCAATGCGCTTGACGGAATTATAATCTTCGGAGGTATAGACCTCGGTAACGAAGCCTATCACGAGACCTACGACGATGCCCGCGATTATTGCGGCGGAGAACTGCATGCCGCCAAAGAAGAGCTTGCTTATGATAATGGATGCGACGGCGACAATGGCCGCAGAGACATAGGAGCCCATTTTGAGCGCCGTATGCGGGTTGGAATTATCCTTGCCGCGGACAAAGAAGGTGGCGATGATGGAGGCGATAATGCCGACTGCGGAAATTGCAAGCGGGTAGAACGCGCCTGCGCCGTTGAAAAGACCGTTTACGGAGACACCGAGAGTGAGCGCGGAGACGATAGCGCCGACGTAGGACTCAAAGAGGTCGGCGCCCATACCGGCCACGTCGCCCACGTTGTCGCCGACGTTATCGGCGATAACGGCAGGATTGCGGGGATCGTCCTCAGGGATTCCAGCCTCAACCTTGCCGACAAGGTCAGCGCCGACGTCAGCAGCCTTGGTGTAGATACCGCCGCCGACACGGGCAAACAGCGCTATGGATGATGCGCCGAGAGAGAAGCCGAAAAGAATATTGTAGTTGCCGGTGATTATGTAGATAAGGCTGCATCCGAGAAGGCCGAGGCCGACAACGCACATACCCATAACAGAACCGCCGGAAAAGGCAATGGACAGCGCGCGGTTCATGCCGTGCTCCAGCGCAGCGTTGGCCGTGCGGACATTGGCGCGTGTGGCGACCTTCATACCGAAGAAGCCGGCCAGTATCGAGAAGAGCGCACCTACAACGAAGCATACTGCCGTGCCGATGTCGATAAACACCGCGATCAGTACAAACAGTACAGTGATGAAAATAGCCAGAATCTTATATTCTGACCTCAAAAATGCATCTGCACCTTCCGCTATGGAGGCTGCTATTTCCTGCATGCGGCTGTTGCCGGGAGCAGCTGTTTGTACATAATGCGCCTTATAACCTGCAAACAGAAGCGCAAGAACTGCCGCGACCGGAACCAGCCATAGTAACGTTCCCATCTTGATTTCTCCTTTAAAAAGACTGTAAGGCAAAGCCTCTATGTGCATACTAACCTATAGAACAAAAAAATACAAGGCAAAAAACATGCGAAATTTTACATCTTACACAAGTTCATGCAATATAACCTAAAAACATTGGCATATATTGAAACATGTGGTCAAAATATACAAAGCACATAAGCCGTTTTTTCACAAAAAAAACAGGAAAAAATGCCGCAACTCGGAATTAAATGATTTTTCCATGTGATTAAAGTAACAATGCACCTGAAATTAAACATTTATCTGCGTCAGACTGCCGATTTATACTGATAAAAATGAACAAGCCCTGCTTGGTGAATATGACGTGGACAACGCCGCAAGCCGCTGTGACGGGGCTTTTATACTATTATAATGTATGGGGAGGCAGGCGGATAAAATGACAATGCCGGCTGAAAAAAATTTTTGAAAACATGAAACTTTTTTGATTTTAAAACGTTATATACATATAGCCAAAACACAAAGAGAGGTTAAAGAAAACGGCTGCCCCATATTTTGCGTTTTGCGTCTGAAAACACACAAAATGTAGAGAAGTTACAAAACGGTAAAAATAATAAAAAATTTTTTCAAAAAAGTCTTGCAATTCTGGAAACAATATGTTACATTATGTGTGACCTCAAAAGGGGGAAGCGGCTCTATGGCCGCGTGAGACCTTGTAATCAAATCTCATAAGGGGGATTTTTAGATGAAAACCATGAAGAAAATCATTTCAGTGCTGCTGCTTGTATGCTTGCTGGCAAGCGTACTGCCCGCAGCCGCGTATGCTGACGGTGTGCCGTCTGTCACCATCAAGACAGAAGATGGCCGTGATACTTCAGCGGCAAAATCAGGTGATAAATTCACCATCGTCGCTCCGTTCACGCTTCCCGATGGCCGCAGCTGGAGCGAGTACAAGCTCACCTGGATCAGCAGCAATACCAGCGTTGCATCCTTCGCAGCATCCACCACTACGCCCGACGGCAACAACCGCTGCGTGCTGACCTGCAGCAACTCCGGGTCCACCGAGGCACAGGCCAGCGTTTATGCTCAGCTTGAGGATACGACGACCGGCAGCTACACTGCCTCCAACACACTCACCGTCAAGGTCGCAGCTTCTGCCTCTGCAACTCCGTCGCCCGCACCTACCGCGACTCCTGTTGTCAGCATCAAGGCTTCTGCTTACTCCGTCCGCATCGGCGGCAGCATAGTCCTGCAGGCAAGCGTTGCAAACGGCAACTTCGGCTACTGGGAGATCTCCGCAGTCGACAGCACCGGTATGGGCAACATTGATGTCATGAGCGGCAACTCTCAGGTCAACTTCACCGCCACCAAGGCCGGCGATGTCAAGATCATTGCTCACGCAAAGGACAGCAGCGCAACAGCAGAGACCTGGATCAAGGTCACTGAGGTACGCACGCTCAAGCTCACCTGCGACAAAGAGCGCATCGACAACGGCGAGAAGGCATATGTCACCGTTGCAAACCCCGAATCTTCTTCCGAGACCTTTACATGGAGCTACACCACCTCTCCCAGCGGCGTTGATATAATCAGCAAGTATCAGGACTACGGCACCGGCGTTGACCTCTGGGGCGGCAAGGGCGACGGCTCCGTCACCGTAACTGCCAAGGATAAGTACGGCGCGACCGCAAGCATCACGGTTCAGGTCAACTCTCTTGCATATGGCGATGCCAAGATTTCTCCGAGCACCGCAACATGGAGCAAGGGTCAGGGCAACCTCACCTTCACTGTTGAGCCCACCATGTACGCTGCATATATCGACGGCGTGTGCTTCACCGGCAGCGGCAACACCTCCAAGTACAGCTACGTCTGGAGCAGCAAGAATCTTGTTATAAACTCTTCTTACCTTGCAACTCTTTCCGTTGGCACCCACACTCTGCGTGTCGACACCAGATATGACGACGGCACCAATGCCGGCACGGTCTATGCCACCATCACTATAAACGGCACTGCAAACGCGATCTACGGCGATAATGCACACGTCAGAGGCAACAGCAACAACCTCGTGTTCACCTCTACCGGCGCTATCAAGAACGTCTACATAAGCAATCAGCTTATCGACCCGGCAAACTACACTCTCAGCAGCGACGGCAAGACCATCACTCTCAAGGCGGGCTTCCTCAATCTGCTCAACTATGGCACTTACACCATGAAGCTTGAGACTCAGAACGGCTCCGTTGAGACCACCAGCTTCCGTATAGTCACTGCAAACTATGCGCCTGCAACCGGCGACGAGAGCAATCTGGCAATCTGGGTAGCAGTTATGATGATCTCCGGCGTGGGTGTTGTGGCACTCATCCCGAAGAGAAAGAAAGAGATGTAATACGCTTAGGCGTATGCGTCTGAAACAGTAAAACGATCGAACGCCCCGGCGGAAGCCGGGGCGTTTCCGCAATGAGGATCAATGGAAGACGGAATACAGATAATATACAAAGACGACGCGGTAATAGTGTGCATAAAGCCGGCCGGAGTGATCTCCACGGACGAACCCGGCGGCGTGCCGGAGCTGCTGCGTGCAAAGCTGGGCGACGCGAATGCGGAAGTACGCACGGTGCACAGGCTGGACAGAGTAGTGAGCGGGCTTATGGTGCTTGCACGAAGTGCCGCTGCGGCGTCAGAGCTCAGCCGCCAGATACGCGATGGCGGGTTCGGCAAGGAGTACACTGCCGTTGTGCACGGGAAAACGGACGACAGAGGCACTATGACGGATCTGCTCATGCGTGATAAGGCGCGGAAAATGACCTTTGTTGTGGCCGAGCGTGCAAAGGGCGTACAGGAGGCCGTGCTCGATTATGAGACGCTCGCAAGAGCCGAGGGGTACAGCAAGGTGCGGGTGGTGCTCCATACCGGGCGCACGCATCAGATACGCTGCCAGTTTGCGTCGCGTGAGCACCCGATAGCCGGGGACAGAAAATACGGTACGCTGACTGACGGCGACTGCCGCATCGCATTGTGGTCGCAGCACCTGAGCTTCACGCATCCTGTGACGGGAGAGCATATGGATTTCAGCGCCGAACCGCCGCAGGAATGGCCGTGGACGCTTTTCTGAACGGCTTGTAATTGTGCCCGAGCTGTGATAAAATAAAAATATCACAGAAGGAGCCGCAAAGAAAAAGCGGCAGGAAGGAGAGCTGTATGAAAAAATTGCGTTTTGGTATTTCACTGCTCATGATGGCGGTGCTCGCCGCCGTGAGCGCCGTGCCGGCATATGCCTCCGGAACCGTGCGCGTGTATAGCCCCTATACCGGCGACGATTCAAATATAGGCCTGCTCATCGCGCTTATCTGCATCTCAGCCGCGATAGTGGCGGGAGTTCTGATATATATCAGAGTGATGAAAAAGAAAGCGGCAAACGAGGAGAAGCCTGAGGAGAACAAGAAGGACTCCGAGTGAGCGCCGTATATCCTGGAAGTATATCATGGAATGATAAAGGCAGCGCCGTATTATGCGGCGCTGCCTTTAAACACATTAGGGCGCAGTCCGCTTACCGGACTGCGCCCTGATGCTGCCTGAGAAAGCTCCTGATCACAGGCTCTTGAATTTTATGGTGAACGTTATGTCGCTGCCGTCGGTCGTTGAGGCGCTGATAGAGCCCTTGTGCGCCTCGGCTATCGCCTTTGCAATGGACAGGCCTATACCGTTTCCGCCGGTGACGGCCGAACGGGATTCGTCGGGACGGTAGAAACGGTCAAAAAGCCGGTTCACGTTCTTCGGATCGGTGAGATGACAGGTATTGTATACCTCGATTACGAGTTCCCGGTGCTGCCGGAGAGCCGACAGCCGGATCTCCCCGCCCTCAGAGGAGTATTTCAGCGCATTATCAAGCAGAAGTGTGATAAGCTGGCCAATACTTACAGGGTCGCCGTGCATTTTAAGCCCATCCTCAACGCTCTGGCTGAATTTTTTGCCCTTTGCGGCTGCAAGCGAGGCCATAGGCTCCGCAACGTCCCATATCACGTCGCTCAGCACGAAGTCCGACTGTTCCGGCAGCGGCTGCTCCTCGTCGAGCCGGGACAGGGTGACGAGGTTGGAGACAAGCTTTGAAAGCCGCTGCACCTGCTGGCGGATGTTTTCTACCCACTCATTCTCCTGAAGGTCCATGGCAAGAACGTCCGCGCTGGCCGCGATCGCCGTCAGAGGAGTTTTTATCTCGTGGCTTGCATCGGTGATAAAGCGTTTCTGCTGCTCGATGTTGCGCATGTACGGGTCGACGGCCCGCTTTGAAAGGATAAGTATTATGCCGAAGGCCAGCAGCATGCACAGCAGCGATACTACGACAGAACCGACAAGCAGCGCGTTCCTGCCGACAAGCTCCGGCTCTGCGTTCAGAAATACTGCCGTTGTGCTGCTCTCGCCGCGGAATATCATATATCTGTAGCCGCGGTAGAACCCGGAATCGCCCCGCCGCGCGAGCACGGCATTGCCAAACTCCACAGCTTCTTCGCTGGAGATCGAGGCAATGTATTTGCGCGACGTCTGCGCAGTGCCGTCCTCGTCAAAGGTAACGGCAAAATAACGGGTCATGTACGGCCGTTCGGGCGATCTGCCGCCGAACGGCCCACTGCCGGGAAAGCTGCCGTCGCGGAATGGATCGGCCTGCCGGCGCTCACTGTCAAGAATACTGAGCAGGGTCATGTCCAGCTGACGGGTCGAGGCCTGCCAGTACCATATATATACGGAGGCCGACAGCAGCGCAACTATTGTGAACACCGCTGTCATGGCGGCAAGTATGAACTTCCTGCGCATTTTTTTCAGCATTTTTTCTCCTGTCCGAAGAGCGGCGGTCAGCCACGCTCTTCAAGCGCATAGCCTGCGCCGCGTATGGTTTTTATTTCAATGTCGGAGTCAAGCTCGCGCAGCTTTTTGCGCAGAAAAGAAATATATGTCCATATAACGTCGATTTCGGCCTCGGCGTCAAAGCCCCAGATGGTCTCCATGATGTGCTCTGAAGAAAAAACATGGTGCGGGTTGCGCATGAACATCTCCATAAGCTGATATTCCTTGCTGCTCAGGCTCGTGGAGCGTTCGGCGCAGCTGAGCACATAGCGGCTGCAATCCAGCCGTGTATTGCCGAGTGAAAGCATCGAGTGCGCATAGGAGTCGCTCCGGCGGGTGAGAGCGCGCACACGCGCGACAAATTCGCTTGTGGCGAAGGGCTTGGGCAGATAGTCGTCCGCACCGGCTTCAAGGCCTGCGACTCTGTCGCTAATCTCACCCTTCGCGGTCAGCAGCATGACGGGGGTTTTCACGCCGCGCTCCCTTGCCCGTGACAGCACCTCAAGACCGTTCAGCCCCGGCATCATTATATCCAGAACTATTGCGTCATAGCTGGTGCTGAGAATATAATCCAGAGCATCCGTGCCGTTATATACAATGTCTGCTGAAAATTTGTTCTTTTCGAGTATGACTTTCAACGCTCTGGCGATACCCGCTTCATCCTCTGCGATAAGGATACGCATCTTCCTCACAGCTCCTTTTTGACCTTTTGGATTTATTTCAGCTTATTATATAATCCCAAACTGAAAATAACATTAAAATTCCATAAAGAATTACATCTCCTCAATTTATGTAAATGATATTATGAATACAATATTACGTATATAATATTATGCATACAATGTTACGTAAACTAAAAAGCGCAAAAAAAGGCCGCCCCTTTCGAGGGGCGGCCATCGGATATATACGGCTTATTCGATTGCAACGGACGTACCGGAGGAGAGCTTTTTCTGTTCAGCCTTCGGCAGGGTGATGGTCAGTACGCCTGACTCATACTTTGCCTTGACGTCCTCGGGCTTTACATCGCCGACATAGAAGCTACGGCTGCACGAGCCGGCATAGCGCTCCTGACGGATCACGCGGCCGTGCTTGTCGTCCTCATCCTTGTCAAGGCCCTTTGCGGCGCTGATGGTCATGTAGCCGTTCCTGACGTCTACGCTGACCTCATCCTTACTGAAGCCGGGCAGGTCAACTGCCAGCTCATAGCCGTTGTCCTTCTCGCGTATATCTGTCTTCATGAGATTCTTTGTGTGTTTTCCGTACAGCGGATTGCGCCCGCTGCCGAAGAAATCGCGGTCAAAGGAATCATCAAAGAACTCATCGAACATATTTTCACCAAAAATGCTGGGTAACATAGTACATACCTCCATTTTGAATAACAGTTTGTTTTTGAAATGCTGGGGAATTTATATCTTGCTGGGGAATTTATATCTATCCGTGCGGCGCATACACCGGCGGAGGGATAACTGAATTAATTGTCTGCGCTTTTGCGCGCCGCGTCTGCAAACCGGCGCAGCCTCAGAAATCTCTTGTTCTGGAGATGCAGGCACAGACGATGGAACTGATGCCCTCAAGAATAAACACCAGACCTACAGTCACGCCTATGGCCGCAACGCCGACCCACGGATCCATCATGCACACGAAGCCGACGACTAGAAGTATTATGCCCAAGGCCAGAACCCAACCCCAGGCACGCACACCCAGCGCCCGCAGATCAAACGCGCTTACAAAACGCGATATGCCGGAGAACAGCAGCCACACCGTGAACAGGAACGGCAGCGACATCATCGTGAACCATTGATTGAACAAAAGGAACAGCGACATTATTACGGTCAGCACCCCGTCCAGCAGCAGCCAACCGGAACCGATCAGCAAACCGCTTGTACCGGCGAATACTACGATCTCGACGATACCGGCGCACAGCATAAACACGCCAAGGAGAATACCGGCGGACATGACGGCCACATCCTGATTGCACATGCAATACACGCCCGCTGCTATCAGCAGCACACCGGCGATTATACTCAGAACTCTCATTGTTTTGGTACTCATTTTATCTCCCTCTTCTTTCTGTTTTCTGTTCATCTTTTCTCTCCTCTGAACAATGCTTATTATAGACACAGCGGCTTGATTTTTCACTAATCCGGCAGTATAATTCTTAAAAAGTATTTGTGCTGTGAGCACAAAGGAGGAACGCCCGTGGATATAACGGCACTGATCGAAAACTTTCTGGCGTATGACGACGCGTCGACGATAACCGATGATATAAGCGCGATACTCGGATGTCCGGTGCTGGTCGTGAGCAGTGTGTTCAAGCTTGTGTCCTGCGCACATCCGGCGGACTTTGCGGATGAGGTGTATATGGACACACTGCGGCAGGGCGAGATGAGCTATGAATTCGTCCCGCTGATGAAAAAACAGCCCGGGGCAGAGCATGGGAGCGTGTTTATGAACATCCCCGGCTCGCAGTATCTGCGCCGGTATTCAGAGCTGCGCCACCGCGGCGTCCTTGTCGGATATCTGATCTGCGTCGATACTGCGGGGAATCTCCGGAATCGGCCGGAGCGGGATTTCGTGCTGATGGAGGCCGTGCTTGCAAAGCAGCTCATCTTTGAATATCACCGCAGCCAGATCATATCAAACGACGCGGAGGAGGTGCTGATAAATCTGCTGACCGGCCGGTATGAGAGCGAGGCCGCGTTTCAGATACAGGCGTCGGCAACGTTTCTCGCAGAGCTGGACGCGGAACGTATTGCGCTTGTGGACATGGAACCGGGGGCGGTACGGGAGAGCGCGCTGAAAGCCGAGCTGTGCCGTGCGTTTTATGGTTCGAATCCGTTTGTGTACGACGGTGAGATGATCCTCTTTCTCGGCCCGAAGCACGATACGCGCCTGTTTGACGCGCTGGCGGAACGCTTTGGCCTGCGCGTTGTGATCTCCGATCCATATGGCAGCCTCTACAATTTACCGCGCGCCTACGCCAACGCAAAAGGCGTCATGGAGTATATAAAAGAGCGGGGGAGAACACGTATCGCAAAGGTCGGGCATTACCGGGAGCTTCTTATTCTCAGACAGCTTGAGAACAGCCGTGAGCTCATGCATCCTGCGGTACGCGAGCTGGAGGCTTATGACCGCCGGCACGGCACGGATTACTGCCGCACACTGCTGAGCTATATCCTGCATCACCATTCGCTGCAGGACACCTGCATCAGCCTTAACCTGCACCGCAATACCGTGCTCTACAGGGTGAATAAGCTCAAATATGACTTCGGGATAGACCTTGACGATATGACTGAGAGTCTCGGACTTATAATCTCCGCTGCAATGGCCGTATATGCGCAGGATGAGGCACAGTTTATAAAGAAAGATGCGTAAAAAAATCCCTCCGGCAGTTCATTCTGAAATGCCGAAGGGAAAACCGTATGTGTATTTATTTATTTATTTATTTCGTGCGTTGTCCACGATTATCTGGTTTGCCTTTGTCATGCGTATGTGGTGGTGTATAGCCTCCTCACCTACAGCGTTAAGCACGGCCTCCACGGGCATCTGATACTGTGCGGCAAGATCATAGACTGCTCGGTCGAGCTCATCCTGCTCAACTGTGAGACCCTCCTCGTCAGCGACGGCGGCGAGAAGAAAATCAATGCGGCTCATGGTAAGCGCGGCCTCGCGCTGTTCCTCGCGCCACTGGTCGAGCGTTTTGCCCTCGATGCAGAGGTATGCGTCAAACACCTCCGCCGCGATCTGTTCGGCGGGGAGTTCTGCGCGGGCGTAGGCGCGTTTTTCGGCAGCTCTGGCTATCTGTTCCCCGTCTAATTCTATAATGCCGTCGAATGCCTGTGTGAATGCGTAAATATCCTGCATGCCCATGCCGATGTAGTTCTCCGCGGCTTTCATTGACTTTTCCCAGAGCTCCTTTTCGCCGAGACCGAGACTGAATTCGGAGTTCAGTTCGCCGAGAATACTGTGTATATCGGCAAGGGTGTTCAAAGACAGGCTGTCAATAAGCTCCGACTCTTTTTCGAGCATAACGCTGTCTATCTTGCGGCGGATCATAAGCTCAGGTACGGCGACGCGCAGGTTTTTTGCAGCGGCCTGCACGGCGGCTTCTTCAAAGTCCTCACAGTGCCCGATGTCGACCTCAATGCCCTTGTACGGCCCGAGGATGACCTGCGGCGGTACGGCACCCTCGAATGTGACCTCTGTTGCGCTGCCGTTCTCATCCATCGCAGTGACGCGGGTATATATAAGAGAGGGGAGACCCTTTTCCTCGGAAAAGGCTGCGATCGCGGCCTTGACCGCATCCTGCACGGAACCGGCGCTTTTGATCTCGTTAGCGCTGACGGAGAGCTTTGCGTATACGCTGCCTTTGTCTATTTCGCAGTTGAGTATCTTCATGTATATATTCCACTCCTGTATTGTTTTTTTATTTTCCGTAAAAGCCGGATACTATTTTATAACAGCGCCGCAGATACGTCAATGAGCGTTTTCCACCCGTTGTATAAATCCGGCCATTGACGGCAGCGCGGCGTAGTGGTATATTATCACAATAAAACGATAAAGCGCGCTGCGATGCGGCGGCGGAACGGAGACAGACATGTCGTTCAAGCTTCCATTCGGACCGGCAGATATACTTCTGCCGAAAACAGATAATGAAAAGTGGGCCTGCATAGCCTGCGATCAGTTCACGTCTCAGCCGGAGTACTGGGCTGAGGCGGACAAAATAGCGGGTGAAGCGCCGTCCGCACTGCGCGTGATATTCCCGGAGGTTTATCTTGAGGACGGGGACAGCGCGGCGCGTATTGCCGGGATAAACGCGAAAATGCGCGAATATTTGGACGGCGGCGTATTTGAAGAGTATAAGAACGCCCTCATCTATGTGGAGAGGACGCTGTCCTCAGGAAGGACTCGCCGCGGCATCGTCGGCGCATTTGCGCTGGAGGATTACAGC
This sequence comes from uncultured Eubacteriales bacterium, assembly GCA_900546515.1. Classification (GTDB taxonomy): domain Bacteria; phylum Bacillota; class Clostridia; order Oscillospirales; family Oscillospiraceae; genus Limivicinus. The sequence goes on along the minus strand of URDG01000007.1, from coordinate 4,768 downwards.
TATGAGCCCGGGGCAAAATGCCTCATCCGCCCCACGGAGGGGACGGTGCTCTCACGCATACCGCCGCGCGTCAATATCCGCAGGGATGCTCCGCTGGAGCTGCCGCATATCATGATCTTCATGGACGATAAGCGCAGGGAGATAATAGAAGGCATAGACACGGCGAAGCTCACGAAGCTCTATGATTTTGACCTTATGCTCGGCGGCGGGCACCTTTGCGGCTGGCTCATTCCCGAGGATGAGCAGCGGCGCATATTCTCCGGACTCACGGCGCTTGCGCAGGAAAGCGGGGAAGAGGGGGAGCGGATGCTTTTTGCCATGGGAGACGGCAACCATTCTCTCGCCACGGCAAAGGCTGCGGCGCCGCTCATAGGCACCGCGGAAGCACAGTATGCTTTGGCTGAGCTTGTAAACATACATGACGAGGGCGTGGACTTTGAGCCGATATACCGTGTGCTCTTCAATGCGGATGTCAATGATCTGCTGTGCGCTCTGAAAGCGGAGTTTGCGGGATGCAGCGGCAGAAAAGTGGATTATGTGAGCGCTGCGGGATGCGGCAGCTTTTTCGTTGACGGACTTGAAACAGAGGTGCTGCAAAGCTTTATAGATGGGTATATTGCAGCGCATCCTGCTGTACGAGTGGATTACATACACGGTGAGGACACCGTGCGGAAGCTTGCAGAGCAGGACAACACTGTAGGCTTCATATACGGCGGCATAAGCCGTGACGAGCTGTTTGATTATGTGCGCAAAAACGGCATACTTCCCCGCAAGAGCTTCTCTGTCGGTCAGGCGCGTGATAAGCGCTATTACATGGAAGCGAGAAGAATAAGATGAAATAACTCGGAGACCCTGAGGTCTCCGAGTTTTATTCAATGGAGGCTTACGTTGCGAAAAGACAAAGAATACTCTGTTCTGATGGGCAAACATGGAAAATCCGGCGTTGCTTTCCGTGCCGGGCTGTGATATACTATTCCTGCGAGAGTTGATAGGTTCTCCCACCGTGGTGTTTGAGCTGTAGGTCTGGAGAAACGATTCAGCTCTCGCTTCATTAAACGCACAGAGCTTCTTCATTTTTCTCTGGTTTCTTACCCAGAAGCCGAACGCCGCCTTCTCCTTTGCCACGGCCTCCTGCTTGCGCGCCACGCCCTCCTGGTACACCTGCTGTATGCGCTCCTGCATCCGGCTCTTCATGTCGTTGTAGCGCGTGCGCTCTTCGGCCACGGCCTTGTTCATCCTGTCTCTCGCCCGGTCTGCCGCTGTCTTTGCCGTCTGGCGTATCTCGTCTGAAAGCATCGTGTCCAGTATGTCCTGCGCCACGGTCTCGCGCATCTCGCCCATGTAGTTTTCAAAGGGGTTCCCGCGCACCGGCTGCCACGCCCGTTCCATGTCCGCTATGTGGAACAGCATGTCGCTCTGGCTCGTGATGGTTGACGGGAACGCGCCCTCGCCGAACTTCTCCTGCAGCTCCATCCACGCCGTGTCTATCGGCAGTCCGTCCTTGCCGAAGCGTATGCGCCTGTGCTCCCGCTTCCAGCCCTCCGGCAGGTCCAGCATCTCCCGCTCGTTTATCTTCAGCTTGTTGCTCTTGAGGTAGTCCAGCAGCTCGCGCCGTGCGTCCTCCATCCCGCTCTCTATCTCTGCCTCCGAACCGGACAGTATGTGATCCGCTATCGCCGACGCCCAGTCCTTCAGCTCTGCATAGCTCAGCTCCTGCCCGTCCGTCTGCACTATGTAGTCGCCCATGCGCTTGAGCTCTTCCTTCACGGTGTCCTCTGCGTCCTTGTTGTGCAGCTCCTCGGTCAGCCGCCGCGCAAGCTTGTCCGTGTCTGCCTTGCGTACCGTGGCCTCCTTCGTCGTCCGCGTCTGCCCCTTCCAGTATTCCGTGCGCCGCCGCAGCTCTTCGTTCTGCCTCCGCAGTTCGGCGTAGCTTTCCTGCCTGCCCCGCCGCTCGTCCGCCGTGTCGTCCGCCGCCACGTCGCGCATGGAATAATTTATCTTATTTTTTTCCTTGAAACTCTTGACTTCTTTCTGGAACTGTGATACGTTCTGCTTGAGAGATGTCTCTGTTATACTACCCAATGTAGAGAGTTGGGCTGTCACTGGCAGGACGTCTCTCATTTCTTTGTCATAGCTCAGTACCCTGTTTTCTTTCGCCGCTTCGTCTATGACAGTTGCAAGGTCTTTGTATTCTTTGCCGCCTTCAATCATTCCTTCAAGTCTTTCATAGATACTCAGAACAATATGCGGCCTCCGCGTCATGCTTCCGTTTATATTTTGCGGTGTGTAGAAGCCAAGCGCCGCATACAGCGGCGTGCCGTTCTCACCTGTCACTGGCAGCACCATGGTTATCTCCGGGTTTCCTTTTGTCCTCGTGTCGTTTATCGTCAGCACGGGGTTTTCTATTGCCATGATTGCATCCGTCATTCTTTCCAAGCCGACGCCGTGGTAGTGTTCGCCCTTCTTGTACCGGCCCTCTGCCTTCGCTTCCTTCTCCGTCTTGATGTTTGAATACATGTGGTTTCTGTAGATGTAGAAGTCACCGTCTATTCCCGTCAGCTCTCTCACGAACTGAGGCATCTGCCCCACCTTTATCACGTTGTCATACCCTGTGTCTGCATGGTCCAGCGCATCGTACAGTGCAGTCTCTACCTCGTACTCTCGCAGTGAATACTTTGTTTTCCCGGCATCCGTCGCCGCCTCAGTGTTCCCATATGGTATTCCATTCTCTTCGGCGAAGCGTTTTATTTCTTTTTCTACTGCTGCCGTCAGCTCTTTTACTCCCGCATATCCGCCGTCGTACATATACACATCTGCGCCGCCGTATTGCTGGTCGTGCCCTGAGAAGCGTATCTCCATGCTGTTTCCATAGCCGTCTGCGTCTTCATTGAATTCAACCTTAATGTAGAATGTCTCGTAACTACCCATACCGTGAGACTTATCTACATCGAAATCTTCTATGCTTCCGCGGCTCACCATCTCCGACAACTTCTTTTCTACGGCGCTGCATACACGGTCTCTGTCCTTTGCGGATTTAATTAGTTGTTTCCCGTTTGTATAATCAGCAAAAGATTCTCGTGTGGAATACTTTGCATTCCCGCTCGCGGTCTCCGTCCCGCTCGCCGCCTCCGTGTTCCTCACGGCCCCGGCAAGGGCGCTGTCCCATATGCGGGATAGCTCGTCTGCATACTGCATCATGGCCTTTGCTTCTGCGTGCCGCGCCTCCACTCCTGTGAAAGCCTTCCGCAGCTTCTCCGCAAAGTTTGCTATCCATTCCCGGATCTGTTCATACAGGCCGGGGTTTTCTTTTGCCATGAGCTCCGGCAGCTGCGTGTCCTCCAGCATCATCTCGCAGCTGTCCGCTATCACTTCCTCCACTGCCTCGTCCATGGACAGCAGTCCGTTCTCGCGCGCCGCCTTCTGCTCTGCCAGCGCCTCTATGTCCACGCCGTCCTCTATCAGGTGCCGCGTCACGAAGTCGCGCAGCTGTGCGTAGCCCTCCGCGTTGTTCTCCCGGATGTAGTGCGTCAGCTCATGCGCCGCCGTCAGCAGCACGGCGGATTCCTCCGAGGTTCTGTTTGCCCCTGCGTTCACGTCAAGGTACATCGTCCCGTTGCGCATGAAGCCGTTGGCTCCCTTGTACCTCCCGCTCATGTCCGCCTCTGACTGGTAGAATACAACGTCCGTTCCCGTGACCTTTGCCAGCGTCTTTATCACGTCCAGCTCTGCGCTGCTCACCATGTCCTCGCTCGCAGCTTTGTATCTCTCTCCGCCGTAGTCCACGTCCTGCCCGAAGTACACCTTGCCCTCGCCGCGCTGCCGGGCTGCGCTGTTCTGTATGCGAGCGTCCTTGCTGCTCCTGCCTGTGTTGAATGCTTTCGTGAACTGCTCCTGCGTCAGCACGCTTCCCGCGCCGCCGTTCCTGCGGCTGCTCTCGTATGCCTGCTGCGCCGTCACCGCCGTCTGCTTGCCGTACATGTCCGCCGCCGTGGTGTATCAGGTGCTGAGTCGCGCCCCGCATGGGGCGCGACTCAACGCCGGTGTGGCGGCATATATTGCAGCGGCATTTCAATCCACGCGCCCCGCATGGGGCGCGACTTGCGCACGTTCCATCTGCCACCCCAAAAGTCAATGATTTCAATCCACGCGCCCCTTGCGGGGCGCGACAGCAAAAATGCATAATTTATGTTCTGCATTTTTGCAACAACAGACAATCAAAGCATAAAAACCAACAGGAAACGTCGTCTGTCAGAACGTTTTTCTGATAAATCCAGGAACTCAACTTGCAAAAGTAGGTGCGAACCTTCCTGACGCGTTCTGTTCGCTTCTCCTTCGCACTAGATCATCAGTGTGTCCTCTGGCAGATACGATTGCTTGCAGCCGAAATGCTCGATCTTCTTTTCATACTGCGGATATTCCCGGCGGATGCGGTCCTGAAACGCGGCAGGTTCGCTTGCGTCGATGGACAGGATCTCCGGGAAACGAAGCTGACAGATCACCTCGACCAGCTGGCGCTTGGCGTAGATCATTCGTTCTTCATTGGAAAACATGGTTCGCACACCTTTCGTTGCTTTTCTTATATCATACTATATTTATCTGAAAATGCAAGATGCTTGGCAAATCCGGCGTTTGGTGGTATACTGATTTTGTATCTCAATTCAGGAGGTTCCGGTATGGATTTTTTGCGGCTTCTCGCGGCGGGACGCTGCGGAGCGCTGGACACGTTTTTTTCTAGCCTGACCTATTTCGGCTCGGAGATCGCGTTCAT
>URDG01000006.1 GCA_900546515.1 uncultured Eubacteriales bacterium | reverse complement strand
TCCTCGAACAGGCCGTGGACGCCCTGCATGCCCTTGCACAGCAGCTGGTCGTACATCATGACCATGTCGCAGTGGAACCGCTCCATATTCTCCCACAGCTCGAAGATATGGTGCATGCCGCCCACGGCCATTCGCCGCATGGGCGCCCACTCGTGGTAGCGCGCCATGTCCTCCAGCGTGTTCTCGTAATTGTCGGTGCGCAGGGTCATATCGAACATCAGGGAGTCCATGTTCATGATGGTGTTCAGGCCCCAGCAGTTATACGCCCAGGTACACCAGTTGGAGTAATAGAGCGGCGCGCACGACCACGCGATCATGCGGTGGCGGGTTTCGGGGAAGGTCACGGTCTTGTTCCGCACGCAGCGCTCCATGATCTTGCGGACGCGGGCATCGACCTCATGCCAAATGAAGTTTTCGCCATACTGCGACTGGTAGATGCGGTAGAGTGCCTGCGCGACGCCGTTGATGGGATAGTAGTTGGTGTTCGAAGCAACGTCCCACTTCTCCCACTCGAACCGCTGCAGCTCGTTCTGAGCTTCCAGATTTTTGACGAGCTGATCCCAGTTGAACGGCACGCCGGTCATTTCCTCAACGAATTTCCACGCGCCCTCGATCTCCTTGGCGCAGTGCTTCTTGACGAGCGGATCGTCAAACTGCATCGGCTGCGGCATGGCGTAGAGCGGCTTATTGAAGAACCAGTCCTGCAGAGCGGTGCTCGCAACGGAAGCGTCGCACGCTTCGTTGGACGTGATGAACATCGGGGAGTAATCGGGCACGTCGTCCTGCACAAAGATACCGGCTTCCGCCTGGCACATCGGGCACGGGTCGCCGGGCAGACCGATGGACTGAACGGCGTCGATGTAGTTAAGGACGGTGTGGGAATTAACGTGGCAGGTGACAAAGTAGGGGATCATTTCCAGAGGAACGTTCTGGAACTTATCGGACCAGGGGTAGAACATACCGCCCCAGACGGTCTCGTTGTGAGCGATGGTGTGATAGTAGGTGTCGTTCTTCTTGCCGCCGCGGATCTTGCTGTCGGCAGAGAACATGCGCATGAACTGGACGATGGTCGCGTTGACCATGCCGCGGTAATGCCACGCGGAGGCCTTCAGCGCCTCGCCGCGCATACCTTCCATGCCGCGGTCAAACCAGTGCAGCACGGGCAGGTAGGTCTGGCCGACCCAGCGGTAGCGCCATACGCCCTTGGCGAAGTTGACGATGCCGCCGTACTTGACAACGTCCATGACCATATGCAGGTAGTTGTAGAGCCAGATATTGTAGAAGTAGTACATGGTGTCCTTGACACCGCGCCACTCTCTGTGCTTGTAAAGTCCGGTCTTGCCCTCATAGAGGTCGCCCAGACGGCGCTCGCCGTGGGGCTTGCCGTTCCAGAAATCTTTTGCGAGCTTCTTGTAATCTATTTTCTTCTTAGCCATCTTACTTGCCCTCCTGGATCTTCTTGATCTCAATACTCTCGACAAAGGCCTGGAAACGGGTACGCAGCTGGCCGGATGCGGAGTTTATGTACTCCTTCTCGATCGAGCACACGGGCAGACCGAAGTCACGCGGCAGAACGATCGTGTCGATGACGCGCTCGTAGCTCCAGTACTCGCAGAACTTGTTGGAGGCAACTATGACGCCGTCTGCGTGGTAATCCCTTGCGAGGTCGGCTATGCGCTGCTTGCGGGCGCGCATGGTGTCCTGCGGCATGAAGCGCGGGCAGTTTGAGGTGTCGAGATAGTGGCGTGCGATAGCGTCAAGCGGCTCCTGGCCTTCCTTGACGACAATGGGGATACGGCTTTCAACCGCACCGTAGCAGTAGCGGTCCGCAACGACCTCTGCGCCGCAGCTCTCTATGAGCTTGGTGAAATCGGGGTCGTCATTCTCGGAGCCGGCCAGAACGACCTTGCAGCGGAACGGCCACTTCATATCGGGCTCACGGGTCTTGAGCTCTTCTGCGGTCTCGCGCAGGTACGGGAGGATAAGCTCCTTCGGGCAGACCTGGCTGACAAGCTGGATGACATGGAACTCATAGCCGGTGATGGTGGGGTTCTCGAGCTTGCGGTAGTCGCCGATCTCGTTTATGAGGCGACAAACCTCGTTGTGACGCTCGATGGTCTTCATAATGGCCTCGTCGGAGGTGTCGATGCCGAGATTGTCGTGCAGCGGCTGGAGAACGTGTGCGCGGAGCTGTTCGCGGAAGTGAACATAGCCATTCTCGTTGTTTTTGAAGGGAACATCTGAGAATTCGCAGAAGAAATTGTCGTTGTCGATAATTCTCATATCCTTGACGGAGTCAAGGTGCTTCTGCTGGAGGTGCTCCTGGAAACGGCACGTACCGGTGCAGGTTTCGGTCGCCATCTGCGCATCGAGGAAGTTGAAGCCGCCCTCGAGCGCGCGCTCAAGAAGGCTTCTCGCATAGTGGCATACACGGGATGACATATAGTAAGTTGCGATGTCCGGGGAAGTGCAGCGCGGCGCTCTCAGTCTCACAGAGAAGCAGCCGGGCAGATCGAGGAGAACTTCAGGCATGAAATAACATGTGTAGCCTATAGCGTACTTGCCGTCGGCCTTCGCCTGCTTGACAAGATCGTTGTTGGCTTCCTGAAGCAGATCCTCAAAGTAGATAAGATGCTTGAGATCTTTCACAGATAACCCTCCATATTTTTGTTTCCATTTTTGGGCGCAGCTACGCCCACCCTTGCATGCTCTATTTTAACAAACTGTGAATTAGTTGTCAATCGACTTTTCAGCAAAAGCCCCCAAAAGGGGGCTTTTTTTAATGATAATTGTTATACAATTTAGCCATAATTGTCTAAACAGCAGCATTTTCAACAAATTTTTGTATCATTTGCCTTCCGGCTGCGGCCCGGCCCTGGATCATCTCAGGCGTTCCGCCGCCCTTGCCGCAGATGGCAGAATTGATTTCCTTTGCCATTTTTCGCAGGTCAACATGGCGGCTGCCGATGATGTATCTCCAGCCCGTCTCATCGCTGCCGGAAAAGGCCGCAGCGTAGCCGGTGCATTTTTCGCTGAGCATGTTGACGAGCTCCCGCAGGGCCACCTCGTCGAGCACGCTGTCAAATATGCAGATGTTCCCCTCGCGCGCTTCCGCCGCCGCGGCGATCATGCGGGCGTTCGCCATGCTCAGCTCCGCTATGCGCTCCTTGAGCTTCTGCTCCCCGGCGAGGAACCTTTCTGCTGCCGCTCCCGTCTCCTCGCGCTTTGCGCTGAATGCCTTCGACACGGCCGTAACATTGTCCTGCATCACGCGCACGGCGTCCAGCGCGTCCATGCCGCACACGGCGCTGACCCTGATGCCGCTGCGGTGGCGCATCGAGTCAAGGATCTTTATAAGCCCTATCTCGCCCGTATGCGAAACGTGCGGCGCACAGCAGGCGCAGACATCAACGCCCGGTATCTCCACTATACGCACGTTTTCCGTCAGCTCCAGCTTGCTGCGGTAGTCGAGCTCCCTCAGCGTTTCGCTGTCCGGGAACCACGCCCTCACCGGCAGATCTGTGCGCACCGCCTCATTGGCGCGGCGCTCTATCTCCATAAGCCCGTCCCACGGTATCTCGCAGCTGAAATCCAGCGTCATGTGTCCGCTGCCCATATGAAAGCCGACATTTTCCGCGCCGTACAGCGCATGAGCAATGCCGGAGACGATATGCTCGCCCGAGTGGTTCTGCATACGCCGCCAGCGCTGCTCAAAATCTATCGCGCAGTCATACTCCGCGCCGGCGGTGAGCGGCGCATCGGTATAATGCAGTATCTCCCCCGCCCTCTCGCGCACGTCCAGCACACGCACGGAGCCTATGCTGCCGGTATCGGCCGGCTGTCCGCCGCCCTCCGGGAAAAATGCGGTCCTGTCCAGCTTCACGATCCAGCCCTTCTCCGTCTCCGTGCACTCCGTCACGGCAGCGCGGAACGAGCTCATATGGCTGTCCGTATAAAAAAGCTTCTCTGTCGAGGTATTGCTCTTCGCTATCATTTCAATTCACACTCTCAAAGCACTCTGACGCGCAGCACATTGTCCATGGCGCGTATCGCGTCCGCGACCTCGCCGCTGATGCGCTCTCCGAGGTCGACGATCGTGTATGCGTACTCGCCGCGGGGTTTATTTATCATATGCTCGACGTTTATGTTCCTGTCGCTGATAAAATCCAGTATACGCGTGATCATTCTCGGCACATTGCGGTGAATGACGCATAGCCTGCACACGCCCATGCGGCTGAGCGATGCATTCGGGAGGTTGACGGAGTTTTTTATGTTGCCGTTGAGCAGATAGTCGTACAGCTCGCGCGCGGCCATGTCGGCGCAGCGGTCCTCGCTCTCGGGCGTTACCGCGCCGAGATGCGGCATTGCTATCACGTTCGGCGCTTTAAGTATCGTCTCATTCGGAAAATCAGTCACGTATTTTGCGACTCTGCCGCAGTCGAGCGCGGCAGTCATATCCGCGTCGTCCACGACCTCGGCGCGGGATTCGTTGACGATCCTCACGCCGTTTCGCATCTTTGCAAAGGCCGCCGCGTTTATCATATGGTGGGTCTCCGGAGTATAGGGAACGTTTATGCTTATATAGTCGCTTTTATTGTAAAGCTCCTCCAGATTCTCGCAGCGTATGACCTCTCTTGACAGCTGCCACGCCGCCTCCACGGACATGAACGGGTCGTGTCCGTACACTGTCATGCCGAGCTCGAGCGCCATATTGGCCACGAGCGCGCCGACGGCCCCAAGCCCGATAACGCCAAGGTTCTTGCCCAGAAGCTCAGGCCCGGAGAATGCGGATTTGCCCTTCTCCACGAGCTTTGGTATCGCCTCGCCCTCACCGGCTATGGACTTCACCCAGTCTATCGCGCCCAGCACGTCGCGCGAAGCCATAACGAGCGAGCACAGCTCCTGCTCCTTGACCGCCTGCGCGTTCGCGCCGGGGCTGTTGAACACGACTATGCCGCGCTCGGCGCAGTCCTCTACCGGGATATTGTTGTAGCCCGCGCCCGCTCTTGCGATGGCAAGCAGCTCCTCATTGAATTCATATGCATGCAGGTCGGCCGAACGTATCAGCATGCCGACGGGCCGTGCAACGTCCTTGCCGACATTGCAGCCGAGCTTTTCAAGCGTCTCTATCCCAACGGGCGAGATCGCGTTCATTGTCTTTATATCAAACATGGCGTACCTCAAATTCCTTCATATATTCTGCGAGCTTTGCAGCCCCCTCGATGGGCATGGCGTTATAGAGCGACGCGCGCATCCCGCCGGTGAGCTTATGTCCCTTTACGTTGACGAGGCCGCGTTCGGCAGCCCCCTTGATGAACTGCGCGTCGAGCTCCTCGTCCCCTGTGCGGAAGGTAACGTTCATATCGCTCCTCGATCCGGGACGGGCATGGGCGATATACAGCCGGCTCTCATCGAGCACGTCGTAAACGAGCTTTGCACGCGCCCGCTTTATCTCCTGCATGGCCTCCACGCCGCCCTGTCCGATCAGCCAGTCGAGCATGAGGCCTAGCATGTATATGCACCAGCATGGCGGGGTGTTGAGCATGGAATCCTTGTCTATGAGCGTTTTGTAGCTCATGACTTCGGGCGTTATCGCAAGCTCGTGACCCACAAGACTCCGGTCTATAATGACGACGGTAAGTCCGGCGGGCGCCATGTTCTTCTGCGCGCCAGCGTAGATCAGGCCGTACTTTGATACATCCACCGGCCTTGTGAGAATATCGGACGACATGTCGCACACGAGAGCCGCTTTCGTCTCCGGGACGTACTGCCACTCGGTGCCGTATATGGTGTTATTGGCGCAGTAGTAAAAATACTCCGCATTGCCGCTCAGCCTGAGCTCCGCCTGCGCGGGGATCCTGTCGTGTCCCGTGGCGGAGGTGTCGGCCGCTATATGTACGCTGCCGTATTTTTCCGCTTCCTTTGCCGCCTTACCGGAGAAATTCCCCGTGACGGCATAATCCGCGCTGCCGTTTTTGATGAGGTTCATCGGTATCGCGGCGAATTGCAGCGTCGCGCCGCCCTGCAAAAGAAGTATCTCGTGGCTCTCCGGGACCTTCAGCACGGCTCTGAGCTTTGCCTTCGTGCTGTCGAATATCTCCTGAAAAACCGCGCTCCTGTGGCTCATCTCCATTACGGACATGCCGCTGCCCCTGTAGTTGAGTATCTCCGCGCCGGCCGTTCTGAGCACGCTCTCCGGCATTATGGACGGCCCTGCGGAAAAATTGTAAACCCGCTCCATTTTCTTCGTCTCCCAAATCAGATTTCTTTCTGACACTTTTCCTCAATGAATCGCTAAATTATATTCAGATATAATAATACCACGCGTGTGCGTTGTCAAATTATTTCTCCGGTCATCTCGCCGCCGTCAACGCCGGTGATGCGCACATCTAGCGTTTTCCCTCTGAGCGCTTTTCCGCGCGCCTTCACGAGCACATAGGTATCGCTGTGTCCGGTGAAGTATCCGCCCTCCCCGGTCTCAAAAAGGACCGGCAGCACCTGACCCACGCTCGCGCGCAGGAAATCCTGCTTCATCTCTACCGCAGCGGCCTTCGCCTCATGCGCTCTGGCCTCCTTGACCGCGCGGCTGCACTGATCGGGCATTTTGTCCGCAGGCGTGCCCGGGCGGCGGGAATACGGGAAGATATGCATATCCGAAAACGCGCAGCGGCGGATGAACTCCAGCGTCGCCGCCTGATCCTCATCGGTCTCGCCGGGGAAGCCTGTGATGAGGTCGCAGGTCAGGCCGCAGCCGGGGAAATATTCGCGCAGCAGCTCCACCGCGTGATAAAAGCGTGCGGTGTCGTATTTGCGGTTCATGGCCTTGAGCGTTCTGTCGCAGCCGGACTGGAGCGAGAGGTGGAAATGCCGGCAAAGACGGTGCGTCCCTGCAAGCTTCCGGCAGAAGTCCTCGGTTATGACCGTAGGCTCGAGCGAGCCGAGCCGTATGCGCATATCGGGCGCAGCCGCGGCGCAGGCGGTGATAACGTCGGCAAGGCCGGGCTTTCCCGGCAGGTCTACGCCGTAGGACGCGACCTCGATGCCTGTCAGAACAAGCTCCTTGAACCCCTCGGCATTTATCCGCGCCGTCTCGCGCACGGCGTCCTCCACCGGCAGCGAACACAGGCGGCCGCGCGTATAGGGTATTATGCAGTAGGTACAGAAATTGACGCAGCCGTCCTGAATCTTCAGCATGGCGCGCGTTCTTCCCGAGACCGCTCCCGCCGGCAGCTTTTCTATCGCGCGGCGCTTGAACGGCTCGTCTATGTCGCGGCAGCCCTCGCCGGAGGCCACTGCTTTTTCCACAGCCTCGACGAGCTTTGCGCGGTCCGCCGCGCCGAAAATGACCTGTGCGCCGAGCTCCGCCGCCGCCTCCGGCTCTATCTGCGAATAGCAGCCGCAGACGGCCAGCACCGCGCCGGGATTTTCCCCATGCAGGCGGCGGATGAGCTGGCGGGATTTGCGTCCGCTCTCCGCCGTGACGGCGCAGGTGTTGACGATCACCGCGTCGGCAAGCTCGCCGGGCGCCGCCGGCTCATGGCCGTGCTCGTTGAGTATAGTCTCCATGGCCTGCGTCTCATACTGGTTGACCTTACAGCCGAGAGTGGTTATAATGTATTTCATGCGGATCTCCTAAAAAATATTATAGATATACAGTGAAGTGTGAACAATGGAACATTATCTTGATAACTCAGCCACCACGAAGGTCTGCCGCGAGGCAGCCGAGGCGGCGATGCATGCCATGACCGAGGTCTACGGCAACCCCAGCTCCACCCATACAAAGGGCCGCGAGGCAAAAAAGCTGCTTGACGCCGCGCGCGCACAGACGGCGGCGGCGCTCGGCTGCAAGCCGGGCGAGCTCGTGTACACCTCATGCGGCTCCGAGAGCGACAACTGGGCGCTTCTCGGCGGTGCGGAGGCAATGTCCCGCCGCGGGAAACACATAATCTCCTCCGCCGTCGAGCACGACGCAGTGCGAAGATCGCTCGAAGAGCTCATGCGCCGAGGCTACGAGGTGACAATGCTGAAGCCGGACAGCACCGGCCGTATCCCGGCCGAGGCCGTTGCCGGCGCCCTGCGTGATGATACTATACTCGTTTCTCTCATGCTGGTCAACAACGAAACCGGCGCTGTGACCGATATTTCCGCAATATCGAGAGCGATAAAGAAAGCCGGCTCGAAAGCGCTGCTGCATACGGATGCGGTGCAGGCTTTCATGAAGCTCCCCTTTTCGGCAAAAACTCTCGGCGCGGATATGATCAGCGTCAGCGGTCATAAGATCCACGCCCCCAAGGGCATAGGCGCACTGTACATAAGAGAGGGGCTGCGGCTCAAGCCCTTCATAGTGGGCGGCTCGCAGGAGGGCGGACGGCGCGCCGGGACCGAGGCCATGCCGCAGATCGCGGCTTTCGGCGCGGCCTGTGAAGCCGCCCGGGTCGATATGGCCGGCAATATCGCGCGCATGTCGGCATTCAAGGCGCAGATCGTTGAGCGTCTCTCCGCCGGGATCCCGGAGCTGCTCTACGTGGATACCGCCGCGCCTCATATTCTCAGTATTTCACTGCCCGGCTGGCGCAGCGAGGTGCTGATGAACTACCTTGAAGCAAGGGAAGTCTACGTATCAAAAAGCTCCGCCTGCAAAAAGGGCGGGCGGAGCCATGTGCTCGAAGCTATCGGTCTTGAGCCGAGGGTTATAGACGGCGCGCTGCGCATCGGCCTGTCCCGTTACACAACGCAGGAGGATATTGACGCGCTGTGCACCGGCCTCATCGAGGCGCACGGCACGCTTGCGCATAACTGACCGTCAGTCCTTTTTATCCTCAGACATATCGTCCATATCATCGGCCCTGTCATCAACGGTCTTTCTGACCGGCTCGTAGGCGACGGGGTCGATGTAGTCTACTCCGACATAATCCTCCGTCTCCCACGGGAGATCGCTGCGTTTCAGCTTTCTGTCGATGGCGTTATTGATGCCCGTGTAGATCACCACGAACACCGGCACGCCCAGAAGCATGCCCCAGAAGCCGAACAGCCCCGCGCCGAAGATGATCGAGAACATTACCCAGAAGCCGTTTATGCCTATGGAGCTGCCGAGTATCTTCGGGCCGATGACATTGCCGTCAAGCTGCTGGAGAATTATGATAAATATCACGAACACCAGGCACTTGAACGGATCGACCAGCAGTATGATGAGCGCGCTCGGCACAGCGCCGATGAACGGGCCGAAAAACGGGATCACATTCGTCACGCCGACGATCACGCTCACAAGCAGCGCATACGGCATATTGAGTATCGCGCAGACAATATAGCAGATGAAGCCGATTATCGCCGAATCCAGAAGCTTGCCGTTGATAAAGCCGGCGAAGGTCCTGTCGGTGAAGTTGAGCGCCTTGCGGATCTTCTGCGCCGTCTCAACGGAAAAGATGCTGTAGAGCAGGCGCTTTGCGTTGGCGGAGAAAGTCTCGTGGTTTGCGAGGATATAGACGGAGACAATGATGCCGATAATGAGGTTATATACTCCCATCAGCACATAGTACACGCCCGCCGTCACATTTGTCAGAAGGCTGCCGAGCTCGGGCAGGATCTTAGACTGTATCCAGTCGACAAGGCTCTCGTTCACGCTGCCCAGTATGTTCATCGCGTATTGCTCGATCTCCGGGTAATCAACGAGCATCCTCTCCACCCAGCTGCTCAGCGTATTTATGTATGTGTTGCTGTTTTTGACTATGGTCTCAAGGCTCTGATAGAGCTGCGGGATAATGAGCCATACAAGAGCCGCGAGTATAACGAGCAGTATAATTTCGGAGATGAGCACCGAAAGGCCCCTTGCAAGTCTGGCGCCGTCGCTCTTTTTGTTGTTTTTGTAGAGCTTTCTGCACAGAGGAATGAAAGCGCCGTTCTCCATCCGGCGCATTGCGGGCAGCAGCAGGTAGCTTATGACAAGCCCCCACAGGAAAGGACTCAGTATGCCCAAAAGCTTCCCTATCGCACTGCCGACGGTCGGCAGATAGTTGAGCGCCATATAAAAAACTATCGCGCACGCGATAACGCAGAACGCCGTTATTCCCCAATAGAGATATTTTTTATCCCATCTGAAGCCTCTTTTCACAGTGCTCCCCCTTCATATCTTTATACAGTGATATTTTACTATTGCGTTCTGCAAGCGTCAATACGCAAAATTGTTAATTATTGATTAATCTTCGTAAAATATTGCCTCCAAAAATAATTTGCATTATGTAAACCGTTTTTCAACTTTCCAACGCATTTATCCACAACAGGGTTGTTGAAAACCCTGTTGAAAATGTTGAAAAGCCATTGATTTTACTTGAAATTTACTTCACACCATATTCACATATTCATTCTGCGCCGTCGAAAAAAGCGGATTTTTGTAAACCAGCTCATATTGTAACTTTTCGCGGCATATTCTCGAACAGGACATCCGGTATTGAAACGAGGTATGCAATATGAAACGATTTATCTGCCTTTTTCTCACCTTTGCGGCCCTGCTCACATCGAGCGCCTACGCCGAAACGCCCTCCGCCGGCATCACGCCGAGCGTCGCGGCCCCCTCCGCCGTGCTCATGGAAAAGCGGACCGGCGAGGTTCTGTACGAAAAGAAAGCGCACGACCATTACTTTCCCGCCAGCGTCACGAAGGTCATGACCCTGCTTCTCATTGCAGAGGACATCGAGTCCGGCAAGATCAGCCTTGACGACACCGTGACGGCAAGCAAGCGCGCCGCATCCTTCGGCGGCAGCTGCGTATATCTCGCCGAAGGCGAACAGATGACAGTGAGCGACATGCTCAAATGCATCGCCGTAGTCTCCGCAAACGACTGCGCCGTGGCCATGGCCGAGCATCTCAGCGGCAGCGAGGAGCTGTTCGTGCAGCGCATGAACGAACGCGCTTCCGCGCTTGGGCTCGAGGACACGCATTTCACCAACTGCACCGGGCTTTTCGACGACAACAACCACTATACCTCCGCCTACGACGTGGCCGTGATGTCCCGCGAGCTGCTGCGGCACGAGTTCATAAAGGAATATACGACGATCTGGATGGACAGCATACGCAACGGCGAGTTTGGCCTGAGCAGCACAAACAGACTTGTCTACTGGTATCCCGGCTGCACCGGGCTCAAGACCGGCTATACCTCCACCGCCAAATACTGCATTTCCGCCACGGCGGAACGGGACGGCGTGGAATACATCGCCGTCATAATGCACTCGGAGACCGCCGACTCCCGCAATGCCGACGCGCAGGCCCTGCTGGACTACGCCTTTGCAAACTACACGCTCTGCTCCCTGCGCAGCGGGACCCCGCTGCCGGCGATCCCGGTAGAGCTGGGCCGGGCCGCCTCCGTTCAGGCCGTATACGGCGGGCCCGAGTACGCACTGACGGCCAAGACCGGCGCTGAACCGGAATATACCCTCGATATTGAGAGCTCCGCGGCCGCGCCCGTGCATGCGGGCGACCGGCTTGGTACGCTCACGGTACGCAGCGGCGGCAAGGTTGTGGCCTCCGTCCCGGTGCTTGCGGGCGAGGACGTGCCGCGTCTGGGCGTGTTCGGCATAGTCGCGCTGCTCGCCGGACGCATGGTGGGGCTGTAGGGCGCGGGAACGGCACAAGGTATAAATTTCGGCGTTTTGCACACGCCGCAGCCTGAAGTTTGCTGTTGAAATGCCGCGGAAATAGTTTATAATGATTGTACAATACTTACGATACATGGAGGTTCAATATGGTCAAAGTTGATCTGACCGGCGCTGCCGGTTTTCTCGGTGACGGCCCCGATTATGATGCCGCCGGAAAAGCGTTTGAAACGCTCATAAGCAGATCCGGCCCCGGCGCGGATTTCACAGGCTGGCTGGAGCTTCCTCAGAAAATAAAGGACACCGAGCTCGACAGGATAGTCGCGGCGGCCGAAAAGATTCGCAGCCGCTCGAAGGCTCTCGTCGTTATCGGCATCGGCGGCTCCTATCTGGGCGCACGCGGCGCTATCGAGCTGCTCAAGCCCATCCCCGGCGCGGATGATCCGCGTGTGTTCTTTGCCGGCAACGGCATCTCCGCCGACGGGCTGTGCGGTATTATCGAGCAGCTTGGCGACATGGACTTTGACGTGAACGTCATTTCCAAGTCCGGCACCACGCTTGAGCCGGCGCTCTCCTTCCGCATCTTCCGCGAGCTGCTGCACAAAAAGTACGGCGAGCAGGCAAACGATCATATTTTTGAGACCACCGACGCGCACAAGGGCGTGCTCAAGCAGCTCGGCGGCGAGTTCGGCTGGGAGTCTTTCGTCGTTCCTGATGACGTCGGCGGCCGCTACAGCGTGCTGTCCGCCGTTGGCCTGCTGCCGATGGCCGTCGCCGGGATCGATGTGCGCCGTGTCATAGACGCCGCGATCGGTGAGTTTGAAAAGCTCCGCGCCGCAGGAAAGGATAATCCCGCGTTCATGTACGCCGCCGCCCGCCAGCGCCTTTACGGCAGCGGCTACCGCACCGAGATACTCGCAAGCTACGAGCCCAGCTTCCGTTTCATGGCCGAGTGGTGGAAGCAGCTGTACGGCGAGAGCGAGGGCAAGGACGGCAAGGGCATCTTCCCCGCCTCCGTCGAATATACCGCCGACCTGCATTCCATGGGGCAGTATATTCAGGACGGCCCGCGCGATCTCATGGAGACCGTCGTGCGCTTCAAGAAGTCCCATAACGCCTTCACCGTACCCTTTGAGCAGTCCAATGCGGACGGCCTCAATTACATTGCCGGCCGCGACCTGACCGACATCGGCGTGACAGTTGCCGAGGCCGTCAAGGAGGCTCACATCTCCGGCGGCGTCCCCAACATGGTGATCGAGGTCGAAAAGCGCGACGAGGAAGGCTTCGCATCCCTTGTCTGCTTCTTTGAGATGGCCTGCGCGATCTCCGGCTATATGTCCGGCGTCAACCCGTTCGATCAGCCCGGCGTTGAAGCTTATAAGAAAAACATGTTCCGCATGCTCGGTAAGCCGGGCTGCTGATGGCCCGATCCCCAGCTCTGATTTCAGCCGCCGAAAAAACCGGCGGCTGAAATCATTTTATCGGCAAAAACTACAATTGCTTTTCTGCATAATAATGTTATAATTACACCCGCAAAATGCGGCGGCGTCAAAGCGAATCCAGATACGCCGATATGATCCGCAGCACCGTCCCGCGTTCCTTGTCTGTGCACTGCTCCAGCCGCGAGAGTATCTCCTCCTGCGCGGCAAGCGGCGTGTCCGGCGTCTCCGTGAATATCTCGTCGGGCGTGACCGACAGCGCCTGACATATTCTGAGCGCCGTCTCAATGCGCATGTTGGTGCTGCCGCGCTCAATATCGGCATAAGTTCTGTCAGATATTCCGGCAATATATGCCAGCTCCGTCTGCGTCAGACCCTTTCTTTTCCTTAAAGCAAGAAGTCTGTTTCCAACGGCCCTGTTGTCGAAAATCAGCATTTTTCTTCCTCCATCTGTCATACATGTAAGAATTCTACTTCCTAACAGGCTTGACAAATAGGCGGTATTGCTGCATAATTTCAGGAAGAGTTCTTCCTGTTTGTCCTTTTATCACGGTCATTTCGGCAGTTTACCTGTCAAACGCCCATGGTCAAAGTATAATTTTCGTCTTTTGCGCATTCATTTTTCAATTTGTTATATACATTTTCAGTTCAAATCGTCGAAACATATGTGAGGAAATAATTATGAGTCTATTCACGAAGAAAACTGCCGGTCTCCCGTCGGAGGAGAGGCCCTGGCTTAAATACTACGGCAGGGATGCGGTCAAAGCCGCTTTCCCCGGATGCACCGTATTCGATATGATGTACGAAGCCAACAAAACGCATCCCGGCGACATTGCCATAAATTACTTCGGCAACAGGATAAGCTACGGCCGGCTTTTCGATGAGATTGATAAGGCCGCAAGGGCATATACCGCGCTCGGCGTGAAAAAGGGCGACACGGTAATGATCTGCGCCTACAACACCCCGGAAAATATCTACTCTCTGTATGCGCTCGACAGGCTCGGCGCAGTGCTCAACCCCGTGGACCCGCAGATCGGCGCGGACGAGCTGCGCGAGTGGATCAACGAGTGCCATGCCAGAGTCATTCTTACCATCACCCCCGTATACCCGCTCATCCGTGAAGCCGTAAAGGGCAGCTGCGCTGAAAAGATACTGTTCGTATCCCCGGATGAGGCCATGTCCGAGTCGGCGCGCTTTGCCTACCGTCTCGCAGGCGGCACTCCCGAGCTTGACGCCAACACCATACGCTGGGCGGACTTTCTCGCCCTCGGCGAGAACACCGAGGCCGCATATGTCCCCTATGAAAAGGACCGCTGCTATGTTGTCGCGCACGCAGACGGCACCACCGGCTGCCGCGACTGGGTCATGCTGTCGGACGATAATTTCAATGCCGTCACCTATTCCTACAGGTACATAGGCGTCCCGTTTGTGCGCAGCCAGCTGTTTTACAACGACATCCCGCCCTTTGTCGTCTGCGGCGTCGCGCTCACGCTGCACACGGCGCTCTGCTTCGGGCTGGAGCTGCTGCTCTATCCCGTGTTCGATCCGCGGACTTTCCCTGAGCTCTTTGCGGAATATAAGCCCGCATACTTTCTCTCCGGCCCGGATCATCTCCGCAATCTCATCAGCTATCCCGGCGTACAGGATATGGATCTGTCCTTCCTCGTTATCCCCGGACTCGGCGGCGGTTATCTGGCCGCCGGTGAGGAAGAGCGCATAAACGAGTTCCTTGCCGGACACGGCTGCTGCTATAAGGTCGTGAAAGGCTTCGGTATGACGGAGACCGCGTCCACTGCCATCTCCACCTGCGCCGGTGCCAACGACATCGGCAGCATCGGCATTCCCATCATCACAAACTCCGTGAAGATCGCCGACCCTAAGACCGGCGCAGAGCTGGGCTACGGCTGCACAGGCGAGATACTGATCTCCGGTCCGTCCATAATGCTCGGCTACTACAACGATCCCGAGGCTACGGCGAAGGCCATCGTGACCGACGGCGCCGGTACGCGCTGGCTGCGCACCGGAAACCTCGGCCGCATAAACGAGGACGGTCTCATTTACTACTCCGGCCCGATAGCAAAATAAAACCATATGGCATATGAAAAAAGGTCAACCGTTTTTTGAACGGCTGACCTTTTATTTTTTCTCTTTACGCCGGACGGCGGCCAATATTCAGGGCTCACTCCCTGAACTGAAGCAGCTTGTACGGCTCAACCTCCAGCGCGCTTGCGAGATTGAACAGCAGATCCAGCGAGATCGGGCGGCATAGATTCGGCGCTTCTATCGCGCCCATATGCTGCCTGCTTATTCCTACCTTCTCTGCCAGCTGCTCCTGCGTCAGCTTCGCGTGCTTCCGGTAATAGGCTATATTATAGCCCAGCTCTATATATTTTTCCCTGTTGTCAAAGCAGGGGCTCTTTTCGTTCGGCATAAGGTCTCACTCCTTATGTCTATTTTAGACGTTTTTTTCAAAACCTAAATTAGGCTTCAAATAACTATTGATATTTGTCAAATAACAATTTATAATGTGCAGAGAAAATCTGACATGCGAGGAGCCATAATATGAACAGAACTGCACGCAGCCTGACGGGGCTTCCGTCCGTTGACCGGCCCTGGCTGAAATACTACAGCGATGAAGCCGCAGCTTCGCCATTGCCGGAGTGTCTGGCATATGACCTGCTGTACAGGAGCAACTGCGGCCATCCTGACGATATTGCCCTGATATATTATGACCGCAAATTCACATATGCACAGCTCTTTGAAGCGATTGACAGAACAGCACGCGCTTTCACGGCGCTCGGGGTGAGAAACGGCTCCGTTGTTATTCTGTGCATGCTGAACATGCCTGAGACCGTCTGGTCGCTGTATGCTCTCAACCGGCTCGGCGCCGTGCCGAACATGGTCGACCCGAGGACTGACGCAGAGCAGCTGCGCGCATATATAACCGAATGCTGCGCGCAGTTCATCGTGACCTTTGATCCTGCATACCCGTCCATATCAAAGGCCGCCGAAGGCTCCGGCGTGAAAAAGATCGTGTCCGTGCCGCCGTCCGCATCCCTTCCCGTGTTCAAACGCATCATATACAATATAAAAAACAAAAAGCCGGCATATGCCGGCAATACGCTTGAATGGAAAAAGTTCATTGCCGGCGGCCGGAATACCGCCGCCGGATATTCTGCATACGAAAAAGGCCGCTGCTTTGTGATCGCGCACACAGGCGGAACGACAGGCACTCCCAAAAGTGTAATGCTCTCCGACGACAGTATAAATGCCGTAGCGCACGGTTACCGCTATGTCGACATTCCGTTCAAACGGCAGCAGAAGTATTTCAACGATCTGCCGCCGTTTATAATATACGGGCTCTCGCTTGCCGTTCACACGGCGCTGTGCTGCGGCATGCAGGTCATTCTCTTCCCCGTTTTTGATTCAAAAGCTTTTCCGGGCGTTTTTGCAAAATACAGGCCGAATCATTTCTCCGCCGTTGCCGACCACCTGAAATATCTCTCTGAGGATTCCCGGACAAAGGACATGGATCTTTCATTTCTCATTTCCGCAGGCGTTGGCGGCGACTCTCTCAACCCTGAGCTTGAAAGCCGGGTCAATGCATATCTCCGGAAGAACGGCTGCCGGTATAAAGTAATGAAAGGCTACGGCATGACCGAGCTCTGCGCAACCGCCGTCACAACATCATACAGTGCAAACGCTCCCGGCAGCGTCGGCGTACCGCTCGCCGCAAATATAATAAAGATAGTCGATCCCGATTCCGGGGCTGAGTGTGGCTACGGCCGGATAGGGGAAGTCTGCATCTCGTCTCCATCCGTAATGCTGGGGTATTACAACAAGCCCGACGAAACAGCGTCTATCATTGAAGAAGACGAAAACAACGTGCGCTGGGTGCATACCGGCGACCTTGGCTATATGGACACGGACGGACTTCTCTTTCTTGAGGGCCGTATCCGCAGGATATATGTAACTTCGTCTGAAAACCAACCGGCAAAGATTTTCCCCGGCATGATTGAAAGCGTACTGTGCGGTGTCGACGGCGTGTCCGGCTGTATGGTCGCCGGGCGTCGTATGAAAGGCAGCGCATGCTACTATGAGCCTGTGGCCTTTATTCTGCCCAGCGGAAGCATGCCGCAGGAAGCGCTTGCGAAAAGGCTTGACGCCATCTGCATGGAAAGGCTTCCGGGCTACATGCGCCCGGCAGAATACCGGTTCATAAGTGAATTTCCCCATACGCCCGCCGGAAAGGTCGATTACCGTGAGCTTGAAAGGCTTGCAGCCGGTGACGTATAAAAAATACCGCAGCAAAGCTTTCCGCTCTGCTGCGGTATTTTTACCTGACCGGTATTCTCACCGTGAACACGCTGCCGCGGCCCGGCTCGCTCTCCACACCTACAGTCCCGCCGTGGAACTGCGTGATCTCCTTCACCATCGCAAGCCCCAGGCCGCTGCCGCCGTCCTCGCCGCGCGAGGCGTCGGCCTGCCAGAAGCGCTGCCATATCCTGTCGAGGTTCTTTTGCTCGATGCCTATCCCGTCGTCGGCCACGGTCAGGACTGCGCTGCCGTCCTGCTCACGGAGCGCCACGTCTATACGTCCGCCCTCCCGGCCGTATTTATAGGCGTTCTGCAGTAGGTTCTGCACGACGCGCGACATGAGCGCGTGGTTGAATTCCGTGCACACCCCCGCGGTTATATCCCGGTGCAGCGTGATGCCGCGCCTGTCCGCCGGGACAAACTCATCGCAGCACGCCTCCACGAATTCGCTCAGATCCGCTCTCCGCAGCGGATAGCGGTCAGTCCCCTGCTGCATGCGCGTCAGGCTCAGCAGAGACTGCACAAGCTCGCTCATGCCGCGCCCCTGCTCCTCTATCACGGCGATCGACCCGAGAAAATCCTCGCGCGTGACGTCCTTGCGCTTTGCGCGGTCGCACTCTGCGAGAATGACCGTTATCGGCGTTCTGAGCTCATGAGAGGCATCGGAGGCAAACTGCCGCTCGGTGTTGAACGACTGCTCAAGGCGGCCGAGCATCTTATCAAAGGACGCGGCGAGCCGCCGCATCTCGCTCGGGCCGCGCGTCATATTTATGCGCAGCGACATATCGTCCCCGTCGGATATGCTGTTGGCCGCGCTTACTATTTTCTCCATCGGCCTGAATGCGCCGCGCGCGATAAGCCAGCCGCCGGCGACAGACAGCACGATCAGCGCCGGGAGCAGCGTGCATGTGAGGATGATTATAGTGTGCATCACTCCCGACCGGTCGGCCGCCGGGATCACGCCGCGTATCCACACGATCGCCACATCCATGTCCACCATCGTGTCGTAGACATACAGCTTCTCGCCGCCGGCGGTCACTTCCCGTATCACGTTAGCTTCAAGCGGCAGGCTGATCTCCCATTCATCGCGCTGAGCGCCGTACAGCAGCTCTCCGTCCTCGCCGTAAAAGACGCAGTATACGCCGCGCTTATAGCTGTCAAGATCGTCCCACTCGAATCTGCCGTGTTCAAACTCCATCTTGTCGGCATTTCTCAGCACGACCTTGACGAGCCTGCCCGCCGGATCGTCCGTGATGCTCGCGCCGTTTATCACCAGCACAAAAACGAGCACCATCGCCGCCAGCAGCAGCACCATCAGCGTGAACCACAGCGTGACTCTAAGCTTTGCAGACATGCCCCGTCAGCCCTCCTTCAGCACCCACCCGGTGCCCCAAACGGTATGGATGAGCTTTTTGTCAAAGCCGGTGTCCATCTTTTTTCGGAGATAGCCGACATATACATCCACCACGTTTGTGCCGCCCTCGTAGTCATAGTTCCAGAGATTGTTCTCTATCATCTCGCGGGAGAGCACGACGCCGCGGTTCCGCACCATGTACTCCAGAAGCGAAAACTCCTTCTGCGTGAGCTCTATATTCTTCCCCGCGCGCACGACGGTCTTTGCCGCCGTATCGAGCGTGAGATTGGCTATCGTATATATGTTGGAGCGGTTGCCGGTATATTTGCGCGTCATAACGTGCACGACGGCCAGCAGCTCCTGAAAATCAAAGGGCTTTGTAAGATAATAGTCCCCGCCGCTCTCAAGTCCCTCCACCTTGTCCGCCACGCTGTCGCGCGCCGTAAGGAAGAGCACCGGCGTCGTATCGCCGCGGCGGCGCAGACGGCGCACGAGCTCCAGCCCGTCAAGCTTCGGAAGCATAATGTCCAATATCATCACATCATACTTCGCGCTGAGAGCATACTCGAGCGCGTCGGCTCCGTTGAAGCAGCTGTCCACGCTGTAGCCCTCGTCCTCCATCTCCTCGGATATTATTCTGTTGAGGTGCTTTTCGTCCTCTACTACAAGTATTCTCACAGCCATCCCCTCCTGTTTGCCATCTGATGGTACTGATAAAAACTAAAGATTTAATTAATGCTTTTCTTAGAATATGATATTATGATTTGGCCGTAAAGTAAAGAACAAAAGCAAAGGAGAACACTATGAACAAGACTCTCAAAACCGTACTCATAGCTTTTACCGTGCTGATACTGATAGGTCTGTGCATCGGCGGCTACTTCATCTGGCGGCACCAGACCACCTACATCGGGCATAATGCGGCGGAGGACATAGCCGTTGCCGACAGCGGCGTAAATGTCACCGAGATAAAGGATATAGACGCCGACTTCAAACATAACCGCTACTCCGCATGGTATGAAGTCGAGATAGATACCCACGGCATGGAGTATGAATACGACATAGACGCCAGGACCGGCGAAATACTCAGCCGCGCCAGCAAAGCCGACAGATAACAAAGCCTTTCATTATTTACGCTTCCATCCCCCCTGTTAAATTTTATCCCCCCTCCCGCGCAAAGCTCCCCCGGACTTTCGTCCGGGGGAGCTTTACTGTATATCATTAATATTTAATATTACATTCTGCTGAGGAACTGCCTTGTGCGCTCCTCCTGCGGGTTTTTGAATATCTGCTCCGGCGTGCCCTGCTCGACGATATTGCCGCCGTCCATGAACAGCACGCGGTCGGACACGGCCTCGGCAAAGCTCATCTCGTGCGTCACTATCACCATCGTCATCTTCTCGCTCGCAAGCTGCCTGATAACGCCGAGCACCTCTCCGGTCAGCTCGGGGTCGAGCGCCGAGGTAGGCTCATCGAAAAAGAGCACCTCGGGCGTGAGCGCAAGGGCGCGGGCTATCGCAACGCGCTGCTGCTGGCCGCCGGAGAGCTGGTGCGGATAGAAGCCCAGCTTATCCCCCAGACCGACGCGGCGCAGAAGCTCCTCGCTTTTGGCCTCTATCTGTCCGTTTATCTCCTTCCTGTGCGCGCGGTAATCCGGCCTGCTCTTCGCCTGAAGCTTCGGCGCGAGCGCAACATTTTCAAGCGCGGTGTACTGCGGGAAGAGATTGAAGCTCTGGAACACGAGGCCGAAGTGCAGGCGGTTGCGGCGTATCTGCTCCTCGGTGAGATTATGCCTCTCGGAGCTGAAAAGTATATCGTCCCCGACCTTTATCTGACCTGAATCTGGCATTTCAAGAAAGTTCATGCAGCGCAGAAGCGTCGTCTTTCCACCGCCGGAGGCGCCGATGACGGAGAGCGTCTCTCCGCGCTCCATGGAAAAACTGATGCCCTTGAGGACTTCGAGCTCGTCAAAGCTCTTGTGCAGATCTTTTACTTCAAGCAAAGCCATGTCTCGCCCCTCCTCAAACCTTGAAATAGCCCAGCTTCTTCTCAAGCCTGCCAAGCAGCAGCGTGAGTATGCCGCTGAATGCCAGATAGTACACGCCCGTGAAGAACAGCGGCCAGATGATACCGGCAGACTTGATGAACGCCTGCCCATTCCACATGACCTCATATACCGCTATCACGCGCACAAGGGAGGTGTCCTTTACAAGCGTGATTATCTCGTTGCCCATAGGCGGGACGATGCGCTTTATGACCTGCATCAGCGTGACCTTGAAAAATATCTGCGTGTTGGTCATGCCGAGCACCTGTCCGGCCTCGCGCTGCCCTCTCGGGACGCCCTCGATGCCGCCGCGGAATATCTCCGAAAAATAGCAGGCATAGTTGAAGATGAACGCGACCATCGCCGCGATAAAGCGACCGTTCGCGCCGCTGCCCCACCAGTTGTTGCCCAGAATTATGCCGGGGCCGTAATAAATGATAAGGAGCTGGAGCATCAGCGGCGTGCCTCGGATTATCCAGACTATGACCTTTATTAAATAATTCAGCGGTTTGAAGCGGCTCATCGAACCGAGAGAGATGATAAGCCCCAGCGGGATAGCGCCGAACAGCGTCAGCGCGAATATCTCAAGCGATTTGAGAAAGCCGAGGGACAGGGAGGCTAGAACAGTCTGGAACATGGCGGACCTCTTTATGTGATAAGATGTTTTTCAGACAGCGCCGGCTGTGTACTGCCCAGCGCCGCATCAACGGCCAAAGCAGAGAGGGTACGTCCCCTCTCCGCTTTAGCAGAGTGTTTTAATAATACACTACAGTGGCTTATTTTGCAATAATGGATTCCTGCACGCCGTAGGTCTTTGCGATATCAAGCATGCTGCCGTCATCGTAGCTGGCCTTGAAGAAGCTGTTGAGCGCCTCGGCAAGGTCGCTGCCGGTGCGGAAGCCGACGCCGTACTCTTCGCTGGTGAGCTCAACGGTGTAGGTCAGGTCGGGGTAGCTGGTGCCCTCGCCGATCATCGCGCCGGCCATCAGAAGGTCTATGACGCATGCGTCCGCAGTGCCTGCCTTGACCTCCATCAGGGCTGCGGCCTGGCTCTGGACTGCGACGGGCTCAATGCCGAGCTCCTTGACTGCGGCCTCGCCTGCGGAACCCGCCTCAACTGCGAATGCGAGCTCAGAGAGACTGTCTGCGGTCTGGTACTTGTCGGCGACGTCAGCCTTTACGACTACGACCTGAGCATTGTTGCAGTATGCCTCGGAGCAGGCCATGGAGTTGAGAACTTCCGGAGTGAGGGTCATGCCGTTCCAGACGCAGTCGATGCTCTTGTTGTTGAGCTCAAGGATCTTGTTGTCCCAGTCGATCTCAACGAACTCTGCCTCAACGCCGAGAGACTTTGCAAAGGCCTTTGCCATATCAGCGTCAAAGCCGATCCACTCACCGGAATCGTTTTTGTAGTCCATCGGCTCAAAATCGGTAATGCCGACGATCAGAGTGCCCTTGCCCTGAACATAGGCCACATCGCTGTCTGCCGCCGTATCTGCGGCTGGAGCTTCGGCAGCTGCACCGTCTGCGGGAGCCTCGGTCGCTGCGGGAGCGCTTGCGGTGCTGCCGCATGCGCACAGGGCGAACACCATTGCCAGAGCGAGAAGCATTGAAATTATCTTTTTCATGTTATTGTCCTCCATAGGTCTTTTAGTTGTTTTTATCAGTTAGCTTGTTAGTACGCTGCTATAATATCACATTAGTGAAATAAAGCAAGTGTTATTTTTGATTTTGCTGTGCGATTTTTGCACAGCTGTCCCGGCAAAAATATTGCGCCTGCCTATTTAATTCCTACTAATTTTATGGTAAATTATCGTTGTAGGAATTATGAAGCCGAAAACGCAGAGACTATGCGGTGACGCTTTATGGATGACAAGGAGGGTCTCTTCTTTGAATGTAACAAGTAAAGGGCGCTACGCCCTGCGTGTCATGCTGGATCTGGCACAGCATCCGGAGGACGGTTTTGTATCGCTGAAAACAATAGCCGACCGGCAGCGCGTTTCGATGAAATACCTTGAGATGATCGTCAGCAGCCTTAAAAAGGCCGGACTCGTGGAGAGCACCCGCGGCAAGGAGGGCGGCTATATGCTCAGCCGCGCGCCGTCGGAATACCGCGTGGGCGATATACTCCGGTGCATCGAGGACAATCTCGCGCCGGTATCCTGCATCAAAAGCGGCAGCGTGTACTGTGAACGCGCCGCCGAGTGCATGACCGTCCCCATGTGGATGGAGCTTGACGAGATAATAAACGAATATCTCGACACCGTGAGCCTTGAGGATCTGCTCACGGGCGAGCGATGGAAAAAAGCATAAAAGATTAAAAAAATAATTATACAGTGCAGAGGCACAGAAAGGAACGAGAAATGTTCGTATACGCAGATAACGCAGCGACCACCAGCGTCAGCAAGACCGCGCTCGATGCGATGATGCCATATCTCACCGAGCTTTACGGCAATCCCTCCAGTCTCTATGCCTTCGCCCAAAAGGCCACCGAGGCGCTTACGGAGGCGCGCACGGTCATCGCCGGGTGCATCAACGCCAGCCCAAAGGAGATATATTTCACCTCCGGCGGCAGCGAGGCCGACAATCAAGCAATAATCTCAGCCGCCAGACTTGGTGCAAAAAAGGGCAAAAAGCACATTATCTCCACCGCATTCGAGCATCACGCCGTACTCCACACGCTCAAAAGCCTTGAGAAAGAGGGCTATGACGTCACTCTTCTCGACGTTCACGCCGGCGGCGTGATAACGACCGGCGACGTTGCAGGCGCGCTGAGAGACGACACCTGCCTTGTGACGGTGATGTTCGCCAACAACGAGATCGGCACCGTTCAGCCTATTGCGGAAATCGGCGCGCTGTGCCGTGAAAAAGGCGTGCTTTTCCACACCGACGCCGTGCAGGCCGCGGGGCATATGCCCATAGATGTCTGCGCCATGAACATAGACATGCTCTCCATGTCCGGCCACAAATTCCACGCGCCGAAGGGCGTTGGCGTGCTGTACGCGAAAAAGGGCGTGCCGCTCGTCAGCATCATCGAGGGCGGGGCCCAGGAGCGCGGCAAGCGCGCCGGTACGGAAAACGTCGCAGGTATCGCGGCAATGGCCGCGGCGCTCAAGGAGTCATGCGAGAATATGGCCGCCAACACCGAAAAGATCACCGCCATGCGCGACAAGCTCTTCACAGAGCTTTCAAAGATCCCGCACAGCCGGATCAACGGCAGCCTCGAGCACCACGTTCCCGGCACGGTGAACATGTGTTTTGAGGGCATTGAGGGCGAGGCTCTGCTGCTTATGCTGGACATGAACGGCATATGCGCATCCTCGGGCTCCGCCTGCACCTCCGGCTCTCTTGACCCGAGCCATGTCCTGCTTGCGCTCGGCCTGCCGCATGAGATCGCGCACGGTTCGCTGCGTCTCTCCATCGGTGAATACAACACTATGGAGGAAATAGACCACATCATTGAGACCGTCCCCAGAGTCGTGGAATATCTGCGCAACATGTCCCCGGTATGGGACGCGCTTGAAAAGGGCGAACGGCCGCATCTCATATAAATACGGAAAGCTACGCTTCAAATACTACCGATACTACTGAAAAAGGAGACAACGATAATGGCACTTTACAGCGACAAGGTCATGGATCATTTTCAGCACCCCCGCAATGTCGGCAAGCTTGATGACGCCGACGGCATCGGTGAAGTCGGCAACGCAAAATGCGGCGATATAATGCGCATGTATATCAAGGTCGACGAAGGCATCATCACCGACTGCAAATTCAACACCTTCGGCTGCGGCAGCGCGATAGCCACCAGCTCCATGGCGACAGAGCTCATCAAGGGCAAGTCCGTCAAGGAGGCGCTGACGCTGTCGAATCAGGCCGTCGTCGACGCGCTTGACGGCCTGCCCCCTCAGAAGATCCACTGCTCCGTACTCGCCGAAGAGGCTGTGCGCGCCGCCATCAAGGACTATTATGACAAAAACGGCATCGCCTACGACCCCAGGGAGCTTGAGATACACGACTGCGAGCACTGCCACTGAACCGGTTTTTTTCGAGCATATTGATTTGCGCCTCTCCTGACGGAGAGGCTTTTTTAATTTTTTTCACACAGGGCCTTGACAAATCCGTGTCGCCGTGTTATTGTACTAATCGCTTAATACAATAACACATAGGAGGTGTATTATGGAGTGGCAGTTTGACAACAGCATGCCGATCTATACGCAGCTCATAAACAAGATAGAACTTGCGATAGTTTCCGGCGAATATGTACGCGGGCAGCGGCTCCCCGCGGTGCGCGACCTTGCATCGGAGGCCGGCGTGAATCCCAACACGCTTCAGCGCGCCTTTCAGGAGCTTGAGCGGCTGGGCCTTGTGTACACGCAGAGAAGCAACGGACGTTTTGTGACGGAGGACATGACAGTGATAGAAAAAACCAAGCAGACGCTGGCGCAGGAGAGCATACGTTCATTTATGGACTCTATGCGCCGCATAGGCTTCAGCAGAGAAGAGATCATAAAGCTGCTGGAAAGCAGCGAAAAGGAGGAAAAAGAAAATGGCGGCAGCATTTGAATGTGTAAGCCTCTCAAAGAGCTTCGGCAGCGTCCGCGCTCTGGAGAACGTGAATATCCAGCTCCAGCCCGGCCGTGTTGTCGGACTTCTGGGACCGAACGGCAGCGGCAAGACGACTCTCATCAAGCTTGCAAACGGCCTGCTCACACCGAGCGAGGGGCAGATCCTCATATACGGGCAGAGACCCGGCCCCGCGACAAAAGCGCTGGTGAGCTATCTGCCGGATAAGCTCCACCTGCCTGAATGGATGAGCGCAGAGCAGCTCATAAATATGTACGCCGACTTCTACGCTGACTTTGACCGTGAAAAAGCCGGTGAAATGCTGGCGCGTCTCGATCTCAGCAGCAGGAAGAAGCTCTCGCAGATGTCAAAGGGTACAAAAGAAAAGGTGCAGCTCATCCTGACCATGAGCCGCAAGGCAAAGCTGTATCTGCTCGACGAGCCGATCGGCGGCGTCGACCCGGCAACACGCGATTATATTCTCGACACTATCATAAGAAACTATGACCCCGACGCCGTGGTCATGATCTCAACGCATCTCATAAGCGACGTGGAAAACGTGCTCGACGAGGTCATATTTGTCAATCAGGGAAAGATCCTGCTTCAATCCGGCGTGGATGAGATAAGAGAGAAGCATGGGAAGAGCGTCGACGCGCTCTTCAGGGAGGTATTCAAATGCTAGGAAAACTCATAAAATACGAATTCAAGGCCACGGGCCGCACTATGCTGCCGCTGATCGCGGCGGTGCTGGTGCTGGCAGCGCTCTCCGGCATGTCCGTCATACTGCTTGACCGCGAAACTTCCTACGGTATTCTTCAGGCCATATTCGTTCTGATACTTATAGCGTTTTTCGCCTGCATCTTCGCGCTTGGCGTGATGGCGCTCGTGATGATGATAGAGCGCTTTTACAAAAACCTTCTCGGCAGCGAGGGCTATCTGATGTTCACCCTGCCCGTGAGCGTGGATGCGCTCGTGTGGTCAAAGCTCATCGTGTCCTTTATATGGTTCCTCGTCACCGCCGCGGTAAGCGTGCTCGCGGTGCTGATACTCATGGCCATCAGCGCGTCCCATGCTTTCACCATCGACGAGTTCAGCTTCATCTGGCAGAGAATATGCGAGATTGCCAGCAGCATCGGCGCCGGCAACATCACCGGCTTTGTCGTTGAAGTCATTGCGGCTTTATTCCTCTACTCCGTCTCTACCTGCCTGCATTTCTACTTTGCCATGGCGATAGGTCAGAGCTTTGCCAACCACAAGGTAATGTGGAGCATCATATTCTACTTTGTCATAAGCGTCGCCGTCTTCGCTCTGACCGGCTTTGCCGGCACCGTTGCAAATGACATCGGCATTTTCGATGCGCTCAACGCTGCGGCCGAAAGCATGCGCGTAAGGAGCGATCCCATCCCGATAATGCACGTTCTCCTGACCGCCAACGCGATCATTGCCGCGCTGCTCTCCGCGCTCTACTACTTCCCCACCGTGGCGCTGCTGAAGAAAAAGCTCAACCTCGCATAAAACCCGCAACAGCTTTAAATGCCTCCGGCCGGAACCGGAGGCATTTAAAAAGCATTTTTAGCTTACATCTTTATACATTATTACATTTATTGTGTTATTCGCATCGTTTCAGGAGGATCAAATGAAGATCATAAGGAAAATATTCAAGGTACTCGGGCTACTGCTACTGTCGGCCGTGCTGCTCATTGCAGCGGCGGACGCGGCATGGATATACGTCCCGCAGATAAAGGCTGCCGGAAAGTCCGGCGACGTTGACGCATACGCGCGCAGCACCGGCGACATCACGGTACCGGGCAGCCCGGAGATAATCGCGCTCGGCGAGGCGTCGCACGGCAACGCGGACTTTCAGACGCTGCGGCTCACCGTGCTCAGGCAGCTCGTTGAAAATAACGGCGTGCGCGCCTTTGCGCTTGAGGCCGATTTCAGCGAGGCCATGATAGTCGACCGCTATATCCTCGGCGGCGAAGGTACGGCAGAGGACGCCGTCAGCGCGCTCTCGTTCACGATATATCATACCGTCCAGATGGCGGAGCTTGTGCAGTGGATGCGCGAATACAATGACGCGGCTCCCGATGACGGCAAGCTCTCATTCTACGGCTTTGACATGCAGAATCCGTTGAGCGGCCTGCGTCTGCTCAGTGAGTTCTGCGCGGAAAACTCCGTGCTCGACGATCAGGATGCAGCGGATAAGCTTGCCGCTCTCGCCGCAGACGGCGCGGATTTTTCCGCATTGTGCGAGAGCTCTGCTTTCGGCATCGTGCACTCCGTGCGTGACGAGCTTGCGGATAATTCCGCGCAATACGAAAACGGCAGCGACCGCGCCCGCATCCTGCGTGCGGCCGACTGCATCCTGCAGGCAGCCGCGCTTGCGCAGGCCCACGCTGGGGACGACTACATAAAATACAACAATATCCGCGACGGCTTCATGGCGGAAAACGTGCAGTGGATACTGGAGCATGAGCATAGCCTTGGCCGTGCGGCGATAATGATCTCCGGTCACAACGGGCATGTCGCGGCAAAGGCCCCGTACTACACGCCGATGGGCGCACAGCTGAAAACTCAGTATGCGGACAAATACTTCATCATAGGCACGGACTATTTCAAGACCGTCTGCAACATCAACAGCTCCGACGGCTCGGGCCGCGGCGATCACAGCTTCTGCTCCGCCGACCCGCTCGCCGC
Organism: uncultured Eubacteriales bacterium; assembly: GCA_900546515.1. Taxonomy (GTDB): domain Bacteria; phylum Bacillota; class Clostridia; order Oscillospirales; family Oscillospiraceae; genus Limivicinus. The sequence continues at coordinate 48,533 of URDG01000006.1, read as the reverse complement.
GCATGCGAAGCGTCTGGGCGGAAGCTATTATCTCAGCTTCGCCGATGTTCCCGCAGACAGCGAGACATATTCCGCTCTGCACAGCCCGATGACCATGGGCAGCCTCGGCGAGGGCTACAGCTTCCTTATGAAGCTCATCCCTACCTCCCACAGGGTACAGGACGTCCCCGCTGAGCTCTACGACGCAATGATCTTCGTATACAAAGCCTCGCCTATCGATCTTCTGGCATAGAAGATAATTTTACGGCCGGCTCAGGCCTTTTACCTGTCCTCGTCCTCGTAATACCGACGCCTGCGCGCAGCCTGACGGCGGCGCCGGGCGCGGTTCTGTCTCGCCGCCGAAGCTATCATCAGCAGCACCACGACAGCCGCAGCGCCTATGCCGGCATAGAGTATCCATTTCCCGCTGTCGGCCGGCTTTTCGTATTCGACTGTGCGCGTCGCCTTATAATCGCACACGCTGCACACGCCTTTTTCCTCGCCGGACTCCTTCTTCGTCGCCTTCTTTGTCTCGACCCAGGTCATCGTGTGCTCCGCCGAGTCCGCTTTTTCGCCGCAGATGCTGCACTCGTGCCAGTGCTCACCGGCGTCGAACTTCCACTCTCGGCCATAGCTGTGCTCATGGTCAGTATCTGCCGTCTGCACATCGCCGGACGGGGACGGGGTCGGCGTCGGACTGGGCGCAGGCGTCGGGCTTGGGCTGGGCGTAGGCGTCGGAGAGGCGGACTTTACATAGAGATAGGCCGCATTCGTCTCCTTCGAGCCGCCTGTGCCGGAGAAAGTGCAGTATATCCTGCTGTTGTCAAGCGCCGCGGGGACATTGCGCAGCACTACTTTTCCATAGGTCTCGCTGTAGGTCAGCCCCGGATAGGCCGCAGCAAGCTCCTCCATCGTGTACTTTTTCCCGTTTGCGTCGATGAGCGTCCACGTGCTCTTGTCCACACCGGTAGCCGTTGCAACAAAAGAGGTCAGCTCGCCCTCCTTGATATTCTCGCTCGTTGGGTGCTTTGTTATCGTCGGTGCCCAGACATCGGGCGCATATACCCGCGTGAGTATCACATAGCGCCCGCCGTCGCCGATCTGGCAGTCTACCGCGGTGTTGTTGAGATAGGCCTGCAGCCCATCCGCAAAGTAGCTCCCGGCATCCGCGTCAAGGCGGATCTGCACCGTGGCATAATCCGTGGTGAAGGTATCTATCGGCTGCCCGGACATATCATACCAGCCTATGCCCGTCAGATAGCAGCCGGCAGTGCTCGTTGCGGCAGTGATCTGCGACGCGCTCATCATTGCAACGGGAGACTGCGACGTCGTCGCAAGCACCTTGGTGATCGGATTATAGCCCTCTAAGGCTTCGGCGCTCGCCGTAACGGGCGCCGCCGCGGAAACGGACGCGAGCATCCCCAATGCCGCGAGTACCGCCGCGAAATACCTTCTCAGTCTTTTCATGTTCGCATCCTCCTTTTTCCGCCGTGTTTTATCGTATATTTGTTAGACTGCGCTTCCGCGCATAATGTTCCTGTAAAAATTATATATTTTCCGCCTGTTCCGGTCAAGCGTTGTTTTTTGCTGATTCTTGACGTACCCGGACTCGGCGGCTATAATAGCATAGTATATTTTAAAAAAGCGGGGAGTAATTCCTTTGATCAGATACGACGCGGGAAAATGTGATATTGCGGTCATCGGTGCAGGACACGCCGGGATCGAAGCGGCGCTCGCTGCGGCGCGGCTCGGGCTTGACACGGTATGCTTCACAGTCAATCTCGACAGCATCGGCAACATGCCCTGCAACCCCGCCATAGGCGGCACGGGCAAGGGCCATCTCGTGCGCGAGCTTGACGCGCTCGGCGGCGAGATGGCGAAGGCTGCCGACAAAGCCTGCATACAGTACCGTATGCTCAATCTCGGCAAGGGTCCTGCGGTGCATTCTCTGCGCGCGCAGGCTGACCGCCGGCGCTATCAGGAGATAATGAAGCACACTCTTGAGCTTCAGGAGAACCTGCGCGTAAAGCAGGCTGAGGTCGTGGATATCGGCGTTGAAAACGGGCATGTCGTCTCGGTGACGACGCATACGGGAGCCGTCTGGTCCTGCCGCGCCGTCGTAATTGCGACCGGTACATATCTCGGCGGCCGCACAATCGTCGGCGAGGTGCTGCGCACCTCCGGTCCCGACGGACTCGCCGCCGCGACGTCTCTCGCGCCGCGCCTGTGCGGGCTCGGTCTCTCCATGCGCCGGTTCAAGACCGGCACGCCGCCCAGAGTGAACGCACGCACCGTGGATTTTTCAAAGATGGAGCTTCAGCCCGGGGATGCGGAGCCTGAGCCCTTCTCGTTTTCCACAGAGCATGTCCCGAACAACTCCGCCGTGTGCTATCTCACGTATACGAACGCGCGTACGCATGAAATAATCCGCGCCAACCTTGACCGCAGCCCGATATACTCCGGCGTTATCGAGGGTATCGGCCCGCGCTACTGTCCGAGTATCGAGACGAAGGTAATGACCTTCGCCGATAAGCCGCGCCACCAGCTTTTTATAGAGCCTATGGGGCTGAACACGGAGGAGCTTTATATTCAGGGCTTCTCGTCCTCCATGCCCGAGGAGGTGCAGATAGAGATGATGCACACGATATCCGGACTTGAGCATGCGGAAATGACGCGCTGCGCCTATGCCATAGAGTATGACTGCGTCGACCCGACGGAGCTGTATGCCACGCTCGAAACGAAGAAGATCGCCGGTCTGTACGGCGCAGGGCAGTTCAACGGCTCCTCCGGTTATGAGGAAGCCGCGGTGCAGGGCTTCGTCGCGGGCGTGAACGCCGCGCTGAAGCTCAAGGGCGAAGAGCCGCTTATTCTCCGCCGCAGCGACGGATATATCGGCACGCTCATCGACGACCTTGTGACCAAGGGCACGAACGAGCCTTACCGCATGATGACCTCGCGCAGTGAATACAGGCTGCTGCACCGGCAGGATAACGCCGACCAGCGCCTTGCGCATATCGGCCGCCGCATCGGCCTCGTCTCCGAGCAGCGCTATCAGGCGGTGCTCGCCAAATACGCCGCGGTGGACGCCGAGCTTGCCCGCCTTGAGCATACTCACATCGCCCCAAGCGCGGAGCTGAACGCAATGCTGACTGCGCGCGGCACAGCGCAGGCAAACAACGGCATATCCCTCGCCGACCTCATCCGCCGTCCGCAGGTCAGCTATGCGGACACCGCGCCGTTTGATCCCGCGCGGCCGCAGCTCAGCCGCGCGATCTGCGCGCAGGTCGAAATAAGGCTGAAATACGACGGCTATATAAAGCGCCAGCTGCGCGAGGTGGAGGAGTTCACAAAGCTTGAGGTTCGCCCGCTCCCTGCGGATATAGATTATGACGACATTCCCGGCCTGCGCATCGAGGCGCGCGAGAAGCTGAAAAAAATACGCCCCGCGAGCTTCGGGCAGGCCGGGCGCATATCCGGCGTGTCCCCGGCGGACGTGTCGGTGCTGATGATATATGTGGAGAGTAAGAACCGATGAAAAAGGTAGTTCTGGGCTTTTCCGGCGGCGTTGATTCCGCCGTGTGTTCCGTGCTTTTAAAAAGAGCCGGATATGAAGTATACGGCCTTTATATGGACAATTCCGATGAAAACGCCCTGAATGACGCCGTGAAAACAGCGGAATATGTCGGCATCCCGCTGGAGGTCGCAGATGTACGCGCGGAGCTTGAGCGGAATGTCTGCTCGCCGTTCACAGAATGCTATCTCCGCGGCGAGACCCCAAACCCCTGCGTGATCTGCAATCCCTCCGTTAAATTCAGGACCCTCTGCGACGCGGCGGACAGGCTCGGCGCTGAATTTGTCGCCACAGGCCACTACGCCCGCAGTGAGAACGGCATGATATTCAAGGGACGTCCGTCCAACGATCAGACCTATATGCTCTGCCGTCTTACGCGCGAGCAGGCAGCGCGCGTCATCTTCCCGCTCGGCATGTACGAAAAGGTGCAGACGCGCGCTATGGCGGAGGAATTCGGACTGCCCGTCGCACACAAGGGCGACAGCATGGAGATCTGCTTTATTCCCGACAAGGATTATATCTCATGGCTTGGCCGCCGCACCGCTCTGCCGGGGCCGGGCGATTTTATATTCCACGGCGAGGTCGTGGGACAGCATGATGGGATATACCGCTACACTGTCGGCCAGCGCCGCCCCGGCATGATCGACGGGCGCAAGGTATATATCTCCCATATAGACGTCGCGTCAAACACGATAGAGCTTGCGCTGTGGGAGGAGCTTTTCAAAACTGAGGTCATCGCACGCAATTTCAACTGGCTGTGTGATGTTCCCGATAGGCCGGTACGCGCAAGCGTGCGCGTTCGGCACACGAAGTGGGAAAACCCGCCCTGCACGGCGTATGTTGACGGCGGAATCGTGCACATAATATGCGACGAGCCGGTGCGCGCCCCGGCAGCGGGGCAGTCCGCCGTTCTTTATGACGGGGACCGGCTGCTCGGCGGCGGGTTTATCGTTCAGGAATAGCACCGCATGAACGCAGACCGCTGCTGCCGGCCGGCGGCGCAAAAAACACGGAGGACTCAGATGAGTTCTCCGTGTTTTTTTATCATTATAATATATGATGCTGCTATTATTATATAGGAATATGAAATCATGCCGCGGGGCTTGGCGTGGGCTCCGCCTCAGCCTCCGATGCGCTGCCGCTGTAGAGCTCGACGAACTCCTCAAGGCAGAGGCCGTTGTCCTCTATATACCTTGCCGCCTCAATGCCGACATAGCGGAAATGGAACGGCTCGTACATAACGCCGGTCACATCCTCCTTGCCGCTCGGAAAGCGGTGGATAAAGCCGTATTCCGCGCAGTGCTCAAGGAGCCATTTATACGTGTCGGTATTTTCGATCTCAGAGTTCTTGATCTCGCGGTAAACGTCCGTTATATCGCAGCTAAGACCGGTCTGGTGCTCACTGCATCCGGCGGGCATCGTGATATAGTGCCCGTTGGAATCCTTGCCGTCGGACACGCCGTTATTCTGGCACACGCGCTGGAAGTTCGCGGCCTGTTCGGAATAGCTGCGGTAGCCGGAGGACAGAAACACCGGCAGTCCCGCATCCTTGCAGCCCTTTGCCATGTCGAGCAGCGCCTGTGCGATGCGCTCATCCACCGGGCAGCGGTTCGCGTTGTATGCAGTCTGTATATCCGTTTCGCTCGCTGTCTGGTTGAGATAGGCAAGCTGCGCCGGTTCATACTGGCCGATCGAATGATCCCCGTTCACAAGGACATATTCCCAGCTTGTAATGTCAATATCAGGCGGAGCGGGCAGGCCGAGCTCGGCAGCCTTTGCCTCCGGAGATCCGGGCTCCGGCGTCGGCTCGGGAGTGACCTCGGGCGTCGGCTCCGGCGTAGATTCCGCCTGCTGTTCCTCAGCCGCCGCCTGCCCGGCCAGATGCGCATATCTGGGGTCATCCTTGAAATATTCCTCCAGACTCATGCCCGAATCGAGCACCGCCTGCACTTCGCTGTATACGAAAGCATGGTCGCTGTCAAAATCGCGTGTTCTTGGCGAGACGTTGAAGCGCATAACGAAATACGCGGCAAAGATCACCAGAAAAATAACACCGAATACTATTCTCAAACCACGGCTGCATTTCATGTGGTAGCCTCCTGCTGTATATAAAACAATTATAAGCCCATTTTTCTGCGCACAGCTGTACACAGTATATTATATAATATCATTTTATATCAGCCGGGTCAACTCCAAATAATACACATGCCAACAAATCCCTTGAAGGCATGCGCGTCTTCTGATATACTGTTATCCGGAACCATCAGTTGAAAACAACACCGGATGAAGAAAGAAGGAATGACTATGAAGCTTACATGGTATGGCCACTCGTGCTTCATGCTCGAGTCGGCAGACGGCAGCATCGTTTTTGACCCCTACTCCCCCGGCAGCGTTCCCGGACTCACACTGCCCCCGCTCACGGCCGACGAAGTAATATGCAGTCACGGCCATGGCGACCACAACTATACTGCCGGCGTGAAGCGCAGCGGCAGGACGACTTCATTCAGTGTCCTCCGTATAGACTGCTTTCACGACGAGGTGCAGGGTCTGAAGCGCGGCAAAAACCGCATCACCGCTGTAGACGCCGAAAATATGCGTGTCGTCCATCTGGGCGACCTCGGCCATATGCTGTCGCCGGAGCAGCTCGAAAAGCTCGGCTCGGTCGACGTGCTGCTGATCCCGGTCGGCGGGTATTACACGATAGACGCCGCACAGGCTCACGCGCTGGCCGGGGCGATAAAGCCGCGCATCACCGTGCCGATGCATTATCGCGGTGCCGGCTTCGGCTATGATGTGATCTCTACGGTCGACGATTTTGCGGCTCTCTCTGAGAATGTGAAGCGGCTTGACGGCAGCGTGCTGGAGATAACCGGCAGCGAGCCGGCAGGAACCATTATACTCCGCTGTCCGGCAGAGCTCTGAATACGATAGGGCAAAGCACCGGCGGCATGGGCTGATTCCATGCCGCCGGTAAATCTTTTTCGCCGCTCTGCTGCCGGACTTCGGAGCATAGTTTCAAATAAATCTGACGTCCCCGGCTCAAATGAGCCGGGGACGCTGTGCTTTATTGCTTTATTCCGGATTATTCGTAGAGGCTCTTGAGCTTCATCAGGTGCTCGTAGCGTGCCTTTGCGTTCTCCTCGGATTCCGCAAACAGAACGTTCGCTCTCTCGGGGAACTCGCGGGTCAGACGGCTGTAGCGCGCCTCGTTCATCAGGAACTCCTGATAGCCGCCAGCGGGCTCCTTGCTGTCGAGCGTGAACTGAGACTGTGCTTCCGGGTTGAAGCGGAAGAGGTTCCAGTAACCGCACTTGACTGCCTTCTCCATCTCTTTCTGGCAGTTCTCCATGCCGCCCTTGATGCTGTGCATCTCGCAGGGAGCGTAGCCGATGATGAGAGACGGGCCGTGGTAAGCCTCTGCCTCGGCGATCGCCTTGAGGGTCTGGACCTTGTTTGCGCCCATTGCGACCTGCGCAACATAAACGTAGCCATAGGTCATTGCGATCTCAGCGAGGGACTTGGACTTGATCTCCTTACCGGCTGCCGCGAACTGTGCGACCTGACCGATATTGGAGGCCTTGGAAGCCTGTCCGCCGGTGTTGGAGTAAACCTCGGTGTTGAACACGAAGATGTTGACGTCTTCGCCGGAGGCAAGGACGTGGTCCACGCCGCCGAAGCCGATGTCGTATGCCCAGCCGTCGCCGCCGAAGATCCACATGGACTTCTTGTTGAGGTAATCCTTCTTGTCGAGGACTGCCTTACCATGCTCGCAGCAGGCGCCCTTCGCCTCAAGCAGGGATACCAGACGCTTTGCCGGCTCCTGGTTGGCGTTGCCGTCGTTGTAGGTGTCGAGGTAATCCTGAGCTGCCTTCTTGATGTTCTCGTCGGAGGCGTTCTGTGCGATGTACTCAACGTCGCCCTTCACGTCGTCACGGATCTTCTTCTGGCCGAGGTATACGCCGAGACCGTGCTCTGCGTTATCCTCGAAGAGGCTGTTGGCCCATGCGGGACCGTGGCCTTCCTTATTGACGGTGTACGGAGAAGTGGCTGCCGGGCCGCCCCAAATGGAGGAGCATCCGGTCGCGTTGGAGATTATCATGTGATCGCCGAACAGCTGAGTTACAAGACGTGCATAGCTGGTCTCGGCGCAGCCTGCGCAGGAGCCGGAGAACTCGAGGTACGGCTGTGCGAACTGGCTGAACTTGACGTTGTCCGCAACGAACATGTCCTTCTTCTCTGCAACGTTTGCGACCATGTAGTCGAAAACTTCCTGCTCTGCCAGCTGGCTCTCCATGGGAACCATCTCTATTGCGTGCACGCCGCACTGGCTGATGCAGACGCCGCAGCCCATGCAGTCGAGCGGGGAGACCGCCATTGCGAACTTGTACTCGCCCTTGCCCTTGCCGACCTTGATGTCTGCCATCTTGGTCTGTGCGGGAGCCTTTGCCGCCTCGTCAGCGGTGAGCGCGAAGGGACGGATGGTGGCATGCGGGCAGACGAATGCGCACTGGTTGCACTGTACGCACTTCTCTGCATCCCACTTCGGGACGGAGACTGCGATGCCGCGCTTCTCATATGCGGATGCGCCGAGCTCGAAGGTGCCGTCTGCGTGATCCACGAAAGCGGATACGGGCAGAGCGTCGCCGTCCATCTTGTCGACAGGATCGAGGATGGAGCGGACCATCTTGACGGTCTTGGGACGGCCGGTCTCTTCAACGGTCTCAACATGATCCTCAGCGGTCTTCCAGGATTCAGGAACCTCTACCTTGACGTATGCGGTGGCGCCGGCGTCAATGGCGGCATAGTTCATGTCGACGATGTCCTGGCCCTTCTTCAGGTAGGAGTGGAGAGCTGCATCCTTCATGTACTTGAGAGCGTCTTCCTCGGGCAGGACCTTTGCCAGAGAGAAGAATGCGGACTGGAGGATGGTGTTGGTGCGCTTGCCCATGCCGATCTTCTTGGCAAGGTCGATCGCGTTTATCATATAAAGCTGGATATTGTTGTTTGCTATGTAGCGCTTGGAAGCCGCGTCGAGGTGGTGCTCCAGCTCTGCGAAATCCCACTGGCAGTTCACAAGGAACACTCCGCCGGGCTTGACGTCGCGGACGATCGGGAAGTGCTTGGTGATGTAGGAAGGAACATGGCATGCGACAAAGTCAGCCTTGTTGATGTAGTACGGGCTCTTGATGGGCTTGTCGCCGAAGCGCAGGTGGCTGATGGTCACGCCGCCGGTCTTCTTGGAGTCGTACTGGAAGTAAGCCTGAACGAACTTGTCGGTGTGGTCGCCGATGATCTTGATGGAGTTCTTGTTTGCACCGACGGTGCCGTCGCCGCCGAGACCCCAGAACTTGCACTCGATGGTGCCGGGAACGGAGGTACTGGGCGCGGGGCCTTCCTCGAGGGAAAGGTTGGTGACGTCGTCGACAATGCCGATGGTGAACTGGCGCTTCATCTCGTCCTTCTTCAGCTCGTTGTAGACAGCGAACACGGAAGCGGGAGGCGTATCCTTGGAACCGAGGCCGTAGCGGCCGCCGATGACCTGAATGTCGTTCCTGCCGGCATTTGCCAGAGCGGTCATGACATCGAGGTAGAGAGGCTCGCCCTGTGCGCCGGGCTCCTTGGTGCGGTCGAGCACCGCGATCTTCTTTGCAGTCGCGGGGATGGCGGCCAGAAGCTTGTCCGGGCAGAACGGACGGAACAGGCGGACCTTGACAAGGCCGACCTTCTCGCCCTGAGCGGTCAGGTAGTCAATGACTTCCTCTGCGACGTCGCAGATGGAGCCCATTGCGATGATGACGCGGTCAGCGTCGGGAGCGCCGTAGTAGTTGAACAGCTGGTAGTCTGTGCCGAGCTTGGCGTTGATCTTGCCCATGTACTCCTCGACTATTGCGGGAACAGCCTCATAGTACTTGTTGGAAGCTTCACGGTTCTGGAAGAAGATATCTCCGTTCTCGTGAGAGCCGCGCATGGTGGGATGCTCGGGGTTGAGGGCGCGCTCGCGGAATGCCTTGACGGCGTCCATGTCGACCATGTCCTTGAGATCCTCGTAATCCCAGACCTGGATCTTCTGCAGCTCGTGAGAGGTGCGGAAGCCGTCGAAGAAATTGAGGAAAGGAACGCGGCCCTTGATAGCCGCAAGATGTGCGACCGGGCTGAGGTCCATTACCTCCTGGACGTTGGACTCTGCGAGCATGGCAAAGCCGGTCTGGCGGCAGGCCATAACGTCGCTGTGGTCACCGAAGATGTTCAGAGTGTGGCTTGCAACTGTACGCGCGGACACGTGGAACACGCCGGGCAGCAGCTCGCCAGCGATCTTGTACATGTTCGGGATCATAAGAAGAAGACCCTGGGACGCGGTGTAGGTGGTGGTCAGGGCGCCTGCGTTGAGAGAGCCGTGGACAGCACCGGCTGCGCCGGATTCTGCCTGCATCTCCTGCACCTTAACGGTGGTGCCGAAGATGTTTTTCCTTCCGGCAGCGGCCCACTGGTCAACATAGTCGGCCATGGGGCTGGAAGGAGTGATCGGGTAGATAGCTGCGACTTCAGTGAATGCGTAGGATACATGGGCGGCTGCATTGTTGCCGTCCATCGTCTTGAAGTGTCTCTGCATGTCTATATTCATCTCCATTAAAAAATTGACTTGCGCTTTGTCCATACAGACATGGTTATATTAACATTAAATTGTCAGATTGTAAACCGTCAGTAAGTATAAATTTATTGTAAAATATCACGAATTTGGGAATACCGGCTTTTGGGTCTGTGAAACGGGAAAAATTGTTGAAATTGCACGCAAAATTCAACCAAATTTGCCTTGAGCTTTTGAAAAGACTGTATTATAATTGATAATCGGCTTTGTATGTGCAGTTCACGTCTTTTTTTGCGGCGCATACCGGGTCAATCTGACTGAAAGGAGCTGTACAGTATGGTGAATATCATAAACAGCAGCGGAAAGATAAGCATAACCGATGAGGTCTTTACAAACCTTGCCGGAGACGCCGCCACGAGCTGTTTCGGCGTCAAGGGTATGGTCACGTGCAGCAAGGAGGGCGGCCCATGGCAGCTTCTGCGCCGCGAATCCATGTCCAAGGGCGTTGTCGCGCACATGAATGACGACGGCACCGTTTCCCTTGAGCTTCACATAGGCGTGGATCACGGAGTCAATATAAGCGCAGTGTCACGCAGCATAATGAATGAAGTCAAATACAAACTCACCAAATCCACGGGTGTTCCGGTAAAAAGCGTGGATGTTTATATAGATACGATTATCGGATAAGCTCCGGAGGTAAGTTGCTTTGAAAGAATATATTGACGCCGCCGCGTTCAAAGAGATGATACTGTGCGCGGATGCGGCGCTCCATGCGAATATACAGCAGATAAACGAGCTCAACGTGTTCCCCGTCCCCGACGGCGACACCGGCACCAACATGTGCCTGACGCTCAACAACGCGGCCAACGAGCTGCGCAAGAAGAATTTCACCGCTATCGACAAGGCCGCGGACTGCGTGGCCTCCGCCCTGCTGCGCGGCGCGCGCGGCAATTCCGGCGTTATCCTGTCCCTTCTGTTCCGCGGCATATCCAAGCGCCTCAAGGGCATCGACACCGCTGGTCCCGTGGAGTTTGCCGGCGCAATGGCCGACGGCGTGGACTCCGCGTACAAGGCGGTCATGAAGCCCGCAGAGGGCACCATACTGACCGTCTCCCGTCTTGCATCCAACGCCGCCGTCGAAGCGGCCGATGCCGGCGCAAGCCTTGAGAACATGTTCGTGTGCGCGATCAAGGCCGGAGAGGAAGCGCTTGAGGACACCATCAATCTCAACCCCGTGCTGAAAAAGGCCGGAGTTGTAGATGCAGGCGGCAAGGGCTACATGACCATACTCGGCGCGATGCTCGCATCTCTGCGGGGCGAGGTAGTTTCCTCCGCGAACGCCGTTGAGGTCAGCGCCCCGGCCGACTCTCCTTTTGATGTTTTCGACACCGAAGAGATAACCTTTGCATTCGACACGGTGTTTATCGTGCGCAAGAACGATCCCGACGTGGATCTTGACCCGTACCGCGCTTTCCTCAACAGCATCGGCGACAGCCTTGTGATCGGCGAGGACGACGAGGCCTTCAAGGTGCATGTGCACACCAACACTCCCGGCGATGCGCTCAACGAGGCGCAGAAGTACGGCACGCTGGAGCTTGCGAAGATCGAGAACATGCGCACGCAGCATGACGACATAGTGGCCGGCCGCAAGGCCCAGACCACCGACGATCTCGAAGCCATCGAGGAGGAGCTTGAAAACGGCGGCAGCGCTGTCGCGGCTCCCGAAAAGGAATTCGGCATCGTCACAGTCTGCGCAGGAGACGGCATGGCCAGTCTCTTCCGTGAGCTCGGCGCCGACGCGATAGTCACCGGCGGGCAGACCATGAATCCCTCTACCGACGACATTCTCCGCGAAATAAACCGCACCCCGGCCTCGACCGTGTTCGTCTTCCCCAACAACAAGAACATCATCATGGCCGCAGAGCAGTGCATACCCATGACCGAGAAGCATGTCGTCGTCATCCCGACAAAGACCGTGCCGCAGGGCGTGACCGCGCTTCTCAACTTCAATCCCGAGGAGTCCGAGCAGGCCGTTATCGACACGATGCTCGAGGCCGTCGGCAATGTCCACACCGCAATGGTCACTTACGCCGCGCGCGATTCCGACTTTGACGGGCATACGATCCACGCGGGCGAATACCTCGCGCTGCTCGACGGCGCGCTGCTCGGCAGCTACACCAATATTAAGACGCTCTTCAAGGAACTGAGCTGGGCGTTTGACGAGTTCTCGCCGGAGTTCATCACCGTGTATTACGGCGCAGACGTACAGGAGGCCGACGCGCAGGATGCCGCAGGCACGATCACCGGCTGCTTCCCCGACGCTGAGGTCAGCGTTGTCAACGGCGGTCAGCCCGTGTACTATTATATGATAAGCGTGGAGTAAGAACCGTATATATAAATATCATCCGGCGAGATGTGAGGCTTCATATCCCGCCGGATTTTATACTGCCTATAATTCCCGTGCTCTGGAGCAGTGCAGCATAACCAACAAATATCGTATGCATTGCTTGTCAAGAACAGACAAAAAGTGCTTCCTGCTCCTCTCTCTATTGACTTGTTCCATCATTTGGATTATACTTTAATCAGTTCTTATACCATACCAAGAACTATTCAGGTTACTATGATAAGGTAGTAAACCGAAGAGCTCTAATGCCTCGCCTCGTGCGGGGCATTATCTCTATCCGCCGAAAAACATTATCATCATTACATTATTGGCATTATAAGTTAAAACAGAAGTGGGAGGTCAAAGATATGCACCAATATGCAATAGGGCTCGATATAGGCATTACTTCGGTCGGCTGGGCGGCTCTTGCACTGGATGCCGACGAAAATCCATGCGGTATACTGGATTTCGGCTCCCGGATATTTACTGCCGCCGAACAGCCAAAAACCGGCGCTTCGCTTGCCGCGCCCAGACGCGAGGCCAGAAGCGCGCGGCGGCGTTTACGCAGACATCGTCACCGTAATGAACGGATACGTAATCTTATAGTCTCGTCAGGACTTCTCAGCAAGGAAGAACTCTCACAGCTGTTTGACGGACAATTATCAGATATATATGCTGTGCGCGTAAAAGCGCTGGATACATCCGTCTCGCGCAGCGAGCTTGCTAGAATAATGCTGCATCTGTCACAACGGCGTGGCTTCCGTTCCAACCGTAAGGGTGAATCAGATCAGGAGGACGGGAAGCTGCTGGCAGCGGTGAACAAAAACAAAGAGCGCATGGGCAAAAACGGCTATCGTACCGCCGGAGAAATGTTCCTAAAAGACCCGCTTTTTGCTGAACACAAGCGCAATAAGGGTGGAAATTATATTGCCACTGTTACTCGTGTGATGGTCGAGGACGAAATTCGCAAAATATTCTCCGCTCAACGCAACTATGGCTCTGAATTTGCCTCTGCCGAGCTCGAAAATGCCTATCTCGAAATACTTCTCAGTCAGCGCTCTTTTGACGAAGGTCCCGGCGGCAACAGTCCTTACGGCGGCAGCCAAATAGAACGAATGGTAGGTCTCTGTACGCTTGAGCCTGACGAACCTCGCGCTGCAAAGGCTTCATATTCATTTGAATACTTCAGCCTGTTGGAAAAAATCAATCATATACGGTTGATCCACGGCGGGGAGAGCACGCCTCTTACTGACGGTCAGCGCAGAACCCTGATAGAGCTCGCACACAAGTCGGACACCCTTAGTTACGCAAAGATCCGCAAAGAGCTCAACATTCCTGCCAATCACACGTTCAATATGATTCGCTATAAGACGGACGTCCCTCCGGAGGAAGTAGAAAAGAAGGAAAAAATCGTCTGCATGAAAGCCTATCATCAGATGCGCAGGGCTGTGGATCGAGTAGCCAAGGGCCGTTTTGCCATGCTGAGCAATGAACAGCGCAATGAGATCGCCAGAGTGTTGTCCCTCTATAAGACCGGCGAGAAAATTGAGCGCGCTCTCACCGAAGCCGGAATAGAACCTTGTGACATTGCCGAACTTGAAACCCTGAGTTTTTCAAAGTTCGGGCACCTTTCCGTAAAAGCCTGTGACAAGCTCATCCCGTTCCTTGAAAAGGGCATGAATTATAACGACGCCTGCACCGCTGCTGGGTATGACTTTCGCGCACATAGTAAGGATGGGCGAACGCTGTACCTTCCTCCGCTTGGAGACGACTGTTATGAGGTTACAAGCCCCGTCGTGCGCCGCGCCATATCGCAGACCATAAAGATCGTCAACGCTATCATTCGCCGCTACGGCCATAGCCCAGTGTATGTAAACATCGAGCTTGCACGCGAAATGGCAAAAGATTTTGCCGAGCGCAGCAAACTGAAAAAGCAAATGGACGACAACCAGAAACAAAACGAGCGCATGATGCAGCAGATACGTGAATACAAGCACGGTGCGCCCACCGGAATCGATCTTGTAAAATTCAAGCTTTTCAGTGAGCAGGGCGGCGTATGTGCATATTCACAGCGTCAGATGTCCCTTGAACGGCTGTTTGAAGACAATTATGCCGAGGTAGATCACATCATCCCATACAGCATAAGCTTCGATGACAGCTACAAGAACAAGGTACTCGTACTTACCGAGGAAAATCGCAACAAGGGCAACCGCCTGCCGATGCAGTATCTTACCGGCAAACGTAAGGACAGTTTCGTCGTTTGGGTAAATGCCTGTGTGCGCGATTACCGTAAACGCAGACTGCTGCTCAAGGAAGCCTATACCGCCGAGGATGAGGCAAACTTCAAGGAACGCAATTTGCAGGATACCAAGACGATGGCGCGCTTCATGTACAACTACATAAACGACAACCTCCAATTCGATCCGTCGTTTACCGGCCGCAAAAAGCGCGTGACCGCAGTAAACGGAGCCGTCACGGCATACATGCGTAAGCGTTGGGGTATCAGCAAGGTGCGCGAAGACGGCGACAGGCACCACGCAGTAGATGCCGTGATAATCGGATGCACAACAGATGGCATGATACAAAGGGTATCTCGCTATGCCTCGTGGCATGAGAAACACTACATGCGCACAGAAAACGGAAGCATCCTCATTGACCCCAACACAGGCGAGATAAAACAGGAGTTTCCATATCCGTGGCCATGGTTCAGGAAAGAGCTTGAAGCCCGGCTCAGCAATGATCCTTCACGCGCAGTGGCGGATCTGAAGCTGCCATTTTATATGGACGATGATGCCCCACACGTCAGGCCGCTGTTCGTATCACGCATGCCAACAAGAAAAGTCACAGGAGCTGCACACAAGGACACTGTGAAAAGTCCCAAAGCTCTGGATGAAGGGTACACTATCGTAAAACGTCCTCTGACCTCACTGAAGCTCGACAGTTCCGGCGAGATTTCAGGATACTACAAGCCTGAAAGCGACCGTTTGCTTTACGGGGCGCTTAAGAAGCAGCTGGCCGAGCACGGAGGTACCGGCGCAAAAGCATTTACCGAACCTTTCCGCAAACCGAAAAGTGACGGAACTCCCGGCCCCATAGTGAACAAGGTTAAGCTTCTCGAAACGACTACGCTGACCGTTCCCGTGCATGATGGCTGCGGTGCTGCCGACAACGATTCAATGGTCCGTATAGATGTGTTTCATATTGAGGGCGACGGATATTATTTCGTCCCGATATATGTCGCCGATACGCTCAGGCCCGAGCTTCCAAGCAAAGCCGTAGTTGCCGCCAAGTCTTATGAGGAATGGAAAGACGTGAAAGATGAGGATTTTATTTTCTCGCTTTATCCTAACGATCTGGTCAAAGTAAAACACCGCAGGGGAATGAAGCTCTCAAAGGTCTTTCCCGAAAGCACTCTGCCCCCCATTCTGGAATGTAAAGAATCCATGTTTTACTATATCAGCTCTTCAATTGCGAATGGTACAGTTCGTTTCATAACAAACGATAACACCTATATAATACAAAGTCTCGGCCTAAAGACACTTGAGAGCATCGAAAAATATACTGTGGATGTGTTAGGCGAATACCACCCGGTAAGGAAGGAAAAAAGGCAGCGTTTTGATATAACGAAAGGCTGAATTATGGCTTTCAGAAATATTATTATCGAAAACCCCGCCCGCATCTCTGTCAAAAACGAACAGCTTGTAATAAGCACCGGCAGCGACCATTCGCTTTCTCCCGAGGACATTTCCTCCATTCTCATAGAGAGCCGCCAATCTACAATAACAACAGCCGCACTGTCCCTTTTGGGGCAGCGCGGCTGCGCGGTTTTTATATGCGACGAAAAGCACATGCCATGTGCCGTGCTTAATTCATACTGCCAGCACAGCCGCCAGCTGCCGATTCTTGAAAGTCAGCTGAACTCCGGAGAAGTACTCAAGAAACGGATGTGGCAGCGCGTTGTTACTGCAAAGATAAATAATCAATCTGAATGTTTGAGAATATGCGGAAAAACAGATGAAGCAAAAGGGCTTTCTGCAATGGCAGACACCGTTCGTTCGGGCGACACCGGAAATGTTGAGGCTGCCGCGGCTGCCCGATACTTTCCCGCTCTCTTCGGTCGCGGTTTTACCCGCAGTCTGGTGACCGGTATAAATTCCGCCCTCAATTATGGTTATGCCATACTCCGTGGCTGTATGGCACGCTATCTTGCAGTATACGGTTTTCTCCCCGCCTATGGGCTGCATCATAAAAGCGAACTCAACAGCTTTAATCTTGCCGATGATATGATGGAACCGTTCCGGCCGGTCATTGATCTCATGGTTTTTTCAATGATCGATGAAGCTGACGATCTCACACCGGATAAAAAGAGGCTTCTTTTTAACTGTCTGAATCTCGATGTCCGTTCCGGCGGTCAACGGCACTCCGTCGCCTATGCAATGGAGCGCACAGTACACAGTCTACAGCGTTCATTCACAACCGGAGAAGCAAAGCTCATTCTTCCGGAGCTTCTTGAACTGAAGCAGCACAGCTATGAATAAATTTATGAGAATAATGGTGTTTTTTGATCTGCCGGTGCAGACAAAACGACAGCGGCGTGAAGCCACACGCTTCCGGAATTTTCTCCTGACAGACGGCTATCACATGATACAGTATTCGGTATACGCCCGTGTCTGCAACGGAGCCGATGCCGTTGAAAAGCACCGGATGCGGATAAAGGACAATCTGCCAGACAACGGATCAATACGGATGCTTGTGATAACCGAAAAGCAATATGAGTCCATTGATATTCTGCTCGGAAATCTCACGCAGGCTGACGACAGTTTTCAATGTGAACAGCTCTCAATTTTCTGAAATTTTTAAAAACAAAACCTGCCCTAACCATTGTAGGGACAGGTTTTGTCTGATAGTCTATTATACCATACCAAGAACTATCAGGGAACTATAACCAGAAGTAGCTCAACTGCTTTCCGAGGGCTATTATACCATACCAAGAACTATCAGGGAACTATAACGCGTGGGACGTTGAAGTCTGGGGCAAAACTATTATACCATACCAAGAACTATCAGGGAACTATAACAACGTAAATCTGGGTGTAGTCGGCGATGTTATTATACCATACCAAGAACTATCAGGGAACTATAACTTGATAATGCCGTTTATAACGTCGTTGCCTATTATACCATACCAAGAACTATCAGGGAACTATAACAACAACGTGGTTTTCTGTGTGGACAACCACATTATACCATACCAAGAACTATCAGGGAACTATAACTCCTCGCCGCGTCATACGGCTACGGCGCTGATTATACCATACCAAGAACTATCAGGGAACTATAACCATTCTTTGTGTCGAAAAGACGTTCCTCTGATTATACCATACCAAGAACTATCAGGGAACTATAACCATAGACTTTTTTGATATTGTGTGGTAATTATTATACCATACCAAGAACTATCAGGGAACTATAACGCGCGCGACGGCATCGTCGACGCGAGCGAGATTATACCATACCAAGAACTATCAGGGAACTATAACAGATCGGCAGCTCCGGCGATGACGCGCAGAATTATACCATACCAAAGGGCAGCAGAAAATCACTATTTTCATTCCCCGCTCTTTTTTTCCAGCGCCTCTATGCGGCGGCGCAGACAGTCGAGCTCGTCGGTCATCGGGTCGCGGACACTGATCTGATCGACCTCGGTCGCATAATCCACCTTCTGTCCGGCTATGCGCACGACCCTTGCCGGGATGCCGACCGCCGTGCTGTCCGGCGGGACCTCGCTGAGCACCACGGAATTTGCCGCAATGCGGCTGTTGTCGCCGACCTTGAACGGCCCCAGCACCTTGGCTCCCGTGCCGATGAGCACATTGTTTCCTATCGTCGGGTGGCGCTTACCGGTGTCCTTGCCGGTACCGCCGAGCGTGACGCCGTGGTACAGCAGGCAGTCGTCCCCTATCTCCGCCGTCTCTCCGATGACGATGCCCATACCGTGGTCGATGACAAGGCGCTTGCCTATCTTCGCGCCGGGGTGGATCTCTATGCCCGTACGGTGACGGCTGGCCTGAGAGATCATGCGGGCGATAAACTTCATGTTGTGCTCGTAAAACCAGTGGGCGCGGCGGTGACTGCGCGTGGCCTTGAGGCCGGGATAGAGGAAATAGACCTCCAGCGGACTTCGCGCCGCGGGATCACGCGCCATATAGGCCTGTATCGTTTCTTTCAGATCCTTAAACATTATATAAAAACTCCCATTTTCAAACATAAAAAAACGCGGCGCATCACGCCGCCGCAGCATAACAAGGCAAGAGCGCTCACAGGCTCTCACTCACAACAGCGACAGCGACATCGTCCGCAACAGATACAACAACACGCTGCACACTTCATCATCACTGCCACCTCATCAATTCCTATACAAATTAAAGGTTTACCCTCTACCTGCATAATACGCGGCAGAGGGAATTTTGTCAATAGCCGTCCGGGGTATTACTTCTTTGGAAAATCCACGACCTTCTTCTGAAGCTTGTGCTTTTTGCCGTCCGGGGTCACAATATAGGTGTTATCCAGCAGCTCTATCGTGCCGCGCCGCCACTCCTCGATATATTCCCTGCGCAGCACTGCGCGCTCTGCGGTCTCCTCCTCGGTCAGCTCGCGCAGCTTTGCGATAGCCGCCAGCTCGTTTATACGGTCAAGCTTTGTCTTTTCCATTCTTATCGCTCCTCTATCGTTCCGAGTTCATCCAGCGTCAGCTCAAAAGCCGGGATGAAATGCTCAAGGAAATATTTCACCTCAGGCAACGGGCTTGCCTCAAGCTGCCTGCGCGTCTGCTTCTCCGCCGCGCTGAACTCGTCGTTCCCCGCGCGGCGCTCCTCGATGCATTTTATATACGCCGAGAGCTTGTCGGCAGCCTTTACTATGTCGTGCACGCGCTCCTGCGTCTCGCCTGTCAAAAGCGGCTCAAACGCGCCGCGCAGCTCATCCGGCAGCGTGTCCAGCAGCTTTGTGCATGCGACGTCCTCCACCTGCTTGTATGCGTCGCGTATATGCTCGTTATGGTATTTTATCGGCGTGGGCAGGTCGCCCGTCAGTATCTCCGAGCAGTCGTGATACAGCGCGACTGCGGCGCACTCGTTCGGGTCACATGGAACGCCGTATACGTCGCGGCGGATGACCGCCAGCGCGTGGGCAATGACGGCGCACATGTGGCTGTGCTCCTGTATGTTCTCCGGCATGGCGTTGCGCATCAGGCTCCAGCGGCCGATATAGCGCATACGCGAGATATAGGCAAAAAAGTTATCGGGCATGATTCTCTCTTTTCTTTCAATAAATATCATATGGATAATACCACGATTGCAGACTCTTTTCAACCGTGGTATTATTATGCCGCATCATATTTCAACTCAAAGGAGCGGCGGCCATGTACAACGGCATAAAGATCATCGATGCGCACACTCACAATGCGCAGCAGTTCGACCCTGAATATTTTGCAGCCTTTCTCGCCCGTACCGGCACGGACGCCGCCTGTGTAAACACGGTTGCGCACAGCCGCTGCATATCGCTCACGCCGCAGGCGCTGGCGCTTAAAGAGCTCTTCCCCGGCCGCTTCTACGTGTTCGGCGGGCTTGATATGAGCGAATATTACCTCCACCCTGAAACGCTCGGCGAGCATATGGCCGCATACGGGCGCAGACTGCTCGAGATGGGCTGCGACGGCATCAAGATGCTCGAGGGGAAGCCGCAGATGCGGAAAATGTACCCCATACCGGACTTTGACGCACCCTGCTGGGAGCCGTTCTGGGCGTGGGCCGAGGAGGCCGGCATACCGTTTATGTGGCACGTAAACGACCCGGAGAATTTCTGGGACCGCGAGCATGCCCCGGCCTTCGCCGTCGCACAGGGCTGGCTGTATGACGGCAGCTATGTCAACAACGAGGCGCAGTACGCACAGGTGCTCAGCGTTCTGGCCCGGCATCCGCGGCTGAAGCTCATCTTCGCGCACTTCTTTTTCATGTCGGCACAGCTGGACCGGCTCGCCGGGATACTTGAGCGCTTCAGCGGCGTCTGCGTCGACCTCACGCCCGGCATCGAGATGTATGAAAACTTCTCTGCCGCCCCCGATGCGTCCCGGGCGTTTTTCGACCGCTTCCACGACCGCATCCTCTACGGCACCGACATCGGCGGGCGCTGCATCCTGATGGGCGAGCACAAGGAGTTCGACGAGGCGGAGAACCTGCGCCGTCCGGAGATCGTGCGGGAATTTCTCACGCTCGACGGCGAAACGGAGATCGCCTCCGACGGGCATTTTCTCATCGGCCGTCCCACGTTCACGATGCGCGGGCTCGGGCTGCGCGGCGACAGGCTCGCAGAGATCCTCGGCACGAATTTCACCCGCGCCGCCGGAACAGCGCCGCGGCCGGTCTGCGGCGGGGCCGTGCTGGCCGAATGTGCGCGGCTGCGGCGGCTCATGCCCGTTCTCGGTGCAAAATTGCCCGGTTTCGTCCCGGAATTCTCCGTTATAGAGTACGCCGAGAAGATTTTTGCAAAAAAAATGAGATAAACTGCGTGCTTTCTGTTGCAATTTTGGCCCGCAGGTGCTAAAATCCAGTTTTGTGTTGAAAAATAAGGACATAATCTTTTTGGAGCTGCCAGACTTTTGATAAACGACGGGCAGTTCCGTTGATAAGGGAGCGAATTCAAATTGGATAAACTCAGAAATGTTGCCATCATCGCCCACGTCGACCACGGCAAGACCACTCTTGTCGATGAGCTGCTCAAGCAGTCGGGCGTATACCGCGAGAATCAGGAGATCGTCGACCGCGTCATGGACTCCAATGACCTTGAGCGCGAGCGCGGTATAACCATCATGGCAAAAAACACCGCCGTATGGTACGGCGACACGAAGATCAATATAGTCGATACTCCGGGTCACGCCGACTTCGGCGGCGAGGTCGAGCGTATACTCAAGATGGTCAACGGCGTCATCCTGCTTGTCGACGCCGCAGAAGGCCCCATGCCCCAGACCCGCTTCGTGCTCAGCCGCGCGCTTGAGCTCGGCCACCGCGTCATCGTCGTCGTCAACAAGATCGACCGCCCGGATGCGCGCATCCACGAGGTCATCGACGAGACGCTGGAGCTTCTGATGGATCTCAATGCCACAGACGAGCAGCTCGACTCCCCCATGCTCTTCTGCTCCGGCAGAAACGGCACCGCCAGCTACTCTCCCGACGTGCCGGGCACCGATCTTGAGCCTCTGTTCAAGACCATTATCGACTACATCCCCGCGCCCGAGATGGACGAGAGCAAGCCGTTCCAGATGCTTGTGAGCAGCATAGACTATAATGAATACGTCGGCCGCATCGCCATCGGCCGTATCGAGCGCGGCCGTATAAAGCAGAATGACGAGATCGAGGTCTGCAACTATCACCGGCCCGACGACGCCCCCACCAAGGCCAAGGCCGTCTCCCTGTACGAGTTCGACGGGCTCAACCGCGTACCCGTGACCGAGGTCGGCGCCGGCAACATCATTGCGATGAGCGGCATCGGCGACGTCACCATAGGCGACACCATATGTGCCCGCGGCTCTGCGGAGCCGCTGCCTTTCGTGAAGATCGGCGCGCCCACTCTGGAGATGACCTTCTCCGTCAACGACAGCCCCTTTGCCGGCCGCGAGGGCAAGTTCGTCACTTCCCGCCAGATCCGTGAACGCCTCATGCGCGAGACGCTGAAGGACGTCTCCCTGCGCGTGACCGACGTGCCTGACAGCACCGACAGCTTCAATGTCGCCGGCCGCGGCGAGATGAGCCTTTCCATTCTTATCGAGACCATGCGCCGCGAGGGCTATGAGTTCCAGATCTCTCCCCCGCGCGTGCTGTATCAGGAGATCGACGGCAAGAGATGCGAGCCTATAGAGCGCGTCGTCGTCGACGTTCCGAGCGAGTACATGGGCGCAGTTATGGAGAAGCTCGGCGCGCGCAAGGGCGAGTTTATAGAGATGACGCCCGTCGGCAACCGTATAAAGCTTGAGTTTCTCATTCCCTCCCGCGGTCTGTTCGGCTACAGGAACGAGTTTTTGACCGACACCAAGGGCGAAGGCATCCTTGCCAGCGTTTTTGAGCGCTACGAACCCTATAAGGGCGACATTTCCCGCCGTTCTACCGGCTCCCTGATCGCATGGGAAACCGGCGAAGCCGTGGCCTACGGCATATGGAACGCACAGGACCGCGGCGCGATGTTCATCACGCCGGGCACCAAGGTCTACGGCGGCATGGTCATCGGCGTCTGCCCGAAGAGCGACGACGTGCCCGTCAATGTCTGCCGCACAAAGCACCTCACCAACACCCGTGCCTCCGGCTCCGACGAGGCGCTGCGCCTTGTCCCGCCCAAGCAGCTGAGCCTTGAGCAGTGCCTTGAGTTCCTCGCCGATGACGAGCTTCTTGAGGTCACTCCGAAGAGCCTGCGCCTGCGCAAGCGTATCCTCGACCATAGTCTGAGGATGAAGAATGTGATGAAAAACAGATAAAATATAACGGCGTCCCGGCTTATCCAGCCGGGACGTTTTCTATCGGCTGCTATGCTATGAGCCGGCCCGTATTGCGCGCGTTAAATTTGGCCGTTCGGCGGTTTTTGATATTGCCACGCAGACACAGTGTGTGTTATTATGCCGGTAGTCCGCAGCCTGGACTATAGTATAAATTTTCTTACGAAAAAGCATAGCGATTATTAAGATAAGGAGGACGGATAATGATAATTCAAAAGCCCGCGATGGCGGGCACACTGGAATCCAGCGACGCGCAGGTAACGGTCGAGCCCGGCACGAACGGCATAGAGCTGGTGCTCAAAAGCAGTGTCATGAATCAGTATGGCCGCCAGATAAAGGAGACCGTGAAGGCCACGCTTGCAGATCTCGGAGTGGAAAACGCTGTCGTTACCGTCATAGATAAGGGCGCGCTCGACTGCACGATAAAAGCCCGCGTGGAGTGCGCGGTATTCCGCAGCTGCGGCGCCGCGGCGGAAAACGTCCCGTGGGGAGGTGCCGTGAAATGATACCACGTCCCAGACCAGAACGCTTCCGCCTGCGCCGGACAATGATGTTCATGAACGCCCAGAAGCCCGGTCTTATAAAAGACGCCTATATATACGGCTGCGACTCCATCATACTCGACCTTGAAGACGCCGTCGCCGAAAACCAGAAGGACGCCGCGCGCTTTTCGCTCTACCACGCGCTGAAAACCATAGACTACGGCGACACGGAGGTCATCGTGCGCATAAACGGGCTCGACACTCCGCACTGGCGTGAAGACATCCGCGTTTCCGTTGCAGGCGGCGCAGACGGAATACGCATCGCGAAGTGTGAGAGCGCGCAGGACATAAGGACCGTTGAAGACGCGGTCGAGGCTGCCGAGCGCGAATTCGGCGTTGAGATTGGCAGGACGCTGCTCATGGCGGCGCTCGAGAGTCCCAAGGGCATACTCAACGCCTACGAGATATGCTCTGCGTCCGAGCGTATGTTCGGCGTGGCGATCTCCGGCGGAGACTTCCGCAAATGCATGCAGACAAAGTTCCAGCCGGACGGCGTGGACATGCTCGCCGCGCGCGGGCAGATGCTGCTCGCCGCACGCGCTGCGGGTATACAGTGCTTTGACACCGTTTTCACCGATCTTGACGACGAAGAGGGCTTCCGTGCAGAGGTATTGCAGAACAAGGCCATGGGCTTTGACGGCAAAAGCCTCATAAATCCCAAGCAGATCCGCCTTGTCCATGAGATATTCGCCCCCACGGAGAAGGAGGTCGCGCAGGCGGAAAAGATCGTGCGCGCATACCGCGAGCAGTCCGACGCGGGAGTGGGCGTGTTCACCGTTGACGGCAAAATGATAGACATCGCATTTATTCCCGGTGCGGAGCGCACGCTCAGGCTCGCACGCGCCTGCGGTATGTACAAAGGAGATCTGGTATGAAAAATTTTGTCGGACGCGATATACCCGATGAGCTTCTTGTCGAAGGCAAGGAGGTATATCAGGGCAAGTATTATATGGACGGCAAGTATATGCAGAAGGCCGCCCCGAGGACGCGCATTTATGAAAAGCCGCAGGAGAGCAAGCTCGTCGCTACCATTGCCGAAGCTCTCCGGCAGTGCGGTGCAAAAAACGGGATGACGTTTTCTTTCCACCACCATCTCAGGAACGGCGATTACGTCACCAACATGGTCATGCAGGCCGCGATCGAAGAGCTTGGACTGGAGGACATCACCATTGCCGCCTCCTCGCTCGGCGAAGCGCACGACCCGATCGCCGGATACATTGAGCTCGGCAAGGTCACGGGCCTGCAGACCTCCGGCATACGCGGCAGAATAGGCGAAGTCGTCTCCGCGGGCAAGCTGAAAACGCCCGCGATCATCCGCAGCCACGGCGGCAGGCCCCGCGCCATTGAGGCGGGCGAGGTGCATATAGATATTGCTTTCGTCGCCGCGCCGACGTCTGACTGCGCCGGCAACTGCCGCGGCACCGGCGGCAAGAGCAACTGCGGCAGTCTCGGCTATGCCATGACAGACGCGAAGTACGCCGACCACGTCGTCGTGGTGACCGACTGTCTCGTGGATTTTCCCAACTATCCCGCCTCCATCGAGGCGATAGATGTCGACGCCGTCGTCGTTGTCGACTCGATAGGCGACCCAAAGAAGATTGCCTCCGCCGCCGCGCGCATCAGTCAGAACCCGCGCGACCTGATGATGGCTGAAAACGTCGCAAGAGTCATCGCCGCCACGCCGTATTTCAAGGACGGCTTCTCGTTCCAGACCGGTGTCGGCGGTCCGTCGCTCGCTGCGAACCTCTTCCTTGAAAAATACATGGATGAGCGCGGCATAAAGATGGGCTGGGCCATAGGCGGCATATGCAGCGTAATGGTCGATCTTCTTAAAAAGGGCAAGGTCGGCAAGGTCATCGACGTGCAGGACTTTGACCTCGAAGCCGTCAACTCCATCAACCGGACTCCCGGTCATTTTGAGATGAGCGCCTCGCAGTACGCGAACCCCGCCAACAAGGGCGCGTTCGTCAACAAGCTCGACTTTGTCGTGCTCGCGGCGCTCGAGATTGACACGGATTTCAACGTCAACGTTCTCACCGGGTCCGACGGCGTGCTGCGCGGCGCGCCCGGCGGGCATCCCGACACCGCCGCGGGCAGCAAATGCTGCATCATTGTCACACCGCTCACCCGCGGCCGAATGGCGACCGTGTGCGAGCATGTCGTCACCGTCACCACCCCCGGCGACTGCGTGGATGTGCTCGTCACAGACTACGGCATCGCCGTCAACCCCGCGCGCGGCGATCTTATAAAGTGCCTTGACGATGCGGGCATCGAGCACGTCAGCATCAAGGCGCTTCAGGAAAAGGCATACTCCCTCGTCGGCACGCCGGACGATCTGGAGTGGGAGGACAAGGTCGTCGCCGTGCTCGAAGCGCGTGACGGCACCATCCTCGACGTCGTCAGAAAGATTAAGCCATATATTTAATACAGCTCTCCATCTTTCAGGGGAGCGGCATGGAGAGGCATTATCTTGGAATACAGTGTAAGCGAGATCAGAAAATGGGACCGGGCCGGAATGGCGCAGTGGGAAAGGCTGCTTCAGGCCGAAGGGCTGCGCCCTGAAGCCGGGCCGGACTATATCTGCGGCGTGTTTGACGGAGACCGGCTCGTAGCTACGGGCTGCTGCTGCCGGACTACGCTGCGCTGCTTCGCCGTTGACAGCGAGTATCAGGGTCAGGGACTTCTGAACACCGTGCTCACACAACTCATGGACTATCAGGCGCAGCATGATATATACCACGTTTTCCTCTACACAAAGCCCGCAAGCGCGCGTTTTTTCGCCGATCTCGGTTTTTATGAGATAGACCGTGCGGAAAACTCGCTCGTATTCATGGAAAACCGCCCTAACGGCTTTGAGCGCTACTGCGCCGGGCTTGAAAAATACCGTGCGGACGGCTCCAGCGCGGCGATAGTCATGAACGCAAATCCTTTCACGCTCGGGCACAGGTACCTCGTCGAGCGCACCGCGGCAATGTATGACCATGTGCACGTGTTCGTCCTCAGCGAGGATGCAAGCCTCGTGCCGTTCGCCGTGCGGTGGCAGCTCGTTCTCAACGGCACGGCGGACATTCCCAATGTCAGCTGCCATGAGACCGGGCCGTATATGATAAGCTCCGCCACCTTCCCCAGCTACTTTCTCCGCGACGAGCGTGAGGCGATCATCCGTCACGTTCAGCTCGACGTACGGCTGTTCATCCGCATCGGCGCAGCTCTCGGGCTAAGTGCGCGCTGTGTCGGCGAAGAGCCGTCGAGCCTTGTCACGGGGATATACAACGACGTGCTTGCCAAATGCCTGCCCGAGGCAGGGATAGCCTGCGTCGTCATCCCGCGCCTTGAGCTGAACGGCATGGCGGTCTCCGCAAGCACCGTCCGCCAGCTCATACACGACGGGCGGCTTGCGGACATACGCCCGCTCGTGCCGCAGTGTACGTGGGATTATTTCAACTCTCCCGAGGCGCAGCCGGTCATTGCCCGCATGATCGGAGAAAACGAAGTGAAACACTATTAGAAGAGGTGACGGAATGGAGCAGATAGAAGTCTCTCTCGCCGCCGTTCTTGCCGCGCGTGAGACGCGCGCGGCGAAGCAGCAGGAGCTTATCTCCCACTTTGCGCGCCCTGTCGTCTCCTATACGCTCAACATCGCAGGCTCTGTTAAGAACGGGCCTGCGTTCCGCCGCTGCTTTGACGAAGGTCTGGCCCGGCTGCACCGTGAACTCAGGTACGCGGGGCTTCCCATACTGCACGAGGAGAACACCGACGCTCCCACCGGCTGCGAGGCGCTTATAGCCGTTGACGGCGATGCCATGCGGATAAAGGCGCTGTGCACCGGGATAGAGGACGAGGACGAGATGGGCCGTCTCTTCGACATGGACGTTATAGACCCTCAGCGCGGAAAGCTCGACCGGTCGGAGCTCGGTCTTGAGCCGCGCCACTGCATCATCTGCGGGGCGAGCGGCAGCGGCTGCGCCTCGCGCCGCCTGCACCCGGTATCCGCGCTGCAAGCAAAGACCGGGCTTCTCATCCGCAGCTTCTTCCAAAGCTCCGACGCGGAGTTCATCGCCTCGCAGGCGGTGCGCGCGCTGCTCTACGAGGTGTGCACCACGCCGAAGCCCGGTCTCGTCGACCGTGCCAATTCCGGCAGTCACCGCGATATGGACATTTTCACGTTCATGACGAGCACCGCCGCGCTCATACCGTATTTTCAGAGCGCCGCTGCCATCGGGCAGGATAACGCCGCGCTCAGCCCGGAGGACTGCTTCGCGCTGCTGCGCCGCGAGGGGCGGAAAGCGGAGGAAGCCATGTTCGCCGCAACGAACGGCGTGAACACCCACAAGGGGGCTATCTTCTCTCTCGGCACGGTGTGCTGCGCCATGGGGCGGCTGTGGACCGTCGCCGGTCTCTGCCGCGACATGCATGCAATACTGGCCGAGTGCTCGCTCCTTGTGCGCCGTCAGGTCATTGAAGACATGGCGCACATGACCGGCTCTACCGCCGGGCAGCGTATATACCGGCAGTACGGTCTCTCCGGCATACGCGGCGAGATGAAAAATGCTCTGCCAAGCGTTGAAAAGCTCGCTCTCCCCGCTCTGCGCGCATCGCTTGCCGCCGGAAAAAGCTTGGAGCAGAGCGGCGTTGATGCATTTCTGGCGCTGCTTGGCGGTGTTGCGGACACGAATATCGTCTCCCGCGGCGGCCCCGGCGCTCTCGAGTGGGCAAATACCCGCGCCCGCGAGCTTGTCTCCCGTGCGGCCGGCGTAGACGAAGTAAGCGGCTTTGATGCAGAAATGATAGAACGTAATCTTTCCCCCGGCGGCTGTGCAGACCTCCTGGCAATAACCTATTTCCTGTACTTCTGCTGCGGCGAAAACAAATAGGCTCCACTCCACAAACAATGGGCATTTTACGGTATACTTCAAAATTGAGAGGAAACAGTCTATGTCTCCAAATGACCGGTTTATAAAAGAAGAAACGGCAGATATATGGGATAAACTCTATAATCAGGCCAAAAAAGAATATCACCCGGAGGATGTGACGCCCTTTATCCATGCGCACAATGTGGTATGCGCGCTGGAAAGTGCGGACGGAACCATATATACAGGCTTTTGCATCGAGGCATGCAGCGGCGTGATGAATCTGTGCGCGGAGCGCGTAGCAGCTCTGAATATGTATGTCAACAGCGGCCAGACGAAGATCAGACGGCTGATTGCCTTTCGGGATGAAGCACCGTCCGGAGGCGGCAGCGGAATGCCCTGCGGTGCCTGCCGCGAGTTTCTGTATCAGCTGAACGAAGAAAACGAAAACATGGAGATCATGGTGAATTACGAAACAAGAGAAACCGTGACTCTGAAAGAATTGATGCCGAATTGGTGGGGGAAAGAACGCTACGCAAGCTCCCGCCCGTGAAAACCGGGGTATTAAAACGGTAGGCGTCAAATACCCTGTCCTCCGCTGCGTCCCGGGCAAACGGTATGACGCTTCTGAACAAATTAAAAGCTGCCTTATGGCAGCTTTTTAAAGGACTTGAGTTAGATGAAACTAATCTGACGTGCGGGATCAGCAGGACATAGTCTCCCCGATACGGAAGAAGTCTCTCACCCAGCGCAGACCGTAAGCATCCATCGGATAACAGGCCTTTATGCGGCCGTCCTCCAGATGAATGATGTCGGTGCAGCACTCGCATATCAGCTCCGGATCGTGCGTAATAATGTAGGCAGTGCGGCCGCTTCGGCGCAGTTGTTTGAGCAGCTGCGCGGTTTGCAGCATGACGCGGCTGAGCTTGAGGCCGCCGTAAGTGCATCGAGGCTGAGCGCGCGAAGCCCCATACGCTTGCGCTCCTCGTTGGGGAGCAGTTCGAACTGCGCGCTTGTGTAGTCGCCGCAGATGCGGCCGCCGCTCATGTAGAGATAGCGGTCTGCGATGCCCCGCAGATAGTATAGCCGGTGCTCGGACAAAACGACCGTTTTGCCGAGAGATTTCAAGTAGGCTATGACCTCCCGCAGATCAAGGATGGCGTCGGCGTCCAGATTGGACGACGGTTCATCCAGCACAAAGACCTGCGGCTCCATCATAAATGCGGACGCGCAGGCGATCTTCTGCTTTTCGCCGCCGGAGAGCTCAAAAATACTGCGATCCAGCAGCTTTTCGAGCTTCAGCGCCGGCACGGTACGTTCCAGCCGCGCAAGAATATCGGCTCTCGGCATCCCGAGGTTTTCACAGCCGAAGGTGATCTCGCTTGTGGTGTCCACATTGAAAAACTGAGAACGCGGGTTCTGAAACACGCTCCCGGCCTGTCTGGCTGTATCCCAAAGCGGCTGGACCGAGACGTTTTTGCCGTCGATCTCCACACTGCCGGACAGCTCGCCTTCAAAATAGTGCGGGATGAGTCCGTTGATAAGACGCGTCAGCGTCGTCTTTCCGCAGCCGCTTTCGCCGCAGAGCACGACGACCTGCCCGCCCGGGATCGACAGGTCGATCTCACGGATACCGCCGCCGGTCTCCGACCGGTAGGTAAAGGTCACGTTGTTGAGCTTTATCATCCAAGCCACCTGCTTCCAAGCGTCAGAGCAAAGCCTGCGGCGCAGATCGCTATCATCAGCACATCCTGCGCATGAAATCCGATCTTGCAGATGTCCGTGCGCCGGACAGGAGCGCCGAGACCGCGCGTCAGCGCGGCGGTGGACAGCTCGTCGCCGATTCTCACGACGGAGATCATCAGCGGGATGAGCCGGTATTCGAGCATTTTTCCCGGATGTTTCCCGCAAAAGCGAATGCCGCGCATACGCATCGCGTCGGAAATGGCGGCGTTCTCCTCACCGATCGTCGGGAAGAAGCGAAAAATAACAGACATCGGAATGATGATCTTTTCCGAGATGTGCATGCGCTTCATAGCGGCGATAAAATCGCTCACCGAGGTGGACGCGATAAAAAAGGAACCCATCATTATACCGGGGGCAAAGCGGGTCATGATGGAGCACACGGCGAGCAGCAGAAAGGCCGGAAGACCGGACATGGCGCAGAGCGCCACGCGCTCAAGCGCAAAAAAGAGCGCATAGAGCACAAGGTATTTCAATGCCGTTTTCCACTTCCCCTCCGTAAGCAGAAGTATGAAAGGCAGAATGCTTAACACGGGCTTGACGATATTCATAACGCCGCTGTTGCCCGTGGAGAGCATCAGCGACGTTACGGTGACAAGCATCAGAAGCTTGGTGCGCGGGTCAAGCAGGAGCCCGCGGCGCCTGACCGCTGCGTTTGGTACGTCCATCAGGCGATACCGGCTTTGACAAAATGCTTTTTAAGGATCGCTTTGCCGATGACGCCGCCCAGCAGTGCGCAGAGGAAGATACCGGCGATAACGAGCACGATGCTCCACATCGGCATGACAGACATGACCCTGTCGGCATACTCTTCGCCGAAGCCGGCGGCAAAGTCCGCGCGGGCCTGATCTGCCATGAAATACATGGGGATGTATGTGCCTACCATCCACAGACTGAACACGCCGTAGCCGAGGAGAGTTTTCTTTGCGCTGCGGTACTCGCCGGACTTCATGATAAGGTCGCCGAGTAAACCGAACACCAGCCCCACCGGCACGCCCCAGAAGCCCATACCAGTAAAGCCCATCAGAAGGCCGGAGAGTACTGCCATGATGGTCACCATGCCGAATTTTTTGACGCGGACAGCGAAGAGCATGAACGGGATGCCCGTAACGAGTGTCCAGAGCGAACCGAGAACGGGCAGGAATATGGGCACAAAGCCGATAGGAATGGCCACACAGCAGCCCAGCACGAAATAGAGCACAGTGAAAAGGCCAATGTTGATGAGGTCTTTTGCCTGTAGTTTGTTGTTCATAATATTACCTCCAGCGTTTGCAGTTAAATATGTTTAACTATGGCGCATTATAACGATTTACCTGCGGGACATCTATAGCCCATTCGACATTTTTAATCCAAAACGGCAGCGAGTTTTGAGAGAAAAGGAAAGTCTGACCATGAATTCTACAGCCGACATTATTGAGCAGTGCCGCTATCTCCCCGGCATTACCGTGCATGAAAGCGGGGCATATACCGACATTCTGCTTGCAAGTGCCGAAGGCAGCGGAAAGATGCGCTTTTTCCGGCCGGTTTTCGGCATCACACCGGCGCTCGTTTCGGTAGCTGCGCCGTCATGGCCCGCGCCGCAGCTCAGCGATAGCGCGCCCGAGGCCAGAGGTCCGCTGATCGTAAACTACTGTCTTCGAGGCCGGTGTGAGCTGGTGCTCAACGACAACCGCAGCGTTTTCCTGACGGCCGGGCATGTTTCGCTGACGGAAAAATTCGCCTGCGGCGAATACGTATACCCGGGCAGGAGCTACGAGGGGATAGAGCTTTTCATTGATACCGAAGCGGCGCAAGACGGCGTTGAGCTGCTGCGTGAGCATTTCAGTGTGGATATTTCCGCTCTGCGGGAGAGATATTGCCCCGGCGGCGAGACATTCATTGCAAAAATGCAGCTGCCGGATACGCTCATCAGCCGTCTTCGCGGCGGCACGGACATGGGGAACGCGGCAGAAGAGACCGCGAGAAGAACAGCGGTGATAGATTTGCTTGCGCTCCTGCAATATGGCAGCGATGCACCAAGGGCGGAACGGCTCACTTACTTCACGAGGTCGCAGGTCGAGATGGCGAAACAGATCGAGGCCGTCGTTTCAAAGGACCTTGCGCGGCAGCATACGGCGCGGGAGTTTGCCGAGCGCTTTTCGGTCAGCGAGAGCAGCGTCAAAAATTATTTTCGCGGCGTGTACGGGCAGAGTATCCTGCAATACGCCGCGCATTGCAGGATGCAGCATGCGGCAGAGCTGCTCGCATCCACGACGCTTCCCGTCATTGAGATCGCGGGCCGGGTCGGGTACGGGAATCAGAGCAAGTTCTCCGCAGCTTTCCGCAAAAAGTTCGGCCTTTCCCCGCGCGAGTATCGAAGGGCACATAAATTGACTGAAAAACAGCGGTCTCAACCATGAGACCGCTGCTTTTCGATGCAGACGTTATGCTTTTGCCGCATGCGCGGCGTTTTGTTGATCGAACAATTTAATAAACATAAGTTCAAGCTGCATGGCAGGCTGAAAAAACAATGAGCATCACGCTGACATAGTACAGCAGAGCAAAGACGATATGGCAACATACGTCAAGCATCATATCTCTCCCACATAATTTTTACTTCTTTTGCAGACAATAAGAATTGAAAATCGTGTCAAAGGAGAAATATATATGAAAGCAACCGGGATAGTCCGCAGGATAGACGATCTGGGCCGCGTGGTCATTCCCAAGGAGATCCGCCGCACCATGCGTATCCGCGAGGGTGACCCGTTACAGACCACATTGACACCGTGGGAGCAGTTCTGCTTCGGCATGCTCGATCTGGCAAAACGCGAGGGGTGGGGATAGTACATAGTGAGTGAAACATGGTGGTCTACCGTGAGTATCCGTAAGGGCTGAAACAGTAGGTAAAAGCGCCGGAAACCGCTGCGCAGCAACGGCTTCCGGCGGTTTTTACTGTGACAATGTGGTCAGTGATGGGGGCGTAAAATCAGCGTTATCTGCGAAAAGATTTAACAGTAAAAGATAATCTTTATCTATTGTGCTTGATTATTCGTCTCCGTTAGCATCTTGAGTATCGTCTTCGATGTCAGGGTCTACTTCTAGACGATTCCCTTTGCTGCGATTACACGATTTGTGCAATAGTTGAGCATTTTCTATTTCTGTCGGACCACCTTGGTCAAATGGTATGATATGATCTACCTCGCAGTCGTCAATGCTCAGTATTTGATTTCCACAGTATTTACAGATATACCCTGGATGGAATAGTTTTTGCTTTATGTCGGGAGAGAAATAACGCTTTTGAGTAGTCGTGCTACCAGAATTACGAATGATACTGTTCAGAATGCTCATTACAGCATCTATGCGAGAATGGAAGCGATTCCCGGCGTTTGTGCCGACGTATACCCAATTTTGATAATCTGTATTTTCGGATTTTAACTTCTCTATAGCAGTTCTAATTTCATCTGCATGCTTCATAATGCTCTTTTTAGGAAAAAGCGAAAAAGGTATCATGATGGAATCATATACTGCACCATTAAATTTTCGACGCTGACCGGAGAAAAATGCGCTTTCGCCCAAAACTGCTTTTACCAAGTCAATTAATGAGTTATAATGCTGTTTAGCGTTTTTAAGAGTTAATTCGTCGTCATATTGGTGAACTTCCATATAACGATTCATTGTCAATTTGAATGTACCGGTCAATTGCATATCCCGAAGTGCAAAGTAGCGAAGAATTCGCTCTTCATAAGAGTATCGGGTGTTCTCATCGTGAAACAACATGGGGAGTGCGGTGTTAGTTTGGGCAATTTCTTTTAGCATCTCGTTAAAGCTACCACGATATAAGCAATTTCGTACTTCCTGATCCTTTAGTTTCACTGCACCCAGATTCAACCGGGAGAAGATCTCATATTTTAGGTGTTCAGAATCTTTTTCAATACAAACAATAGAAAGGGTCTGATAATTAAGACGACGTTGCAGATCCTTATCTAGCTGCTTAAAGTACAGACCATTAAGGCTTTTTAGTCTTTTCAGTTTAGTTAGCGGGAACTCGTTCTTTAAATACCGTACAAATGATGTGATTCGTTGCTGGCCGTCAATGACAGAATAGACGCTATCTTCCTCTTCTGCAAGGTAAATTACAGGAATGGGAATACCAATAAGAACCGATTCAATAAGGCAAGAGGCACGTTTATCATCATATACATATTTGCGCTGATAATCGGGGTCCGTAATTATATCATTAGCATCAACTGAGTTTTTAAGCTCCTGGAGAGACAGATTCATCGCTCTGGTGTGTACTTTTACTCGATTAATTTCATCATTTTGCATGAGAATTCACCGCCACTTCTTTATTTATAAGGCTTATCTTGCGTTTGCTTTATTTTCCGCAACTATTATACAAAAGAATATCTAAAAAATCAATAATTGGGAAATTTTAGCATCTTGCACGTATGCAGTTTTTTTCTGCTTCTGCTAGCCCAGCGCCGGAAATTTGTTGCAATCGAGGATTTAATACGGTAGCCGAGGGAGATGATCATGTCCAGATTATAATATATCGTATTATATTTTTTCCCGTCAGCGGCAGTTGTTCGGAATTTCCGAACAACTGCATTTTCTTCAAGCTCGCCCTCTTCAAATATATGCTTGATATGCTCACTGACGTTTGACTTGCTCGTCTGATAAAGCTGCACCAATTGCGCCTGCGTCAGCCAGACAGTTTCATCCTCCATCTTTACATCGATATGCGTTGACCCATCATCAGTCTGGTAAATAATGATCTCGCCGTTATTATCCATTCAGTCTTTCCTCCATCTCTGCCCAAACTCCCCTGCTCCTGATATGATTTTATTTTAATCTGACCGCGTGCGCCCGTCAAGGCAATTATACACTACAATTGGTTTTTAACTTAAACTTGCGGCTCGACCGGCAGCCGGTGCGCTGCGTACCGCCCGCCCGGTTTAGAATCCGACAAATATGATAAAAATTCCTATCGAGAGGAGATGGTCTATGATTGGAGATAAGCATAAACGACGAGCGCAGAACGGTCGAAGTCTGGCTCTCGAACGAAGAGAAAAGCAATCACACCGTGCGTCAGCGTCTCAAGCCGCTGTACGCAGAGTATGCGGGGAAGAAATACACCGTCGCTGTGTTCATGTCCGGCAGTCAGGACTTATACTCTCTGACAAGCGATCTGCTCTGCTATAACAGAAAGCGCATCGCGGAGCTCGAAGTGGAGCACGAAAAGGACTAGGAACAGGGCATGGTAATGTAAACGGACGACTATTATAAGCCGTCCTTTTATTCTTTTCTATTGCTTTTCAGAAGCTCGTGTGATACAATATTATCTGCAAATGCATGATTACAGATATATATAGTTGTAAGAAAGGAGTGCACCGCATGAGCAACGAGATCGCGAATCGCGGTGAAGTGCTGCTGTACAGCGACGAGAGCGGCAAGGAATACATCAGCGTCGTGTTCAAGGATGAGACGTTCTGGCTGACGCAGAGCGGTATGGCAGAGCTGTTTGCCTGCACCGCGGATAACATTTCTCTGCACCTCAAAAACATCTACGCCGATGGCGAATTGACCCCTGAGGCAACTACCGAGAAATTCTCGGTAGTTCGCAAAGAAGGCTCCCGCGAGGTCACGCGCACGATAGACCACTACAACCTTGACGCCATCATCGCCGTCGGCTACCGCGTGAACTCCAAAAAGGCCACGCGCTTCCGCCAGTGGGCGACAAAGGCGCTGCGAGAGTACATCCAAAAGGGCTTCGTCATCAACGACGAAATGATGAAAAACGGCCGTCCGTTTGGCAGAGACTATTTCGACGAGCTGCTCGAACGCATCCGCGAGATACGCGCAAGCGAGCGCCGCGCGTATCAGAAGATCGCCGACGTGTTTGAACAGTGCAGCTACGACTACGATAAAAACAGCGAGACGACGAAAGCGTTCTACGCCTTCGTTCAGAACAAGCTGCACTACGCCGTGACCGGCAAGACTGCGGCGGAGCTTATCGCCGAGCGCGCCACGCTCGACAGCCCGACGATGGGACTGACGACGTGGAAAGGCGCGCCTGACGGCAAGATACTCAAGAGTGACACGCTCATCGCGAAAAACTACCTCAACGAGAAAGAGGTCACGCGGCTCAACCGCCTTGTGACCATGTTCATCGACTACGCCGAGCTGATGGCAGAGGACGAGCATCTCATGAGCATGCAGGACTGGCTCAACGAGACTGACCGCTTCCTCACGAACAATCGCCGCCGGGTGCTCAACGGCAAGGGTCACGTCTCGCGCGAAGCGGCGGCGAAGAAAGTCAGCGGCATATACGAGGAGTTCCGCAAAAAGCAGGACGCTGAATACGTCTCCGAGTTCGACCGCGAATTTGAAAAGTATCTCAAGGGTGAAAGCAAATGAGAGAACACTTTGACATTGCCGGGTATTGCCGCATCTCGGTCGACGAGGAGGCGGGGCGCGACAATGTGTCCATCGAAAACCAGAAAGCCATCATACAGGACTATGTGCGCCGCATGTTCCCGGACAGCACGCTCACCTTCTATGAAGACCGCGACCGTTCGGGCTACACCTTCGAGCAGCGCGAGGGCTATCAGGATCTGCGCAGAAAGCTCATGGCGCACAAGTATGATATCCTCGTCGTCAAGGACTTCTCCCGCTTCTCGCGCCGCAACAGCCGCGGACTTGTAGAGCTGGAGGATCTGCGCGACGCGGGGCTTCGCATCATCTCCATCGGCGACGGCATAGACTTTCCGAATGACGACGATTGGGTGAAGATACAGTTCCAGTTCCTCATGAACGAAATGCCCGTCACCGACACAAGCCGCAAGGTGCGCTCGGTCGTGAAGCGCCGTCAGGAGGACGGGCGCTGGATCTGTGCCGCGCCCTACGGCTACATTATAAACAAGCAGCAGGAGTTTGAGGTCATCCCCACCGAGGCGGAGATAGTGCGGAAGATATTCGCGCTCTACATCAGCGGCTGGGGCTATAAGCGCATCGCAAACTACCTCACCGATGAGGGCATACCCACGCCGCGCATGGCGGAGCGCACCCGGCGCGAGGCCGAGGGCGAGACGCCGACGCGCAAAGTGAAGAACGAGTGGGCGATCATCACCGTGCAGGGTATCATCGATAATGATTTTTATATCGGCACTCTGCGTCAGGGCAAGTACACGCGCCGCAAGATAAACGGCGCGGACGTGAAGCAGGACGCAAGCGACCACAAGGTCTTTGAGCATCACCATCAGGAGATAATCGACTACCGCACCTTTGCCACGGCGCGGGCGCTGCGCGAGGAGCGCAGCACCTCGCACTACCGCGGTGTGAAGATAAACGACAATGTCTACTCCGGCTTCCTCTTCTGCGGCGATTGCGGCAGCCCCATGTTCGCCATGAGCCGCCGCGACATCCGCGACGCCTACCGCTGCGGCGAATACCACCGGCGCGGGCGCAAGGCCTGCACGAGCCACCACATCCGCGTCGATAAGCTCGACGAGCTGGTGAAAGACTATGTGCGCAAAGTAAAAGAGAACTCCGCGCATATGCTCGACCGCCTGAACGCCGACCTTGCGCGCGAGACGGAGGACATCGCCGAGACCGAAAAGGCGGCACAGAACCTCACCGCAGTGCTTGACGATCTTCAGGCCGAGCTCAAGGCCACGAAGCGCCAGCGCGTCCGGGACATTATGAAGCACCCGGAGCAGGAGGCGCTGCTCGAGGAGACCTACGACGAGATGGAGAGCGACCTCTCCCGCCGCATCAAGGGCATCAGAAACCAGATAGACATGAGCGCCGACAAGCGCAACACCATCATCCGCGTCAACCGCGCAGCGAAAACGGCGATGGAGGTGTTCGACGATATCCTCCAAAAGCCGAAGCTTGAGCGGCAGGATCTCACGCTGATAATCGAGCGCATCACCGTGTTCGAGGATCACATTGAGGTGCAGCTCAAGGCGGATATCGACTCCATCCTAAAGAGCGGGACGCTGCCGGAGGAGACGGAGGACGCCGCAAATTTTGATCCCGGCATGGCAGATAACTCACCCGTCACCATAGTCCAGTGCTCGGAAAAGCACGCGGACAAGGTCTACCATGTCAATGTAATCAGTAACGGTGACCCCCTAGAGATTTTCACCGATAAGGACGGAGAGCTTATTTTCAAGAAGTACTCGCCGATGGGCGAACTGTCGGATTTTGCCGCGCAGATCTGCGACAGTCTTAAAAAGTCCACCGACGGGATCGCCGCCGTGTGCGACAGAGACATGGTGATAGCGATCGCAGGCGGTGCAAAGCGCGAGCTGCTGGACAAGCCCATAAGCCCGCAGCTGAGCCAGATCATGGAGGACCGCTCAACCTACCGTCATGATATCGGCGGCAGCTGTCTGCCGGTCAGCACGGCGGATGAAAAATTCTGTATCTCCGTCGCTTCCCCGGTAATAAGCGAGGGCGATGTGATGGGCTGCGTGCTGTTTATCACACCATACGGCAGCGCCCCGGGCACCGAGGTGGAATACAAGCTCGCCCAGACCGTTGCCTGTTTTCTCGGCAAGCAGATGGAGAGCTGACAGAGAGGCATTGCCTGCAAGGTCAAACGGCTTTGCAGGCATCTTTTTTTGACTGCATGCCCTACACACGGGGCAAATTTTGTTACTACTTTGTAAAATATTTTGTTAATTTTGAAATTTCCTCTTGATACCTGCGGGGACTATACTGTATAATAAGCAACGCAAGCAAAAAAATTCAAAGCGTTCGCGCTGACCCTGATCTGCAGCAGCACGCAGCTCCTGCGGAGCAGGGATAAAAATACAAGTGAAATCGAGGTTTGCCAAATGGAGTATTCTGCAATGGCTCAATGGCTGAATACCTTTTTTGCCGGGTATGACAACGCCATTCTCTCTCTTATGAACAAGCTCGCCGGCGCGGCAGGCGGCTTCCTTACGCCTCTTATGAAGGTCATAAGCTTTCTGGGCGAAAAAGGTATTATCATGTTCCTGCTGGCGCTCGGGCTTATGTGCTTTTCACGCACCCGCAAGATCGGCGTATGCATTTTCGGCGCAGTATGCTGCGGCGCGCTGATAACCAACATCATTCTGAAGGATCTCGTTGCCAGACCAAGGCCTTTTGAATATATGGCGCAGTACAAGAACTTCTGGGAAGCGGTCGGCTCACCCGCGGAGGACGGTTTTTCCTTCCCCTCCGGGCACGTTACCGCCGCAACTGCCGGTATGGCCGCGCTGTGCTTTTCGCGCGGCAAAAAATGGATACTTCCGTCGGTCATCGTTGTGCTGCTGATGGGCATCTCACGCAACTACCTGATGGCGCACTTCCCGTCCGACGTGCTCTTTGCCGTTATAATCGGCCTGTTCTCTGCTTATGTGGCATATCTCATCACCAGGGCGATATTCAACTATCTTGAAGATAACGACGATTTCCCACTCTGCGCAGGAATACTTAATTTCGATCTCCCCGTTCCCGATCTCTCCGCGATAAGCGGCAAGCTCACGCGCAGCAGCAGGCATGCCGCAGCCGGCGGCGCAGGATCGAGCCGCCGTACAGCGTCCGCGCGCATGGATGTCAACACGGATGAGGATGATTTTTCCGGCGATGACGGTGAAGTGAGCGCTGTCCGCTCCAGCCGCAGTGAAAAGCGGCGCGCGGGAGCCAGAGCGGGCCGCAGCCGTGCGGCAAACGCGAATGCCGGCGGCTTCAAAGCCGCACTGCAGAGCGCTGCAAGCGCAGGAAGCAGCCTTATCAGCAAGGCCGGGCAGAAAATACCCGCCGCGCGCACCGGGAAAGACGAGTCCCGGAAAAGCGGCTCCGACTGGAACAGCCGCTGGGAAAACTACAGAAACTCCCATGGCCCAAATGCCGCAGCCGGCGCTCCTGAAGCGCCGGTATATACCCCGAAGGCTGCTCCCAATCCTTTTGGCACAGCGGCTGACGTACCCGCCGCGCCGGGCAGAACGGCAAAGCCTGATATTGAGAGCTTCGGCAGCTTTGATGAGGACGCCGATATGAAGATCGCACAGCCGCGCGCAAAGCGTCCGGCGGCCGATGAGGAGTCCGACGTCAGGATCGCGCAGCCGCGTGCGGCAAAACCGGCGGCGGAAAAGTCCGCCGCCGCCTTTGACACCGGCGTCTCCGACGACAGTATAGACTGGGCGCGTCTCGGTCTGGACTTCCTCGCGGATGATGATATACTGGGAGGCACGGAGGTCGAGATCGATGAGCCGATCCGTAGGCGCAGCAGTTCTTCAGGCCGGTCCGGGCGCAGCTCTTCCGGCCGCGGCGGCGTCTACAGAGGCCGCCACGAAAAATAACAGGACGGCACCGCCGTAAAGATCATACTCGCCTGCTGCCCTGACAGGGCGGCAGGCGCTGCTTTAGCATGGAGGTAAATTTATGAGCTTTGATATTGAAAACTGGCCCCGCCGTGAGATATACGAATTCTTCGGCAGCATGTCCCAGCCTTTTTACAGCGTCACGTTCCGCGTGGACGTGACGAAAGTGCATAGCTTTGCAAAGGCGCAGGGCATATCTTTTTACTATGCGCTCACATGGCTTGTGACCAGGGCGGTGAACCTTGTGCCGGAGTTCATGCTGACGATACGCCGCGGCGCTGTCGAGCAGCTTGAAAGGCGCGACCCGAGCTTTACGGATATGAAGAAAGGCAGCGAGTGCTTCCATATCGTCACCCTGCCGATGCAGGACAATATCGTCGATTTTTGCCGGGAGGCAAAGCGCCGCAGCGAGGAGCAGACCCGCTTCATAAACGCCGAGAGCGAGAGTGACGCGCTGATATTCATCTCGTGTCTGCCGTGGGTCGATATCACAGCGCTGACGAACGAGCGCGATTTTGACTGCGAGAACTCGGTGCCGCGCATAAGCTGGGGCAAATATACCGAGGAAAACGGGCGGCTGATGCTTGGCATGTCCGTTGAAGTCAATCATCGCCTCATCGACGGCGTTCATATCGGCCAGTTTGTGGCGGCTCTTGAAGCCGGGATCGATTCTCTGGAGTAAAAACGCAGGAACTTTCTCACCCGGCCGCCGTCTGTAGACCAGAACCGGATTTTTGAACATATGAGGTAAT
This sequence comes from uncultured Eubacteriales bacterium, assembly GCA_900546515.1. Classification (GTDB taxonomy): domain Bacteria; phylum Bacillota; class Clostridia; order Oscillospirales; family Oscillospiraceae; genus Limivicinus. Next base: position 7,253 of record URDG01000006.1, on the reverse strand, counting down.
ACCATGAAAAAGCTTTTGTCATTTATACTTGTGTCTGCAATGATATTTTCATTTGCCGCGTGCTCTGCCTCCCAGCCGCAGCCAGGCCCCGCCGCCTCCGGCGAGCCTGCCGCTTCGGCCTCTCCCGAACCGGAGGCAAGCGCCCAGCCGGATGACAGCTCCGACTACGAGGCGCAGCGCGCCGAGCTGGACTCCCTGCTCACCGACTTCGGTACTATGATACAGGCCGGCTCTGCCGGCAGCAGTCTCAAGGCCACAGCGCAGGCGGCAAGGCTGATGAGCTGGGGCGTCTCTACCGGTATGACGGACGAGCAGATCGCCGCCGAGGCCGGCAGCTTCCTGAGCCGTATGTCGGACACCGAGAAAAACGAGTATCTCATGCAGATAAATTCTCTCGACAGCGCATATCAGCAGCTTCTGCTGCCGGGGCAGGAGGAGCTGCTGGACTCTGCCGGATGCTCCGACTCCGGCTATCCGTGGAGCGACAGTCCCATTCCGGCAGTTGAGAGCCTGATGAGCGCGATGGGCCTGCGTGCGTCTGACGGCGCCGAGGCTCCCGCGCAGCCTTCGGCGGACTTGAGTGCATACAGCGATATACTTGAAAAATATTACTCTGCGGTCACGAATCGTCTGGACGACGCCAGCCTGCCGCAGGAGCTCAATCACAATCTCCAATATTTTTATCAGAGCGGCGATCCCGGTACGCTTGGCTACTGTCTGTACGACGTGAACGGCGACGGCACACAGGAGCTTTTGATAGGCCCCTCCGGTACTGCGGATTATCTCGAGAGCTCCACATACCCGGCGAGCTGGATATTCGACATGTACACCATTAATGACGGGCAGTGCGTCAACGTGTTTCAGGGCTGGGAGCGCAATGTGTATCAGCTGTGCTCCGGCGGTATCATCCAGAATCAGGCTTCCGACAGCGCATTCAACTCATGGCATGTCTACTATTCGCTCAGCGGCGGTTCACTTGTGAGCCGCTATGCCGTGATATATGATGCGCAGACGAGTCCGGATGCACCGTGGTTCCTGGGCCACCAATATAACTATGACCTGAGCGACATGCAGAATATATCTGAAAAAGAGGCGCTGGACATTATCAATAATTATGACGCCACAGTCATCGAGCTCCAGTATACCCCGCTCTCTGCGCTGCACTGAGCGCACGTAAAAGATACCCCCTCGGCGGAGCATTCATGCTCCGCCGAGGGGGTTGCCGGTCTTTACTTTTCTGACGGAGCCCAGCCGTCGAGCGGCAGGCGCTGCATCGCGCCGAACACCTTTGATTTCATATCCGGGTACTTTTCGCACATGGTTTTCAGAAGCTGCTTTATCTCATAACGCTTGCTGGTCTTGTCCTGCGGACATGGATTCTCAACTATCGGCAGCCCGAGCTCGCGTGCAACATTCGTGATGCGCTGCTCCCCTGCATAGATAAGCGGTCTTATCTGCGTGACCCCGGAACGGTCGAGATACGTGACAGGCTGGAAACAGCGCAGACGCCCCTCGAACAGCAGACTCATCATAAATGTCTCGACTGCGTCGTCAAAGTGATGGCCGAGAGCAAGCTTGTTCATGCCGAGCTCTTTGAGAGTGTTGTTGAGCGCCCCGCGGCGCATTTTTGCACAGAGCGAGCAGGGATTGTCCTCTTTGCGGACATCGAACACGACCTCCTTTATGTCAGTTTTAACGCAGGTATAAGGTATGCCGTTATCCGCGCAGAATTCCTTTACGGGAGTAAAATCCATCCCCTCGAAGCCAAGCTCTATAGTGATCGCGCCGAGCTCAAAGCGCTGCGGATAATAGGTCTGGAGCTGGCGGAGCGAGGCGAGCAGCAGCATGCTGTCCTTCCCGCCGGAAACGCCTACGGCGACCCGGTCGCCCCCGGAGATCATGCCATAATCGTCCACCGCGCGCCGCACGGTGCCGGTAAAATCGTTAAGCAGCTTTATATCCATTTTTCCTCCTTGGAAAATTAAAAATCCGTTTTGAGCATCAGCGAGATTTTGAGAGATTTCAAGAGATTTTAAGAGATTTGAAAATCAGAATTAAAATAAGTGTTGACATGGCAAAACGCTTGTGATATAAAGATAAAGCGCGTTTAGTGAATATTGTACTTTCGCGCCCCTGAAATGTCAAAACATTTATTCTATATGGAGGCACAGATATGTCTACTACTATGGCAACCAAGGAATCCGTTACCCGTAAGTGGTACATCCTTGATGCAGCCGGCAAGCCCATGGGCAAGACCGCTGCTCTCGCCGCTGACCTGCTCCGCGGCAAGCTCAAGACCGACTATACTCCCCACGTTGACTGCGGCGATTACGTCATCATCATCAACGCCAAGGACGCTGTTCTGACCGGCAAGAAGCTGGAGCAGAAGTACTACCGTACTCACTCCGGTTATCCCGGCGGTCTGAAGGAGACCCAGTACAAGACTCTTATGGAGAAGAAGCCCGAGCTGGCAATGCGTTTGGCTGTCCGCGGCATGCTCCAGAAGAACACCATCGCTGATTGGCAGCTCAAGCGCCTGCGCATCTTCGCCGGTGCCGAGCACGACCACGAAGCTCAGAAGCCCGAAGTTTGGGATCGCTAAGAGGAGGTAAGAGAATATGGCAACCTATAAGTGCAAGAAGCCCTATATGTACGGCACCGGACGCAGAAAGTCCTCCGTCGCACGCGTTCACCTCATTCCCAACGGCAGCGGTGTTATCACCATCAACGGTCGTGATATAGACGATTACTTCGGTCTTGACACCCTCAAGCTGATCGTGCGTCAGCCTCTGGTCACCACCGGCACTGTCGGCAAGGTCGACATCGAAGCTACCGTTACCGGCGGCGGCGTTTCCGGTCAGGCCGGCGCTATCCGTCACGGTATCGCCCGCGCACTTCTCTCCGTCGATGAGAGCTACCGCACTTCCCTCAAGGCCGCAGGCTTCCTGACCCGCGACCCGAGAATGAAAGAGCGTAAAAAGTACGGCCTCAAAGCCGCTCGTCGCGCACCGCAGTTCAGCAAGCGCTGATCCATACCCGTATTTCAGACAACACAAAAGCACCGGGGCTTTATGCTTCCGGTGCTTTTTCTGTTCCGGATTGGGGAAGCGGATGGACAAAGCGGCCGTATATCCGCATGACACTTCAAAAAACAAATCAGATCTGACCCTTGACTTTTTGGAATAAACCGATTATAATGCCGCTAACGATCGTTAGTTAGCTGGCTGGTGACGCAATGAAGCAGGAAGATACAAAGCAGAGAATTCTTGACAAAGCGCTGGAGCTGTTTTCCTCGCAGGGCTACGATTCGGTCAGCGTCGGCGAGATAGCCAAAGCAGTAGGTATCAAGGCGCCTTCGCTTTATAATCACTTTTCCGGTAAGCGGGCGATTTTTGACGCAATTGTTGAATCCACGGCGGCACGGTATGAGTCAGATACCGGGAAGATCAACATTCACGTACAGGATTCTGCACAGGATATCCCGGTTTTTACGGAGATCACGGAGGCCGCGCTTTTTGACAAAGTGCGGCAGATATTCGAGTACTCGCTGCACAACGAGCAGATCAGCCGCTTTCGCCGCATGATGACCATTGAGCAATTCCGCTCCCCAGAGCTGGCGGCGCTGTACTCCAGACGGTATGTAGACCGCGTGACAGCTTATCACGCCGGTATCTTCCGGGCGCTGATCGCGGCGGGTGAGATATGCGCCGAGGACCCCGATGTGCTTGCAATGATGTACGTGGCCCCGGTCCTGACGCTTATCGGACTGTGCGACCGGCAGCCGGAGCGGGAAGCCGAGTGTCGGGAGCGGCTCCGTATGCACGTAAGTCTCTTTTTTCGCATGGTTCACAGAGACCCCGCCCAAGGGAGCGACAGCAATGAGCACGGCGGATGAAAGGTGGGTTTTGTGCCCTGTTTGCGGCGCAAAAACGCGGCTCAGGATATTACAAAGAACCGTGCTGAGGGATTTCCCCATGTTCTGCCCGAAGTGCAGGCAGGAGAGCATGATAAACGTGCAGAGCTTTCAAATAGAAAAAACAGATCAGCCGGACGCTTAGACGCAGTGCTGACCACGCTTGCAGTGGTCTTGTACTGCGTCTTTTTTTCAGGAGAAAATCAATGAAAAGGTCATTAATTCAAAAGCTGGGGCTGCTCGGCGTTGTCAGTTTTGTTTCCTATACGGCGGCGGTCGTATTCTCCCCGCTGGCCTATCCGGGCTATAACTGGATGGCGCAGGCTGTCAGCGACCTGAGCGCGGCGAACGCGCCTTCTCTGACGCTGTGGAATCAGCTGAGTTCATTTTACAACACCTGTGAGGTTCTGTGCGCAACTATCGTGTGTGTCGGGATACAGGGGCGAAAGACAAGACTGCTGCGCACAGGCATATATCTCTTTGCCGTGATGGAATGGGTCTCCGCGATAGGCTACCGGATGTTCCCGCTCAGCAGCAGCGGCTATGCCGGGACAGTTCAGGATGTCATGCACATGGCAGTCACCGCCGCTGTGGTACTCCTTTCAATCGTGTCGCTGATAACCGTCATTGCCGCCGGAGCAAAAAACAAAAGCTGCCGCTCTTACGGAATATGCGCCGCGATCGCACTCGGAATGATGCTGGCCGGGGCGCTGGGGGTAAACACAGTACCGTCTCAGTACTTTGGCGTTGCCGAGCGCTTCAGCGTTTTCGCCGCGACGGGCTTCAACATGGCGCTGGGGATACATCTGTTCCGTATGGACGCGGACACCGCTGGGAGCGATCATTATGAGCTTCATTGCAATGGGGCAGAGGGGAAGCCTTAAAATATTTTTATTTTAGGAGGATTTTTTGAAACTTACCGCTTTATCACCGGAGCGTGTGGCCTGACCGGGAGGTCCGGCAGTATATTCACACGCCGCTCCTCCCGAAGAAACCAGATCAAGCTGTACATCTTCAGGAGGATATAACATGAACCGCGAGAACAAACGCAAAACATTTGAAAAGGGTTACTATAAAACTCACGCCAGCAGCGATACGTTTACCTGCAAAGTCTGCGGCAGGCTCTGTACGCCGGAAAATGCCGGCAGCAGTCACCGCAATCACTGTCCCAACTGTCTCAGCAGTCTTCACCTGGACATTGAGCCGGGAGACAGAGAATCCGATTGCGGCGGCATAATGGAGCCGATAGCCGTCTGGGTGCGCCGCGGCGGCGAGTGGGCCATCATTCACCGCTGCAAACGCTGCGGTGCACTCAGCTCAAACCGTGTGGCAGCCGACGACAACCCAATGAAGCTCATGTCGATCGCCATGCGGCCGTTGAGTGAGCCGCCGTTTCCTCTGGAGCGCATTGAGGAAATGACCTTGCTGATGGGCGGCAGCGGGAGTATGAAGTAACCGAAGCCAAGGACAGACGCGAAGACGCAGAGCCGGATATTTGTGCCGCTCTGCGTCTTTTGCCAAAATGAAAGGAAATAACGAAATGAAAATCAATTCTTTTACCGCCGCCATGCTTGCGGCACTGCTTGTCACCTCTCTTACGGCCTGCGGAAAAACACATACGCTGGACTTGCCTGACCAGCCCGTTTCTTCCGCGCAGCCGGCGGCGCCTGCCGTATCGACGCCCGCTGTCACGCCGGAGGCCGATGCGGATATTCCGGCTGAGGAAAGCGCTGCCGATACCCGTGAGCCATGGAAGATAGAGTTTGAGAAAAGCCTGTTCGAAAATTACGGCGTGACGCCGGACCATTACGAGGATCTGGGCAACGGCGTATACCAGGTCTATGTCGTGATAAACGGCAGCGTCGTTCCCTATGTCGCGGTGGATTCTGCTACCGGTGATTATCACGGGTAAGGGTTTATAAAAAGTATAAAACGCCGGGATAATTATTTCTGCACCGCCGATGATAACGCAGGCCCGAGTCTCCCACACAAAACTCATGCTTTATATATTGATTCAGTAGGATTATAATCTTCCGGAACGGTCTCTGAAAAAGAGAAGTGCCCGTAACATCGGGCACCCGAACTCAAGCATCAGGAGGAAAAGACTATGAGCAGAATATCGACACCGTTTCACTATGATTATGTGGGCAGCTTCCTGCGTCCCGCAGCACTGAAAGAGGCAAGACTCGCTTATGAGGCGGGGAAAATCGGCAAAGCTGAACTGACACAGATTGAGGACGACTGCATCCGCGCGCTTGTAGCCAAACAGAAAGAGCTCGGCTATCATGTCATCACCGACGGCGAGTTCCGCCGCGCCACATGGCATCTGGACTTCATGTGGGGATTTGACGGCGTCGGCCACAAGCCGACCGAAACGGGTCTCCCGTTCCATGGCGAGCAGGCGATGATCGACGACACATATCTGACGGGTAAGATATCTCTTCGGTCGGAGCATCCTTTTGTCTCCCACTTCCGCTTTGTGAAGGCTCTTGAGGACGATAACACCGTCGCCAAGCAGACGATACCCGCGCCTGCGCAGTTTCTTGCTCAGCTGACGATGCCCTTTGCCGTGGAGAATACACGGAACTATTATGCCGCGGACGCAGAACTGATCGCGGATCTCGTGGCCGCATACAAGGAAGTTATAAAGCAGCTTTATGATGCCGGCTGCCGCAATCTCCAGCTGGACGACTGCACGTGGGGAATGCTCGTTGACCCGCGCGTGTCTCTGTTCTACGGCACAGAGGGCAGCGGACTTGACAGGGTCAAGGAGACATATCTGACGATCAACAACCTTGTGATCGAGGGCAAGCCTGAGGATATGGTTATCAACACCCATGTCTGCCGCGGCAATTTCCACTCTACCTATGCCAACAGCGGCGCTTATAACGATGTGTCCGAGTATCTGTTTGCAAGGGAGAATGTTGACGCATTTTATCTCGAATTCGACGATGAGCGCTCCGGCGGCTTTGAGCCGCTTGCAAAGGTGTCCGGCAGCAAGAAGGTGGTTCTGGGACTTGTCACGACAAAGTCCCCCAGACTGGAGAACAAGGCCGCCGTTATTGCGAGGATCCACGAGGCGGAGAAGTATCTTCCGCTGGAGCGGCTGTGCCTGAGCCCGCAGTGCGGCTTTGCTTCATGCGAGATCGGAAACAAACTGACCGAAGAGGAGCAGTGGGCAAAGCTCAGGCTGGTGAAAGAAATCGCCGAAGAGGTATGGGGCAAATAAACAACAGAACATCTGCAATAATCAAAACCACCGGTCAAACCGGTGGTTTTGATCATCAGACTGTCAAAAAATCATTTTTGCCAGTCTGCTTGAAAATCTGAACTTTTTTGA